>DVJZ01000018.1 GCA_018716385.1 Candidatus Enterenecus merdae
CACCGGGAAGGTCATGCTGTCCACATAGCCCACCGATTCATTGGCCGGATTCAGCGCGGTATCCTCGCTGACGGTATACGCCGCCTCCTGGACGCTCCCGCTCCCATCATAGTACCCGGGCGCGGAGTCCGTGGGATCCACAAAGGTGTCCACCGTGATGCTGTAAATGGTCACTTGCCCCGCCCCGAAGCGCAGGGTCAGCTGCGCGTTCCCGGACGCATCCACCGTGACGCTCGCCCCCTGGTAGATGCCCTCCGCGAACTCGATCCCCCCCATGGCGCTGATGTACAGCGAGAGGCTGGAGCTTTCAATCTCATAGGTTCCCGCCCCCAGGTTTGGCCCGCTCCCGGCCGCGGCGGACGCCACAGGGAGGGACAGCAACATCACAGCCGCGAGGGCCAGGCTCATGATGCCCCGGAAGAGGTGCTGTTTCATGGTCTGCATGGATGATATACGACTCCTTTCCTACCCTTACAAGGTGACAGAATATTTCTCAAAGCAAGATCTGCTCTTGAGACTCGTTTGCGCCCGGCCCTGCCGCCGGGC
The DNA here is from genome assembly GCA_018716385.1 of Candidatus Enterenecus merdae. Lineage (GTDB taxonomy): Bacteria > Bacillota > Clostridia > Oscillospirales > Oscillospiraceae > Enterenecus > Enterenecus merdae. The sequence goes on from DVJZ01000018.1 coordinate 547, forward strand.
CCGGATCAGCCATCCCCCCGGACAATGCGGATGGCAAACTGGACCGTTCCGGTATAGCTGCCCACGTTCGACGGGCTGCCATCCACCTGGATCACGCCGGTCAGCGTGTCTCCAGTGGCCTGAAGGGTCTCCCCGGCCAGGACGTTTGCAAAGACGATCTTGTCCGCACCGTTTTGCAGCGTCCCCTCTGGGCTGGCCGACACGGCCACGTGTGCCCCTGGCGGAAGATCAAGGTCCCGGGCAGACACGGTATAGGAGGCCGTCTCCACCGTAGATGCCAGCCGGACCACAGCAGGGATCTCCACAAGGCCGGAGCCCCCAATGGGCCCGTCCTCTCCCCCATCGCCGGGCGCCGGACTTGGCTCCTGGATGGGGCTGCCGCTGGACTGGGCGTCAGGCGTCTGCTGGGCGCCGGGCTCTGATGGACTGGAGGTGGCGACAGAGCCTCCCTGTACCGAATCCCAGTCAATGCTCAGGGTAGCTGCATAGGAGGTGAGCTGCCCAGGGCTGTTGGACCCGGCGGAGCCGCTCCCGCTCCCGAACTGGCAGCCCATGACATTGCTGTTGACATACAGCCAAAGGTGATAGGTGGCCGTCCCCGTGCCCACGCTCACCGGGAAAGTCATGGAGTCCACATAGCGCACCGACTCCCCGTTGTTGTCCAGCGCGGTATTCCCGCTGAGGGTATAGGCCGCAGTCCGGACCACCCCCTGCGGGTCATAGTACCCGGGCGGGACGGTATACTGCGTGCCGTCAACAGTTGGGGTGGCGTGGATGAAGGTGTCCACCGTAATGCTGTAAATGGTCACCTGCCCCGCTCCAAAGCGCAGGGTCAGCTGTGCGTTGCCAGCCCCGTCCACCGTGACGCTCGCCCCCCGGTAGATGCCGTTGGCAAACTGAATGCCGCCCATGGCGTTGACGTAGAGCGAGAGGCTGGAGCTGCCGATCTCATAGCTGCCCGCCCCCAGCGCAGTCCCCCCAGAGGCGCGCGCCGAAGGCAGGCAGGCGGCCAGCAGTACCGCTGCGGCCAGTAGCCAACCCGCAAACCTCGTGCACCGGTATCTTCTCATGTTTCCCATGGATCACTCCCCCTTTCCGCCGCTTCCATCCCTTTTGCCCTGACCCACAGCGGACTACGGCCCAGAGGCATGGCTCATGGCTGCACCACCAGTTCAAATTGGACCTGCGCGCCGTTGAGCGCAGTGAGATCGGCTATGGAAAAGGCACTGTAATGGATCGTTGCGTCGTAGCTGCCCTGCGCAAGAGGGGCGGACAGTTCCACTTCATACAGGCTCTGCCCCGGTTCCAGGTAGCCTGACTCATAGATCGTCTCCCCGCTCTCTTCCAGCGTGACGCGGATGACGAAGTAGCACTCATTTCCCTCCGGATTGTAGAAATGGGTGGGCACCGTCGTCTCCCCGGCGGGGATGGTCCAGGTGTCAAAGCTGGGGATCGCGATCCCCTCGCCATCCAGGCTGGCTGCCGGTACCTGGCTCTGGCCTGGTTCCAGCTGGACCTCCGGCGCCAGGAACACCCGATACCCAAAGCCCACGAAGAGCAGCAGGCACAGCAGCGCCGTGCCCCCGGCCACAATCAATCCATACCCTACCATCATCTTCTTACCCATAGTCTCCCCCTTGTCGGTGAAACAGGCAGTGCTTGCGCCCTGCCACCGTGATGATTTCAGACGCCACCTCAAAAGCCCGGCTGAGCACCGGCTCCTGGACCACCTGGTCGATTTCCCCCTGGGCCATGACCTCCCCGCCCTTCAGAATGACCACCTCGTCGCAGAAAGCGAAGGCCTGGTTGATGTCGTGCAGGACCATCAGGATGGTCATCCGCTTCTTCCGGTTCAGCTCGGCGATGAGATGCAGCATCTCAAGCTGATAGTGAATGTCCAAATAGGTGGTGACCTCGTCCAAGAGCAGGATGTCCGCCTGCTGGGCCAGCGCCATGGCCAGCCAGACCCGCTGGAGCTGGCCTCCGGAGAGCGCGGAGATGGGCCGATGGGCAAACTGGCCCGTGTCGGTGTCGGCCATGGCCTGCCGCACAGCCGCTTCGTCCGCCTGATCCAGGGGCTTGAGCAGCCCCCGATAGGGGGTCCTGCCGGCGTAGACCAGCTTTTCCACCGTCAGGTCGCCAGGCGCCGCGTTGCTCTGGTGGACCACGGCGATCCGCCGGGCAATGGCCGGCCGCTTCATCGTCCCAAGCTCCCGCCCATCCAGCAACACCTGTCCGCTGTCTGGCTTGAAAATGCCCGCCAACAGGTTGAGCAGGGTGGACTTGCCGCATCCGTTGGCCCCAATCAGCGCCGTGATCTTCCCCGGGGCAAACCGGGCGGACACCCCGCGCAGCACCGGCCTGCCCCGCTCGTAGGCGTAGCACAGGTCTGTGACCGCCAAGCCGCTTCTATCTTCCATAGACCGCGCCACTCCTTTTCAGCAGGATCACCAGCATGGGCCCGCCCAGGATCGCCATGATGATCGCCGCGCTGATCTCATAGGGGTAGGCGATGGCTCTGCCCAGGGTGTCGGCCAGCAGGAGCACCAGCGCCCCCAGCAAGGCGGCATAGGGGAGCAGCTTCCGATGGTCGCTGCCCACCAGCAGCCTGGCCATGTGGGGTACGATCAGCCCCAGGAAGCTGACCGAGCCAATGACGGCGGCAAAGCCAGAGGCCATAAGCACGGAGAGCAGGGAGATCAAAAGCCTGGTCCGGTGCAGGTTGACGCCCAGGCCCAGGATGGTCTTGTCGGAAAAGGCAAGGAGGTTGCACCGCTGCGCCGCAAGGCAGCACAGGGCCAGAGAGGCCACAGCATAGACCAGTAAGACAGTCACGTCGTCCCACGTTTTCAAGGAGATGTTGGCGTTGATCACACTGGCCGCCCCCGTGTAGGTGGAACCGGTGAAGGCGTCAAACGCCTGGTATAGCCCGGTGAAGAAAGCGTCCACCGCGATGCCGGTCAGGATCAATCGGACGGGGCTGAGCTGCTTGTTCCAGGCCAGCAGATACACCAGAGCGAAGCCCACCAGCCCACCCGCAAAGGAGAACAGCGGGGTGAATCGCGCCAGGGCGGGGAGCAGGGCGGCCACCATCGCCGCGGCAAAGGCCGCCCCCGAGGTGACGCCGATGAGGCCGGGATCGGCCAGCGGGTTTCGCATCACCCCCTGCATACACACCCCTGATAGAGCCATGATCCCACCGCCCAGCATCGCCACCAGGATGCGGGGAAAGCGCAGTTGGAGGATGATGGCCACCGTTTCGTCATATGCCACGAACAGTCCCCGCAGCAGCTGCGGCACCGTCGTGGAAAGCCCCCCGGTGTTGACTGCGGCAAAGAAGACTGCCAGCAGTGCCGCCGCCGTGAGCGTGAAGGCCAGCGCGGTCCGGCCCCCCCTTCCCCTCATCCCTGCCCCTCCCCCAGAATGGGAGCAAGGTACTCCAGGGCCTGGGTCCAGTCTAAGCTGGCGCTCATCCCAAAGTACTCGGAGGGAAGGTAGGCCACGTTCCCCTCCCGCACGGCGGCAAAATGCTGCCAGGTCCCGTTCTGGGCAAACTCGCTTTGCATGTACTGGAACGCATCCTCCTGGGCATAGTGGGCAAACACCAGGATATGGTCCGGGTCCCTCTGGATCATATCTTCAGGGTTGATGTTGGCAAATCCGTTCTCATCCCCCCGGTACTGCGAGCCGTAGACATTCTCCCCCCCTGCCAGCTTGACCAGATTTCCCACATAGGAGTTTTCCGTGGCCACCAGGTAAAAGCCGTCCGGGAAGGCCATCAGCAGCAGCACGTCCACCCTTTCCGACCCCTGGCTCTGATAGCGCTGCAGGCTGCTCTCATATTCCCAGTTCAGCCGGGCCGCCTCGTCCTGGCAGCCCAGATACTCCCCCAGAGAGGTGATGGCTGCGTACATCCCCTCCACGCTGCTCAGGTCCAAAAACGCCGAGGTGATGCCCGCCGCCTGGTACCCCTCTGCCAGGCTTGCCTCCAAGGTCTGGGGAGAAAGCACCAGATCCGGATCCAGGCCCTTGATGATCTCCAGGTCCGGGTTCATGGGCGCTCCCACCGTCTCCACCCCTTGGTAGCGCTCTGGGAGCGCGTTTTCCGTCTCGGGGACACCGATCACCTGTTCATACCCCAGCTCATCCAGGATCTCGCAGATCGCCACCGAGGTGGACACCACCGTCCGCTCCCCCGCTGCGCCTGCTCCGTCCTCCGGCGCGTTCTGCTGGGCAGAGGCACAGCCGCCCAGCAGAATTAGGCAGGCGCTCAGCGCCGCCACCCTGTTCCGTCTCCACCTGCTCATACCTTTCTCTCCCGTCTCCCCAAGATCACAAGAATCACCCCCAGGATCACCAGCGCACCCGCGGCCCCGCCCACGGCTAACAGCACCGGCACCCTGATAAACGCGCGGTAGGTACCGACTGTTCCCTGATTCGCCGTGCCGCCCGCCCCTTCCCCCTCATCAGCGGTGTAGATATTCAGGCCGTCCAGGCGCTCCAGGTCCCCCCCGCCTGTCTGGATCGCTTCCGACGGCTCGGCCTCCTGCTCGATGGGGGTGGCGGAGAGGGATGCCCAGTCCACCGTCAAATTGGCCGGATACCGGTCCGCCGTAAACTGGGTACCCATGACATTGCTGTTAATGAAAAGGGTCAGACCGTATGTATCCCGCTCCTCCCCAACAGGGAAGGTGACGGAGTCCACATAATGGACTTGCTCCTGGCGGGCATTCTCGGCCGTGTCGTCGCTCAGGGTATAGCGCACCCCCTCGGTCACCAAGGCACCGTCAGTCTCGTAATAGCCGATGGTACCGCTGGTCACCCCGTCAGTGTCCGTCACATAGCTGGGCGACGCATCCAGGAAGGTGTCACAGGTGATGCCGTAAATGGTGACTTGGCTTTTGGTGAAGTGCAGGGTGAGGGAGCGGCTCCCAGCTTCGTCCACCTCCACCTGGGCCATCGTCAAAAGGGGCGCGCCAAACTCCACACCCCCCATGGCGTTCACATAGCAGGAGAGCTCCGCCTGCACATAGTAGATCCCCGCAGGCAGCTCGCTGGCACCATGGGCAACCGGCACTGCCGGCCCCAGGCAGGCCATCGTCAGGGCTACGGCCCCCAGAACAAGCTGTTTCCATCTGCTGCTGCACGACATACAGATTCTCCTTATCCGTTGGAATGTTGCCTGGCTGGAACGGAATGAGGTATCGCGATGCCCATCCGGTTCCATCACTTCTGCCTTTTCCCACATAGTTAGTCATTGCTAACCATGTGGGAAAAGAAAAAGCTCACACGGTGTCAAGGTCCTGCCTTGCCTGCAGGAATCCTTGCTTGGGCACCAGCTCCCGGCCCCAACCAATGACGGCACGCGTTTCCCATCCCAGCCGAAGCCTGCCTGCTTGGTAACCCTACACCCTTTCGGTTAGCGTATGCTAACAATAGCACATTCCACCCTGCCTGTCAATCCCAATCCAGGAAAAATTTTAAAGCACATCTGAATCGAGCGCTGCGGATCAGGGTCGGGCAGTCAAGAAGTCGCCTACGAAAAAGAGGGACCGGCCTTCGCCGGTCCCTCTTGCTGCCTCTTGATGGATTAGTCCTCCACGATGTCGATGACCACGCCGGAACCCACCGTACGGCCACCCTCACGGATGGCGAAGCGCAGGCCCTTCTCGATGGCGATGGGGGTGATCAGCTCCACGCTCATGTCCACGTTGTCACCGGGCATGCACATCTCGGTGCCCTCGGGCAGGGTGATCACACCGGTCACATCGGTGGTGCGGAAATAGAACTGGGGACGGTAGTTGTTGAAGAACGGAGTGTGACGGCCGCCCTCGTCCTTGCTCAGCACATACACCTGGCCCACAAACTTGGTGTGGGGGTGGATGGAGCCGGGAGCGCACAGCACCTGGCCGCGCTCCACCTCTTTCTTGTCAATGCCGCGCAGCAGCGCGCCGATGTTGTCGCCGGCCTCAGCATAGTCCAGCAGCTTGCGGAACATCTCAATGCCGGTGATGGTGGTGTCCTTCTTCTCCTCGGCCAGGCCGACGATCTCCACCTTATCACCCATCTTGACCTGGCCACGCTCCACACGGCCGGTGGCCACGGTGCCGCGGCCGGTGATGGTGAACACGTCCTCCACAGGCATCAGGAAGGGCAAGTCCGCCTTGCGGTCAGGAGTGGGAATGTAGCTGTCCACCGCATCCATCAGCTCCTTGATGCAGGCAAAATCGGGATCGTCGGGGTTGCCAGACTCGCAGGTCAGAGCGTTCAGGGCAGAACCCTTGATGATGGGGATGTCGTCGCCGGGGAACTCGTAGTTGGACAGAGTCTCGCGCACCTCCATCTCCACCAGCTCCAGCAGCTCGGCGTCATCCACCTGGTCGCACTTGTTCAGGAAGACCACAATGGCGGGCACGCCCACCTGGCGGGCCAGCAGGATG
>DVJZ01000019.1 GCA_018716385.1 Candidatus Enterenecus merdae
TTATACCACCTGCCCACCCCTTTTTCCACGGTCAAATTCCCGATCCCGGCCTTGGCCATTCATAAAATGGCTGCCGGGAGGACAAGCTAAGGAAAATCCTTTGGAAAGGCGGCCATCCCATGGGAAACACAAAGCTGGGCAGCCAGAGTTTTTGCCCGGACAGCCCGCCGGTCATCGTCGGCTACGGCTGCGCGGCAGGCGGCAAAGAGGCGGAAGGCCCTCTGGGCGCCCGCTTCGACCACATCAGCCAGGACGACACCTTCGGGGAATCCAGCTGGGAGAAGGCGGAGAGCCGGATGCAGGACCTAGCCCTGAAAGCGGCCCTGGGCCGGGCGGGGCTGGCAAGCGACGGGCTGGACCTGCTGCTGGCGGGGGACCTGCTCAACCAATGCATCGGCTCTTCCTTCGCCGCCCGCACCGCCGCGGTGCCCTATCTGGGCCTGTATGGGGCCTGCTCCACCATGGGGGAGAGCCTGGCGCTGGCCTCCCTGTTGCTGGGCGCGGGCTATGGGCGGCACGCCGCGGCGGTCACCTCCTCCCACTTCTGCTCGGCAGAGCGGCAGTACCGCACCCCGCTGGAGTACGGCTGTCAGCGCACCCCCACTGCCCAGTGGACCGCCACTGCCTCCGGGGCCGTGGTGCTGGGCCGGGAGGGGCATGGCCCCCGGGTCACCTGCGTCACCATCGGGATCGTGCGGGACAAGGGCATCCAGGACGCCAACAACATGGGGGCGGCCATGGCCCCTGCCGCCTACGACACCCTGCGGGCCCACTTCGCGGACACCGGGCGCAGCCCGGACTACTACGACCTCATCGTCACCGGGGATCTGGGTTACCTGGGTCACCGGATCGTCACCGACTTCTTCGCCCGGGATGGCGTCCGGATGGACCACTACGACGACTGCGGCCTGATCCTGTTTGACCGGGAGCGGCAGGACGTGCACTGCGGGGCCTCGGGCTGCGGCTGCTCGGCCTCGGTGCTGACCGCCCACCTGCTACCCGGGATGGAAAAGGGCCTGTGGAGGCGCATCCTCTTCTGCCCCACCGGGGCCCTGCTCTCCCCCACTTCCACCATGCAGGGGGAGTCCATCCCGGGCATCTGCCACGCCGTGGCTTTGGAAGGAGGAAGCTGACATGGAATATCTCCAGGCATTCCTGTGCGGCGGGCTGTTGTGCGTCATCGGCCAGCTGCTCATCGACAAGACCGCCCTCACACCCGCACGCATCCTCACCACCTATGTGGTGGCCGGCGTCCTGCTCAGCGCACTGGGGCTGTACCAGCCCCTGGTGGACTGGGCCGGGTCGGGGGCCAGCGTCCCGCTGACCGGGTTCGGCCACACCCTGGCCAAGGGGGTGCGGGAGGCTGTGGAGCAGCGGGGGCTGCTGGGGGCGCTCACCGGGGGGCTCACCTCCACCGCCGGCGGCATCGCCGCGGCCATCTTTCTGGGCATCCTGGTGTCCATGCTGTTTCGGGCCAAGCGGAAGGGATCGTGAAGATCAGGGGCGGGATGGAAGTACCATCCCGCCCCTCTTGCGCGCTTCCCCCCGAATCGAGCAACCGTGGGCTGAACGCCGTCCACATCCGCCCGTCGCTGATCCTTTTCGGACGGTCGTTTTGTTTTCAAGGTGCTGTCCATCGATGAACTACCCTAAGTCTACACTTTTTTAACCCCCGATACCGTATATCCGAAAGGTAGGAAATCAGCTTAAAAAACAGGTTATTCCCACGCTTTCGGAATTGTGGTAAAATGGAAATAACAAGGTGACAAATCGGACTTGCTAAAAAATCCAAACCCACAGCGAGGGCGGAAGTAAGAGAGGGATAAATTCAGAATTTTGTGGAGGAAGCACTTATGCAATTTGGATGGATTAACGGAATTAACACGGTGACCGTCATAATCTTAGTCCTAATCAATATTATTGCTGGAAAAAAAGGACTGTGTAGCGATTTGCGGAGTACACATTTGTTGGTTAATCTCTTTGAACAAATAGGCAGATATGGTTGTATGCTCTTTATGATCCTCCCGGCTTTTACACGAAACTGGAAATTCAGCTTTGGTTCAATGGATAAAATGTTCATATGGCTTGGCCTAACTGTACTGCTTTTGACTGTTTATATCCTTCTCTGGATGAAAAAACGTAATGGCAGTACAAGTATTCTTTATGGCTTGGCTACCGTTCCAGTCATTTTATTTCTTGTGAATGGACTTCTGCTTTGTCACCCCGCCTTGATTATAGTATCGTTGATATTCGGGGGATGCCATTTGATGATTGTTCATGGAAATGCCCATTTATCAAGTAGATAGCAAAGCCAGCCGAGCCAGTCAACGGTCAAGATGAACGGCGCTTACAGCGCCGCCGTTGACAGTCCCGCCTGTCTTTGCTGATGGGCAATCAAGGCGGGAAAGCCCTAAAATGGCTTCCCGCCCATTTCAATTTTGAGAGAAGAAACGCCCTAAAATTAGGAAGAGGGAGGCCAAGCACTTTGAGGGAGTGGCCTCCTTGTCCACCCATTCAGCGGGACGGCGGTCAACGCCGGGCACAGGCCCGTTCCTCTCCGCCTTGACGGTCACCCCGCTCCCACTTGGATACCGCCCGGTCTGATGCATTCAGTTTTTCCGCCAGCTCCTTCTGGGTCAGCCCCAGCTCCCGGAGGCGCTGGACAATGAACTGCCCGGTCTTGTTTCCATCTATGCCCCGCACCTCACCTCCATTCTATCCAATCTTTTCCGTTCCCGCAACAAACCTGTGGTGGGATTGCCGGTTTCCGCCCCCTTTCCCTCATTTGTTCGATCTGCCCTTGACAGGCACCTGCGCCCAGGCTATAATCATCTGCGTACAAGTGCATACCACCTTATCCAGAGTGGCTGAGGGAACGGCCCAATGACGCCACGGCAACCTGCTGCGCAAGGTGCCAATTCCGGCGGAAACGCGAGATGAGGAAGCCTCTGAACCCACTGCCCCGCCGCCCGGCGGGGCTTTTTCTTCCGCTTTTACACACAGAAAGGAAATGAACGATGGCAAAGCGACTGTTTACCTCTGAATCGGTGACGGAAGGTCACCCCGATAAAATCTGCGACCAGATCTCCGATGCGGTGCTGGACGCCATCCTGTCCAAGGACCCCGGGGCCCGGGTGGCCTGTGAGACCACCGTGTCCACCGGGCTGATCCACATCATGGGGGAGATCACCACCCAATGCTACGTGGACATCCCCAAGATCGCCCGGGACGTGGTGCGGGACATCGGCTATGACCGGGCCAAATACGGCTTTGACTGCGACACCTGCGGCGTCATCACCAACATCGACGAGCAGTCCCCCGACATCGCCATGGGGGTCAACAAGTCCCTGGAGGCCCGGCTGGGAGAGATGGATGACGCGCTGGACGGCGGAGCTGGCGACCAGGGCATGATGTTCGGCTACGCCTGCCGGGAGACCGACGAGCTCATGCCCCTGCCCATCTCGCTGGCCCACAGGCTGGCCCAGCGGCTGGCTCAGGCTCGCAAGCAGGGCCTGGCCGACTACCTGCGCCCAGACGGCAAGACCCAGGTCACCGTGGAGTACGACGACGCGGGCCATCCCGCCCGGGTGGACACCGTGGTGGTGTCCACCCAGCACAACCCGGAGGCCGGCCTGGAGCGCATCCGGGAGGACATGGTGAGGCTGGTCATCCAGCCCACCATCCCCGCCCATCTACTGGATGGGGATACCAAAATTTATGTAAATCCAACCGGCCGCTTCGTCGTAGGCGGTCCGCAAGGGGATTCGGGGCTGACCGGGCGCAAGATCATCGTGGATACATACGGCGGCGCCGCCCCCCACGGCGGCGGCGCCTTCTCCGGCAAGGACCCCACCAAGGTGGACCGCTCCGCCGCCTACGCCGCCCGCTGGGTGGCCAAGAACCTGGTGGCCGCCGGCCTGGCCCAACGCTGCCAGGTGCAGCTGGCCTACGCCATCGGGGTGGCCCGCCCCGTCTGCGTCCGGGTGGACACTTTTGGCACGGGCACGGCAGCTGACCCTGTGCTGGAGCAGGTGGTGGAGCGGCTGTTTGACCTTCGGCCCAGCGCCATCATCCGGCGGTTAGACCTGCGCCGGCCCATCTACCGCCAGGTGGCGGCCTATGGGCACTTCGGCCGCCCCGAACTGGCTCTGCCCTGGGAGCGCACCGACATGGTGGAGGCGCTGAAGGCCGCCCTGTGAGGCTGCTCCCAACAGGCCGTATTGGACGGTCTGAAACACGCAAAATCTGTTTAGAAGAAATCCCTGACGGCAGCCTTTCTCAAGCTGCTCGCCAGGGATCTCCCTTTATAGTCCTACCAATCTCCCAACGCTGGCCACCAGGAAACACAGCACCAGGCCCAGCGCTGTGGGCAGGGCGGTGGCCAGTACCGTCCACCGCAGGCTGCCCGTCTCCTTCCAGATGGTCAGGCAGGTGGTGGAGCAGGGCCAATGAAACAGGGAAAACAGGAGGACGCACACCGCCGTCAGCCAGCTCCATCCCTGGCTGCCCAGGAGCTGGGCCAGGGCGGTCAGATCGCCGTACTCCACCAGGGTGCCGGAGGACAGGTAGGCCATGAGCATCACCGGGATGACGATCTCATTTGCGGGCCAGCCCAGCAGGAAGGCCATGAGGATCACCCCGTCCAGCCCGAATAGCCGGGCAAAGGGATCCAGAATGCCGGTGCACCAACCCAGCAGGGACTGACCCCCCGCCTCCACGTTGGCCAGCAGCCAGATCACCAGCCCCGCCGGCGCCGCCACCGCCAGGGCACGGCCCAGGACGAACACCGTCCGGTCCAGCAGGGAGCGCACCACCACCTGCCCCACCCGGGGCCGCCGGAAAGGGGGCAGCTCCAGGGTAAAGGAAGATGGCGTGCCCCGCAGCACCGTGGCCGACAGCAGCCGGGAGCAGCCCAGGGTGGCTGCCGCCCCCAGCAGCAGCGTACCCAGCAGCAGCGCCGCCCCCCTCAGCGATCCCAGCCAGCCCCCACGAGTCCCCACGAAGAAGATGGCGATCAGGGCCATCAGGGTTGGGAACTTCCCGTTGCAGGGCACCAAGGAGGAGGTGAGGATGGCGATCAGACGCTCCCGGGGGCTGTCAATGATGCGGCAGCCGGTGACCCCGCAGGCGTTACACCCCAGGCACATGGCCATGGTAAGGGCCTGCTTGCCACAGGCCCGGGCCCGCTGGAAGGCATGATCCATGAGAAAGGCCACCCGGGGCAGGTAGCCCAGGTCCTCCAGCAGAGTGAACAGAGGAAAGAAGATGGCCATGGGGGGCAGCATCACCGACACCACCCAGGCCGTCACCCGGTACACCCCGTCCAGCAGCAGGGAGGACAGCCAGCCCGGCGCGCCGGACAGCCAGCCTTCCAGAATCTGTCCCAGCCGGTCAAACCCCTGGGAAAGCCATTGGGAGGGCAGGTTGGCCCCCGCCACCGTCAGCCACAGCACCAGCCCCAAAAGCAGCAGCATCAGGGGAATGCCAGTCAGCCGGCTGGCCAGCAGACGGTCCAGCCGGCGCTGGCGCTCCAGCGCATCCGGCCGGCTGCTGATCACCGTCTGCTCGGCGTACTGCTGAGCCAGCAACGCCCGCTGCTGAGGGGATCGGGGGGCGGCCCGCTCTCCCGGCTCCTCCCTCTGTGCCAGGCGGGCCATGGCCTGCTTGAGCTGGTCCAATCCCCGCTGCCGCCCGGCGGAGATGCCCACCACCGGCGCGCCCAGGAGGCTGGACAGCCCCTCCAGGTCGATCTGAAGGCCCAGGCGCTGGGCCTCGTCCAGCAGGTTGACGCACACCAGCACCCGGTCGGTGAGCTCCAGCACCTGCAAAACCAGGATCAGGTTGCGCTCCAGGCAGGTGGCGTCGCACACCACCACCACCCCGTCGGCCTGACCGCTGGCGATGTAATCCCAAGCCACCCGCTCCTCCGGCGTCTTGGCTGTCAGGGAGTAGATCCCCGGCAGATCGGTCAACCGGTACTCCACCCCCTGGTGGGCAAAGCGGCCCTGGGCGGTGGCCACCGTCTTGCCTGCCCAATTCCCCGTGTGTTGGCGCAGCCCAGTTAGGGCGTTGAACAAGGTGGATTTGCCCACGTTTGGGTTGCCCACCAGGGCCAGGCAAGGCCCAGATCCACTCATGGCGCCGCCCCGCCCGTCGCCGGGCACTCCCGCTCCAATTGGATCCCGGCCGCATCTGCCCGGCGCAGGGCGATCAGCGCCCCCCGGATCAGATAGGCCCGCAGATCCCCCGCGGGGCTTTTCACCATGCAGGTCACCCGGGTGCCCCGCACCAGGCCCAGGTCCATCAGCCGGCGCTCCATGGCGGGCCGGGCAGACAGCTGGGTCACATAGCCGCTCTGCCCCACGTCCAGGGCGGCCATGTCTATGATCTCACGCATTGTAACTCGCTCCTCTTACACATCTGGGCGACCGCGCGGGCGGCCGCACCCTATCCTATGCCGCCGCCCGCCCAACTGACCGCCCCAAGAGGAGACAACAAAGGGCCGCCGGCTTGCGCCGGCGGCCCTTTGTTCAGCGAATGAAGTTGGTCCTCTGGAAGGGCTCCCGCTCAGGCAGCCCGTACTGCGCCCGGCCCAGGGCGATGCTCTTGATGAGGAAGGCCATGTTCCGGGCCAGGGTACGCATGGTTTGCAGCCCCTCCGCGTCCTGGGCTGCCTCCCCCTTCTCCCGGCCATGGACAATGTTCCAGTACTGGCTGGAGGCCACCGGCATCCCCGTGATGGTGAAGTATTTGTTCATCTCGTCAAAGGTGGCCGTGGCCCCGCCCCGGCGGGCCACCACCACGCTGGCCCCCACCTTCATGGCCTTGTCAAAGTGGGTGCTGTAAAACAGCCGGTCCAGGAAGGAGATCAGCGTGCCGTTGGCCGAGCCGTAATAGACGGGACTGGCAATCACCAGGCCGTCGCAGGCCTCGAACTTGGGCGCGACCTGGTTGACCAGATCGTCAAAGACACATCTCCCGTTCTGCATGCAAAAGCCGCAGGCGATGCAGCCCCGCAGGTCCTGGCCACCGATCTGGATCGTCTCCGTCTCCATCCCTTCCCCCTGGAAGACTCGCTCCATCTCCCCCAGGGCCAGGGCTGTGTTCCCGCCCTTGCGGGGACTGCCGTTGATCATGAGTACGTTCAATTCCATGCACCTCCATGTTTTGTCCCATCTGGGTTTGCCATCTACTCAAACAAGGTTGGATGGCCGCCTCTGCCCGCCGGCCCACCCATCCCCCGCAGTGCCTTGAGATACTCCCTCCCCCGCTCCAGGTCGTCCGGGCAGTCACAGCCCAGGGCGGAGGCAACCTCCGCCAGCGCGCTCTCAAACAGCTCCATCGCCCCATCCAGAGCGCTCCAGGCCGCATCCACGCTGTCCAGCCGGTAGGTCTTCCGCAGCCGCTCCCACTCCCCACCGGTCAGGAAGCGGGGCAACCATTTGTCATGCTTGCCCAGGTTGACGGGGAAGCCGGTCCGCGCGCCCGCCAGATATCCCAGCATCCGCCGCAGTTCCACCTGCACGATCTGCTGAAAAAACCAGTTTGCACACAACAACTGCTCCCGCAGCAGGCCCTTGGCCACATGGGTACAGGCCAGGACGAACTCATTGGCACTGTCCCGGACAAAGGCCGCGCTTGGCTTTTGCAGCCAAAAATGCCGGTCCGAGGGGGCGGGAAGCGCAGGGCAGCGCCCGTCCTTGTCCAGCAGGATCTGGACAAGCGGTTCCCGATCCAAATAGGTCTGGAGATCCTCGATGGGGATCAGCGTGAGGTCGATCTTTCCCCCGTCTGAAAACAGCATCAGGTAGGAAAACCAGCCCGATGGAAAATCTGGCGGGAAGAGCTCCATTGCCTCCGGCTTTTGCAGGAAAATCCGATCCCCAAATACGTCCAGCCACTCCTCCGACCGGGTGAAGCTCCCCACATCCGTGACCAAGAAGGTGACGTCATAGTCCTGCCACACATCCGGCGCCGCATGGGGGTTGACCCGGCTCCCCTCCAGCGTCAGCACCCGGATCCGCTCGTCGGCCCGGGCAAGGCGCTTGAACAGCGCCAGCATCTCCTGTGAAGTCCGCATACCCCCTCCCTCACCTCCCATCCAGAGAGAAGGCGTACCGGGTGATCTGTTCGTACCGCTCCCCTGCCCGCAGCACGCAGGAGGGAAACTGGGGCTGATTGGGGGAGTCGGGGTAAAACTGGGTCTCCAGGCAAAAGCCGTGGCGGGGGCCGTACACCGCGCCCGCCTTGCCCGGCCGGCCCGCCGCCAGGAAGTTGGCGGTGTAGAACTGCACCCCAGGCAGGGTGGTCTGAACCTCCAGGGCAATACCGCTGGCCGCAGACCTGGCCTGGGCGGCAGGGCGCAGCCGGCCCGGCGGCCCGTCCACCACGTAGTTGTGATCATACCCACCGGACTGGCTCAGCTGGGGGAAGGGGGCGTCGATGCCAGCGCCGATGGGGATCGGCCGGCGCAGGTCCAGGGGCGTGCCCGCCACGGGCTCCACCCTCCCCAGAGGGATGCCCGTAGGGTCAGTGGGCGTATAGCCGCCGGCGTGGATGCAGATCTCCTGCTCCAGCACCGGGCCCCCACCCTGTCCGGCCAGGTTGAAGTAGCTGTGGTTGGTCAGGTTGCAGATCGTGTCCTGGTCGCACCATCCCTCGTAGCGCAGCTCTAGGGCGGAGCCGTCCAGCCGGTAGGTCACCCGGACCTCCAGGTTGCCGGGGTAGCCCTCCTCCCCGTGGGAGCTGGACAGGCTCAGCTGGGCCAGATCCCCCTCCAGCCGTTCCACCCGCCACACCCGGTGGGAGAAGCCCACCCGGCCCCCGTGCAGATGATTTGGCCCGCTGTTCACCACCAGGGTATACGCCCGGCCGCCCAGCGTAAAACGCCCGCCGGCGATGCGGTTGGCACACCGGCCCACCACCGCCCCCAGGTAGCCGTCCCAACGCAGGTAGTCCTCCAATCCCTCGTAGCCCAACACCACGTCCACCCGCCGGCCTCCCCGGCCCGGCGCCTCCAAGGCCCGCAGGGTAGCGCCAAAGGTGAGCAGCTCACAGCGCAGCGCGCCGTTGTCCAGGCAGAGCAGCTCCACGGCCTCCCCAGCCGGGGTGCGTCCAAAGGGGCGGCGGGACGGTGGTGGCATGGCGGACTCTCCCTTCCAATTTATTCTTCTTTAGTTTACCAACCTTTTGAGAAAAAGGCAAGAGGGCGGCCCCCTTGCCAAACAGGGCGGTTCATGCTATGCTGGTCTCAACAATCCCTTGGCCCGCCCCACCTAGGGCGGCCCAACCGCCGGGGCCATCAGGCCCCAGAAATCCGCTTGGGATGAGGTGATCTTCCATGGGCTGCTGCCCATCTTTGCCCCACGCGCTGCGCGCCGGCGCTTACGACCGGGCGCTGGCCGCCCTGTACGCCCTGGACGGGCGGGCGAACAGCCTGACCCGGGCCCGGGATCGGGCCCTGGGGGTGACGGAGGCATTCACCCGCGCCTTTGGCCCGGAGCTGGAGCCGGGCGCGGCCCTGTTCAGCGGCCCCGGCCGCACCGAGATCGGCGGCAACCACACCGACCACCAGCACGGCCATGTGCTGTGCGCCAGCGTGGATCTGGATATGCTGGCCTGCGCCGCCCCCAACGGGCGGGACAGCATCCGCATCCACTCCGAGGGCTACCCGCCCCTGGAGGTCGATCTGGAGCAGCTGGAGCCCCGGCCCGAGGAGGTCAACACCTCCGCTGCCCTGGTGCGGGGGGTGGCCGCCCGGATCCGGGCGCTGGGGTATGCCTTGGCGGGCTTTGACGCGGCCGTCACCTCCCAGGTGCTCTCCGGCTCCGGCCTGTCCTCCTCCGCCGCCTATGAAGTGCTGGTGGGCAACATCCTCAACCACTTCTGCGGCGGCGGCCGGCTGTCCCCCATGGACATCGCCCAGATCGGCCAGTACGCAGAGAACGTCTACTTTGGCAAGCCCTGCGGGCTGATGGATCAGATGGGCTCGGCGGTGGGCGGGGCGGTGGCCATTGACTTTGCCAACCCCGCCGCCCCGGCGGTGCGCCGGGTGGGTTACGATTTCTCCCGCTCCGGCCATGCGCTGTGCATCGTGGACACCGGCTCCTGTCACGCCGACCTCACCGACGATTACGCCGACATCACCCGGGAAATGGGGGCGGTGGCCGCCCACTTTGGCAAGCGGGTGCTGCGGGAGGTGCCGGAGGCAGATTTTCGCGCCGCCAGGCCGGAGCTGCGCCGGGCCTGCGGGGAGCGGGCGGTGCTGCGGGCCATGCACTTCTACGACGACGACCGCCGGGCCGCCCAGGAGGCGGACGCGCTGGAGCAGGGGGACTTTGCCCGCTTCCTGGCGCTGGTCAACGCCTCGGGGCTGTCCTCCAGCCTGTATCTGCAAAACACCTGGTCGGTGGCCGCCCCAACCCAGCAGGCCATCCCCCTGGCCCTGGCCGTGGGGCGGGAACTGCTGGAGGGGACAGGGGCCATCCGGGTCCACGGCGGCGGCTTTGCCGGCACCATCCAAGCCTTTGTCCCCCATGGGAAGCTATCTGCCTTCCAAGGGGGGATGGAGGCCCTGCTGGGGCCAGGCCGGTGCCATGTGCTGCGCATCCGACCCCAGGGCGGATGCGTGGTAACGGCCTGAAGTGCCCGGCGAGAGGACAACATTCCACAGGATCAAAGGAGGTTGCGGGATATGGTGGAGGAAGCGGTGTCCAAGCTGGCGTCCTACGCCCTGGCCAAGGGGCTGATCCAACCCTGCGAGCGCACCTGGGCCATCAACGCCATCCTGGAGGTGCTCCGGCTGGATGGCTGGGCCGACCCCGGCCGGGACTGGGGTGAGTTGGAGCTGGCCCCGGTGCTGGACGAGCTGCTGGACGACGCCCACCGGCGGGGTATCCTGCCGGAGAACACCGTGGTCTACCGGGACCTGCTGGACAGCGCCCTCATGGGCCGGCTCACCCCCCGCCCCGCCCAGGTGATCGAGCGCTTCCAAGCCCTGTACCAGGACAGCCCCCAGGCGGCCACCGACTGGTACTATGCCTTCAGCCAGGACACCAACTATATCCGCCGGGACCGCATCGCCCGGGACGTGCGCTGGAGGACGGACACTCCATATGGCCCGCTTGACATCACCATCAACCTGTCAAAGCCGGAAAAGGACCCCAAGGCCATCGCTGCGGCCCGGGACCTGCCCGCCTCCGACTATCCCCGCTGTCAGCTGTGCCGGGAGAATGAGGGCTACGCCGGCCGGGTCAACCACCCCGCCCGGCAAAACCATCGCATCATCCCCCTCACCATCCACGGCTCCCCCTGGTTCCTCCAGTACTCCCCGTACGTCTACTACAACGAGCACTGCATCTGCCTGAGCGGCGCCCACACCCCCATGCGCATCGACCGGGACTGCTTTGCCAAACTGCTGGACTTTGTGGGGCAGTTCCCCCATTACTTCGTAGGCTCCAACGCCGACCTGCCCATCGTGGGCGGCTCCATCCTGGCCCACGACCACTTCCAGGGCGGGCGCTACACCTTTGCCATGGAGCGGGCCCCGGTGGAGCGCCCCTTCCCCTTCCCCGGTTATGAGGACATCCAGGCGGGTATCGTGAAATGGCCCATGTCGGTGGTACGCCTATCCTGCCCCCGGCCGGAGCGGCTGGTGGAGCTGGCCGACCGGATCCTGACAGCCTGGCGGGGATACACCGACGAGTCCGCCGTCCTCTACGCCCAGACCGATGGCGTGCCCCACAATACCATCACCCCCATCGCCCGGATGCGCCAAGGCACCTTTGAGTTGGACCTGGTGCTGCGCAACAACCTGACCACGCCGGAGCATCCCCTTGGCCTGTACCACCCCCACGCCGAGCTGCACCACATCAAGAAGGAGAACATCGGGCTGATCGAGGTCATGGGTCTGGCCGTCCTGCCTTCCAGGCTGAAGCAGGAACTGTCCGCCGTGGCCCAGGCTCTGGCCGCCGGCGGAGACCTGCGGGAAGACCCCCGCACCGCCCTCCACGCCGACTGGGCGGAGGGGTTCCGGGACCGGTATGCCATCACCCCGGACAACGCCCTTGGCATCGTCCGGCAGGAGACCGGCCTGGTCTTTGCCCAGGCGCTGGAGCACGCCGGCGTGTTCAAGCGGGATGAGGCGGGGCAGGCCGCCTTTCTGCGCTTCTTAAGCAGCGTGTGAGTCCTGCCGGGCTGTGCCAGCCCCCTGTTTGCAGGGGCAAAGCAGCCCCCCTGCTGTGATGATCTCCATGCAAGGCAGCCCCGATCCCCCATGCAAAGCGACCAGCCGCCGGGCCTTTCGGCCCGGCGGCTGGTTTCCCTTTTCCATCAGAGCAGCGGCCCGTTTCAGCGTAGGCGGCGGCGCCGGCCCCGATAGCCTTGATAGCCCCGGTTATCCCGCCTGCCCCGGGTGCGGCGCAGCCGCCCGGTGACCAGCAGGACAATCAGCACCGCCAGGCCCAACACCACCAGCCCCACGGCCAGGGCGATGAAGGTGAACCGGTTTGGGTTTTTGAGCAGTTCCACCGGGTTCCAGCTGCTGTACACGCTCTTGCGCCCCTCCGGCTGGGCGTAGCGCTCGTCCACCTCCCCGTCCAGAGCCTCCTGAAGATAGGAGGCCACGGCATACCACTCCTTGAGCTCGTTGCCCTGCTCATCCCGGAGGATGTAGTCCTCAATCTCCTCCATGGGGATGGGGGTACCGTCCGCCGTGCGGGGGGTGACGGAGAGCAGGCCGAAGGAGGTGTCCTCCACCGCCCCCAGCATCTGCACACAGTACAGCCCCGTCACCACCCGGTACAACCGGTCGTCCTCAATCTCCTCCAGCGTGCCGTCCGCCCGGATCAGATGGGCCTGGGTCACCTTGTTGAAGAGCATCCGGTTGGTGTTGAAGGTGTACGCCGCCCCAGATACGCATATCCGGGCCGCCGGCATCATGGGGGCGACAGAGGCGTCAATCTCCAGCACAGTGCGCAGCTCCGCCCCGGTGAGGTAGGCCTCCACCAGGGGATAGCCGGGCACCCCGTCCGCCCCGATGCCCAGAGAGACCATGTTGAACACGTCGGACACGGTGATCTCCCCCTGGGGCAGGGAGGCCCGGATCACCCCCGCCGCCGTCACCGCCAGGTCCACCGGCTCCCCGGTGGCCCGCTGCGCCGCCCAGAGATAGGCGTCGGTGATCAGATTGCCCAAGGTCTGCTCCCGGGGATCGGCATAGAGCTGATCCACACTGCCAAAGCGGTGGGGATTGCGGGCCAGCACCTGGTCAAAGCCCAGGCCAAAGCCGCTGAGATAGTTCTCCTCCACCTCGCCCTTGGCCCCCTCGATCCAGGCGGCCATCTCCCCGTCCTCCTCCAGGCCGGCGTGGATGGGGATCAGCTCGTAGGCGTCCAGGCTCACCCCGCTGCCGTCCCAGTTCAGGGTGATCCGGCCCAGGTTCCTGCCATACTCCCCCGCCGAGACAATGTAGGTTTCCCCCACCTGGATGGGCCGGTCCAGCACGGTGTGGGTGTGGCCGGAGACGATCAGGTCGATGCCCTCCACCGCCCGGGCCAACTCATAGTCCTCCCCCCGGCCGCCGTCGGTGCCCGAGTGGGACAGGCAGATCACCACCGGCTCCACCCCGTTTTGGGCCAGGCAGTCGGCGGTGGCCTGCTCCACCACCCGCCGGGCGGTGGCCTGCGCGTCATGGAGCACCATGCCCGACATGGGGGCGGAGGCGTGGGCGTCCGTCCCCATCAGGCCGAACACGGCAAACCACACGCCCCCCCGCTCCAGCAGTACATAGTCGGCCACGCCGTAGTCGGCAAAGGCATCCCACACCGCCTGGGCCGTTTCATCATAGCCCGCCTCCCCCTGGGCTGGCGGCAAGTAGTTGGCCTCCACAACAGCGGGCAGAGGATCCCCGCTGTCTAGGGCGGCCCGGAGCATGCCGGCCAGGCCAGAGGCCCGGTAGTCATAGTCGTGGTTGCCAAAGGTAACCACGTCGTAGCCCATGGCTCCCATGGCCCGCAGCTCCAGGGCGGAAGTGGCGTAGGCGGTCTGGAAAAGGGTACCCATAGAGAAGTCCCCTGCGTCCAGCAGCAGTGCGTCCGGAGCGTCCCGGCGCTGGGCCTGGATGGCGCTCATCAGCCGGGCATAGCCGCCGTACTGCTCCCCATCCTCCCCGGCGGCGGGCAGCAGGTGGGAGTGCAGGTCGTGGGTGAACAGCACCGTGACCTGCTGGCCGGACGACTGCCCGGCGGCCAGGGGCGCCACGGCCAGCGCCAGCAGCATGGACAGCAGCACCGACAAACGACGATACAGCTTCATCAGACTCCTCCTCATTGATCTCCCGGTTTTTCGCCCCTATTTTGACACAAAGTAATCCAAATGGCAAGGGCAGAAACGCCCCGCCGGGAACTGTCCGGCGGGGCGAGGGCAGGCGCTATTCGTCCTGATGAATGTGCACATGGCGGTTGATGTGCTCAGCGCAGTAGCAGTGGTAGCCGTCGCACCGGGAGCAGTAGCGAAACTCCATATCCGGGTCGTCCAGGTCGGTCAGGCCGCACACCGCGCACTTGTGCCGGTAGTGCTGGCCTGCCTGCTCCTGCTGCCTCTGGGCCTTCTTGAACTGGACCACCTTGGGGCTGTGCCGCCGGCGGGCAAGGCCCAGCTTGGCCGACCAGAATGGCCAGGTGAAGATGAAGTAGTTGACAAAGCTGGCCACGGGAAGCAGGGCGTACACCCAGAGCCCGTCCCTGGCAAAGTTGATCACGTCCACCAGGATCAGACCCACGTCAATCAGCGCCAGCCACTTCATCTTGATGGGCACCACGAAGAACAGCAGCACCTGCATCTCCCCGTACAGGGTGGCGATGACCAGGAAGATGGATAGGTTGACATAGTAGATGCTGCTGTACCCCAGGAGCAGCCCCGAGAGGATGGACAGCACCACGCCGGACAGATAGAACAGGCTGAACTTGGCCGTGCCCCACTCCCGCTCCAGCATGGAGCCGATCCAGTAGTAGAAGTAGCAGCTCAGCAGCAGGAAAAAGGGATTGGTCCTGTTGCTGGGGATGAAGAGGAAGGTGACCAGCCGCCACAGCTGCCCCTGGAACAGAGGAGCCCGATACAGGGGCAGCCAGTAGATGGACAGCAGCCCACCGAAAAACAGGTCCAGCAGGAACACCGCCGCCTGGCCCACCACCAGGTAGAGCATCAGGTTGGGGATGCCAAACCTGGGATGTTTGGCACAGAACCGGTCGATGAGACCGTAGCTGTTGTTTGGATAGATCACCGGGACCCTCCTCCTTGCCGTTTGCCCGTGTGCGGTATTGTACCGCAGACCGGCGCCAAAGTTGTCAACAAACTGTAAATCCTGTCTGTCTGTCTGTCTGTCTGTCTGGGGCAGTCCGTCAATGGGCCTGGGCCCAGGTCTTACCCGCCTTGGCCTGGGCCACCAGGGGGACGGCCAGCTGGGCCACTGCCTCCATCTCCCCCTCCAGCAGGGCCTTGACCTGCTCGGCCTCCTCCTGGGGGCACTCCACGATGAGCTCGTCGTGGACCTGGAGCACCAGCCGGGCCTCCAGCCCCGCTTCTCCCAAAGCCTTATCCACCCGGAGCATGGCCAGCTTGATGATGTCCGCCGCGGTGCCCTGGATGGGCATGTTCAGCGCCACCCGCTCCCCAAAGGACCGGGTGTTGAAGTTGGAGCTTTTCAACTCGGGCAGCCAGCGCCGCCGGCCGTACAGGGTGGACACATAGCCATCGGCCCGCCCCTGCTCCACCACCCGGTCCATATAGGCCCGCACCCCGGCGTAATGGGCAAAGTACTTGTCCATATACTCCTTGGCCTGGGCCATAGTGACATGCAGATCGTCAGCCAGGGCAAAGGCGGAGATACCGTAGACGATGCCGAAGTTTACCGCCTTTGCCGCCCGGCGCATCTGCCCCGTCACCTGGTCGGGGGCCACCCCGAACACTTGGCTGGCGGTGACGGTGTGCACGTCCACCCCTTTGTTGAAAGCGGCGATGAGCGCCTGGTCCCCCGAGATATGGGCCAGCAGCCGCAGCTCGATCTGGGCGTAGTCCGCGTCCACCAGCACCCGGCCCTCCGGAGCCACGAACATGGTGCGCATCTCCGCCCCCAGAGGGGTGCGCACGGGGATATTTTGCAGGTTTGGCTCGGTAGAGGACAGCCGCCCGGTGGCGGTGACGGTGTTCTGAAAGCTGGTGTGGATGCGCCCATCCGGGCCGATGAGCTTGCCCAGCCCCTCCACATAGGTGGAGTTGAGCTTGGTCAGCTGCCGGTACTCCAGCACATGGGCCACGATCTCGTGGCGGGGGGCCAGCTTCTCCAGCACCTCGGCGCTGGTGGAGTAGCCCGTCTTGGTCCTCTTCACCGGGGGCAGGCCCAGCTTGTCAAACAGGATGTGCCCCAGCTGCTTGGTGGACAGGATGTTAAACTGCTCCCCCGCCAGGTCGTAGATGGCCGCCTGCTCCCGCCCGATGCCGTCGGTGAGCAGCTCCCCAAACCGGGCCAGCGCCCCCCGGTCCACCTGGAAGCCCGCTCGCTCCATCTGGGCCAGCACCGGGCACAGGGGCAGGTCAATCTCATAGCAGGCCCGCTCCAGCCCCAGCGCTTGGATATTCCCCTTCTGCTTCTGATACAGCGCCTCCACCAAGGCCGTGTGGCTCATCAGCGCCCCCAGGGACTGCGTCATGTCCGTCAGGGGGGAGAACGCGTCCGGCTCCTGGTAGAGCTGGGCCTTGGGGAGCTCCACGTTGAACTGGCTCACCGCCAGCTTTTCCAGCTCATAGCTGCCGTCGGTGGGGGCGAGCAGGTAGGCCCCGATGGCGGTGTCGAACACAAAGCCCTCCAGTCCCAGCCCCGCCTGGAGCAGCTGCCCCATCAGGCCCTTGCAGTCATGGGTCACCTTCTTGACCTGGGGGGAGAAGAAGTCCTGGAGAAAAGCCTGGTATCCGTCCAGCCTGTCCTCCAGCAGCACCGCGGCCCGGCCGCCCTGCTCATCCCCCCACTCCACGCACATCCCCCGCAGCTCTGGCAGGGCCAGGAAGGACACATGGTCCCTCCCCCGCCAGAGCTCCAGCAGCTGCTTGGCCCGGTCGGCGCTCTCCACCAGCTCGCTTTCACAAACGCCCCCATAGCCGCCCTGCTCCCCCTTGACCTCTCCCTGGCCGCTCAGGCCCAGCCGGTCAATGAGCTTGGCAAACTCCAGGCGCAGCAGCAGCTGGTACAGGGCGGGCTCGTCAAAGGGCCTTCTGGCCGTGTCCTCCAGGCGGAAGTCCAATGGGGCGTCCCGGCGGATGGTGGCCAGCTCATAGCTCATCCGGGCCGCTTCCCGCCCCTCCTCCAGCTTCTTGCGCACCGCCGGCTTGGCCTCTACCTGGTCCAGTCCGGCATACATCTGCTTGATGTCGGGGCATTGGGACAGCAGGGCCATGGCGGTCTTTTCCCCGATGCCCTTCACCCCTGGGATGTTGTCGCTGGCGTCCCCCATGAGGGCCTTGAGGTCGATCATGTGGATGGGGTCAAAGCCATACTGATCCCGGAAGGCCTGGGGGGTCATGTCCCGGGTGGTGGTCTGCCCCATGCGGGTGGACACCAGCTTGACGGTGACGTGCTCGTCGATGAGCTGCAGCGCGTCCTTGTCCCCGGTGACCACCACCGTGTCCCACCCCTGCACCGCGGCGGCGGCGGACATGGTGCCCAGCAGGTCGTCCGCCTCCCAGCCCGCCAGCTCGTAGCGGCGGATGTTCATGGCGTCCAGCACCTGCTTGAGCACCGGCATCTGGGCGGCCAGCTCCTCGGGCATCCCCTTGCGCTGGGCCTTATAGCCCTCGTAGGCCAGGTGGCGGAAGGTGGGCGCGCGCATATCAAAGGTCACCGCCAGGCCATCTGGTTTCTCCTCGTCCAGCAGCTTGAGCAGGATGTTCAAAAAGCCGAAAACGGCGTTGGTGGGCAGCCCGTCCCGGGTAGACAGGTTCTGGCTGACCCCGTAGAACGCCCGGTTGACGATGGAGTTGCCGTCGATGGCCATCAGCTTCATGGAACCCCTCCTGCCTGTGATGTGGAGCCAGGCGGCCCGGTGCGCCCCGCAGGCCCTGTCCGCTCCCATGGGATACTTATTTTGAAAGTATATCATCTCCCGCCCCGTTCGGCAAGCCCCATTCCCCCACGGCAAAGGCCCGGAGGCTTCCGCCTCCGGGCCTTTGCCTGGACGCTCAGGCATCCGCCTGCGTCCCCCGCTCCAGCCGATCCAGGATGGTCACCAGCTCCTCCCGGGTGCAGAAGCTCTTATAGGCGAAGTCGGACACGCCGTCCCCGTCCAGATCGCCCATCCCCTGCAGGATGCCTTTCTGCTCCGCCCAGGCCCGGCTGTCCGCCGACCAGTCGGAGGGCTCCTGCAGCGCCCGGCGGCTGAGGTAGTCCTCCAGCATGGCGTCAAACTGTTCCTGTGTCATCTCCTCGTCCTCCATTTCCCGGGCCACGTCGGCCCTGAAGTCGTCCATGCTCTTCCCAAACTTCGGGAACCAATGCTCCACGTCGGCGTGGTTGGACGCCATGCCCAGCCGGCAGCCCTCACTGTGGCAGAGCACCACCTGGGGATCCCGGGGATCCAGCCCGTACAGCCGGCACAGATAGGCGGTCAGCTCCACCGCCTCTTGATAGACTTGGGCAAAGTACGCTCCGTCATCCAGCCCATCCTCGCAGATCTCAAAGGAGATGTGGGTGTTATTGGCCGAGGGCCGGGTGGTCCCGTTGCCCGCGTGCCAGCCCCGCATCGTCCAGGGCAGAGTCTGAACGGATGCAATGGAGCCGTCGGCCAGCTTGCCGATGAAGGCGTGGACGCAGGCGTTGGTGCCCGACCGGTTCCAGTCGTTTCCGTTGCGGTTGTATCCCAGCGCGGCGATGAGCCCGTCGTAGTCCGCCGCCCCCTCCAGAGGCTGGACATACCGTCCCAGAGATGGGTTATTGGCCCCGGTGGAGTGGACCATCACCCCCCGGGGGGTGATGGTCTGTCCCGCCTGATAGCAGTCGTTTCCCGTCAGCAGGCACTGGAGCAGGTTCATTCCGTCTTCCCTCCCGACGTCCCCGACGTCCCCGATGTCCCTGAGGCCGCCTGGATCTGACGCTCCGACTGGGTGCCAAAGTAGAAGGCAATGATCACCGTGTACACCGTCATGAAGTCCTGGTCCACCCCTCTGGTAAAGGCCAGCACCGCAAAGACCGCCGTCAGGGCCAGGGTCACCAGGCTCTTCACCGACAGCAGCCGGGCCAGCCGCTGCCTCCAATCCATCTGTTCCATTTCATGCTCCCTTCTTTCTCCCGATCCTATCGGGTCTTCTGTCATGGGTTTCTCTCCGCGCGCAACCGGGCCAGGTCATGCTGCTGCTCTGACAGTTTCACCTCAACCACAGCTATGCGCTCGATGACGCTGTTGTGCTTGTCCACCTTCTGCTCCAGCTGCTCGATGCGGTAGTTGGTCAGCCGGTTGGCCGCCAGGATCCCGCCCAGGCTGCCCACCGCGGTCCCAACCAGGGCAATGGCCGCCACAATGATCTCCGTCACATCCGTTCCCTCCCCCTATCCGGCAATCCCAAAGCAATAGTTGCCCATCGCCGTGCAAAGTGTTATAATCTTTGCCATCATCTGACCCCAGAAAAGCCTGTTGGCTTTCCCGGGGCCCCCTGTTCCATCCTCATGGGGCAAAATGAATGCGCCCCGCGGACATGTTCCGCCGTCCCCGGTTCCCCATGGACACCCTATCCGGTGCGGGGGCGAGGATGGCTCACTCTCTTCTCTCTGGAGGTCGTTTTCCTTGCCAAACTGTGAAGCTGAAATCCAGCGCCGCCGCACCTTCGCCATCATCTCCCATCCTGACGCGGGCAAGACCACGCTGACGGAGAAGTTCCTGCTCTATGGGGGCGCCATCGCCCAGGCCGGGGTGGTCAAGGGGAAGAAGAACGCCCGGGCCGCCACCTCCGACTGGATGGAGATCGAGCGGCAGCGGGGCATCTCGGTCACCTCCTCGGTCCTGCAGTTCCAGTATGAGGGGTTTTGCGTCAACATCCTGGACACCCCCGGCCACCAGGACTTCTCCGAGGACACCTACCGCACCCTCATGGCCGCCGACTCGGCCGTCATGGTCATCGACGGGGCCAAGGGGGTGGAGGTCCAGACCCGCAAGCTCTTCCAGGTGTGCGCCCGGCGGGGCATCCCCATCTTTACCTTCATCAACAAGATGGACCGGGAGACCCGGGACCCCTTCGAGCTGTGCCAGGAGCTGGAGCAGGAGCTGGGCATCGACACCTACCCCGTCAACTGGCCCATCGGCTGCGGCCAGGAGTTTCAAGGCGTCTACGACCGCCGGCGAGGCAAGATCCTCCACTTCACCTCCAACACCAACGCCCGGGCGGCCATCGCCACCGAGGTGGAGCTGGGCGACCCGGAGCTGGCCAACCTCATCGGCCAGGCCAGGCGGGACCAGCTGGCTGACGAGATTGAGCTGCTGGACGGCGCGGCCTGCCAGTTCGATCTGGACCGGGTGCGCCAGGGCAAGCTGTCCCCCGTGTTCTTCGGCTCTGCCCTGACCAACTTCGGGGTGGAGCCCTTCCTGGAGGATTTTTTGGCCATGGCCACGCCTCCCCTGCCCCGTCGGGCGGAGGAGGAACTCATCGACTCCTTTGACGAGCGCTTCTCCGCCTTCGTCTTTAAGATCCAAGCCAACATGAACAAGGCCCACCGGGACCGGGTGGCCTTCCTGCGGGTGGTGTCCGGCCGGTTTGACGCCGACCGGGAGGTCTATCACGTCCAGGGGGGCAAGAAGCTGCGCCTGTCCCGGCCCCAGCAGCTCATGGCCGCCGAGCGGGAGATCATCGAGGAGGCCTATGCCGGGGACATCATCGGCGTGTTCGACCCGGGGATCTTCTCCATCGGGGACACCTTGTGCGCCCCGGGCTGGCAATTCCGCTTCGACCCCATCCCCACCTTCGCCCCCGAGCACTTCCGCCGGGTGCGCCCGGTGGACACCATGAAGCGCAAGCAGTTTCTCAAGGGCATGGAGCAGATCGCCCAGGAGGGGGCCATCCAGATCTTCAAGACTCCCTACTCGGGCATGGAAGAGGTCATCGTCGGGGTGGTGGGCACCTTGCAGTTTGACGTGCTGGACTACCGGCTGCTGCACGAGTACGGGGTGGAGCTGCACGCTGAGTCCCTGCCCTACGAGTACCTGCGCTGGGCGGAGTACGAGGGGGACGCCCCTCTGCGCCCCGACCAGCTCACCCTGCCCAACGACGCGCTGCTGGTGGAGGACTACAAGGGCAACCAGTTGCTGCTGTTTGCCTCCCTGTGGTCCATCAACTGGACGGCGGAGCGCAATGATCAGC
Organism: Candidatus Enterenecus merdae; assembly: GCA_018716385.1. Lineage (GTDB taxonomy): Bacteria > Bacillota > Clostridia > Oscillospirales > Oscillospiraceae > Enterenecus > Enterenecus merdae. Next base: position 21,394 of record DVJZ01000019.1, read on the forward strand.
TCACCCTGTCCGAGTTTGGCGGGGCCCGCTTCTAAGCTGGCCACCCCCGCGAGAAGGAGGCGTTCGCGCCATGACCAAGCTGTCCATCATCGTGCCCTGCTGCAACGAGCAGGCCGCCCTGCCCGCCTTCTATGAAGCGGCCACTGCCGTGGTGGCCGCCCTGCCGGAGGTGGAGGCGGAGTATCTGTTCATAGACGACGGCTCCACCGACCAGACCCTGTCCCTGCTGCGGGCGCTGGCCGGGCAGGACGCCCGGGTACGCTACCTGTCCTTCTCCCGCAACTTCGGCAAGGAGGCAGCCATGTACGCCGGGCTCCAGGCCGCCCGGGGCGATCTGGTGGCTATCCTGGACGCCGACCTGCAAGACCCGCCCGGGCTGCTGCCGGACATGCTCTCCCGCATCCAATCCGGGGACTATGACTGCGTAGCGGTGCGCCGGGTGAGCCGGAAGGGGGAACCGCCCATCCGTTCCCTCTTTGCCCGTGGGTTCTACCGGCTGGTCAACCGGCTCAGCCGCACCCAGATCGTGGACGGGGCCCGGGACTTTCGGCTCATGACCCGGCAGATGGTGGACTCCATTTTACAGCTGCCAGAGTACAACCGTTTCTCCAAGGGTATCTTCGCCTGGGTGGGCTACCGCACCTGCTGGCTGGAGGTGGAGAATGTGGAGCGGGCCCAGGGGCGCAGCAAGTGGTCGTTTTTCAAGCTGTGGCTGTATGCCCTGGATGGCATCATCGCCTTCTCCACCGCGCCGCTGGCCATCGCCTCCATCCTGGGGCTGCTGTTCTGCCTGGTGGCCTTCATCGCCATCGTGTTTGTCATCGTCCGGCAGCTGCTCTGGGGGGGCAGCGCCTTTGGCTGGCCCTCGCTGGTGTGTATCCTGCTGTTTGTGACCGGTATCCAGCTGTTTTGCATCGGTATTTTGGGGCAGTACCTGGCCAAGACCTATCTGGAGGTCAAAAAACGCCCCATCTATCTCATCCGGGAGACGGGAGGAGGCGGTCAGGATGACCCGGCGTAACCACTACCGGCTCTACTGGCCGCTGGCCTTCCTGCTCCCGGCGCTGCTGCTCACCCTCGTCTACGCCGCCCAGGGCTTCGCCCCCTTCGGGGACAAGAGCATCCTCACCTACGATATGTCCAGCCAGTATGTGGAGTTCTTCTGCGCACTGAAGAACGGGGATCTGTTCTTCTCTTGGTCCAAGGCCCTGGGCTCGTCCTACATCGGGGTGTTCAGCTACTATGTGTCCAGCCCCCTGTCCCTGCTCACCCTGCTGGTACCCAATGAGGCCATGCCGGTGGGCCTGCTGTGGCTGACGGTGCTGAAGTTCGGCCTGGCGGGACTGGCCTGCTTCCTCTTCCTCTCCCGCCAGTTCCCCGGCCGGGGCTTCACCGCCCTGCTGGGGGCGGTGTGCTACGCCATGTGCGCCTACAACGTGGCCTACTCCCTGTGCATCATGTGGCTGGACGGGGTGATCTGGCTGCCGGTGGTGCTGCTGGGGGTGGAACGGGTGCTGGACGGGCGGGGCCGGTGGCTGCTCTGCCTCAGCCTGGCCGCCTGCTTTGTGTCCACCTGGTATATCTCCTACATGGTGGGCGGGTTCTGCCTGCTGTGGCTGCTGGCCCGGGCGGTTGCCCGGGGCATAGGCCTGCGGGAGGGCCTGCTGCGCCTGCGGGACCTAATCGGTTGCGCCCTCTGGGCCCTGGGGGTGACCGCCTGGCTGTGGCTGCCCACCCTGCTGAGCATGTTCGGCGGCAAGTTCTCCATCCCCCTCACCGACTACGACGGGCTGGTCAACTTCCATCCCCTGGAGCTGCTGGGCCAGTTCCTGCCCGGCCAGGTGCAGCCGTACTACGGCAACCTGCCCTTGCTCTACTGCGGCACCCTGACCGCCCTGGCTGCCCTGGGTTCCTTCTTCCTGCGCGCTATCCCGCCCCGGGCCAAGGCGGCCTATGGGGCGCTGGCTCTGGTGTTGCTGCTGTCCCTGTGGCTGTCCCCCCTGGACCGGGTATGGCACCTGTTCCAGTATCCCAATTCCTTCTTCTACCGGTACAGCTTCCTGCTGTCCTTCCTGTTGGTCTTTCTGGCCTGCCACACCCTGAACCGGGCACAGGACGCCCTGGCTGCCTCTGGGCGGCGGGCCGTGCGGGGAGGGGCCGCCCTGCTGCTGGCCGTCGCGGTGTGCGGGGAGCTGGGCTACAACGCCGCGGCCACCTTCCGCGGCATAGACCAGGCCCACCGCTATGAGTCCTACACCTCCTATCAGGCCTACTACGGGGCCAACGCCGCGCTGGCCGCCCGGGCCCAGGGCCTGGCCGGCTCGGGTCACTTCTACCGCGTGGGGGCCACCCGGGACCGGGGATTAAACGCGCCGCTGTCCTTTGGCTATCCCGGCATCACCCATTACAGCAGCTTCTTCAACAGCCGGCTCAACGCCTTGCTCCATTCCCTGGGCTTTGCCCAGTCCTGGTACTGGACGGCCTACTACGGCTCCACCCCCCTCACCGACGCGCTGCTGTCCATCCGCTATGTGCTCAGCGCCAACCCCATGCCCGATGGCTATGCCGCCCTGGACGCCCAGGGGGAGCTGACTCTGTATGAGAACCCCACCGTCCTCCCCCTGGCCTTTCCCGCCCCAGAGGAACTGCTGGAACTGGAGCTGAGCAGCCAGGATCCCTTCCAAAACCAGAACCGCCTGTTTGCCGCCCTCACCGGCTGGGAGGAGCCGCTGTACACCCCCGTCTCCCCGGACACCCTGGTGGAGGAGCCTGGCGGGACGGTCACCCTCACCTTCCAGGGCAGCGGCCTGCCTCTCTATGCCGACCTGTCCTCGGTTGGGATGATCGACCTTTGGGTGGACGGAGCCTACCGCACCGCCCTGAACACCGATGAGACCCGGTGCATCCACTACCTGGGCTCCCCTGCCCAAGGGGAGAGCCTCACCGCCGTCTTCCACTGCACCTCCCTTCAGGACTGGTCGGGCCGCTTCTACGCCCTGGACACGGATTCCCTGGCCCGGGGGCTGGCCGCTCTGGCCGACAGTCCGGAGCCCCAGGTGGAGGGCGGGACGGTGCGCCTGTCCGTCACGGCCCAGGCGGGACAGGCCATCGTCACCACCATCCCCGATGAGCCGGGCTGGCATGCCTATGTAGACGGGCAGGAGGTCCCCCTGCGCTCCTTCCTGGGCGCCTTTCTGGCCCTGGAGGTGGAGCCTGGCAACCACACCATCCTGCTGCGTTACACACCGCCCGGCCTGCTCCCCGGCCTGGCCCTGGCCGGCGGAGCCCTGCTGCTGGCAGCCGCCATCCTGATCCGCCGGCGCACCCGTCCATAGCAGGGAAAGGTTGCCCGGGAAATGGGCCGGGGCCTTGCCCCAAAATCCCCCTTTCTTCTCCTTGCAAGTTCCGCCCAAATGGGGTAGAATGCTCCCAGCTTCGCCCCCTGTGCCGGATGGGTCCCGCCCGTTGGCATCCCTTTCCCGGGGGGCGTCTGAATCGGAGGAATGACACATGAAACAGGAACCCAAGCCCCGGCAGGTTGCCGCGGACAAGCCGGCCGCCGCTCCGGCCAGAAAGCCCGCCGCCCCCCGCAAGCGAACCACCAAGCCCCTCCAGGAGGTCTACCTCCAGTTTGGCGGCGGCCAATGGAGCTTCGCTGAGCTGGCGGAGCGAGCCAAGTCCGCCTGTGCCGCCCAGGGGCACGACCTGACTGGCTCCAAAAAGCTGGCGGTGTATGTCAAGCCCGAGGACCGCATGGTCTACTATGTGGTGGACGACGATCACACCGGCAGCGTGGCCCTGTGAGCCCGCCTGCGCCACTGAATGCAGAAAGACCGGGGAGCCTCGCCCTAAGGCGAGGCTCCCCGGTCTGATCTTATATCCAACTGCCCACAGGGGCAGGGCATCCCTCTTAGTTCAGGAAGTCCTTCAGTTTTTTGGAGCGGGAGGGGTGGCGCAGCTTCCGCAGGGCCTTGGCCTCGATCTGGCGGATGCGCTCCCGGGTGACGTTGAACTCCTTGCCCACCTCCTCCAGGGTACGGGTGCGGCCGTCCTCAATGCCAAAGCGCAGTTTGAGCACCTTCTCCTCCCGAGGGGTCAGGGTGGAGAGCACCTCCACCAGCTGTTCCTTGAGCAGGGTGAAGGAGGCCGCTTCCGACGGCTCGGAGGCGGTGTCGTCCTCGATGAAGTCGCCCAGGTGGCTGTCCTCCTCCTCCCCAATGGGAGTCTCCAGGGAGACGGGTTCCTGGGCAATCTTCAGGATCTCCCGTACCTTCTCCACCGGCATCCCCATCTCGGCGGCGGTCTCATCGGGGGTGGGGTCATGGCCCAGCTCCTGCAACAGCTGCCGGTTGACCCGGATGACCTTGTTGATGGTCTCCACCATGTGCACCGGGATGCGGATGGTCCGGGCCTGGTCGGCGATGGCCCGGGTGATGGCCTGGCGGATCCACCAGGTGGCGTAGGTGGAGAACTTATAGCCCTTGGTGTAGTCAAACTTCTCCACCGCTTTGATCAGCCCCAGGTTCCCCTCCTGGATCAGGTCCAGGAACAGCATCCCCCGGCCCACATAGCGCTTGGCAATGGACACCACCAGGCGCAGGTTGGCCTCGGCCAGCTCCTGCTCGGCCTGCTTCCCCTGCCGGATCAGCGTCTCCAGCTCGTCTCGCACCGGCTGGGGGGGCGCCTCATCAGCCTGTTCCATCTCCTCCAGCTGTGCCCGGGCCTCGTTGCCCCGGCCCATGGCCTGGGCCAGCTCCACCTCCTTCTCCGGGGTGAGCAGGTCCACCTTTCCGATCTCCTTGAGGTACATGCGCACCGGATCGTCCACGGCAAAGGCGTCCACCAGGGTATTGGGGTCTACCAGCTCCTCCTCGGGCAGCTCCTCCAGCTCATTGCCGGGGGGAACCAGCGCATCGTCAATCTCGGCCAGTTCATCCTCCTCCCCCGAGGTGTCCACCCCCAAGTTCTCCAGCACATCATAGATCTTATCCAACTGCTCACTCTCCAGGCTCAGCGACTCCAGCACCTCCATCAGCTCTCCGGAGGACAGCTTCCCCTTCTGGTAGCCGGCGTCCACCAGCTCCAGCAGCCGCTCGCCCCCCTGGATGCCCTCCACCATCTTGGCCAGATCGGACTTGGCCGCCTCGAACTTCTCCTTGCTCACCAGGGTGGACAGGGGCGCTTCGCTCTTCCTGGCACTCTTTTTCCTATCTGCCATCGGTCCTCATCCTCCATAGCGTTTTTTCTGTTTCAGCGCGTCCCGGAACTGTGCCAGGTCCTCGCCGGTGTGAATTCCCGCCCTGCCCCGCTGGCCCAGGATAACCCGCTTGTAGTCCTCCAGGGCCTGCCGGGCCGTGTGGGCGCTCTGGGGCCGCTGGACAATGGCGGCCAGGTGATCCGCCTCCTGGGGGGTGAAGTCCCCGTCCAGGCTCGCCAGGCTGGGGGTGTGCCCGGCCTGCCACTGCCGTTTCAGCAGGGCGTAGGCCCGGCCCAGCAGCGGGGAGGAAAAGTCCTCTTCCCCCAGCTCCTCCAGGGCCCGGAAGTACTCCGCATCCAACAGCACCACCCGCAGCAGCCCCTCCTCCGCCCGGGCCGAGCGCAGGTCCTGGTAGCGCAGGGCCCGCTCCCGTGGCTGGAGCTTCTGGGCCGGGGCCAGGTCCTGCCGCTCCTGCCGGCGGCGCTGCTCCCAGCCCTTGCGCCGGCGCAGCCGCTCCACCTCCTGCCCCATGGCCTGGTGGGAGATGCCCGCCGCGTCCGCCGCGCGGTTGCCGTAGATCTCCCGCTCCACGGGGCTGGACAGGCCGGCTACCAGCTCAGCCGCAGCCAGCAGATACTTGGTTTTCTGATCGTCCCGCTCCAGGTCAAACTCCTCCCGCAGCAACTCCAGGCGGTACTCCGCCGGGGGGGCGCTGCCCGCCATCAGCCCCTCAAACGCCTGGGGCCCATAGTGCTTGATGTAGTCGTCCGGGTCCTGCTTCACCAGTTCTCCCTCCGGCGTCTTCCGCCGGGGCAGCTGGAGCACCCGCACCTCGATGCCCGAGTCCCGCAGCGCCGTGATGGCCCGCTGGGTGGCCTCCAGGCCGGCCGCGTCGTTGTCCAGGCAGAGCACCAGCTGCTTGCCGTAACGGGCCAGTTGGCGCACATGGTCCTCGGTCAGGGCGGTGCCCATGGTGGCCACCGTGTTGTCAAAGCCCGCCTGGTGCATGGTGATCACATCGATGTTGCCCTCCACCAGGATCAGGTTGGGCCGCTTGGTCTTTTTGGCGTAGTTGATGCCGTAGAGGATGCTGCGCTTTTTGAAGATGGCCGTCTCCGGCGTGTTCAGGTACTTGGGCTGGGTGTCGTCCATCACCCGGCTGGTGAAGCCGATCACATCCCCCCGGGCGTCGATCACCGGCAGCATGAGCCGGTTGCGGAACTTATCGTAGATCCCGCCGTTTTTGCCCGCCACCGCCAGCCCCGCTTGGAGCAGCTCGGCCTTGTCACACCCCTGCTCACCCATGGCCCGGGTCAGCGCGTCCCAGCTGTCCGGCGCGGCCCCCAGGCCAAACCGGGCGGAAAATTTCGGGCTGATGCGCCGCTCCCGCCTGATATAGTCTGCCACCCGCTCCCCCTCCGGCCGGGAGAGCATCTCCCGGTAGAAGCGGGCCGCCTGCCGGTTCAGCTCCAGGATGCGCCGGCGCTGGGCCTGCCGGCCCTGGTCGGTCCGGCCCTCCTCAGGTACGCTCATCCCCTCCCGCTGGGCCAGCTTCTCCACCGCTTCAGGGAAGGTGAGGCTCTCCATCTCCATCAGGAAGCGGTAGGGCCCACCCCCCTTGCCGCAGCCAAAGCAGTGGAAGATCTGCTTGGGCTCGTTGACGGAGAAGGAGGGGGTCTTTTCATGGTGGAAGGGGCATAGCCCCCAGTAGTTGGCCCCCCGCTTGGTCAGGGAGACATAGGAGGACACCACGTCTACAATGTTGACCCGGCCGCTCAGCTCCTCCAGGAACCGCTCGGGTATGGCCATAAGCTCACCCCCTGATGATAGCCAAATTTCGCTGTTTTTATGACTTTACCATCTCAACTGCAGCTCCCGTTCATAGATTCGGCTGCTTTCACCCCAGGGATGGTAGCCAGTCCCCATGTGGGAGAACCCATAGCGCTCGTAATATCCCACATGGTCTGTGCACAGATATAATCTGTCAAAGCCCAAATTCGCTGCCTCACGGCATAAATGCTCAATCATCCGGCCACCCAGTCCCCTCCCCCGGGCATCCCGCTCTATATATAAAGCACACAGCCATGGCCAAAGGTCGCCCCGGCTAATAAAATCGTTGATGATCAGGCCTGCGCCGCCCAGGATCCTTTCCTCTTCCCTCAGCAAATACCATTGAGGCAAGGGTGATGGTGAACCAACACAATGCTCCATGCAGTCACGGTATACCATTTTGCTGTTCTGATCGGCCCATTTCTGCTGAAACCATCTGATGAACGTCTCCAGCAGATCAGGCCGAGCGCGGAGTGAAACAACCTCCATCCCCTTCTCCTCTTCCCCTTTGGCGCCCTGCACATCAAGCCTGCCGCGCACAGTTCTTACTTCACCATCCAGCGCATGGGAATGAACAGCTGCCCAAAGGTCTCCACGGCATAGCTGTCGGTCATGCCGGCAATGTAGTCCACCACCGCCCGCTGCGCCCCCTCCCGGGCCAGGATGTCCTGATACTCCCCAGGCAGCTTGTCCGTATGCTTGCAGTAGTAGTCGAAGAGCAGGCAGACCATGTCCTCCGCCTTGCCCTCCTCCCCCTTGGCGGCAGGGTTGAGATAGACCGACTGGAACATGAACTGCTTGAGCTCGGCCATGGCTTTGGCCACCGGCTCGGACTGGGCGATCCTATCCCCCTGCCGGCTGTTGCGGATCAGGTCCAGGGTCAGCGTCTGGATCCGCTCCCCGTTGGTGAAGCCCAGCACCTCGGACAGGTGCACCGGAATGTCGGTGGGATAGATGATACCCCCCCGCATCGCGTCGTCGATGTCGTGGTTGATGTAGGCGATCTTGTCGGCAAAGCGCACCAGCTGGCCCTCCAGAGTCTCGGCCAGGTCCCCGGCCGTGTGGCACAGGATACCCCGGCGCACCTCATAGCACAGGTTGAGCCCTTCGCCCCCCCGTTCCAGCCGGTCCACCACCCGCAGGGACTGCTCATAGTGGCGAAAGCCCCCCTCCACCACCCGGCTCAAGGCCCGCTCCCCGGCGTGGCCGAAGGGGGTGTGACCCAGATCATGGCCCAAGGCGGCCGCCTCGGTCAGGTCCTCGTTGAGCCCCAGGGCCCGGGCCATGGTGCGGGCGATCCGGGACACCTCCAGGGTGTGGGTCATACGGGTGCGATAGTGGTCCCCCTCGGGCTGGAGAAACACCTGGGTCTTGTGCTTGAGGCGCCGGAACGCCTTGCTGTGCACCACCCGGTCCACGTCCCGCTGGAAGCAGGTACGCACCGGGCAGGGCGGGATGTCCACCATCCGCCCCCGGCTCTGGCTGGACAGGCAGGCCCGGGAGGAGAGGGTCTGCCGTTCCAGTTCTTCGGTATGCTCCCGAAGGTTCATGGCGACCACGCCCCTTTCCATTCTGATTCTTTCCATTTAATATACTACTTCGACCTTCCAGAACCCTTTTTTCCTCCCGGATTTTTTCATCCCCTTCCACTTTTGGCGCTTTCGCCATCATAAACTGGACAAGTCCTCCATATATCTGTACGGAATCCACCAAGGAGGACCTACTATGAATGTCACCGTATTCCTGATCCGCCTGCTGGTGCTGGCCGTCATCTTCGTCAACGGCTGGACTGACGCCCCCAACGCCATTGCAACGGCGGTGGGCTCAGGCGCGCTGAGCTTTCGCCGGGCGGCCGCCCTGGCCGCTGCGTGCAACTTCGTGGGGGCAGTATTGGCCTGCCTGCTTTTCCCCGCCGTGGCTGCCACCGTGGGCAGTCTGGTATCCTTCGCAAACCCCCAGGCCGCCCTCACCGCCCTGTGCGCCACCCTGCTGTCCATTGTGGCCTGGGCGGCGGCGGCCTGGCGCTTTGGCCTGCCCACCAGCGAGAGCCACGCCCTGCTGGCGGGACTGTCCGGAGCGGCCCTGGCGCTGGGAGGCGGCAGCGCCGCGCTCAACGGGGCGGCCTGGATGCGCGCCCTGGCCGGCCTGGCCCTGTCCCTGCCCGCCGGGGCGCTGGCAGCCCGGGCCTGTCGCATATGGCTGGCCCGCCGTCCCTGCAACCCTGTCACCTGGCAGCGCCTGGCCGCCGGTGGGATGGCCCTGCTCCACGGGGTGCAAGACGGCCAGAAGTTCTTGGCCCTGATGCTGTTGGCCGACGACTTGGGAGGCGCGCAGCCCTCCCCCCTGCTGCCCCTGCTGATCCTCACCGCGTCCATGATGGCAGCGGGCACCGCCCTGGGCGGCCGGCCCATCGTGGAAAAGGTGGGCCGGCAGCTGGCCGCCCTCACCCCTCGGGAAGGGCTGGCCGCCGACCTGGGAGCTGGGCTGGTGCTGGCCGGGTGCTCGGCGCTGGGCCTGCCTGTGTCCACCACCCACGCCAAGGTGGCGGCGGTGTGCGGGGCAGGCCGCCATCCCGACCTGCGGGCGGTGGGACAGATCGCGGGGGCCTGGCTGCTCACCTTCCCTGGCTGCGCGCTGCTCTCCTTCGCCCTCACCCGGCTGATGCTGGCCGGGTAGGAGGCCTGCATCCAGGGAGGAGTTGGGGGCCGCGTCAAGGAAGGGGCAAGCCGTCCTTCCCCAGCGGTTTCCCCCGGTCCCGCCGCCGCTGGCGCTCCTCCGCCTGGCTGTGCTCATAGGCTTGCTTGAGCTTCTCCAACGCCTTTTTCTCAATGCGGGATACATAGCGCCGCGCCTACTGTAAACGATGGCCCGTTAAGAAAGCGCCTCCAACTCGTGGAAGCGGAATTTGATGATGATCTCCTTGTCCTTGGTCAGCTCCACCCGCTCGATCAGGCTGACCAGCAGCTCCCGGCTGGTGAAGGCCGAATCTAGAAACCGCTGTACAAGCGCTCTAGCTTTTTCCTCGGTGTTTATCGGCTGCTTTTTCTGCTCACGCAGGCTTTTCAGCCGTTCCTCCAGAACCCCGCGGTCCATCTTGGCCTTCTGGTAAATGCGCTGAAAATCGGGCTCCGAGAGCAAACCACTCAGCCGGTCCAGATACATCTGATCCAGATGGGCGGTGAGGTTGCCGATTCTGGCTTGCAGGGAGGCGGTCTCGGCCCCGCAATCGCTCGCCTTCCGGGCATCCTCCACTGCTTTGGCCGCAATGGGTTGGAGCCAGTCCGGGTCCAGATGGGCCTGGCAAATCTCCCGCACTTTGGCCAGCACTGCTTTGGTGACAGTCTCTTCCTTCATGGAATGGCAGGTGCACACCCCTGCCTTGGTAAACCGCTGGTAAGTCCGGCAGATAAAGTAGAGCACATCCTCTCCTCTGGCATTTTTTCGATTGATCACCGCCAGAGGATAACCGCACTCATGGCAAAAAATCAGCCCTTTCAATAAGAAATCGTAAGTTCGGCTCCGGGTATGCTTGCGGCTGTTCACCAGCATCCCCACCTTTTGGAAGACCTCCTGGTTGATCAGCGGCTCGTGGGTACCTTCCACCACCACCCAGTTTTCCCGCGCCTGCCGGAGGCACTTCTTGGACTTATAGCTGATCTTGACGCTGCGCCCTTGAACCATATTGCCGATGTAGGTCTCATTTTGCAGCATATCGGAGATGCGCTCACTGCTCCATAGCCCGCTATATGGCCCCGATTTCGCAATCGGCAGCCTGGCATAGGCAGCCGGCGTGGGGATCCCTTCCGTATTTAACCGCCCGGCAATTTGCCGGCAGCTCATGCCATCCAAGGCCATGCCAAAAATGCGGCGCACCGTAGGCGCTGCTTTCTCGTCGATTACAATCCGGTTCTTTTCGGTGGGGTGCATCTTGTAGCCATACACCGGCTTGCCGCCGATGAACTGCCCCTTGCGCTGTTTGTCCCGCTTGACGGATTTGATCTTCTTGGAGATGTCCTTGGCGTACAGATCGTTCATGATGGCCCGAAAGGGCGTGATGTCGTTGGCGGTGGAGTCCACGCCGGTGTCGATGCCGTCCAGCAACGAGATGTATCGCACCCGGTGCTCTGGGAAGTACCGCTCCATGTAGTGGCCGGTCAAGATGTAGTCTCGCCCCAGCCGGGAGAGGTCCTTGGTGATGACCATGTTGACCTTTTTCGCCTCGATGTCCGCAATCATCCGCCGGAATGCCGGGCGGTCAAAGTTGGTACCGCTCCAGCCGTCGTCCACATAGGCGTCATACACAGGCAGCCTGTTTTGCTGAACAAACTCCTGCAGCAGGGATTCCTGGTTTTGTACACTCTGGGACGGCCCTTCGTTCTCGTCCTCCTTTGACAATCGGATGTATAATGCCGCATGGTAGTCCATGGGGTTGCTTATCTCTAAATGCATAAATGGTCTCCCAAGATAAGCCGCCATTCATCGCTGGCTGGACATCATTTTGCCGTCATGCCTTGCAAGGGCGCGGTTTATAAATAAGTGGAACGATTCCTCCACCAGATCCTGTAGGCAGTTCTCGTCTTTTGCATAGATGCAGCGTACTACGATTTCTTCCCGTCGCATAAGTCACGCCTCCTTTCATCAAATCGTATGTACGTACACCCCTATTTTTTCCTGTCCAGCAAATCTTTCCGTGAAAATACGCGTATGCGGCATGGCGCTTCCCCCATGCCGCATACGCGCGTGTTTTCGTTTTATTCCGTTATGGCAGGCCACTTCCACAGGGATTAGGTTTGACGGGATCTGCACCAACCCCGTAACATTCTGTCGCCTTCCGGAGCAATCTGGAACGCATCATTTGGTCGGAACAGATCAGGCATCCGCCATCATCCGCTGTGCTGCCGGTTATTGAATCACACAAGCCTTCTTATGCTTCTCTTTCAGTTCCTCAGCTTGTGTTTTATCCGGGTCTGCTGGCTGCAGATTGAAAAAAGAAAGTAAGTTATGTTTTTTCATGTACGAGCTAAGGAACGAATTCGCGCGGGAAATACGCTCCATCACTTCAGAATCATTATCCAGTATGGGCTCTACGATATCAATCCAATCATCGTTGGGGTTTTGAGACAGTTCATACTGCGCATACGTGATTGCATCAATAAGTCGTTTCATTTCTTCATCCATGATTTTACTTCGGCCCCTACTCAATAAAGCCCCACGGGATGGATGGACCATTCGGTTGCCGCGATCATCCCGTTCATCCCCAAAATATTCCACAAGAACTGTGTCGTTATCCTCAGATATCTTATTGTGACGAAAAATTCTACTTGAAAACTCTAACCTTGGCCCGAGCCAATGAAAGAGGCGCATCCGTCCACCTTCTGTCCCAGATTCGATCTCATCTTCCGTCGCTCCATTTGGAGTAGGCTCAAGGTGATTTGTTCCTCCAAAGTAGAGGCTGCCCATCAGCAAGTCAGGCGTGGGAGTACTATCAAGCAAGTCAAACATGGTACTCCCCGCAGATAAATCAGCCGCAAAGCGCGCGATCAGTGATTCAGGGGCAGAAAAGGATCCTCCAACATAATTAGCTTGCGTAAACAATCTTCTAGCTCTCATGACAGCTTCCACTTGCTGATGCATATTCCTGTTGTCATCCCACAATTTTTGTGCGGAATCTTTCTTTTCCTTCGATGTGCTACTATCATCAAGTTGCATTTTAGCTTTAATCAATTTATTGATTGATGACTTCCAATGCTTAAAGTTTGCACGATCTTCACGGTCTTTTTTATCGCACTGCACCACTGGCCCCACCGCCGTCCCCATGGTCTGGGGCACAGCCCCAACATCGGCGCTATGCTCCAAAACCGGGGAGTAGTTGACGGCCAGCCCGTTCTCCATGCCCGTGGGCCGCACCTGTCCCATCATCTGCTGGGCCACATGCGTAATCTCATGCTCCAAAGAATCCTCATGCCCTGGCCCCAGAAAAATATCGCTGCCATAGGCATAGGCCTTTGCGTCAAACTTGGCGGGCTGGTCAGAATTGCGATGCACCCGCACCTGGTCCATGGGCAGGCCAAACTGACGCTCAAACTTTGCCCGCATGGCGTCGGCCAGGGGCTGTCCCCCGGATGAGGGCCGGGCAGGCTGCCGCTCATTCTGTCCATCCAGCATGGACAGAACCGCCTGGTTGCTCATCCCAGCGGGATGGGCCGTGTGCTCCGCCCCAGCTTCCTGGGCCGGGGACTGGGCCCGTTGTTTCCGCAGATACTCCAACATAGCGTCACCTCCGAACTGTGGTTGACCATATTTTTCTCCTGTGTCTGCTTCACTGCTTTCTCTGTGCCCTTGATGGGTGCATTATACATCATGCATGGGAAAACGACAAGTGCTTTCCCAATCAGGCTGAGGCAAAAACGGCGCTTGTGGGTGGTCACGACATTCTCCTTCGCCTCGCCTTAAAGGAAGTGCACTTTCCTGCATCGTCCTCATTTTTATCAAGGGGAAGCAGGGCGCACAGTCAGTACATCCCGCGGAAATCCGGGCTCTCAAAGTGGTAACTGTGCGCCCTTTTCCCCTCCTTCTCCTCTTTTTGTAAAAAATCACCAATTTTACCCTATTTTTATACATTTTATCTCATCCGAATTGACAAATCCCAACTCTCAATAGTATAATTCTTCCCGCAATCAAACAGGGAATGAATGATTTCTATGCAGCCAGAGGTATCATCAATATGGATTTAGAGCAAGCAGAAAAATCTCAGGCATCCGTTCTGGTCTGGACCAGGAACCTCGGCCTACGCGACCATCTTTTTCACACGCTGTCCAACTGGGCACAGGAGACCTGTGTGGACCTCTCCCTTCAGCACCAGGCGCCTTTCTCCAGTGGTGCGCCGGCTGGCGGAATTCTGTTTCTGGACGCGGACGGTCTGGATGAGCTCCAGCCAGAACAGCTGGATCAGATCCAGAACATGGCACTGGTGGTGGTCTCCGCCAACAAGCAGACGGCCATCCGGGCCTACCGCTGGCATCCCGCCGCTTTCTTAGCGCCAAATGCTGGCTACCGCTGTGTCCGCCAGGCCATGAACCGCTGCTTCCATTTCTGGCGACAGGGGCTGAAGTGGCTGGATTTGCCCTACCGGCGAAATCGGGTGCGGATCCCTCTGTGCCAGCTGCGGTGCGTGGAGGCAGACGGACGAGCGACCATCCTGCACTGTGCGGGCAGGCAAATGCGGGCTAACTACCCCTTGGGCAAGCTATGTGCGCAATTGCCCTCGCCCCCCTTCCTTCGATGCCAGCGGGGGTTCCTGGTCCACTTGGGGGCCGTGAAGCGGATGGCGGGCGGCACCCTGATTTTGGAGGGAGATCGTCAGACTATTTCCGTCAGCCGCCGTCAGGTCAAGGATGTCCATCAGACCCTGCTCTCGTGGCATGCCCTCCGGAGCGATTGATATCGAGGGGTTTTCATGAAGATATCCATTGCCATTTGCGATGCCCTGGAGCGAGAACAGCTGAATCTGGTCCAAATGCTCCAGCATTATGGGAAAGCACACGGTTTGGAAATCACCGTGGACACGATCTCTAGCGGCGAGGAGCTCCTCTCCCTGTGGACGCCGGATCGGTGGGATCTGATTTTTCTGGATATCTATATGCGCGATCTCTCCGGTGTGGAGATCGCCCGCCGCATCCGGCAAAAGGATCGGAACTGCATCCTGGTTTTTGCCACCACCAGCCAGGATCACGGCATCATAGGCCATGAACTGCGGATCTCAGACTACCTGGTAAAACCCTTCCAGCAGCAGGACGTGGACAGCGTGATGGACTGGATCCTTCAGGATCAGGCGCCCCGGCTGCGGACTCTCCGCCTGTACGTCAACTGGAATGAGGTGGAGGTCCGCTTGCGGGACATCACTTACATTGAGATCCGGGAACACACTGCACTGATTCACCTCAACGGGCAGACGATCTCTCCCCGGCGGAGTATGGAATCCCTGGAGGAGGAACTGATCGGGACCTCCTTCTTCCGCTGTCATCGCAGCTATCTAGTGAATCTGCAGCACGTGGACAGCCTTCAGAAGCGGGACTTCTGCATGGATGACGGCTCCCTGGTGCCCATCAGTTCTCAGCACCTGGCTAAGGCCAGGAAACTCTGCCAGGAGCTGTTCCTGGAGCGGTCCCTGAACCCCTGACCAGAGAGCGCCGGCCGGAGACTACGTTCTGGCCGGCATGTTCCATCCTCTCATCAGGGCCTGGTTCCCCTGTTCTCCCGGCCGCCAGGGAGCACGGAGGGCTCCGCCCCACTCCAGGAGGCAGGCCATGGTCACGGTATCCCCTCTTCCTGGCCCGCCTGGAAGGCCACATAATACGCCCGGCTGTGGATGAAGGCCGCGGCGTTCTCCGCCGCCTCTGCGGCGATCAAGCGCCAACAACGCCCCGGCGGACAGCCCACTGCCCCCAACAGCACCCCTCAGCTCCTCTCTTCATTTGCAACTCCTCCCGCTTCGCCCAGACGGCGTTATGGCTCGTCCAGCAGGTCGGCATACTCCCGCAGCTGCTCCCGGACCACTACGATCTCATTTTTCCTCATCTCATTCACCGCCGCCCGGAGAAGGTGGCGCATGGAGACAGGCGTGTCCTCCCCCGCGGCCATGAAGGCAGCCGCCAAAACGATGTTCTTGATGTGCCCGCCGGAGAGCTCAAATTTTTCAGCTAAAAACCCCCAATCAATGTCGTCCGCCCTCGGGGTCTCCGCCGGGAGCATCCGGCGGTAGATCTCCTTCCGCATGGGCGCTTCCGGGAATGGGAAATGGACCACATAGGTAATGCGGCGCATGAAGGCCGCGTCAATATTCCCCAGCAGATTGGTGGCCAGGACGCAGACGCCGTCGTACTCCTCGATCTGCTGCAGGAGATAGGCCACCTCCACGTTGGCGTTGCGGTCATGGGCATCCTTCACTTCGCTGCGTTTGCCGAAGATCGCGTCGCACTCGTCGAAAAAGAGGATGCAGCTGGCGTTCTTCGCCTCTGTGAACACGGCCCGCAGGTTCTTCTCCGTCTCGCCGATATACTTGCTGACGATCTGGGAGAGGTTGATCTTATAGAGCTCCATATTCAGCTGGTTGGCCATCACCTGGGCGCACATGGTCTTTCCCGTGCCCGGAGCCCCGGCAAAGAGGACGGAGAGCCCTCTGCCATAGCTCACCTTCTTGTCAAAGCCCCAGCGGAAATAGACCTGGTGCTGGTGCTGGATGTGGCCGCAGGCCTGGCGCATCAGGCGCTTTTGCTCCTCCGGCAGCACCACGTCCTCCCAGGTGTAGGCCGCAGGCACCTGGCTGGCGAGCTCTCCCAACCGATGGACTACCTGATGGTAGCAGCATTGGTGGATCAGCCGGCCGGATACCAGCCCCTCCCCCGAAAGGCGGGCCAGCCCCGCCGCTTGCCCACAGGCCAGGTGGATCTGCCGGGGGGTGAAGCGGAACTTTGCCGCCAGTTCTTCCGCGGTAAAGGATTCATCGCAGGGGATCTCCCGCAGGGCAGCCCGGAATAGCTCCAGCCGCTCCTGCTCGGTGACAGCTGGGAGCTCCACCTCCACCGACAGCGTATCCAAACGGGTCCCCGCCGGCAGCGCGGAGAGGAAGAATCGCTTCCCACTCCCTGTCTCCAGCCGCTCCAGGGTACGCAGCAGCTCGTCCCCGGCGGGGATGAGCTCTCCCCCCTCGTCCCGCCGGTCCAGATGGTACAGACAGAGGTACGCCCCGGTGAGCAGGGCGGCCAGAGCAGCCTCCTCCGCCCTCTCCCGCCAGTCGTCCCCCTCCAGGTTGGCAAAGACGCACCGCTGGCGGCGGCGGGCCATCAGGTGCTCAATTTGAAACTTCTTCCCCCCACCGGCCGGGCCATGCACAAAGACGCAGCAGTCCGCCGGGTCCTCCATTACCAGGTCCAGCCGGCGGGCAATCTCCCCCTGAACCACCAGGGGTGCGGCGGGGCGGCGCCGAGCCCCGTCGTACAGAGCGCGCCCAGGCCTGTCCGCCAGGTCTCCCGCATTCAAAAACTCGGTCACAGTATCCCGGAGGATCAGCCTCCCCTGCTCTATCCCTTGGTCTTGGAACAGCCGGAGGAACGCCCCCTCCCGATGGGAAAATCGGGCCAGCCCCTGCTCCATGCTCTCCCCCTCGGGCAGGAAGAGCTGCACCGCCAGGGAGATCCCCGGCGCGCGGCTGGTCATGTCGTCCTGCAGGTAGGCCAGCAGCTTTTCATATTTCCGGTCCACGGTGCCGATATAGGATAGCAGTATACAGGACTGCTGAAAATCGTCCAGACCGCAGCGGCGGAACATCTGGAGCAAGGGGAGAGGCGCGTCGGTCCGCGCTATCCGCAGAGAGATGGCTTGGCGAACCAGGTCCGCCCGCTCCCGCTCCTCCGCTGTCATCTGGCTGCGCAGGCCTCGTAGGGCAGCCTTAGTGAGGTTGTGCTCGAATTCCTCCCGGCTGACCACCAGCCCCAGCATATTTTTCAGTTCACTTGACGGCCCCAGCCACTGGTGCCGGATGTAGTAGCAGTACAGCAGCAGGTCCAGCCAAGTGGACAGATCCTCCAGCAGCTCGCTTTGGGCGGTGTATCCCCGGTCCATCCGGCTCACATCCGGCTCCCGCAGGTCATCCCGGTCCATTCCCATCCCTCCCTTATGGCGTCTGTACCGTCATAGCGGGGGTCATGGCCACCTGGATCACCCCACCATAGGCACACGTCAGTTTGCTGGTATGGTTCAGCAGCGGCTTGCCGCACACCAGCACGGTAGGCGCCCCCGGCGCCCAGGGGGCCACCGTCATGGGCACGCAGGGCATGGGAGTCAGTACCCCCAGGGCCGCCGCCGTGGCGGACGCCACCGTGGGATTGGCCAGGGAAGAGCACATGCCAAAGGTGGGCAGCTTGTTGTCCATGATGGTAGCCTGGGGCATCCCGCAGGTCACCACCGTCTGCTGGGAGATCACCGGCAGCGCTGCCGGAGCCGTACCGAAGGGGCAGGTACACATCGCTGTATTGACAACCGGATTTGCCATGTCAGATTCCCTCTTTCCAATCCCAATTCAAAGCCTGCCCTCCAGGCGCCAGCTCCAGATTGCGGGCAGCTCCCTGACAGTACACCCACACCGTCCCCGCCCGTGGAAACAGCGCCCGCAACCTCCCGGTCCCGTCTGGCGTGTAGCGCTGCATGGGGATCAGTTCTGTTCCCCTGGGATGCCCACGGAGCAAGGGCTGGTCCAACTCTCCTGTCTCCTCCCGTATGGCCCGGATGTGGACCAGCTCACCCCCCGCCTGCTCTGGGATCAGGAAGTACCCCGGTACCGGGAGCAGGGCGGCATTCCGGCAAAACAGCCGGAGGGCAGCGTCCTCTCCGCTGGCCCGGGCCAGCTTCAGCGCCACTGGCCCGGACATCCCCAGCCACACCGGCTGGGCGGAAGGCGCCCGGCCCTCTGTGACGGTGAGCTCCAGCACGGCGGCCTGCGCGGGAAGGGGATAGCCGTCCCCGGGTTTGAGCTCCAATGTGTCCTCCCAGATCCCGTCCTCCTGAACGGTAAAAACGCGCCGGTCGGGCTGATAGCAGGTCTGTCCAACCGCAAGTTCGTGCTTGCCTGGGCTCAGGTCAGTAAAGACCAGGTATCCGCCGTTCTTCCACACAGGGCGGGCCGGGGCCCCATCCAGGGTGCAGCGCACCTGGGCGCCGGAAGACAGGGCCCTGCCGGAAAATCCGTCCCGCAGAAGGAAGACAGCGCTCACTCGGCGGTGGATCATAGGCCGCCTCCCGGCGGGATCAGCCGCTCCTGGGTGTCGATGGTGATCTCCCGGACCCTGGACACTCTGCGCTCCCGTTTGGAGCGGATCGTCACACCGGTGACCATGGTCACAAAGGAGAGCTTGTACTCCTTGGCGGTGTTGTTCCAGATCTTCAACAGCTGCTCCAGAGGGGTCTTTTCCACCATCACATGGAGTTCTGTCTCCTCCTCTGCCAAAGAACCGGTGAGGTACCGGGCTGGAAGCACCGGGTTGTCCCGCAGGGCCTGCATGGCCGCACCCAGAATCCGGTGCTGATCTGCTTCGCGCAGTTGACTGGGGGCTTTGGAGTGGGCGGTGACCAGATAGCGCAGGGTGTACCGGGCGGGCTGCATCCGATGCAGCTCCCGGTCCACCTGGTAGTACCCGGCTGTGACGTTCTGGCTCTCCTCCTCGATGTGGTACAGAAACAGCGTTAGTTGGTTGTTCTCACTTTCATGGGGCGAGCACAGGGAGATCAGCTCCCGGCTGCCGATGGGCTCCGGGGTCAACTGGTCCCGCAGCAGGTCCACCAGGGCGGTTCCCGCCTCCACAAATGCAGTGTAATCGGCCATGTCATGCCTCCTTTCTCCCTCAGGCAGCGAAGGGGGTCTCCCCAGCGGACGCGGAGCCCGCCGCCTCTTCCGCCGCGCTCTGGAACAGCGGGCCCAGGATGTCGTCATACCACGCGAAGGTCCTGGAGACCCAGCCTCCCGTGGTCTGGTTCAGCGTGTTGGCCCGGCTGGTGAATGCAGCCAGGGCGCCGCACAGCTCGGCCCGGGCGTCCGCCTGGGCGGACAAAGCCTCATACCAGGCGGTCTTGCTCCCCCTCCCCATGGCAAACTCGCCTGCGGCGGTCCGGGCAGAGGAGGCGGCTGACTGATAGGCCGACAGGGCGGCCTGGACGTTGGCGTCTGCCTCGGCCAGGTCAATCAGCTCCGTCTTCACCTGGAGCGTGACGGCGTCGGTGTCCACCACCTGCCCGGCGGATTGGGCGTAGGCCACGGCCACCTGGGCCAACTGGCTCACGTCTTGCTGCGTGGGGTCAAAGGACACCAGCAGCTCTCCCAGCGCGTAGCCGGACGGCGTCACGCCAGCGGCCGCTTGGGCCTGGACCTCTGCCTTCTTCCGCTGGGTTGTACAGGTCTGGATCTCAGCCTGCAAAGCGGCCTCCTCCGCCTCCAAGGCCGCCACCGTGTCGGCGGACCCTTGCCCCATGGACTGGGCGGCCCGGGCCTCTTCCAGCAAGGTCTGCGTGCGGGTTAGGTTCTCCTCCAGCGCGCTTTGCCGCTCCGACTGCTCCCAGTAGTCCAGCATCGCCTCGATCAGCCCGTTGGCCTGCTCCAAAGTCCCGCAGGCGGACAGGGCCGACGTCACCGCCGCGGTTCCGTAATAGGGATTCTGCGTGGCCTGGGTACCGCTCCCTGTGGCCTCCATCAGATCCAACCTCTCCAAAAACGCCTCCAGGCGGCCGTCCCCGCCGGCGCTTCCCCCGTCAGAGGTGCCGTTCAATCCGTCGTCGGGCATTCCCTCAAGCCGGCTCCACCCCAGCAGGCAGGATACGCTCTCCTCCTGGCTGGCGTAGAGGATGGTGGTGCGGCTCTCCGAGGTGGTGAACACCTGGCCGCGATAGGCTCCAGCCTCCAGCGCTATCCCTGCCCGGGGCTCAAAGCTCATCTGTCCGCTCCAAATCTCCGTGTCCTCCGGCCAGGTGGGCAGGGACACCCGATCCATGCCAGGCAACAGACGGATCCACTCCTCTTCCGGCTGGAAGAGATAGATGGCATACACCTGGGATTCCTCCGTCTCAGTCTGATAGCTGCAAAGGGCCGCCAGGCCCAGCGCGTCGCTGACGATCAGAAACCCATCTGAGTCTGAGACATTCCGGGTGTTGTCCTCCCCCAGGGCAGTCCGCAGTTTCTCGGCTGTCAGGCTCAGCAGCCAGTTCCCATCCAGGGTACCGCCCGATAGCTGTCCCTCATAGAGCGCGGCGCCAGACCGGCTGTACAACGTGCCAAAGCCAGAGATCTGCGCCCCGCTCCACTCGCCCTCGTAATACAGCCGCCCATCCCGCTTCCACTGTACCACGCCCTGGGGATCACCGTCGGCGAACTCCCCCTCTATCGTCCCGCCCTCGGCCAGGTACAGCGTGCCGGAGCCGTTGTACGCTCCGGCGGCAAACTCGCCTATGTACAGCACCTGCCCGTCCTCGTCATAGGCCGTGCCCGTCCCCTCGGGCAGACCGCCGGAGAACTGCCCGCTGTAAGACGTAACCCCGGAAGCATAGTAGGCCGTCCCATCGCCAGAGGCCGCCCCGTCCTGGAAGCTGCCCTCGTATTGCAGCACGCCGTCCTCGTACAGCTTGCCCCGTCCCTCGTACACCCCGGCCACGAACTGGCCCTCATAGACCATCATACCGTCGGCATAAGCCGTACCCGTCCCCTCATACGCCCCGGAGACAAACTGGCCGCTGTACACCATCACCCCGTCCTCATAGGCGGTGCCATTCCCAGAGCGCATACCGTCCTGGAACCAACCCTCGTAGGCCAGCAGGCCGTTTTCATCGTATTCCTCTCCCCTGCCCTGAAGCACACCGTTTTCCAGGCGCCCAGCATAGAGCGGAAGAGTCTTTTCCGCATCGGCGTACACCACCACCCGGCCAGTCCAATTGGAGATGCGGCTGTCTCCCACCACAAACCGGGCGGTGAGAAAGTTGCTAAGGACAAAAGGCCACACCAAAAAATAGAGGATCAGCCCAGCGGCAATCAGCGCCAGGAAGATCTTCAGCAGCAATGCCTTGGAGATCAGCAGCCGGCTGGTCTCTACATAGTCCTCCCGTTTGGTGGGCTTCTGCGCCGCAGATACTGCCGACTGCACAGAGGCGGTGGCCAGCCTGGCGGCGTTTCTGGAAAAGTTGGTAACCCGGCGCACCCGGGAGATGATTCCCGTCATCCGGCGGATGAAGAATGCCCGGATGGTGCGGACAAATACCCCGCCGGATCGGACCAATTGGTTCCACAAATAGCTCAGCAAGACGCAATCCTCCTAAAAGCGCAGCAGCCCGCTGCGGACGATAGCCACAGCCACCGCGGCGAGGATCAGGACCAGGGCTATGGCCTGCAACCCCCGACAGCGACGGCGGCGCCGGTATCCCACAGGGGTACGGTAGGGTTGGACCGGCGTCCGGCGCACATAGCCGTCGGCGCAGACTACCGGCTCCTCCGGCTGGGCCAATGGTTCCAGGCCGTCCTCCCACAAGCTCTCCTCTCGGCCGCTCCACCAGCGCACCGCCTGTTCCGTCCCCTGGGAGATCAGATCCTCTCCCAGTCCGGCCATGCGGCTGGCCTGACGGGTCAGGCTCAACTCCCGGCGGATGGGCGCCGTCTCCCGCTGGATCGCTTGTCGGACCGCTCCCTTCACCTGGCGGCGGAGCAGGTCCATCTGCATCAATCCCATTGTCCTACCTCCTTGTCTCGGGCAACCAGGTCAGTCCCCGTTTAGACCACAGGGCTGGTCCGGATGCTCCTCCAAGCGGTCGGCCAGGTAGAGATAGTACCTGACGCTGCCGTCCCCTGGGTTGTCGTGGGCCAGTTCCAGGAAGATCCGCTTGGCCTCGGCCGTGTCCCCGCTGTATAGCTGCAACACCCCTCGGGAGAATTGCCGGACCGTGCTCTCCTTTCCCTTGCGTACCCCGTAGGGATCTCCGTCAAAGATCTCGTAGACCCGGACAGGGGTCTGGCCCATCCAGCACTTTCCCAGGTACCGGTTCCCATAGCCCTCAGCACCGGCGATGACCGCCTCCGTGCAGAGGATCCCCGCCTCCAGCCTGCCGCACAGGTTGATCAGCTCCCGCACTGTGGAAAAACTGGAAGAGATGATGGTGGGCTCCAGCTGCGTGCTGTCGCCTACCACGCCCACCAGCACATCCCCTACGTCCAGAGCAATGCGCAGGGAGACAGCAGGCAGCTTCTCTTGGCCCCGCAGCTCGTTTAGGGCCAGCACCTCCTGCTGGATGGCCACAGCGGTGCTCACCATCTGGCGCAGGTCCTCCTCCATCACCACGTCGTAACCGTTGTAGGCGAAGTTGAACACCGTTCCGCCCTTCTGGGTGGCAATGGAGGCGGTGCGCTCAATGACTCGGTTCACACTATCGAACAGCAGCCTGCTGTTGGCCCCGCTATACACCGGGTCCGGGAAGGTGAACCACACCATCATCACCACCATGCGGCGGGAGGCAAAGGTGTTTTTATCCACCTCCAGGATGGACTGCTTTCCCAGCAGGCCCAGCACCGGCTCGGGCACAAACCGGCGATAGGACTGGGCCAGGGTCTCCCGTTCCCGGTCGCCGCGCTCCAGCGAGGCGGCCAGGCTGTTGAGCGTGCTGGCCATCCCCTCCAGCTCATCGCCGGTAGGCAAGCGGAACTGCCCGCTCCGCCTGCCCTCAGACAGGCACTCCATGCCACGGGCCAGCCGGCGGATATCCCAGTTCACCAACAACAGGGCCAGGACCGCCACGGCGGTGACCAGGGCAATCCCCGCCGCTACGCCGCCGGCCAGGCCGGGATCCTCCTGCGCACCGATCTCCATGGTCAGCAAGAGCACCCACTCGCCCTGGGATAGCGCGTATTGAAATATGTCATTCTCCAGGCCGGCGGCACTTCCGGCCACCAGTGCCAGATCCGCCAAGGAGGGTTCAAATCCCTCCTCCATCGCGGCAAAGGTCCCCGCCTGGGTCAGCCAAACCTTCCCCGACTGCCGAGCCACAGACACCTTCACATTGTGGTAGCGGCCTCCCACTTCCAGCACCTGGGCCAGCTGCCTGGGCAGATCCGCCTGAGTCAGATCAGAGGATATCAGGGCAAGCTGGACCACCCCCTCCACCACCGTCCGGTTGGAGTTTAGGGCAGACCGGCGGCCTTCAGGCCGCAGCAACGCCTCTTGCAGCACCAGCGTGATAGCCAGCGCCACGACGACCAGCATTCCACCCCAATGGGCGGCCAAGGGCATCCTGCCCCGCCTGGCGCCGCAGGCCAAATACCACAGTAGCGACGCCGCCAGCAGCACCCCCAGGGTCCCACCCGCCAGCTTGATCCCTGCTGCGGCCCTGCTCTGATAGAGCAGGGCCGTCCAGTCCTCCGTGCCACTCTCATCCACGTAATGCAGCGTGTGACCGTCCAGCAGCGCCAGGGCCCCGCCCCGGTCCGTCAGCGCCAGGGCAGTCAGCTGGTGGCCGCTTACCGTCTCCGGCAGAGACAACACCTGCCTGGCCCCGGCCCCGGTCAGGTCGGTATACCAGATCCGGAACGCGGTGGTATCCACATAATACAGACCGGATCCCGTCCGGGTAAGCTGGGCCACCGTCTGTCCCGAAAGGTCCGCAGCAGCTGTCTCTCCGTCCAGGGTGAGCCATCCGTCTCCCCCCAGAGCCAATGTGCCGTCCGGCAGGACCGTTGCGCCGGAGACGTCCTCCCCAGCCTCCTCCTGGGCCGTCTGCTCTATGCCGCCACCCTCCGCAGGGAAGCGGTAGGCCCGCACCTCCCCCTCTGAGATGCAGGCAAAGGAGATCTCTCCCCCGTCCTGAGAAAAGCCATATAGCCGGGTCCCGGCCCTGCGCTCAGCAGAGGACGCCCCCCGGCAGGTTTCCCGCAGGAGACGCTCCACCTGCCCACCAGCCTCAATCCGGTAGAGTGTCAGGTGCTGCCCGTTCTCGTCATAGACGGCCAAAAAGGCAAGATCCGCCCGGACGGGGTAGATAGAGCTGACCGTCCCCCCCGCCTCCTCCTGCGGCAGCCGGACAGACCAGTTCCCCAGCTGCTCCCCCTGGGCTGTGAAGCAGATCAGGCGGGCTTCCTCCCCCGTCCAATCCACGGCGGCGGCCATTCCGCTGGAACCCACACCCACCGTTTCATATGTATCCAGCCCCCAGCCATTCTGCAGCACACAAATCCAGTTGTGCACTTCGGGGCGGGCGGTTAGGAACACGACACAGCCCACCAGGAGCAACGCGGCAAGAAAAGATGCCACGCTTCTGGCTGCCCTCACGCCCGATCCCTCCTTTTCCTACGCTTCACCCAGCGCTTGAGCAGAGCAATGCCCTTGCCGATAAAATTCTTTGCCTCATATCCCTCACATTCGGCCTGGATATCGGGCAGCGCCTCCCGCCAGGCGGCGTAGAGCGGCACAATGGAGTGGAAGGTCTCCCGATCCAGCCGATCCAGGAATTTTAGCTCGGCATCTGCCGACCGCAGCTGACGGATCAGGATCTTCCTGACCTGGTCCCCTGCCAATAGCGCCAGCTCCCGGGGCTCCAGATCCTGTGTAGGACGGAGCATATACCGCACCCGCACCCTCCGCTCCGGCACATCCACCATCAGGTTGTCCGACAGCATGGCCGCGCAGCTCACCTCCGGCGGGAGCTTTACCATCACCAGCGCCTGGTGGAGTACCAACTGGGCAAAGTCCAGCCGGTCCCGCCATCCCCACCGGTCGCCCCGATGGAAGACGCGGTCGATATTCTTGCCCTGGCAGTCCTCAAAGACCACCGCCAGGGTTCCGCCATCCAAAAACATCCCCCGGAACTGCGGGCAGTCCGCCTGGGAAATGGCAGAACAGATGCCGCCATAGCGGTAGAGCAGCTCCCCCTCATACAGGTTTAGCAGCAGGGTAGGCGTCTCCCGGTCCTGAATATCCACCGCCTCCGCCAGAGCATAGTCCGGCTGGCTCCAGAGAATCCGAACCACTTTGTACCGTTCCCGGAGCAGCATGGCCTCCATTCAACATCCCTCTCCCCCGCAGTGAATCTGTCTTTGTCACTCAACGATGACAAAGGCGCTGGCGGACACCGACGGATCCGCACCGGACACGGCGGTGATCTCATAGGTTCCGGTCAGCTCCGGAGCCTGATACATACCGTTGCGGTCGATGGCCCCGCCGTTCTCCTCTTTCACAGACCAGATGACGCTCCGGTCCTCGCTGCCGGTCACTTCGGCCTGCAGCTGCAGCCGGCCCCGGCAGCTCACTCGGGAGAACTCCGGCGTCACCCGGATGGACACCGGGCGGTTGGTCAGCAGACGGCTGGTGTCCCGCTCCGGCTTCTGCGCAAAGTAATGGACCGTCAGCCGGTTGCCCTCCACCATGTCGTGGAGCCATAATCCCACCCGCATGGTGCCCCGCTCTGGATAGACCAGGGCAGCTGCCTCCACCCAGGGTGGGGTGGCGGGAGAGGCCTTGCCCTTGAAAACCTCGCAGTTTCCGAAGCATAGGGCGGTCTCGTTCTCGGCGTTCTGATCCTCAAATTCGATGCTCAGGCGGACGTCCACCGTGCCTGGCCCCAAGCCATGGGCGATCTCCTCAGAGTATACCCGGCTGTTCACCCGCAGACCGCCGGGCATCGTAAGCTCCACGGTGCCATGGGACACGGCGTAGTCGTACTGCTCCGGAGAGGGAAGGCCGAAGTCCAGGTGCAACGCGCCGCTGCTGCGCTGGTACACCGCTTTCACATCGGGCTTTTGCCAGTATTCCAGGCTGCGCACCGAGGTGGTCACGGCCTGGAGATTGTTCTCGCTCTGGCGATCGTCCTCCCGGCCCACCCGCTGCCGGAAGGGCAGATTGGTCACCGACGCCAGGAACACGCCCCCGGCGGAATTGATCAATTCCAGCTTGGCCAGATAAATGGGCAGATCCCGCCCCCATAGGTGACGCTCCAGGTTGTCGGTGTTCAGGCGGCGGGCCTCCAGCTGACCGGAATCGGCGCACAGCCGGGTCCGGGCCTCCACCTCAACATAATTTTTATAACTGTGGCTGCCCAGCTCCAGATCGATCTCTCCGCCGGAGGGGAACAGCGCGCTGTCCACATCGGTCATCTGGCGGGCCTTCAGCCGGAACCGGACAGGGTACACCTGGCGCCTCTCCTCCGGGCTCTCCCGGAATTCCAGGCGGACCCGGCCGTCCTCACTATCCACCAAGGCGCTCTCACCCGCCAGGCAGAACTGGACCGGCGGGGTCTTTTCATTCTTAACCACCAGCACTTCGACGGTAAACTCCTCCCCGGCGCATACCGCCGACGGAACGGACAGCACCAGCGTCAGCTCCTGGCTGGCATAGAGGATCGAGACGTTCTCCCGACCCTCCGCCTCCAGCAGCCGGCGGTACTCCGGCGGCTGCGCGGTGAGATAGAGGCGGCTGCCCTCCCTGGTCAGATTGTGCTGGCGGCTTTCCCCGGTATCCGCCCCCACGGCGTTTACCGGCACCAGGTCCGTCTCAGCATACTGCAGGCAGAGATAGGCCGTGTCGTGGCCCAGCAGCTCCTCCTGCCCCTCCAGCATCTGGAGCTTGCGCAGCAGGGGTTCCTCTACCACCACCATCCGCCCCTGGTAATCCAGGGCCATGCCGCTTTCGATCAGCAGGGTGGAGTCGTCGCTGGCGCTGACGCCTAACCCGCAGACCACGCCGGCTCCCAAGGCCAGACGGTTGAGGAGCTGGCCCTTCTGCCGTCCATACCGCTGCTCCAGGTCAAAGTCCTGAACCGTCAGCAGCTTCCCATAAAAGTACCGGTTGCGCTCTATGGGAAAAAAATCCGTGTTCTTACTCATGGTCTGCTCCTCCGATCGTTGTATTGTAATGGATGGTCATTTTCTCATCGATGGCCGCCTGGACATAACTGCCGATCTGGGAGTTGATCCCCAGATAAGTGTGCCAGTCCAGCTGCACGCATGGTTTCAGCAGCACCAGCTCCAGGGTGGTCTCCGCGGGGATCAGCTCCCGCATCCGGCTTAAAAACCGCTCCAGCTCCCGCTGATCCGAAAAGGTGTCCTGGGGCAGCAGCAGGAAAAAACGGTAGGGGTCTTCGCCATACAGCCGCCGGTACAGGCCGGGGTTCCGGCAGTCTGGGTCGTTGGGATCCACCGCGAAGTGCTCGACGATCCAGGGGCGCCGTCCGGTGAGGCGCTGTGTACTCCGGGCAATCCCCTCCGGAGTGTACATGCTCTTATACTCCTCCAGCACCTGGGGCAGGCGGCGGCGCAGGTCGCCTCCCTCCTCCGGGTCCACGCACAGCCACTTGGCCAGGAAGCTCAGCATCTCCGGTGGGGCGCTTGCCGCATCCAGCAGCCGGGGCAGGTCGTCGATAGCAGCCTCCATGTCCTGGAACATGCTGTTGAAAATGGAGAGGTATCGGTAGGTGAAGTCCTGCTCCCGGTAGATGGCCGGCAGATAGTCCACCATATGGTCCCCCGCCAGGCGCAGGGAGAGCCCGTCCAGCCGGGGCCGGTCTGCCCCTCCGGCCGTCATCTCCAGAGCCAGCCACAGGTATCGCCCGGAGCAAGTGAGCCACAAATCCAGGTCCGCGGCCGCCGGCATCCCGAACAGATCCCGGATCCGGGCGGGGAGCTCCTCCCCCATCTCCAGCCCCTCCCACTCTGGCCAATCCGGCCGGTCGGAGGCCCTGGCGTACACCCGGATGCTCCCGTCCTGGGGCACGTCCCCGCGCAGCCGCAGGCGGCTCCATTGAAAGCCCGCCTCCCTGCTGTCAACGGGGGCTAGACAGATCAGTCCGGCAAAATTCCCGGGCTCCAAGGTCAGAGAATCCCCCTGGCACCGGACGTTCCACCGCCTTCCCCGCTCCCACTGCTCCCGGCATCGGAGGGTGAGATATACCTGTTCACTCATGAGCGCCCGCTCCTCTCCAGCCTATCCGTACAGGCCTCATATCAGGGCCGAAGCATCTGGATCTCCATCCGCTCCAGGCTTCCAATCGCGTCTTGCGGGATCTGCAGATCCCCCGCCGCCGTCTCATAGCTGTTCTGATCCATCCCATGCAGTTCCAACCGGCGCACCTGCAACACACCGGGACAGCGCTGCAAAAGGATGATGCAATCGTCCCGGCGCACCGGGTTCCCGATGGCTTCCTGCCTCGGCGCAAAGGCCGCTTCCACCGCCTGGCGGATGGCTGACTCCTCCGCACCGGCGCCGGCTAGAAGCTGAACAGACAGGGTAAAGGGCGCATATCGCACGGACACCACCGCTGTGCGGATGCAGATGGGCCGGCAGCGCTCTAGCTGCCGCTCCACTGCCTGGAGAAAGCGGCGGTCCGCCACGGGACGCCGTCCCTCTCCCGCCGGGAGCACCGCTACGGTTACCGCGGCGCTCCGGCGCCCCTGTCCCCAGTGCGGATCAAAGCCCGGAAGGGCTTTGGCCCCCGCCACCCGCAGCCCTGGCGTCTGCCTGGCGCATTGGGCGTAGTCCTCTGCAGACAGGCACTTCGCTGTCCCCCCAAGCTGGGCCAGCAGCCGTCCCCGTCCTTCTGCGGGAGTCTCTCGCTCCCGCCCGCCGGAGGCCGCATCGTTATGCGCCGGTGTACCGTCCCAGAAGGTGAGGCTTGCCCCGGCGGGGATGTTGCCCCCGTTGCAAGAGGAAAGGATCAGCTCTGTTACCAGAATGGAGCCAAAACCCGGGGCCGGGACGGCCCCATGGTTCCCATCCCCGAAGGTCAGGGTCTCCCGCTGGGGATCATAGACAAACACCCGGTCCCTCGGGCCGCAGGCGGAGAGATCCTCCACCGGATGCCAGGGGGTGGGACGGGCATCCCCGTCCTCTCCCACCGTCTGGCACAGCAGGTGCAGATGTTCGGTCAGCGCCGTCTGTCCACCCAGGTTCAGGGATACCTGCTGTCCGGGCAGCCCCGTGCCGTCAAACAGCAGATCCTGGGTGTACAACGGATCCAGGGCAACCACCAGCAGGTTTTCCTCCCCGTCCTGCGCGGCTCTATTGGCGTTTACCATCAGCCTCAGCCCATCCTCTCCCGGCAAGGGCTGATAGTCCGAGATCTGTTCCCATCCCGCTGGCGTGCGGAGGAAGACCGCCAGCTCCGCCCGCTGAGCCTGGGCGCTGGCCACCAGCACCTGCTGGTCTTGGGATGGCGGGACGGCAAAGGTATACCGCCTGGCCCGGCTCTCCTGTTGCGCGGCCAGGTAGCGGCCGGTGAACAGGCCGGACAGCCGCACCTGCTCCTCACAACCCGGTTGGGTCTGCCGCAGACGCAGCCAGTAAAGCCCCCCCTCCCCCGCCGGCCAGTCCGCCGGCAGAGGCAGCGTCACCGAGCCGCTCCAGCTCAGGGCCCAAGTCTCATCCTCCAAGGGCTGGACTTCCTCTGCGCCCAACAGCTCCCAGGCCAGGGTCCTGGGCGGGGGCGTGGCGTCATCCTTTGGATTCCTGGGCGCACCGGAGGGCTGCTCCACCTGAAACCAAAGCCTTATCCTTCCCTCCGGAGGTTGGGACAGGCCCAAGACCAGGCTGCTCTCCTGCCCACCGAACGCAAAGGGCTGGAAGGGCATTCCCCCCGTGCAGAGCTCGGTGATGTCCGCCCGCTGTCCGTCCAGCTCTGCCAGCACCCGCTCCAGGCGGGGGCGGCGGGCCGGGATGGGCTCCAGCAGCTCAAAGGGCAGCGCCTGCGGCCCTGCCAGGCGCGTTCCAGCCAGGCGGCCGGGCGCGTCGTCCGGCACCGCCAGGGTGCACACTGCCGCCCGCTCCGGGCGCAGGCGCAGCCCCGCCAGTTCCAACAGTTTCCGCCGGATCGCCGGAGTGATCTGATCCATGTGGTACTGCTGCAGCTCCTTGTACCAGGCCATCAACTCCAGCACCGTGATGCCGGGATCGTGGGCATTGTGGTCTGTCCAGACAGGGCACAGCCAGGGCAAGCGGGCCTCTGCCTCCGACACAATCGCCTCATAAGTCTGGTCATCCAGTCTGCGGGAAACCAGCATAGTCCTCCCCTCCTTTCTGCGCGGTCCCTTGGTACCGCGTCCATTACAGCACGCGAATGAGATGGGTGCCGCTCTCCGCCACCCCATACGGGAAGGCGGTTTCCCGGTCCAGCGGCGACAGGCGAGCCTGTCCCTCTTGGTCATAGGCGCCCTCTGCCAGGATCTGCTGGATGGCGCGCACATTGGGCACATCCCGCACAGTGCTCCACACCTCGTCCACCCGGATCTGTTCGCCGATCGGGCGGGCCCTCCAGGTGGTGCGGATTAGCGTTTCCAACCGTTTGATGATCTCCCGCTGGGTATCCGCCGCCCGATCCGGCTGCTCAGTCTCCACCGTCACCAGGGTATTCACTGTCAGCACCGTGGCAGGGCAGACATGGAGCCGGTCCTCCGCCACCAGGCAGCAGGAACAACGTCCGCTGAGAAAGCGGTACACCTCCCGGCACAGCTCCTCCATGCCGGCCTCCGCCTCGCCAAAGCCGGTAAGTACGACCGTCACATGGCCGGGAGCCTCTATGCCCCGGGCGTCCCGCCCGGCAAAACAGCGTACATGGCGCACCTGGGGGAAGGCCTCTTTCACCAAGTCTTCATAGTCCCGCCGGCCAGCGGCGCGGCCTCGGGTTCTCAGGCGGCGGTTGCCCTGCGCTTCAAGCTCCTCCCAGTCAGGGCGGCCGGTTCCACCGCTCATGGGCGTGCGGTTGGTCACCGCCGAGATCCGGGGCAGCCCGCCCAGCAGGGCGTTCACCTGTCCCGCGGACACGTTGCCCCGGCTCCCGCCGCCGCTGGCATAGGTCACGCGGATGTTGTGGTCCCCCATGGGCGGGACACGGCCCTGCCGGCCGTCCCCAAAGCGGATCACACCCTGATAGGGGTCCAGGGCGTACCGGCGCTCCTCCGGTCCGGCCAGGGCCAGATCGGTGATCTGGCTCCACCGTACCCAGCAGCGGACGGGATCGTGGCCGTTCCGCTCCAGGCTGACTCCCTCCGGATCCGCCTGGGCCATGGCCAAGGCCTCCTCCGCGGAAAGCCCGGATATCTCGTCCACCCACACCTGGCAGTCCTGCACAGGCCGGGCCAGCAGGGCCACGGTCTTTCCCGCCTCGTAGGCGGCGGTGTCGAAAAACTGCTCCGGCTCCCGCTGCCGCTGCACGGCTGTGACGGTATTGCGCAGGATCGCTGCCACCGTGGGGGCCGGCCCCGGGCGGCGGGAGGTGCGGCTCACCCGCAGCCAGCACCCCTCCTGCCCCAGCAGCTCTTCCCGGGGCAGGGGCTGGGACAGATATAGGAAGATCTCTCCGCTGTGGAGCAGGTTCGCGGTCCCATCCACATACCGAACGGGCTGGAAGCGGCTGCCGTCCCACCACTCCCACAGCAGGGCATCCTCCATCCGGACCCGGCCCGCCATCTGGAACCGTAGGGATAACGGCATGGCGTGGGGCGAGCGGTCAAAGCGCAGATACATGGCCTGGAAACCGGGCTCCATGGGCCGCAGCAGGGACAGCCCCAGCTGCCCTATTCGGTCCGCCTCCTCCACTGTTCTTCGGATGCCGTTGTTCTCGGCGGTCACTGAGCTGACCCGGACCCCTTGCGTGTACTGCCAGGAGAACTCGGCCTGCTTCACAAAGGGCAGGATCCACCGCTGATAGAGGGAGAACTGGTTCTCCACCTGGGTGATCCGGGCCCTGATATACCAACCGGTCTGCGCGTTCACGTCGGTGGGCGCCAAGTCCCCGGGCACCTGAAAGACCACCTCCAGCGCCCCCTCCCGCTTGCAGGAGAAGGGGTTCTTATCCCCTTTCACCTCCAGTTGCCGCCAGCCCAGTCCGTTGAAGTACTCCCACACCACACCGGAGATCCATACGTCGTCCGGCTTGACCTCCACGGCGCCCCGCTTGTCGATGATGGCCTCGCCAAAGGCGTAGCGGGGAGGCTGGATATCTGCCTCCTCCACGATCGGGACGATCTCAAGGCGCAGGTTTGCCTGGGCGCCCGCCTTGGACAGGGCGCTGTCACAGCGCAGATAGAAGATGCCATAGGGCGCCGGGCGCCGGCCAAAGCAGTAGCCTCCTTCTGGAAAATCGATCGGTAGGTCTCCAAAAAAGAGCCTTTGGGCTCCACAGGGCTCCAGCGGGGCACTGGAGAGCAGGACCTGGTCCAGCTTCAGCTCCGCAGAGGGCCGCCCCTGGCAGGCAATGGCAATCTCCCCCCCCTCTTCCAAGGGTTCCAGCGCCAGGCGGCTATGCTTTTCCAACACGATGCGGCCATGCTCTGCCTCCACCTTGTCAAACGGGATGTCCATCCCATCATGGCGAAAGGTCCAGCGCAGCTCCTGCCCCGCCAGGCGCTCCACCGACTCCTCCTCCAGATAGCGGGCCTGCTGGCGCGGCTCCACTGTGATCCGGCAGGGGCTGTCCAGCCGGAGCACCTGGCTCTGGCCCAAGGTGAACCGGTGACGCTGGCACTCCTCCCCGGCCCCGTCAGCGAAAAAACGCAGGGGGCGGGAGAGGTCCAGGCGCTGGATCCGGTCCTCCTCCGGGTCCACATAGTACACGTCCTCCAGCTGGGCCGCCGTGGCCTCAATGGCCCGCTCTGTCTCGTAGACGATGTTCTCTCCGGCCTCGTCGGGCGTGAAGACCGCCGTCCCCTGGGGAACCGGCACAGGATCCTCCTCGCCGTCGTTGGGGATGAATTCCATCGTCCCGGAGGCCGGTACGGGCCCAGGCTCCTGGACCCCGATCTCATTTAGAAACTCCGTGTAGAGCTTGCCGGGTATGGCATTCATCCGATCCACTGTCTGGTGAAACATGGTGGTAAACAGCTCCGCCAGGGCGGCTCCCGGATCGTCCTCCGGCGACTCATATCGCCACTCCGGGGTATAGGAGCGGGCCAGCCTGGCCACCTGCCGCCGGACCGCCTCCAGATCCCGGGGGTCCAATATAGGGTGCCTCATACGCCGCCTCCTCCCTCAGACCCCTCTGTGACATAGAAGGGATACACATGATTGTACCGGCTGTTGGTGCTGCGGATGGTGTAGGCCACCTCCATCACCAGGGCGCCGGTAAACTGGTTGCTCTCCCGGCACTTCACCTCCACGTCCATGATCCTGGGCTCTTGGTACTGCAGTTGCTCCCGCACCGCGGAGGCCATGCTTTGCCGGCTTGTACTGGAAGAGGGCGCAAAGACATACTCCATCACGCTGGAGCCGAACTCCGGCCGCATAACCCGCTCGCCCCGCATGGTGTTGAGGATGATACCCACGGCCTCCCGGATGTCCTCTTCCTGGCTCACCATGGCAAATTTCCCCGTCCGGGGATCCACCTGGAGGGGGAATTTGACTCCCTGCCCCAGGAAACGGCGCTGGTTTTCCATGTCCGCTCCCTCCTGTCTGCCGCGCCGCGGCGCTGGCTTAGTTGATCTTTACAATGGCGCCCTTCAGGGTGGCCGGGCCAGAGGCGTTCAGATCCAACGTAGCGTCCGACTTCACCTCCGCCGTGGCGCCCTGGAGCGTCAGCCCGCCGCTGGCCTTGGCCTGGACATTGGCCCCTTCCAGGCTGACAGTGCCGCTGCCCTTCCCCGTGAGATTGCCCCCGCTCTCCAACACCAGGGAGGTATTCCCCGCGCAAATGGTCAGCTTCGTCTTGGCCTTTAGGGTGACCTCCCCACGTTTCAGATCCAGGATCAGGGCATTGTCCCCCTCCTTATCCTGGACGGCCACCTGCTCACCTCCGTCATCCACGGTGAGCACCGTCCCAGAGGGCATGGTGAGCGTCACCCTCTGCTTCTTGTCCTCGTCATGCAGCGACAGGTCAATCCTCCCGGGCGTCCGGATGCCGTACTCCTCCGCCTTGCCGTTCTCCACGGTATAGGGCGGCTTCACCTCCGTGTTCCAATATCCGCCCAGCACCAGAGGGCGATGGGGATCGTCATCCAGATAGGCCAGCACCACCAGGTCGTTCACCTGGGGGAAGAAGAACATCCCGCAATCCTTGCCGCCCATGGGAGTCATCACATAGCACCAGTCTGTCTCCTCCGCGTCGGCGCTGCCGATGGGCAGACACTTGACCCGATTGAGTTTTTTATCGTCCCGGATGTTGGTGACCTTGGCCAGTGTGATGCCGCGCCGGGACATCTCCCGGCTTGTCCGGCCTTCTGTCCGCTCCATCAGAACGTCAAGCTGCTCTGCGATGCTCATATCTTCGCCCCCTTCACCTCAAAGGCTGTGACATAGCCCTGCTGGGTAAATATATGCCGGATTTTTGTCAAAAAATAGCTGCCATTGCTCTCGGGGTCTCCCCCCGTGATCTTCAGATAGCGGCCGGGAATCAGCTCGGGAATGCCCACGCACTGTCCCTCTCCGCTCACCATGCCCATGGCGATGCCGTTGAGGCGGTTCTGGGCCAGCTTCTTGCACTCGGCCTGAGTCCTGGCATACTCGCTGTACTCCCGCAACACCGCCTGCTTCAGCTGAGGTACCAGCTCTGCAGCAGACTTGCCGCTGCCGGCAGTGACAGACGAGGCGATCCCCTTCACCGGCTGCTGGTTCACATCCCGGCCGTAGATTTCCACCTGTCCCACCTGATGGGCCATGGACACCCGCCTTTTGAAGGACGCCAGCTCCTGGCCGAAATGGAGGGTGAGGATCGGGGTGGTCTGGTCGGCCAGCGTATCGAATATCAGCTCCCCGTCCACCGCGAACAGGCTCGCGCCGTATCGCTGGGCCAGTAGGTTGAGAAATTTCCAATCGTCAATCTTTTCCTTGAGAATCGGCGTGTCAAATCCCAGCAGGCTGCCTACCGTCACCCGCTTTGCAAAGCCGGCTGAGACCCCTTTATTCAGGATGGTCTTGACGATTTCCGCCGCTTTTTTCTGCCCTGCGTACATCGGCTCCCGCAGGCACATGAGATAGCCCAGCGCGTCCAGCCCACTCACCGCAATGCGGGGCGCGCTGTCCCGATGAAATTCGACGGCATAGTCATCCACATAGCCGTAGAACAGTTCCTTTTTCTTCACGTATCCGCCCTTGACCACCAGCTTTGCCCCAATCCGGATGACGTCGGTTAGGACATTCTCCCACTTTTTCATCTCGTAGTTGTACTGTCCCTCCAGGGTGAAGGAGCAGCCACCCGCCGTGCCGTCTGCGGCAATCTCCACCTCCAGGGAGGGGATATTGTACTTGCTGCTGGCCAGTTCGACCCCGCCTACCGTGATCTCAAAGGAGGGCTCGGTGAACTTGTCATACTTCTTCCAAAGGGCGTCATAGGTGTAGCTGCCCTTGTCCACAGGCCCACCTCCTCTCTCCTTATGGGCAGGTCAGTTCTCCACTGCCGGCAACACCAGGGTATCCCCGGCCCGCAGCTTTCTTGGGTTGATCAACCCGTTGGCCGCAGCGATCTCCCGCCACTGGCCGCAGCTTCCGTATTTTTCCGCCGAAATCGCCCACAGGGAGTCGCCCTGGCACACCTTCTGATACTCGGAGGTGTCCGGCGAGCCATATGGGTTGGTGCCAAAGAGCTTTCCCAGGTCCACATGCTCCACAAAAGAACACTGCAGAATGGCCCGCACCGGGCAGCCGCTCTCGTCAAAC
This sequence comes from Candidatus Enterenecus merdae, assembly GCA_018716385.1. Classification (GTDB taxonomy): domain Bacteria; phylum Bacillota; class Clostridia; order Oscillospirales; family Oscillospiraceae; genus Enterenecus; species Enterenecus merdae. The sequence goes on from DVJZ01000019.1 coordinate 57,565, forward strand.
TTGGTGAAGCGCTGGATGCAACTGACCAGAAAGCCTTGGAACTGAAGCGTGGCCCATTCCACCCTCAGCTCCGGGGGACGGTGGATGTCCCTGTCCACATGGGTCAGGTTAAAGATCTTCTGCGTGTACTGCCGCACATCGATGAGGTTGTTCGACGAGGGCAGCAGGCTGTTGCCCGCAAAGGTCATCTTATCTCCGGCGGTGCCTCCTACTTCAGAGCCGGCGGAGAGACTGTCGAAGAACAGTTCAAAGGACAAGATCTCCCCCGATCCGAATAGGAACTGGACAATGGGCGCGTCCGCCCCCATCATGGGGAGCTGCGCATATTGTACATTCCGGGCCTGGACGTAGCTCTGTGGGTTGTAGAGCACCTCAAAGCTCGCCTCCCCAGGGTTTTTGCCGTCCAGATTGGTGATGCGCATCTTCTCCAGCGGCATGATGATATTGGGATTGGGAATCCCCAGATACACAGCGCTCGCCTCCTCTCCCTTACCGCCCGCTGCGCCGCAGCTCCCGGCGCAGCCGTTCCTCAATGATCCGGTAGACCTTGTCCGCCGTCCTCTGTACCTCCATCTCGCTCATCCCTGGATCCTTCCGAGGATGCTGCTGCTCCCGCTCGGCCCGCTCCCGGTACTGGATGGCAGCGGGCTGGGTGGTCACATCGGCTCCGGCAAGCCGAGCCCCCGGCGCCGTCCACTGAACCATCCCGCCGGACGCTGCATCCCCTGCCAAGGCCGCGGCCCCGGGTGGCACGCCGGGGATCTCTCCCGGCATACCTCTCTGGGCCGCCTGCCAGGCGGCCGAACCGGCGCCCCCTGTTGGGACCGCCGGCTTTTCCAGCAGCTTCCTAGCCCATTGGGGCAAATTCTTCCAATATTCGCTCTTGGGCGGCTCAACCTGGGCCTGTTCCTGACGCTCCTCCTGCCGTTCCCAGGGGGGCCTGGCAAAGGTCAGCTCCGGCAGCCCGGCCCATGTCTGCCTATCCCTGGGAATGTCAGTAGCCCGGGCGGTAAGCTCCCCGGCCTCCTGTGCCAGCTGTAACGGGAGCGGCCCCCACTGCGCCTGCTCTCCCAAAACACCCGGCGGGGGCAGCACGGCCCCGGAGACAGGCCTCCACATCCGCCGGTCCTCCGCCGCACGGCCAGCCGGTCGCCCTTCCCCATCCGCCCGGGAGGCGAGGCCGCCCTTGATCGGCTTTGGATCGGCCAGGCCCCGCCACGGCGCAATCAGGGCCCCGGCCAGGGCCGCCCCGGGCTGGCGGAAAGGCTCCCCGCCGGACCGGCGCTGCGTCAGCTCCGTCTGTCTCTCCGCCCAAGCTGCCGCTGGACTCTCCGGGCCTGTCTTGACAGGCGAATCCGCTTCCAACCTCTCCGGCGAGCGGTAAATCAGCGGTTCTTCCTCCTGCACCCGGGGCATCTTCTCCAGCGGAACCGCCGTCATAGGCCCGTCCTCTCGCCTCCCATATGCGCGCCCGGGCCGGGCCGGCCCATCCAGGGGTTCCATCCCCCCATCCGGCATAGCCGCTGGTACTTTTGCCGCGGTGGACGGCGGCGTTCCGCTTCGGACCGCTCCCCCTTCCGCCTGGGTTGGGGCCTGGGCGCGCCCCCGATGCCATCTGGAAGGTTCTGCCTCATGGGCGCTCTCCCTCGCCTGCCGGTGGGTCATCGACAACTCCTGCCGTTCTTCCCCCGATCCCAGCGACGGGATCGCCAGGCGGGATCCTGGCCCTTCCCCAGTCCCCTCTATCCCAGACTGGTCAGGTAGCTCCGCCGATCCCTCCCGGGCCTTCCCGACCTCGCCATTCCCCTGCGACCGGTGTACGGCGCCTGCCCTATCCGCTCCGTCTGCAGTTCGTCCCATGTGCTGGGAAGCGGCCCGCTCCTCCTGTCCCAGCGTAGACGGCTGGGCCGCTTCCCTCTGGGGCATGGGCCCGGGGGAGCCAGGCCGGTGATCTGCCGGGGACGCACTCCGCTCCCACTGGGAATTGGGGCTTGGTGCGGATTGGTCCACCCCCTGCTGGGTGCGGTATGCCAGTTCGGCCCCGCTCCAGGACGCTCCACCCTCCGGCGGAATACCGGCAGTGCGCGTCGCGTCCCCTCCCTTCCTGAACCGTTCCACACCATCCGGAAGGGTATCGCCCACCGTTCCATCCCACGCCCCCTCACCGGCAGACTCCCGCCGGGGGCGGGTAGTCCCCCCTGAGGCAGCCTGTCCCTGAGGGGATGTGCTGGATGGATGCTCCTCCAGGGCATCTCCGGCCGGAACGTTTCTCTTCTCGGGTGCAGAGCCATCCAAATGGTTTGCTCCAGGGTCAGCCAGCCTTTGCTCATCTGGGACACTCCAGCGCCCCTGTGCCCCTGCCCGCCTGGCCTGATTTTCCTCCAGCGTCCGGCGCACCGCAGCCTCCACCCGCCTGACCAGTTGAGTGGAAGAATCCGACTCGCCGCCGAGCGCCAGCCACTCCAGCGCCGGATCCTCCGCCCCAGCCAGCTGGCCCCCCCGTCCCTGGCGCTCCAAAACCCCCCGCCGCCTTTGGCGCAGGGCGTCGGGCAGCAGGATGCTGCCCGCTCTGGAGCCGCCGCTCTGCCCCTGCGCTCCGGCCACGGGATAGCCGGGGTGGAGCTGCTGTATCTGCGGCGTCCATCCCCCCTGCGCCAAAGCGGCGGTGGCAGCGGCGGTCAAGGGCAGCGTTTTGGCCTGGGCCATGGGGCGCAGCACACCGGCCACCCCCTCTGCCCCAAGATAGCCTGCACCCGATCCCAGGCGGGCTTTTGCCAGGACCTGGACCGCGTCCGCCGCCCGCCTGTCCGGCTCAACCGCCAAGCCCTGCCCGTCTGCCCAATGGTAACGCTCCTGACGGCGAGCGCCCAGTTGGAGGGTCATCCGGTGGGTGGTCTCCCGGCTCGTTCGCAGTTCCCGCTGGAGCTGGCGCACCCGCTCTAGGAGCCGCGCCTGCACCTGGGCGACCGGCCGTTGTCCGGTACTCTCACGCTCCCGCTTCTCGGGAGGCTCCACCGTCACGTTGACCTCGACCTCTAAGTGCAGCTCGGGCGCTTTGTCGGCGACGGGCTGCTCCTCCTCTTCCCACTCCTCCAACAGGGCGAGAGGAAGCTGCGGATAGTCCCCGACCATCAGCTGCGTGCGCTGCAGGATCTGCTGGTGGAAAAGCTGTGACAACATGCCAAAGGGGGACAGGCCCAAGCGCTCCTGCCCCACCATCACGGTATCCGCCCTTGTCACGGAAATGTCCTTGATATCCTTCCTCATCAGCAGCACCCATTGTAGATCAACTCGATCCGGCTGACCGCCAGCGCGGCCTGGTTGCTGTTCAACTCCGGGCCGATGTATTTTTGGAGATAGGCCCCCACGATGGACCAGACCCGCTGCGGCGCGCCGAAGCTGTCGATCAGGGTCACAGTCCCCGCCAGGGGGATGGACATGCCCAGGATGCACATGTTCATCAGCAGAGAGACGGAATCTACACTGGTCACCACGCCCTGCTCCAGCACCAGCACCTGGGGCTTTGTCTCTTTGAAGAAAAACCGCGGATAATTTAGGCCGCCCTCATTGTAGACCTCATATTCCACTTCCATGTTCAGGCCGGACACAGAGGTGAACCGTCCTTCCAGCGCGACCCCTGCGCCCAACAAAAGCAGGTCAAAGTAGGCTCCGGATAGATAGGCCATCCTCTGTCACCTCCTTAAACACGTTTTCCCACAAGCGTACTTGCCCTTGCTTATCTCTCCGGCGGGGGATTCGTCCTGCGCTCCATGCCGGTGATGGCAAAGGACAGACTCTCTGACAACACCTCGCTGCGTCCGCCGTCCATGGGTGTCAGCTCATAGCCGATGGGCAGGGCGTTTTTCAGCGACCAGATCACGCCCCGGTTGCCCCGGTCGTCCAGCGCCACCACGTTCAGCGTCCGGTAAAGGTTTCGGCCCTTGGGGCCAGTGTGCACGCCGGCAGCGGCGGAAAATAGCCAGTCCAGAAAATCGTTGTCCCCCACCACGCCCTTTGTCAGGGTCACCGGGGAGAATTTGGTCAGGACGGGCACATACTCCTGGACGCCCCGGCTGTCGTTCCCGGAGCGGGCCTGGATGGTCTCCACTTCCATCTTCACCCCGGAAAACTGGGAGAACGCTGCCACCACGACCCCGCCGTTCTCCACCTCCACCAGAAAGCGGAAGGCTTTGAACGGCTCCTGATACAGGATGCTCACAGCTGGATCTCCCCCCATTTCTCATCGGAACTCAAAGGATTTCTGTTCAGAGCCGCTGAGCTTTTGGTTGACGGCGGACACCTCCCGGCACCAGCGGCGGCGCTCCAGGTGGTCCAATGCCATCACCTCGCGATGGGACCAGTGCAGATAGTAGGACAGGAACGTCATCTCCTGATAGAGCTGTTCCTGGGGGTAGAGCACCAGCCCTAGCTCAATAAAAAATCCAGCGGCACCTCAACCTCCTGGTTGCAGTGAGGGCAGGTCACCTTGTACACCGGCAGCTCCGACATGTTGATCCGCTGGTACAAGTCCTGCAGGTAGGCCAGGTCCATCGTAAACAGGCCCTCAATCACCCGAGTGTTGATGCTGCTCAACGTCCCCAGGCGGGTGATGACCCGGGAGAGCAGGATGATGGTGAGATAGCCCGAATTCTGCTGGACCCGGGGGTCCCGCAGCGGTAGGATCTCATCTGAGGCAGTAGCCAGGCGCATGGCCCCCCGCTTGTGGACCTCGCCGTTCTGATCCACATAGCCCCGGGGCAGCTCAAATTCAAATTCCGTTTCCATATCGTTCCCCTCCTGCGGCCGGCCTCATCCGGCGCGTGATCAGGCAATGGCGGCCCTTCCGGCAGCCCCGACCGGGACCTGGGGCGGCGGGAGGGCCGCGCTGCGCGTGTACGCTTTCCCCTGCTGTCAGCCTGCCTCCATCAGATCACGGAGGGCTCGCCGGACACACCGCCGGGCGTATGCTCCAAGCCCTCATGGCAAAGCTCTAGGGACTGGATGGCCACCTCGCCACCCATGCCGCTCAGATCGGGGACGGTGTAGCCCACCGGCCAGGCATTGATCAGGTTCCAGGAAGGGCCGGGGTTGCCGGCGTCATCGATCAGGGTGATGGTCACGTTGTGCCGCACCAGCCCGGTGGGGGGTGCGGTATTGGTGGGGGCCACGGAATAGATCCAGTCCAGGAAGTCGCTGTCGTCGGACACCCCCCAGCGCAGCGTCACGTTGCCGAACTTGGTCAGGCCGGCCAGCTTCCGAGGGGTGTTGCGCAGATCGTCGCCCTCGCGATACTCCACCGCATCCACGGAAGAACTCATGCCGGACACTTCGGAGAAGCCAGCCCGGCTGATTCCGTCGATCTCCACCTGATATCGAAATACTCTGTATGGATAGTTAATGGCCATTTATCTTCTCGTCCTTTCTTCGATGGTGTGGGGAACGCCTTACTCGCTGACGGCGGTCTTCTGGGTGATCCGGAAGATGACGAACTCGGCGGGTTTCACCGGCGCAATGCCAATCTTGCAGATCAGGCGGCCGTTGTCAATGTCGTCCTGGGTCATGGTGGTGGGGCCGCACTCCACGAAGAAGGCCTGTTCCGGGCTGGATCCGGCCAACGCGCCATCCCGCCAGCAGGTGGCCAGGAAGGTCTCTATGGTGCGGGTGACCCGGCTCCACAGCGTCTCGCTGTTGGGCTCGAAGACGACCCAGTTGGTATTGGCTTTGATGGATTCCTCCACATAGATGAAGAGGCGTCGGACGTTGAGGTACTTCCACAGGCCGTTGGAGCTGATGGTGCGGGCGCCCCACACCCGGATCCCCCGGCCGGGGAACGCGCGGATCAGGTTCACGCCCATGGGGTTGAGGATGTCCTGCTCGCCGTTGTTGTAGTTGCAGGACAGGCCGGTGCAGCCCCGGACCACCTCGTTGGCAGGGGCCTTGTGGACGCCCCGCTCATTGTCGCTGCGGGCGTAGACGCCAGCCATCGCTCCGGACGGCGGGAAGAACGCGGCCCGCTTGGCGCCGGCATCGTACATCTGTAGCCAGGGATGATACATGGCCGCATAGGTGGAGTCATACATATCCCGGTAGTTGGCCACGTCGTTGGTCTTTTTTAGCTCCATGGGCACATCCAAGATGGCAAAACAGCTCTTCTTGCCCTCGCAAAATCCAATGAGTGCCGCCTGGACCTCCGGCGCGGTGACCCCGGGGATGGCCATGATGGAGACGTTTCCATTCTCTTGGAATGCCTGCAGGCCGGTGCGCTTGCCCGGGCCGTCATCCTTGCCCAGATAGGCGTCCGGCGTGACCGTCAGAACAGAGCCATCGCTGCCGCCGGTCAAAGTCAGGACCATCTCCCCACCGGTACCGCCGCACAGCTCATAGGGCGTAATCCCTCCGGCCTTGGCGGTGGCGGCCTCCTTCTTCTCATCCTTGGCAGGGGCGGCGGCCTTGATGGGGAGCACCTCCACCCGGATCAGGTCGCTCTTGGCAGTCTTGACCGGGGCGTAGTTCAGGGCCTCCGGCTTCAGAGACAGGTTCTCATAGGTCTCCACCATATCGTCCAGGCGGGCGGTGATGGTGATCTCGCAGGTGCGGATGTACTTGGCGGTGCCCACCTTGGTGTCCGCCACGTCCAGCGTGCAGGGCGCGTCCAGCGTAATCACCTTGTCCAGCACGCTCTTGACGGTGGCATAGGCGGTCTTGGCCCCGTCGGACAGCTCTACCACGTCGCCGGGGTTGAACCCATCGGCATTCTTCAGGGTCAGATCCGTGCCATTGACGGAAAACACCTGGGTCTTAGCCTTATAGGAGGGGGCCACTGTGACCCGCATGTTCTCCGCCCATGCGCCGGGGTTGGCGGCGGTGAGCTTCAGCACACCGGTGGTGCTTGCACCCGCCTTGGCATCCGCAGGGATGACCCGCATCACATAGGCCCGAGAGCCTCCGTTTGCGAAAAATTGCTCCACCGCATAGGGGAGGAACCGGGCCGCGCCATAGCCCGCCTCACTGAGGTAGCCTCCATACATTCGCTTGTAGTCGGCGAAGCTGGTGACCAGCTGGGGCTGCCCCACCACAGGGCCGCGCTCCGCCAGTCCCACAAATCCTGCGGTGCTGGTGCTGACGCCCTGCATGGGATTGGCACCCGAATCATACTCCTCTACGTACACACCTGGGGACAAATACTCTGCCATGTTTTCGCTTCACGCCACATCTTGGCTGGGGGGCCGGCCGTGAAGCTCCCCTCCTTTCACATTGATGATGGATGATCGGTCTTGATATGGGTTTTACAGGAACACCCGCAGGGATTGAGAAACCAGCCGGGCGGGGCGGGATGCCTTTCCATCCCCGTCCGGCTGATCTCTCAAAGGGCCCTGTCAAGGTCCTTGGCGCGCAGGGTCAGACGCCGCTTAGCCGGCCCCAAAATCGGGTGACCACAGCGGCGTTATACTCCAGAGCCCGGATCAGCCGCTGGCGGGCCTCGTAGGGGTCCTCCAGCTCTGCCCGGGTGCGGAATACAGGGCGGCCGTCCCCGGCGACAAACATCGCCCCGCCGACCGCCTGGTCATTGATCTCGTTACACCGCTCCAGGCACCGGGCCCGGTCCGCGGCGGCAAAGGGAAAGCGGCCGTAACACAGGACTTGATCCTGTTCGCAGCGGCAGGACATCTCCCACGTCATACCCTCCCGGGCAATCCGGAAACGGATGACACCCATCTCTTCCCGCCAGGCCGCCCCGCTGTCCTCCAGCAGGGCAAGGAGCAGCCTGCGCGTGTCCCTGGCCTCCACAGCACGCTCTCCCTCCCTATAAGCTCATTGGGGCGCCCTCCCCCATGGGGGACAGCGCCGCAAATCCCGGTGACGGGGACAGTTCCAGTTCTGCCGGGGGGGCCGCCAGCGGCGGCGTGTCCAGCGGCGTATCCAGCCCTCGAAAAGCTGGGCGCTCTGTCCATCCCTGGGCCCGCCGGCCCACCAACTCCAGCAGGGCGCTGTTGCCGACCTGCTCCTGGAGTGCCAGGGCCAGTTCAATCGGCAGTTGGTCCAGGCCCGTCCCGCTCTGCAGGGCCAGCAAGGCCTGGGCCAGGTCCGGGCGCCCCTTGCTCTGCCTCCGGCTGGACTGCTCCGGCACCCGGGGCTCTGCCATCTGGGGCAGGCCCCCGTCTCGCTGTGTGCTCTGGATCATCGGGCGGCTCCTCTCCTTCCGGCGGTTCCGGCCAGGTCTCCTCCTGCCCTAACAGCGCCGCGGCGATCTCCTCCAGCGCTCCTGGCGCCTCCAACTCCTCCAAGGTCTGTGTGGCCCGGTCTGCAAGCAAGCGCAGCTTATTGATGAACTCGTTTTTCATCTGGGCCTTCTTTTGGATCAGCGCGCTGACATGGACCAGCGCGCTTTGCAAAACGGGAACTTCTTGTGGATCCCGGGTTTGCTGCAACCGGCGCTGATACGCTTCGGCCAGCCCCCGCTCCCGGTTGTCATCCAGGAAGGGGTACATGGTCCGCAGCGTGGCGCCTCCCTCGTCCGCCTCCAGCTCCCCGCAGCCCCGGGCCAGATCCTCCATGGACTGGACGGTGCGGCGGGCGTCCCGGAGGGTGTCCACCACCACGCCCACAGCGCTCTTGGCCACACCCCGGTTGAACTGGACCATGTCTGGGTCGTGGCCAGGGATGTTCCGGCGCTGGCTGCCCACGCCGAACAGGGTCTGTTGCTGCAACTGCTTGGGCTCGCTCTGGCCGACGGTGCGCTTGAGGCAGGAGACCAGCATCATCTTTCCCGTCCCCGCCAGCACAGCCCCCGACAAAGTGCCCCGCTGAAAGGCGGTCTGGGAAAAGAGTTCCAGCGGGATTGCGCTGCCCGGCAGGACGCTCCCGCCTTCCTTGCGGCCTACCCGCCCCGTCTGGAGCGCCTGCTGTTCCGCCAGTCCTGCCGCCTCCAGCCTCCCCTCCTCCTGAGAGAATCCGCTGCCCCACTCTTCAGCCAGGGCGGCGGCGTGCCGCCTCCCGATCCGGTCAAAGGTCATCTGGAACTGCTCGGTCACATGGGCCAGGGGATCCCTGTGCTGAAAGGCCTCCCCTCCGGAGGCCCACGCCAGCTCCAGCTCCACAGACCGGCGGGTGGCTGGCCGCGGCTTCAGATGTTTTCCCCTGGAAATCTGTGCGCGCATCTCAGCCCCCCCTCTACCGGCCCAGCAGTCGCTCCACGCTCAGCCCCACTCGTTCCACTTTCATTTTTTGTTTGTTTTCGTTTATTATAGTGGGTCATTGTTTAAAATGGTAGTAGTCCGTCATAAAAAGCGCCAAACTGTCATGAATTGCAGAACAGGTTCTACGCTCCTTATGCTATATTTAAAGTTGTGCAATTACGCATAACTGCAAAATCCCGTGTTTCTCTCGCCCTTTGCGGCTGCCTGGGTCCATCCAACCCACCGAGGCGCCACCCCACCTGGGGCGGTATGGCGGGCGATCCATCCGCGTGGCCGCCACAGCCTGCATCAGGTCTTACCCCATATAACCTTCAACGCTCTGGCTTTTTATTCCCAGGGCATCGGATGGCGGCCTCAAGGCCCTTACATATTGGCAGCGTCCTCCAAGACGTCCGCAACCCCGCGAACGCCGCGGGGCAGAGAGGGAGGGCGGTCTGAACCCCCTCCCCTGTCTATCACGCAGTTGCTGGCAAGGGGCCTTTTCATTGCGCGCTGCGCGCCGAGGGCACGGCAGTATACAACAGGTCAATGCGAACACCCTTTATCTTTCCTGGCGGAGGCGGCTTTCCACGGCCAGCTACAAACAACCAACCCGGACGCCCATCCCCATAGATTTGGCCCGCCCCAGATCCGCACCATCGCAGAAAAGTATGGGGGCGCCCTGGATCTCCACTACACGGGTTCTATTTTCACCGGCCGGGCCCTCCTGAACCTCCCCAGAAAGCCATGAGCCCGCGCAGAGCAGAAGCCCGGCGTTTTGCGCTTGAAACGCGCCGCCCCCCAGATATGCCGGGTATTCCTGCTCCGAGTCTGGAGCCCATTGCGGTCTGCGCGATTTCTATCCTTTTTCTCTTGTGGTAAGCTCTCATCATAAAAGAGAGAACCGTTGACATGGCAAAGCCGGCGTGATGGTTGTTTCCCTTCACTCACGCCTGGGTTGACCTGTCCAATTTGAAAAGCGCTTTCGTTTTCGTCTGCACACACTGTATATTTCCTTATCAAAACCGCAGGGGGAGCGGCAAAGCAGCCACAGAGGAAAAAGAATAAGGTCAGCTATGGTTTGGAGGTAACACTATGTTGGAGTGTCTGCGAAAGCAAGGGGCTGGGCCCCAGCCCCAGGGCGCCGGGGCGGAGCACACAGCCCGGCCTACCGGGGTGAGCAACCAGGCCATGCTGTCCATGCTGGGCGATCAGAGGGAGCAGCAGTCTGCCCATCCTGCGTCTGGGGGCCAGCCCCTGGACGACGCCATGCGGGCAAAATTTGAGCGGCAGTTCGGCTTGCCTATGGATGACGTGCGTGTCCACTACAACTCCAGTCAGCCTGTCGAGTTGGACGCACTCGCTTACACGCAAGGATCTGAAATATTTGTTGCGCCTGGGCAAGAGGTCTATCTACAGCATGAATTGAATCATGTTGTACAACAAAAACTGGGGATGGTTCAGCCCAATACATCTATTCAAGGTTTACCTCTTAACGATTCTCCTTCTCTTGAACAATCAGCCGATCATAATCGATTACCCACTATGAAAAAAGAAAGGAAACGTCATAAACCTGTGATTCAGAGAATGAGATTCCCCTGGTTGCAGGATTTTCATTTCACGCAGACGGGCACAAAAACGCATATGAACTATGCATCCCAGCCCCAAGGCACCTATTTTACCAACTGTCATGAATTTTCATCTGCAGCAATTTATGCTTACTTAAAAAGCCAAGGTTCAAATCTAAAACAAATTGATCAGCTTTCCACCACCAATGGTATTTCTTTAATGGATATGCTCGGATCCAAAAAGGGGGATAGCAGGACTTCTGCTGCGAAACAAAAAAAGATCAATCAGCAGTTTAGAAATGTTCCATCACCAGCGATGGGAACGTTCTATCAGCAATTACTCAAAAAAGCAATGGAGCAAGGATATGCTGAGCAGTATAATCCTGAAACCCATAAACTTGGCGCCGCGCCGTCCTTGCTCCTTTTTGTGGATGGCTATGGCAATGTCCAACATTCCATGGTAGAAAACTCAGACGGGGTATGGATCGGTGCAAACAACACCTCTTCTTTAGGCATTGAGGGTGCAACCCGGATTCAGAACCAGCCTGATAATCCAACGATGGTTCATAAATATTCGAATATGAACCATCGCCATTTTGCAAACGTCAATGAAGCCCACCCTCAAGGAGGATGGGACAATGACCACAGCTCTACCATGAGAATGCTGCTAACGGGTGCAGCATGCAACATATATGCCATCCCGTTTCCCTTCCTGCTCGCGGGAGATGAGCCAGATGCTTCACTTTCGCTCCGAAGTTGCTTGCCAAAACGGTCTTAGCCTGGGAAAGCGGGCATCGCAACGCTGGTGTGATGATTGATGATTATGTCCCCCCATTCACGCCTGTTTGCCCTGTCTCATTGGGAAATCACTTGCCGTTTTTGCCTGCATCCTGTATAAATCATCAAAATCACGGGGAACGCCGCGAAGCAACCGCAGAACGGAAAATGTAGTCAAAATTTTTCGGGGGGTATCTTCACTGTGTTGAAGTCTCGGCGGAAACAGCGGGCGGAGGCCCAGGCCCAGGCCCAGGCCCAGGGCACCGAGCCGTCAGACACAGCCCGGCCCGCCGGGGTGAGCAATCAGGCCATGCTGTCCATGCTGGAGGGGATGGGAAAGCGGCAGTCTATCCAGCCCGCACCCGGAGGGCAGGCCCTGGCTGACGCCATGCGGGCAAAATTGGAGCAGCAGTTCGGCCTTCCCATGGGTCAAATCCGGTCCACAGGCATAGAGAATGAGCCGGCGGGACATAGTGCCGATGATTGGGCTGTGTTCCAGCCCGCGGGGACAGCCGCGGATCCGGTGCCACCGTCTGAATGGGGAGCAAGCAGGGAGCTGCCGCCATCGCAAAAGCAAACGTTCAAAGGGCAAAGCATCCCTCAACCCCGGGAAGAATACACGGATAACGAAGCCCAGTCGGCACGGGGCGCGGCTGGAGGCCAATTGAGAATATTACCATCACTGAGGGACATCGCCCTGGAACGATTCAATGCGGCTGCGGCAGAATTCATGTTCTATGAAGAAGATGGATGTCAAGATTCGGCCGATCCGTTGGAGAGAAATATAACGTTTGAGAATTTTTTAAAAAAATGCGGATTGCCTGATGAGCTTCGCGAGGAAATATTTGATAAGCTGAATGTTTCCAATGCC
>DVJZ01000020.1 GCA_018716385.1 Candidatus Enterenecus merdae
TCGTTTAGCTGTACAATCTTCTCGGACATGGTTTGCTGTCTCCTTTCGAATGGTGGTGTCGCAACTTCATTCTACCAGAGATCTGCAAACCATGTCTTTTTTTGTTTTTGCGAAACTTATTCTACCTGACCACTCACTCTATTTTAGAAAGGCTAAAATATCAATAGTAACCCATTAGATAAAAACGCGGGCGTTAACATATGAGAGATACGATGCAGAGACGACAACAATCAGCCTCCTTGGGTCTGCAACCAAGGAGGCTACCCCCAAACAAAATTGGCGCTAAACGGATCTTGCCTGTGTGCTGTTTGGATTTCATTGGGCTTTGCAGACAATGCCCTAAAGAAGAAACCTGCGCTATTCAGATTTATAGAGAAGGATAACGAGTGATCAATATGAGTTCCAATTATAAGAACAAAGGAAGAAAATAAAATGACAGCGACTCATGGGGCTTGTGCGCTTCAAATGCCTAGCAACTACGGGGTGATGGATGCAGAGGAAATGGAGTATTTGGAAGGCGGAGGATAGGTTGCTTGAACCTTTACTGTGGTTGGGTGAGCTGCGGCCAATTGCTGGAGCAGCCCTGGGCACAGTAAACCCCCCAATTATTGGAACAGTGAGTTTAGTAGGAGTGGGTGGAGTAACTGGTGCTATTGCAGCATTTTCTGTAGGGGTTATGACAGCTTATAATTTTGGAAGATTTTTAGAAAAAGAACTTTTGAGGTGGGACTGATGAAAAATAATTTTAGCAAGCTAGTCAATAAGAAAAACATTGCTTTTTCTGTCATCGCTCTGGTGTGCATATTTCTTGTCACTTATGCCAGGGTGCTAATTAAGAATGATGCTATCAAAATGATAATTATTGGATCTTTCTTTTTCGTGGTGGTTCTGTATCTTATATACATGATAAAGCAGATTGTTCGTGGAGGAAAGGCAGGCTAATCTTGCGCAGATCCAATATTGGAATCGGCGTGGTAATCGTATGGGCGACGGCATCCCCACAACTTCCGTGCCATGTTGACCAAGGCTTCCCATGGAGGGGGCCAGCTTGAACAGGGCCCATGATGCCCGTGCATTTTGGGTATTTCATAGGCGCCTGTCCATTAAGGAGGAATAATTATGAAGAAAAATAAATATCCAGGAAGATTTGGTGGCCCAGTTGTCATGACGTTGGTAACCCTGGGACCCACCAGTTGGTTTTTCATAGACTGGTTCTCGCAGAACTATGATAAATTGCCTGTGGCATTTGTAGCGGCCCTTCTCTGCACCATCCTGTCTACCGTTTTTTGGATGAATGCAATTGGGTGGAATTGGGATGATGAAGAGCTGGATGGGGATGCGCCAAAAGCTCTTATAGTGAAGATAGATAAATATCCGGGAAGGATTAGGAACCCAGTTGTCATGACCTTGATAACTCTGGGACTCATCGGTTTATTTTTCATGGACTGGTCCTCACAGAGCTACGATAAGTTGCCTGCGCTATTTGTGGTATCCCTTCTCTGTGCCATCCTGTCCTCTATTTTCTGGATGATTGTTATTCGGCCGCCAAGATGGAAGTGGGTTCACGAAGATGAAGATCTGAATGCGGACACTCAGGAAGATTTCATGATGGCGAAAGATAAATACCCAGGAAAAATCAGCGCTCCAGTTGTCATGACAGTGGTAACTCTGGGGCCCATCAGTTGGTTTTTCATAGACTGGTTCTCGCAGAACTATGATAAATTGCCTGCGCTATTTGTGGCGTCCCTTTTCTGTATCATCCTGTCTACGGTTTATTGGATGAATGCCATTTGGCCGCCAAAGTGGGATTGAGATGCGGTAGCTGCTGGCAGCATGGAGGCTGTTATTGCCAACTGGCTTGACCAAAAAAATGGATGCGTAGATAAGGCAAAGCCCGCTCTGCAGTGCTTACTTACAAATGACTAATGTGGTGATAGCATGACAAACAAAATTCTATGTGTTCTGATTCTGGGAGTCCTGCTGGCCGGGCAATTCATCCACCCGTTCGCCTGGGGGTTGCTGTTCTCGCTGACAGCCCTGCTGTGGATCATTTCCCTAGGTGTCTTTACCGATACAGCCTTTGAACACGCTTGCTCCCATCGAAATGCTGCCGACCTTCTGGCCAAAAGCGCTTATGTCGTGTGTACGGACATGATTCTGCTGTTTGGCAACCGTCAGCCCATCTCATTGGTGGTCTTTAGCGTATTTCTATTGCTTCTGATCCTGGATTTGGCATTTGTCAAACTCCCCTATCGCCAGGTCAGTGGCAGCCGTGCACATGCGCAGCACGCCACAGACATCGTGCATGCAGAATGGGAGAAATACCTGGCCGGGCTGCCCAATGATCTGCGCGGGAATGCCACCGTCCGCTCACAGCTTCTCAGGTCCCTGAGCTTTGTGACCTACTCCGTTGTAACCACCCTGCTCGTTGCGGTACTAGGCGTTATTTTGGGCAGGCTATTTCACGATTTGCTGCTGCTTTGCCTGTTGAGCCTTCTCATGTCTATCCTGCTATAGCGCTCGTTTTATGAAATGCTCCAGTATCTGCGGCCGGGTCGGCTGTGCCAGCTGTTGTGCGGCATTTCCGGCCTTGTCCTGCCCGCCACCCTGCTGCTGGCCCCGTCCCTGACCGGCTCCATAGACGGCCTTGCGGATCTCCGGCTGCCGTTGTATGTGCTGGGGATCGGCGGCGGCGTCACCTTGCTCATGGCCTGCTTCAAAGCAGCGCAGACGATCAACAAGATGCTGAATGCAAATGATGAATACGTGCATTCGTGAACTTTACATTTACACGACTTCTATAACGATTAGTGGAAAATCTATGGAACCTGTGCCCTGCAATTCCACAGCAGCTATGTCATGGTGGACAAAAATGGATTTTGCTTGTATGCTGCATGAATCCTGTGGGTGCAGTTTTCGTTGCTGTTGGCTATTGGAAAATGTGTGGGATCATTACTGCCAAATTGTCAGCAATTGGTGCCAAGTTTGGAGCATTAGCAGGCACCGCAGGTTCTATTGTTGGTGCATGTCTTGATGCCCTGACTGGAGCAGCAATTGCAGGGACAATTTTTGATGCAGTTGTGCAAGGAACGGGAATCGAAGAAAATCTTCCGTTTGATTCCTTACGGAGTAGATATTTCGGTACGATAACATAAATGAGTGATGATATTAGGTCCTCAGCCGTGGACCTAATATCAAATTTGGCAATGTGAGGAGAATCAATATGTCCCCCAATGCCATCCGCGTCCTGCTTTCCGTCAATAACATCCTGCTGATTTTGTTTTACCACTCTGTTGCAATTTCCCTCTGGGGTGAATTTTGGAGCGGACTCTGGGGGCTTTCCTGGCTCGTTTTCCTTGTCCTGACAAGTCTGCCGCTGATAGACGTACTGGCGTTGAAAAAGAGCACGCCCCGGCTTGCCCTCCAAACGCTTGCCTACCTACTTGTATCCATAGTGGTGATCGGGCTGACCCTGTGCGCGATGGCGATGGGCATGGATTTCCTCTGGCGGGTCTTGATTGGAATGGCCGTGGCCGGATTTTCTGCCCTCCATCTGTGGTGCTTGAGCCTCCTAAACAGGGCGGAGGACAAATATATTGTGACCAATCATCGTCTGACGGAAAAGGACTGGCAGCAATACCTGAGGAAGCGGCTGACCCGTCAGCCCTACAGCGCACCCACGGCGGAGCGGACAGAAATTTCTGTTCTAAATCTGTGCGTTGCGATCCTGAGCATCCTGATCCTGTTTTTCACGGTCCCGCTGAAGATGGAATCTCTCCCTGTGGCGTTCCAGTATGTCCTCTGGGCCATTCTGGCCGTTTCCATCCTCCTGTTTTATATTCTGAACGTTCGCACGTATCAAAAGACAGGGCGGAATAGACGAATGTACTTTGATTTCCTTTGCTCTGCCATTGCCTTTGCTGTCATCTGGTGGGTTAGAAAGGAAACAGGCACCAATTTCATTGCGATCCTGTTGTCTTTTGTGTTTCTATGCCCATTCTGGCTCTCATGCCATGAAGTGCTCTGCCGGTTTCAACTGGGGTGGGAGCTGCGGTAACACATTAAGGGGGAGCATGTGGATTAAGCCATAATTACATTGCGATGAAAAGCAGTAGAAAGACTTTACTAATTACGAGTTACTTAAATTAGCGCTGCTTGCTTTATCAATGTGCCTCTGTTTGCTGTCTTAAAGCGGGAAGTTTTGCTCACTGTAACAGTTACATTTGTGTGCTGTATGATTCGTTATGCTTTTTGTCACACTTGCGTGCAATATTTATTACGAGAAGCATGAATAAGTGCATCCGTGAACTTCACATTTCCACGACTTCTATAAAGATTAGAGGAAAATCTATGTTATCCACTATGTATGTTATGATTGCGGGTATGGGGAAATTGAGTAGAATAGAACGGCCATTTGGAGAAACAAACGGATTTTCAACATAATGGCAAAGCCAGCCGGAGCCAGTCAACGGTCAAGATGAACAGCGCATACGCGCCGCCCCGTCTCCGATGGGGCCCGGTGGGCAACCTGCCCAGCCCTTACAGCACTCCCCCCAGCCAATCCGCCAGAGGCAGGTAAAGAATCGGCAAAAACATGGCCGGCAGCAGGTTGCCCACTTGGATGCGGGTCTTGCCCAGCTCCAGCATGTTCAGGGCGATAGCCACAATGAGCGCCCCCCCTGCCGCGCTCATCTCGGTGACCACCTCTTCCGGCAGGTAGGGCCCTACCCAGCCCGCCAGCAGGGTCAGCCCCCCTTGGTAGACCAACAGGGGCAGGGCGGAACAGGCCACCCCCATACCCATGGTTGCCGCGAAGGACACCGCGCTCACCCCGTCGATCACCCCTTTGGACAGCAGGATCTCATAGTTGCCCCGCAGCCCCGCCTCCAGCGACCCGGTGATGGCCATTGCCCCCACGCAAAACAGCAGCGAGGCGCTGACAAATCCCTGGGTGAAGCGGCCGTCCCCAGCCCCGCCGCCCAAACGGGCCCGGAGCCGGTCTCCAACCCCCTCCAGCCGCTGCTCCAGCCTAGCCGCGGTACCCAGCCCCGCTCCCGCCGCCAGACACATCACCAGGCACAGCGTGTCCTGCCCTCCCAGCAGGTTTCCCAGGCCGATGCCCAGCACACACAGCCCCAGGGCATGGGTCAGCGTGGTCATCAGCCGCTGGGAGATCAGGTTGCGAAACAGCAGCCCTACCCCGCTGCCCACCAGCACCAGGGCCACGTTGATCAACGTCGCCACCATGGGCGCTCCCCCCTCTCAGCCGCCCACGCCGGCGAAGTAGGCCCGGGTCTGCCCGGCGTTGCGCAGAATCTCCTGGCGCAGCTGCTCCACCCCGTCAAAGCGCCGCTCCGGGCGCAGACGGGCGTGGAACTCCACCCGGATCTCCTGACCGTACAGATCCCCGGAGTAGTCCAGCACCCAGGGCTCCACCGTCACCCTGCCGTCTTGGTCCACCGTGGGGCGCACCCCCACGTTGGTCACCGCCAGGTAGGTCTTCCCCTCAATTGTCACCCGGGTGGCGTACACCCCAAAGGCAGGGGGCAGCACCCCCTCAGGCAGGGCCAGGTTGGCCGTGGGGATACCCAGCGTACGGCCCAGCTGCTTACCCCGCACCACCCGGCCGGTCAGGATGTGGGGGTGGCCCAGAAAGCGGTTGGCCGACTCCATCTCCCCTGCTTCCAGCAGGCCCCGGATGTGGGTGGAGGACACCCGAACCCCATCCAGCTCCACCTGGCCCATCACGTCGCAGCCCACCCCCAGCGTCCGGCACAGTTGGGCCAGCCGCTCCGGCGTGCCCTCTCCCCGGTAGCCAAAGCGATGGTTGCCCCCCACCACCACGTGGACGGCCCCAAACCGACCGGCCACCACGTCGGTGACGAACTGGTCCCAGGGCATCTCCATCATGGCCCGGTCAAAGGGCAGCAGTTCCACCCGATGGATGCCGTAGTGGGTCCGCATCAGCCAGGCCCGGTCGGCCGGCGTGTTGAGCAGAGGTACCTGCCGCCCGGTGATCAGCTCCCGGGGATGGCGGGCAAAGCTCAGCGCCGCCGGCTCTGCCCCCAACTCCTCCGCCCGTTGGGCCACCCGGCGCAGCAGCGCCCCATGGCCCCGGTGCACCCCGTCAAAGAAGCCCAGGGCCACCACGCATTTGCTTGTCTGTATGGTATGCAAATCCTTACACCTCGAAAAAGCTCTTGATCGTCATCAGCCGGCCCTGCGCCCCCCGGCACACCGCCAAAAAGGCCCCCGCCGGGTCGTACACCCGCCAGACGCCCTCCTGCGCGAAGGAAAAGGTCCCCCCGTTGCGTACCCGCCGGGCCTGGGCCGGAGTGAGGGTCAGGGCAGGCAGATGGGCAAAGCAGCTGTCCACCGGCAGCAGCCGCCCCGCCGGGTCTGGCAGGGCCAGCAGCTGATCCAGCTCTACCGCATCGTCCAGAGTATAGCCCGCCGCCATGGTGCGCCGCAGGCTACTCATGCAGCCCCCGCAGCCCAGCTCCGCCCCGATGTCATGACACAGGGTGCGCACATAGGTGCCCTTGGAACAGCGCACTCGCAGCAGGTAGTCCTCTCCGTCCCGTCCCAGCACCTCCAGGGCATGAATGGTCACCGCTCTGGGGGGGCGTTCCACCTGCCGGCCCTTCCGGGCCAGCTCATACAGCTTCTGGCCCCCCAGCTTCACCGCCGAGTACATGGGGGGGATCTGCTGGATCTCCCCCCGGAAACGCGCCAGAACCCCCTCCAGCTCCTGAGGTGAGACCTGTGCAGGGCGGGTATCCAGTACCGTACCGGTGACGTCCTGGGTATCGGTCACCATTCCCAGGCGCAGCCCGGCCACATACTCCTTGTCCCCCCCGGCGGCAAACTCCACCGCCCGGGTGGCCCGGCCCACGAACACCGGCAGCACCCCGGTAGCCATGGGGTCCAGGGTGCCGGCATGGCCCACCCGCCGCTCTTGGAACAGGCCCCGCAGCTTGGCGCACACATCCATGGAGGTCCACCCCGCCGGCTTGTCAACGATGACGATCCCGCTGGCCATGTCCGACCCTCCTTCCCCCATCTTTCCTTCCCCGGGAAATGGCGCTGGACTCCTGCCCAGCTTCCGATCCCCGATGTGCTCAATATCTTACCTCTCGCCGGCCGCCCCGCCCTGAAGCTGGGCGTCAATGGCCTCCAAAATGGCCTGTTGGGCCTGGGCCATGCTGCCGTGCACCGTGCAGCCGGCGGCAGCCCGATGGCCCCCGCCCCCCAAGCGGGCACAGGTGGCGCTGGCGTCCAGCAGGTCGGAGGCAGTGCGCAGTGAGATCTTGCACTCTCCCGGCCGCAGCTCCCGGATGGTAACCGAGTGACGCACCCCCTCGATCACCCCCACAAAGGCGGCAATATCCTCCGCGTCCTGCTCGCCGGCCTGGGCCTGGGCCATCATCTCCAGTGAGATGGGAGCAACCGCCACCGTCCCGTCATGGTATAGCTCCAAGTGCTGGAGGATCAGCCCCTCCAAGCGCATCCGGGCCATGGTCTTGGTCCGGAAGTGCTTCTTGTTCAGCCGCCGATAGGGCGCCCCCGCCGCCATGAGGTCGGCGGCCACCCGGTGGGTGTTGGGGGAGGTGTTGGAGTAGACAAAGCAGCCGGTGTCGGTGGACACGGCCACATACAGCGGGGTGGCCACCGCCTGGCTCAGACCACCCAGTTCCACCGCCAGCTCGTAGACCAGCTCGCCGCAGGCGGCCCGATCCGTCTCCAGCCAGCTCTCCCGGGCAAAGAAGGTGTGGGAGGGGTGATGGTCAATGGCCAGGTCGATCCGGTCCAGATAGGGCCCCGCGTTTGGCGGCAGCAGCTCCGCCGTGGCCACGTCCACACACACCACCGTGTCCGGCTGAAAGTCCGCAGGGGCGGACCGACCCTCCAGGTACTCGTGGAACAGGGGGGTGGCGTCCCGGTTTTCCAGCAGCCACGCGGTCTTGCCCATCCCCCGTAGCAGCTCCAGCAGACCCGCGGCGCAGCCGATGGTGTCTCCGTCGGGGCGCTTGTGGGTGAGAATGAGGTAGTTGTCCCGCTCCCGCAGGAAGCGGGCAGTCTGCTGGCAGTTCATGGCTCACTCCTCCTCGTCTTCGTCCAGCACGATGTGGGCGTTGGCCGGGTTGGCCGGCTTGACCACCTCCGGATCCCGGAGCAGCTCCAGAATATGGGCCCCGTGGCGGATGGAGTCGTCCTCCTCAAAGCTCAGCTCTGGGGTGTAGCGCAGCTCCAGCCGCCGGCCCAGCTCCCGGCGCAGGTATCCGGCGGCGGAGCGCAGTCCCTTGACCACCTGGGCCGCGCTGGACTGATCCAGCATGGACACGCGCACCTTGGCATAGCGCAGGTCCGGGGTGGTCTCCACCCCGGTCACCGAGATCAGCCCCTGTACCCGAGGGTCCTTTACCGTGGGGATCAGGGCGGCCAGCTCCCGTTGCAGCTCCTCGTTGATGCGGCCCATTCGGTTGCTTGGCATGAAAGATTCCTCCTTTGGGAGTTGCTTCGTTTCAGTGGTCTGTTCCCTTCTCGATGGTCAGGCAGGTCTGGTACCGCTCCTCCATCTGCTCCAAGGTGTCCAGCTGCAAATCGGGCAACGCGCCGGAAAAATGGTGGGCCCGATAGGGTTCCTCCACCGTCCCTACCCAGAGGTTCCACACCTGCACCTGCTCCCCAGGGGACAGGTTCTTGTCCAAGTAGTCCCGCAGCAGCTCGGCGTCCTGTTGTGTGGCCTGCAAGTTCAGCTCATACCGGAAGGGTTTTATGGGCAGCTCCAGGTCATCCACTGCCGCCCGGTAGTAGCCGTGCGCCTGGACGGAGAAGCCGTCCTGGTCCATGGTAAAGGTACGCTGCCTGAACCGAACTGTACGGATGCGTCGGGCGCCCGGGTCATACAGGGGCAGCGGGCGGTCTGCGGCCAGCAGCGTCACATGGCTCATGGGGACTCCTTTCCGTCGCAACTGCAACATGCGGGACATTTCTGGTTTCCGTCTTTGGCAAGCCTGCTGGCTTGGATGGGCCAGGTCGCTGGCCCCGTCCTGGCAGCCTTAACCCTAAAATTCTAAAATCTTTTCTCTCTTTTAATCCGAAAACAATGCCACCGCAGAGCGGGCGAAACCGCCCGCCCTGCCAGAAATCTCACACTTCAATTTGCTCTATCTGGAACGCCTCGATAACGTCCCCTTCCTTGATGTCCTGGTACTTCCCAATCGTAATGCCACACCTCCCCACAGGATGTGTTCCTGTGGGGCCCCTTTATTTTCTATGCTCGGGCGAAATCAATTCGCCCTGCGCAAATCTCCGCCTGCGGCTCCGATTTTGCGCGCCATCCGGCGCGCCCCGCTGCGCGGGGTGCACGCGCGGCATTACACCTCAATCTGCTCCATCTGGAACGCCTCGATAACGTCCCCTTCCTTGATGTCCTGGTACTTCTCAATCGTAATGCCGCACTCGTAGCCATGGGCCACTTCCCGCACGCTGTCCTTGAAGCGCTGCAGCGAGCTCATAAACCCCTCGTGGATCACGATGCCATCCCGCACCAGGCGGATCTGGGCGTTGCGCACCATCTTGCCGTCGGTGACATAGCAGCCGGCCACGATGCCCACCCCGGTGATCTTGTACACCTGACGCACCTCGGCCTGGCCCAGGGCCACCTCCCGGAACTTGGGGGAGAGCATCCCCTTCATGGCCGCCTCGATCTCGTTGATGGCGTCGTAGATCACCCGGTACATACGCATATCCACCTTGTTGCGCCCGGCCGACTCCGCCGCGTTCTTGTCCGGGCGGACATTGAAGCCCACAATGATGGCGTTGGAGGTGGCCGCCAACATCACGTCCGACTCGTTGATGGCCCCAACCGCGCAGTGGATGACCCGCACCCGGACCTCCTCGTTGCTCAGTTTCTCCAGGCTGGCCCGCACCGCCTCTGCAGAGCCCTGCACGTCCGCCTTGACAATCAGGCTCAGCTCCTTCATCTCGCCGGCCTGGATCTGGCTGAACAGCTCATCCAGAGACACCTTGGTCTTCACCGACCCGGTGGTGGCGTTCTTCACCTCCGCCTTGCGCTGCTCTACCAGCTCCCGGGCCATGCGCTCGTCGGCCACGGCGTGGAAGTCGTCCCCCGCGCCGGGCACCTCGCCCATGCCCATGATTTCCACCGGAACAGAGGGACCCGCCTGGGTGACCTTGCGCCCGTTGTAGTCCATCATGGCTCGCACCCGGCCCACGGCGGTACCCGCGATGATGATGTCCCCCTGGTGCAGGGTACCGTTTTGCACCAGCAGGGTGGCCACCGGCCCACGGCTCTTGTCCAGCTTGGCCTCGATGACCGTCCCCCGGGCGGCCCGGTTGGGGTTGGCCTTTAGCTCCTGCACCTCGGCGGTGAGGGTGACCATCTCCAGCAGGTGCTCTACCCCCATACCCGTCTTGGCCGAGATGGGGCACAGGATGGTTTCCCCTCCCCACTCCTCGGCCACCAGCCCGTATTCAGTCAGCTGCTGCTTAATCCGCTCAGGGTTGGCCTCGGGCTTATCCATCTTATTGATGGCCACGATGATGGGGATCTCAGCGGCCTTGGCGTGGTTGATGGACTCCACCGTCTGGGGCATGATGCCGTCGTCGGCGGCCACCACCAGGATGGCGATGTCGGTGACCATGGCCCCCCGGGCCCGCATGGCGGTGAAGGCCTCGTGCCCCGGGGTGTCCAGGAAGGTGATGGGCTTGCCCCCCACCTCCACCTGATAGGCCCCGATGTGCTGGGTGATGCCACCGGCCTCCCCCGAGACCACGTTGGCGTGGCGGATATAGTCCAGCAGGGAGGTCTTGCCGTGATCCACGTGGCCCATGACCACCACCACCGGAGCCCGTGGCTCCAGATCCTCGGGCTTATCCTC
Organism: Candidatus Enterenecus merdae; assembly: GCA_018716385.1. Taxonomy (GTDB): domain Bacteria; phylum Bacillota; class Clostridia; order Oscillospirales; family Oscillospiraceae; genus Enterenecus; species Enterenecus merdae. The sequence continues at coordinate 10,908 of DVJZ01000020.1, forward strand.
AGCGGTGTCGATCAGCCGCTGCTCGATGGTGACGATGACCTCCTTCTCCACCTTACAGCCCATCTCCATGGCAATCAGGGCAGCGGTGTCGTAGTCGATCAGGTCACCCAGGGAGGCCATCACCCCATTCTTCATCAGGCATTTGACCACCTCAGCCCCTGTCTTCTTCATCCGGCTGGCCAGCTCGCCCACCCCGATCTCGTCAGGGATCTTGACCGTGAGGGGAGTCTTCTTGGCAATCTCCAGCTGGAGCCGGCGCATCTTCTCCGCCTCTTCCTGCCGGCGCTTGTTGCCAAAGCCCTGCCCACGGCCCCGGCCGCCCCGGCTCTGGAACTTCTGCTTGCCGGTCTGCATCCGGTTCGCCTTGTCCGGGGCCAAGTCCTCCAGGCGCTGATCGTACTTCTCCAGGTTCACCTGCCCGCCCTTGCGGGTGTCCACCACCTTCTTGGCCGGAGCGCGGCCCACGCTCCCCCCCTGACCGGCGGCCTGGGGCTGCTGGCTTTGAGCCGGCTGCGGCTTGGGCTGAACCTGGCCCTTGGCCACGGCCTGGCCGGCCGGGGCCTGCTCGGGCTGCTCCGCCTTGGAGGCCGGGGCGGGCTCGGGCTTTGGGGGCTCGTGATACACGTCGGCATAGATGGACTCGATGGACTCCACCTGGTTGCGTTGGGTCAGATGCTCAAAGATGATGCTCAGCTCCCGGTCGGTGAGCGCCTTGGTGGGCGACACCGTCTGCTTGGTGTGCTCGGCCAGAATACCGGTGATGGCTTTGGTCTGCATCCCAAAGTCCTTTGCCACATCCCGGGCATTGTATTTCGCAAGGCTCAAACAGGCCACCTCCTATGGTTGCACGTCCGGCTGCGCGGGCGGCTTCTCCGTCCCCGCGCGCCTGCTCCGGGCCGGCCCGCGCCGCCCGGCCTTTTCCTCCAGCTGCTGGGCCAGTGCCAGCAGGCCCTCGTCCCGCTGTGCCAGCCCCTTCACCACTGCCACGGCCAGACCCAGGTCAGTGGGGGCCAAGAGCGCGCAGCTGCTGCGCCCCACGCTGTGTCCCACCTCTTGCTTGGGATAGGGCAGCCCCACCAGGGGTACCCGCCCCATCCGAGCCAGTTTTTCCCCTCGTCGGGCGGTGGCCCCGCCGGCGTCCGCCGCCAGCAGCACCAGCTTGGCCCGCCCTGCCTGGCAGGCCGCCGCCACCGGCTGCTCCCCCAGGGCCAGCTTGCCTCCCCGCCGGGCCAGGCCCAGCAGACCCAGCACCCTATCCGTCACCCGGCTCACCCGCTCTCATCTGCTCGTCCAGGGCAGCGTACACCTCTGGAGACACCGGGGTGGACAGCGCCCGCTCGATGGCCCGGCTCTTCCGGGCCCGGGCCAGGCAGTCGGCACTGGGGCACAGATAGGCCCCTCGGCCCGGCTTCTTGCCTCGGAAGTCCAAGGATAGCTCCCCCTCCGGGGAGCGCACCACCCGAATCAACTGGTTTTTGGGCTTGTGCTCCCGGCAGCCCAGGCACTGCCGGATGGGTATCTTCTTTGGCATATGCATCCCCCCTCAAACCGTCCGGAGCCTATTCCTCCAACCCCTGTCCATCCTCTTCCGCCGTCCAGCTGGACAGAGTCTCCTCCGTCTCAGATGTCTGCTCCTCATCGGCCAGCAGCTCGGACTCCTCTAGATCGGAGGAAGGCTCGGGGGCGCTGGCCGGGCGGATGTCGATCTTGTATCCGGTCAGCCGGGCGGCCAGTCTGGCGTTCTGCCCCTCCTTGCCAATGGCCAGGGACAACTGATCGTCGGGCACCACCGCCCGGCAGCTCTTGCCCGGCTCCAATTCGATAACGCTGAGCACCTCGGCGGGGGCCAGTGCGGCGGCCACATACTGCTCGGGATCATCCGACCACTTGATGATGTCCACCTTTTCCCCCCGCAGTTCCTCCACCACGGCGTTCACCCGCTGGCCCCTGGGACCCACGCAAGCGCCGATGGGATCCACGTTGGGGTCCTGAGCCCACACGGCCAGCTTGGTGCGGCTGCCTGCCTCCCGGGCGATGGACATGACCTCCACCGTGCCGTCGTAGATCTCGGGCACCTCCAGCTCAAACAGCCGGCGCACCAGCCCCGGGTGGGTGCGGGAAATGACTACCTGGGGCCCTCGGGTGGTGCGGCGCACCTCCACCACATAGACCCGGACTCGGTCCCCCTCCCGGATCTCCTCCCCCCGGACCTGCTCGTTGAGAGAGAGGAACGCGTCGGTGTACTCCCCGCCAGAGCTGAGCCGGACCACCACCGAGCCGGTGCGCGCGTCCACCCGGGTAGCCACACCGGTGAGCAGCTCGTGCTGCTTGGTGGAGAACTCGTCAAAGACCATGTTGCGCTCGGCCTCCCGCATCCCCTGGATGATGACCTGGCGGGCGGTCTGGGCGGCGATTCGGCCGAAGTTCTTGGGCTTGATCTCCATGCGAAGCACGTCCCCCAGCTGGGCCCGAGGCAGGGCCTTCTGCGCGTCCTCCAAGCTGATCTCGGTATGGGGATTGTCCACCTCCTCCACCACATCCTTCTTGACGTACATACGCACTTCGCCCTTCTCCTCGTCGGCGTCCACCACCACGTTGTCGGTGATGCCCTCGTGGTCCCGCTTATAGGCGGCCACCAGCGCCTGGGTGATCTTCTCGATCATATACGACTTTGGAATGCCCTTTTCCCGTTCGATGTCCGAGACGGCCGCGAAAAACTCCTTGGCGTCCAGCTCGGTGCTCTTGGGGGCGACTTTCTTCTTAGCCATGACCATTCTCCTTCAAAATGAAACGTGCAGGCGCACCTGCGCCACGTCCTGCTTCTCAAAGCGCCGCTCGTCCACCAGCACGGCCCCGTCCTGATAGCCCCGCAGCACGCCGGTGTACACCTTCTCCCCCTCCACCGGGCGGTACAGGCGCACGTCCACCTGCTGGCCCAGGCACTGCGCAAAGTGCTCCGGCTTTTTCAGCGCCCGGTCCAGCCCAGCCGAGGACACCTCAAACAGGTAGCTGGTGGGGATGGGGTCGGCCTGGTCCAGCAGGTCGGACATCGGGCGGGATACCGCCTCGCAGTCATGAATGGACACCCCGACGGCCTTGTCGATATATAGCCGCAGGTACCACTCCCCCGCCTCTTTCACATACTCCACATCCCACAGGGTGCACCCGCACCTCTCCACCACCGGGGCGGCCAGGGCGGCCACCACATCGGTCACCTTCGCCATAAAGCACTTCCCTTCTGCTCTCTCGGATCCCGCCGCCCTTTGGGACGCATCTTTTCCGGCGATCCTCGATTCTCGAAAAGAAAGAGTGAGGCGGGAGCCTCACTCTTCCATCGTAACCATACTGACAATGGGATTATAGCACAATACAGCGGACAATGCAAGCCTCTTTTTCAGCCCTTCCCCTGCCCCTCCCCCAACAGGGAGCCCTCCGCCCGTTCGGCGACGGGCTGGGGGCTGGGGTAGGCCGCCCCCCGGCCCCGGAAAGCGGCAGCGGAATGATGGCGGATGGGCTTCCACTCCACCCGGCGGAACAGGGCGACCAGGGAGATGGGGATGTAAGTGAACATGAACAGGGGGAAGAGGAAGAGCAGGGTGAGCTTGTGGGCAGCCGGGGCGGCGATCTGCCGCCACTCAGACACCAGGGTCAGCCCCCCATAGAGCATCAGCCCGATGTAAAATCCTATCCCACTCTGGCATAGGAACTGTACGCTCTTACTGAGCACCTTAGCCGCCACCGCCAGCGGCTGGGTCAGCCCTGAGAGGATCAGCAGGATCTGGAATCCAAAGATGGCCAGGCTGAGCAGCATCCCGGGGGCCACCGTCATGAGCATGTCAAAGCAGGCAAACCGCCCACCTTTGCACGTCACACACCCCTTGAGCAGCGCCCACCAGTAGCGCGCCCCCACCTGGTAGAATCCCTTGGACCAGCGCAGACGCTGCCGCCAGGACTGGCCGAAGCGGGTTGGTTGCTCGTCATAGACTATCGCCTTGTCGCAGTAGCCGATCTTGCGTCCCTTCACCGCGCAGTCCACCGAGAACTCGATGTCCTCGGTGAGCAGATGGAAGGGCCAGCCCCCTTCCTCCCGGATCACCCGGGAGGAGATCAGGTATCCGGTACCGGATACCGCGCAGCCGGTGCCCAGCAGCATCCGGGGGAAATTGAGAAAGCGCGCCTCCCGGAGAAACCACAGCGAGTAACCCGCCGAGATCCAGTTGGAGTCGTAGTTCTTGGTGTTGCGGTAGCAGGTGATGGCGTCGTACTTCCCGGTATCGAACACCGCGTTCATCTCCCGGACAAACCCTGGGTCTACCAGATTGTCCGCATCGAAGATGAGATAGCCCTCATACTGCTGAGCCATCCCCTCTGCCTTCAGACGGCTAAACAGCCAGTCCATGGCATATCCCTTGCCCACCTTCTCCGCGTCAAACCGCTCGTACACCAGGGCCCCATGGCGCCGGGCCACGGCGGCGGTCTCGTCGGTGCAGTTGTCGGCCACCACGTAGACGTCCAGCAGATGGGCCGGGTAGTCCTGCCTCTTCAGGCAGTCGATCACCTCGGCAATGACCGCCTGCTCGTTGCGGGCGCATACCACCGCGGCAAACCGGTGTTGCCGCTTGGCCGGGCCATAGGCATGCCGGCGGCGCAGGACCAGGCTGGCTGCCACATAGAACACCTGATACAGGTACAGCACCGTCAGCAGCAACGTCAACAGGCCGCAGAACTTTTGAAGGGTCAACAACATGGCAAACGCACCCCTATGCACGTTTTTATGGATTCCGCTCTGGGCGGGTCCGCTGGCATTATGGTAACCTGTCTGATTCTATCGGAAATGGGCGTGGGGCGCAACCGTTTTCCGCAAAGTTTCAGAAATTCTTAATATCTTCCCTAAAATCTTCCGCCGGTCCTCACATCTTCTCCGGGGCGGCCACCCCCAGCAGGCCCAAACCGTTGGCCAAAACCAGGCGCACCGTGTCGGCCAGCTTCAGCCGGGCCAGCCGCAGCGCCCGCTCCTCCCCCCGGATGCGGCAGGCGTTGTAGAAGCGGTGGAAATCCCCGGCCAGGGCGGTGAGGTAGCGGTTGATCCGGCTGGGATCGTAGTCCCGGGCAGCCAGGCGCAGTTCCTGGGGGTACTGGGCCAGGTTCTTGATCAGCTCCCGCTCCTCCCCCGTGGCCAGCAGGGCCGCGTCCACCTCGTCCGCGGCGGGGACCATGTCCCCCTCTCCCGCCAAGTTGGCCAGCAGTGAGCAAATGCGGGCATGGGCGTACTGCACATAGTACACCGGGTTGTCTGCGTCCTGGCGCACGGCCAGGTCCAGGTCAAAATCCAGGGGACTGGTGGCCGCCCGGTTGTTGAAGTAGTAGCGGGCGGCGTCCACGCTGATCTCGTCCAGCAGATCATGCAGGGCAATGGCCTTGCCCGTGCGCTTGCTCATGCGCACGGGCTTGCCGTCCTGGAGCAGGTTGACCAGCTGCATCAACACGATCACCAGCCGGCCCGACCCGTCCAGCCCCAGGCCGTCCAGGGCGGCCTGGAGCCGGGCCACATGGCCGTGATGATCGGCCCCCCACACGTTGATGACCCGGTCAAAACCCCGGGCCTCAAACTTGTTGCGGTGGTAAGCGATGTCAGCGGCGAAGTAGGTGTACACCCCGTTGGCCCGGCGCAGCACGTCGTCCTTCAGATCCAGCTTCTCCACCTGTTCCTGGGTCTTGCCCTCCCGCAGGTACTTCTCCCGTAACAACCCCTTGGTGTCCAGCCACAACGCCCCGTCCCGCTCATAGGTCCAGCCCCGCTGGCCCAGCAGCTCCACCGTCTGGGCCACGTAGCCGCTCTCATGCAGGGACGACTCAAAGAACCATTCATCGTACTCAATGCGGTACCGGCGCAGGTCCTCCCGCATCTTGGGCAGGTTGCGCTCCAGCCCGAAGCGGGCCATGTCCGCCTGCCACTTTTCCTCCGGCGCGTCCCGGTAGGACTCGCCATACTGCTCATAAAAGCCCTGGGCCAGCTCCCGGATGTCCTCTCCCTGGTAACCCTCCTCGGGGAAGGGATAGCCTTCTCCCCCTGGCAGCAGCTGCATATACCGGGCGTGGATGGACTGGGCGAACTTGTGGATCTGGTTGCCTGCGTCGTTGACGTAGAACTCCTTCCAGGTGTCGTACCCCGCCCGGCGCAGCACGTTGGCCAGGGTGTCCCCCAGCACGCCCCCCCGGGCATTGCCCATGTGCATAGGCCCCGTGGGGTTGGCCGAGACAAACTCCACCATCACCCGCGTCCCCCGGCCCTCGTCGCAGCTGCCGTATCCCTGAGGGTCTGCCTCCACGGCGGAGAGCACCCCGCCGTACCAGCGCGGGTCATAGAAAAAGTTGAGAAAGCCCGGCCCGGCCAGCTCCGCCCGCTGGAAGTAGGACCCCTCCAGCTCCAGGTGATCCAGGAGAATCTGGGCCACCTGCCGGGGGGGCGTGCCCAGAACCTTTGCCCCCGCCATGGCGAAGGAAGAGGCAAGGTCCCCGTTGCGGCTGTCCTTGGGCACCTCCACGCTGCCTTGGATCGCCTGCCCCGCCGGCAGCAGCCCCTCTCCCGCGGCCCGCTCATAAGCGGCCTGGGTCAGCCGGGCCGCCTGTTCCTTGGCGGCTTGGATCATGTTGGACATTGCCCTCGCATCCTTTCTCGTGTGCTTGTATGGTCCCTGGCCCTCATTGGGGCGGGGCCGGGTCCCGCCGGACGTTCATGCGGAACAGGTTGCGTCCCACCAGCAGGTTGTCGATCTCCACGGCGTAGTCAATCTCCAGCTCACCGCCGCCCTCCCCCACGGTGTTCTTCACCCGCCGGGTGTTGATGCCCACCGACAGCGAACCGTAGGGCGTCTCATACATGGACAGGTGGCGCCGCCCCTCCTCAAACACCATCTGGGCGTTCACGCTGCCCGCCCGCAGCAGGGTCACCTTGCCCGGCTCGATGCGCACCACGGTGGTGGTGCCCTCCAGGCCGGTCAGCTCGCTCTCCTCGTAGGAGATGGTGTAGCCCCCCTGCCCGTCCCTCACCAGGCGGCCCGGGGTGACCAGCTCCAGCTCCTCCGGAGGCTCCCCACCCTGGTACTGGCTGCCCTTGATGGACAGGATCACATTATCTGCCATAGCCGTTTTCCTCTCATGAACCATAGGCTGTAATATCAATCTCCTCCACCTGAGCCCCCACGTCCTCCCCCAGGAAGGCAGAGGCCAGCGCGGCAAAGTCCCCGGTGTCGTCGCTGACGAAGTACCGGTGCCGGCCCACGCCCTCCCGGTCAGAGCGCAGGCCCCGACCGGTGAGCTGTCCAGCCACCCATTGGGCGCACTGCTCCCCCACGTCCACCAGCGTCACCTGGGGGCCCATGTGCCGGGCGATGAGCGGCTTGAGCAGGGGGTAGTGGGTGCAGCCCAGCATCAGGGTGTCCACTTCCTGCTCCCGAATAGGGGCCAGGTATTCAGCCACCACCGCCTCGGCCACCGGGTCCCCGGGGCGGTAGCGGCCATTCTCCACCAGAGGCACCAGCAGTGGGCAGGCCCGGGCTACAACCTGGGCTCCCGGGCGCAGCACGGCCAGCGCCCGCTCATAGGCCCCCGAGCGGATGGTGGCCTGGGTACCGATCAGCCCCACCTTCCCGCTGCGGGTGAGTCGAGCCGCCGCCCGGGCAGCCGGCTCCACCACCCCGAACAGGGGCACCGCCCACTCCCCCCGCAGCACCTCCAGCGCCGTGGTGGACACCGTGCCGCAGGCCACCACGATGGCCTTGGGCTGAAAGCTGCTCAGAAAGGCCACGTCCTGCCTGGCATAGCGGATGATGGTCTCCCGGGAGCGGCCGCCGTAGGGCACCCGGCCGGTGTCGCCAAAGTAGACCAGCTCCTCCTCGGGCATCAGCCGGGCCAGCGCCCGCACCGCGGTCAGCCCGCCCAGGCCCGAGTCGAACACCCCAATGGGCCGGTTGTCCATAGGCCGCCCCCCTTCCCCACGCTTTGAAACGATGACATTATATGATGAGTTGGCCCTAAAAGCAAGGGCATTCTTTCCGCCCTCCGCCGCCCACGCCCTGCCCCTCGGCTCCGCCAGCCCGGGCCGGCCCGCCCGCCTGGCCAAATCCGCCAAAAATCACACCACCCCCGCCTCTGCCTTCTCCCTTTTGCCCGGCGGCCCCGCTCTATATGGATATGGCCTGCCGCCACCGTCCAGACCTGCCGACTATTTGCCCGCTCCCCCTTGCCAAAGAAGGAAAATCGTGCTATGCTACTGTTAGCAACAACTAACCATTGCGGCGTTTCTCGCCGCCCTGGCCGCGCCCGGTGGCGCGGCTGCCCTTTGGCCATCGGTTAGCCAACGCTAATACATTGCACTTTTAAGGAGGGATCGGGTATGAACCGGGCTCAGGAGGCCAAAACAGTGGCCTGCATGATCCAGGTCTACTGCCGGGGCCGGCACCGGAGCGGCAGGCAGCTGTGCCCTGACTGCCAGGCGCTGCTGGACTACGCCATGCTGCGCCTGTCCCATTGCCCCCACGGGGATGAGAAGCCCTTTTGCAGTGGCTGCGCCATCCACTGCTACCGCCCTGACCGGCAGGCGCAGATCCGGCAGGTCATGCGTTATGCCGGCCCACGCATGCTGCTGCACCACCCGGTGGTGGCCCTGCGCCATGTGGCCCAGGCCTTCCGGCAGAAAGGGGGGCAAGCCCATGCTGGATAAGGGATTGCTGGCCCTGATCCGGGACCGGCGGGGGCTGCTGGCCGGGGTGGTCCTGCTCCAAGTGGGCGGGCTGTTGGCCAACCTGTCGGTCACCGCTGGGGTGTGCTGGGCCCTCTATCAGGTCATGGACGGGCAGGTCGACCTGCTGTGGCAGCCGTTGCTGCTTCTGGCCGCCGGCATGGCCGCCCGGTTCTGCTTCACGGTGTGGGCTGGGGAGGTGCGCACCCGGCTGGGCAGCGGGGTGAAGCGGACGCTGCGCCGCCGGGCCTATGACAAGCTGCTGCGCCTGGGGGTGCGGGACACCCCGGAGGCGTCCATGGCCGGGCTGACCCAGATGACACTGGAGGGCATCGAGCAGCTCGACCTGTACTACTCCACCTACCTGCCCCAGTTCTTCTACGCCATGCTGGCCCCGGTGATCCTGTTCTGCCTGTGCGTCTGGCTGGACTGGCCCACCGCCGTGGCCCTGCTGTGTTGCGTGCCCCTGATCCCACTGTCCATCGTGGCCGTGTCCCGGTATGCCAAGCGGATCTTCGCCAAGTACTGGGGCAAGTACACCTCCATGGGCGACGGCTTTCTGGACAGCATTCAGGGCCTGACCGAGCTGAAGATATTCCAGGCCGATCAGGCCCGTGGCGTACAGATGCAGGCCCAGGCGGAGGAGTTTCGCCGGGTGACCATGAAGGTGCTGGTGATGCAGCTGGCCAGCACCACCATCATGGATTTCATCGCCTACGGGGGGGCGGGGGTGGGGGTATGCCTGTCTTTGCGGGCCGCCTTGGCCGGGACTCACCCGGCCGTCTGCCTGTTCCTGATCCTGGTGGCCGCAGAGTTCTTCCTGCCCCTGCGGGCCCTGGGCAGTGCCTTCCACATCGCCATGAACGGCGCATCTGCCGGCCAGAAGCTGCTGGCTCTGCTGGACCAGCCCGAGCCCCAATGGGGCGGGCTGGTACCGGCGGGAGAGGGACTGGAGCTGGACGGGGTGAGCTTCTCCTACGACGGGCGTCGCCCAGTGCTCCAAGGCGTTTCCATGGCCTTCCCGCCCCGATCCCTGACCGCTATCGTGGGGGAGAGCGGGGCGGGCAAGTCCACAGTGGTAGCCCTGCTCACCGGCGCACTGCGGGCCGATGAGGGCCGGGTGCTGGCAGGGGGCATACCGGTGCAGCAGCTCAGCCGGGAGGGTTACTATGCCCGCCTGGCCCAAGTCAGCTACAACACCCACCTCTTTCACGACACCGTCCGGGCCAACTTCCACCTGGCCTGCCCACAGCTGGCCGACGCGGACATCTGGGCCGCCCTGGAGCGGGTCGGGCTGGACGGGTTTGTGCGCCAGTCCGGGGGGCTGGATCGGGTCATCCAGGAGGAGGGGAGCAACCTCTCCGGCGGCCAACGACAGCGCCTGGCCCTGGCCATCGCCCTGGCCGCCGACCGGCCGGTCTACCTGTTTGACGAGGCCACCTCCAACATCGACGTGGAAAGCGAAGGGGTCATCCTGGACAACGTGGCCCAGCTGGCCCGGGACAAGGCCGTCATCCTCATCTCCCATCGGCTGGCCAACGTGGCCCGGGCCGACCACATCTACGTGCTGGACGGCGGGCGGGTGGCCGAGGCAGGCAGCCACGAGGAGCTTTTGCGCGCGGGCGGGGTGTACGCCCGGATGTACCGGGCCCAGCAGGCCCTGGAGGAGGTGGAGCACCATGGCTAAGACGAGGCAACGCCGGCCCGGCGCAGTCATCATGGCCCGGCTCATCGCCCTGGTGGGCAGCTTGGCCTGGGTCATCCTGCTGGCAGTGCTGGGCGGGGTATTTGGTTTTCTGGCCGCCATGGCCGTCCCCGTCCTGGGGGCGCTGGGCATCGCCAAAGTCTTGGGAGAGCCGGTGGCCCTGAGCTACCCCCAGATCATGGCCCTGGCCGTGGCCTGTGGGGCGCTGCGGGGCGGGCTGCGCCTGTGGGAGCAGTACAGCAACCACTACATCGCCTTCCGCCTGCTGGCGGCGCTCCGGGACCGGATCTACCAGGCCCTGCGCCTGCTGTGCCCAGCCAAGCTGGAGGGCCGGCAGAAGGGGGCCATCCTGTCCATGCTCACCGCCGACATTGAGACCCTGGAGATCTTTTACGCCCACACCATCTCCCCCATCTGCATCGCCGTACTCACCTGCCTGGCAGTGCTGCTCTTCGTGGGTCTGTATGCCAGCTGGTATCTGGCCCTGGCCGCCCTGCTGGGCTTCCTGCTCATCGGCGTAGCCCTGCCCCTGGTCACCGGCGGGCGGCTGCGCCCATCTGGGGTGGCCTACCGGCGGGAATTTTCCGCCTTCAACGGCTTCTTTCTGGACAGCGTCAAGGGGGTGCGGGAGATCGTGCTGCACAACGCCGGCCCAGCCCGGGCCCAGGAGGTGGACCGCCGATCTCAGCGCCTGCAGGAGCAAACGGTCCGCACCCGCCGGGCCTCCGCCCTGGCCGCCGGGGCCACCGACCTGTGCGTGTGCCTGTGCCTGGCCGCCGCTCTGCTGGCCGGGATATGGCTGTACCTGGCCGGCCAGCTCTCCCTGGGCCGGATGGTTGTGGGGATGGCGGCCGTCTTCGGCTCCTTTGGGCCGGTGATCGCCATCTCCGCCCTGCCGGGCAACCTGACCCAAACCCTGGCCAGCGGCGACCGGGTGCTGGACCTGCTGGAGGAACAGCCCGCCGTCACCCCGGTGGAGCATGGGACCGACTTTTCCTTCCAGCACCTGGACGTGCGTGACCTCACCTTCTCCTATGGGGAGGGGTCGGTGCTCCGGGGGCTGTCCCTCACCGCCCGCCGGGGGGAGATCGTGGGGTTGATCGGCCCTTCCGGGTGTGGCAAGTCCACCCTGCTCAAGTTGCTGCTGCGCTTCTGGGAGAAGGACGGCGGCCAGATCCTGTACAACGGCGTGGACGTGGACGAATGCAGCACCAAGAGCCTGCTGGATAACGCCACCCTGGTCAGCCAGTCCACCTACCTCTTTGACCAGACCGTGGCGGAAAACCTGCGTCTGGCCAAGCCCAGCGCCACCCAGCAGGAACTGGAGGAGGCCTGCCGCAAAGCCTCCATCCACGACTTTATCCTCACCCTGCCCCAGGGCTACCAGACCCGGGTGGGCTCGTTGGGCGACCGTCTGTCCGCCGGTGAGCGCCAGCGCCTGGGCCTGGCCCGGGCCTTCCTTCACGACGGGCCCCTGCTGCTGCTGGATGAGCCCACCAGCAATGTGGACAGCCTCAATGAGTCCATCATCCTCCAGGCCATCTCCCGGCACCGACAGGACAAGTGCATCCTGCTGGTGTCCCACCGGGCCTCCACCATCGCCATCGCCGACCGGGTGTACGACATCCGGGACGGGGTGGCCCAGCAAATGAGGTGACAGCATGAAACAGCCTGTATTCCAACCTTTTACCGTCAAGGACGTGGTGTTTCTGGCCATCCTGTCCGCCGTGGCCACCTGCACCGCGGCGGTGATGGCCCTGGTCTCCCAGATCCACATCTTCGCCCTGGCCCAGGTGGTCACCGCCCTGCAGTTCTCCCTGTTCCCCGCCGTGGCCCTGATGAAGGTACGCAAGGTGGGCGCCATGCTCTTCTTCGCCCTGTTCACCGGCACCGTGGAGCTGTTCATGGCCCCCGTCATGTTCTTCTCCAGCCTGCTGGCCGGCCTGCTGCTGGAAGGGCTGGTGCTGGCCCTCTTCCGGGGCTATGGGCGGGACGGGGCCGTCTTTCTGGCCGCCTGGCTGTTCATCCCCCTCACCCTGCCTCTGAACCTGCTGTACTACGTGTGCTTTGCCGGCGACCTGTTTGAGCAGTTTTTCGGCGCCGGGCTGCAGCTGGCCGCCGTGGGATGCGTGCTGGCCGCTGTGGCCCTCAGCGCCCTGGGGGCGGCCCTGGGCATCAAGATTTCCCGGGAGCTGCGCCGGGCAGGGGTACTGAAGGGATGACCGGCCGTTTCCACCCCCGCCGCCCCCTCTACCCCGTGGTGAGCGTGCTGGCCGCCCTGCTCACCCTCATCGGGGCGCTGGCTCTGGCCCGGAGCGTCTGGGGCAGCGTGTTTGTGGGGGCGGTGTGGCTGCTGCTGTGCCTGTTTGGCCTGGCCAGGCTCTGCCTGCGCACCCTGCCCTTTCTGCTGGCCTATCTGGCCGGTTTTGGCCTACTGTTTTACCTGGCCAGCGGTGGCAACGCCGTCTTCACCTGGCAGATGGTCAACCGGTTGGCAGGGGTAGGGGTGGCTGTCCTGCCGGGGCTGGCCATGGCCCCGGTCCGGCTCACCCGGTGCCTCACCGCCCTGGGCTGCCCCCGCCTGCCCGCCCTGGGTATGCTCATCACCACCAGCTTCGTCCCCGTGCTGGCTGGGGAGATCGGCCGGGTGCGCGGGGCCATGCGCACCCGGGGGGTCACCACCCTGTGGGCCCCCGCCGCCTTCTACCGGGCCCTGCTCATCCCCCTGCTGGTCCGCCTGGTCAACCTGTCCGACACCCTGGCCCTGTCGGTGGAGACCCGGTGCTTTGTCCGGGATGGGTCGTCCTGTACCGTCTACCGCCCCGTGGTCCTGACCGGCCGGGACGTGGGCTTCTCCGCGATCTTTCTGGCTGTGCTGGCCCTGGCCCTATGTGCCCCCGCCCTGGGCTTGTCCGCCCCCATCCAGGAGGTTCTGGCATGAGCCGGGCCGTTCAGGTGGAGCTGCGCAGCTTCACCTATGACGGCTGCCACCAGCCGGTCCTGCAAGAGCTGGATTTCTATCTGGACTACGGCCGGCTCACCCTGCTGTCCGGCCTGTCGGGCAGCGGCAAGTCCACCCTGCTCTCCCTGATCAACGGGGTCATCCCACGCATGAGCGCCGGGGCGCTGGACGGACAGGTGCTGGTGGACGGCGAGGACCTGGCAGGGCGCACCCTGAGCCAGATCTCAAGCAAGGTGGGCTGTGTGCTGCAAAACCCCGAGGCCCAAATCATCCACCAAGAGGTGGAGGACGAGGTCGCCTTTGGCTGCGAAAACCTGGGGGTGGAGCCCGGGGAGATCGGTCGGCGGGTTCAGGCGCTTTGCAGCCGGCTGAATCTGGAACCGGACTGGGCCACCCGCGCGCTGTCCGGAGGGCAGAAGCAGCGGCTGGTGGCCGCCGCCACTCTGGCCATGGGCCGGGATATCCTCATCTTTGATGAGCCCCTGGCCAACCTGGACCGGCAGGGCGCCCAGGATCTGCTGGCTCTGCTGCGTGCCCTGGCCGATCAGGGTAAGGCCGTGCTGCTGGTGGAGCACCGGCTGGACGTGGCTCTGCCCTATGCAGATGTGGTCTGGGAGCTACGGGACGGCCAAACCCACCTTGTGCCCGACAAGGCCAACTACCTGGCCAGTCAGGTCTCCCTCATCCGGGACCGGCCGGAGGATCGGCTTCCCCCCGGCCCTCCAGCCCTGCGGGCGGAGGGGCTGGTCAAGCGCTTTGGGGGTCGATCTGTGCTGGAGGAGCTCCATCTGGACCTGCGGGCGGGGGAGCGGGTGCTCCTGCTGGGGGAGAACGGCTGCGGTAAGTCCACCCTGCTGGCCATCCTGGCCCGGCTGCTCCGGGCGGACGGGGGGCGGGTGGAGCAGTTTCTCGACCCGGCCCTGGGTCGGAGGGCGGGCCGGCGCTGGTTCCAATGTGTGGGGGTGGTCTACCAAAACCCCAACTACCAGCTGTTCATGCCCACCGTGGAGCAGGAGCTGACCTTCGCCGCCGCCGACCGGGACTACGCCCTGGAGCTGGCCCGGCGCTTTGAGCTGACCCCGCTGCTCTCCCGCCACCCCCACTCCCTGTCCGAGGGACAGAAGCGCCGGGTGACCATCGCAGCCATCCTGGCCCAAAAACCACGGCTGCTGCTGCTGGATGAACCCACCGTGGGCCAGGACTACCCGGGACTGCAAACTCTGGTGGACGCGCTCAACCAGGTCCACCGGGAACAGGGCAGCACCATGCTCACCATCACCCATGATTTCCGGTGCGCCGCCGCTCTGTGCGACCGGGCGGTGTGGCTGGAGAGGGGGCGGGTCATCCGCCAGGGCGGCAAGGAATTAGCTGAGCAGTTCTTCCTCGCCCCCCATCCCTGAACCCTCTCCTGAACGGTCAGACACACCCTCCGCGCCGCCCGGCGCAGAGGGTGTGTCTGGTTTGGAGGCAACCCCTGCTTGCAAAATCTTCCCGCCCCCGGTATAATGTCCGGGAGCAATCCATTCACAGGAGGTCTTTTGCCATGGCTTTGGACAGGCAGTGGTTTCAGGACATGGAGGCGCGCATCCCCCAGGGACAGGTGCGCACCCGCTTCGCCCCCTCCCCTACGGGCTACATGCACGTGGGCAACCTGCGCACCGCCCTCTACACCTATCTCATCGCCCGCCACGCCGGTGGCCGGTTCCTCCTGCGCATTGAGGACACCGATCAGGCCCGCCTGGTGGACGGCGCCGATGCGCGCATCTACGCCGCTCTGACCGCCTGCGGCCTGCACTGGGACGAGGGCCCCGATGTGGGCGGCCCCGTGGGTCCCTATGTCCAGACCCAGCGCCGGGAGCTGTACGGCAAGTATGCCCAGCTGCTGCTGGACACCGGCCACGCCTACCGCTGCTTCTGTTCTGAGCACCGCCTGGCCCAGCTGCGCCAGGACGATCCTAACGCCAAGTATGACCGGCACTGCCTGTCCCTCACCCCGGAGCAGGTGGAGGAGAAGCTGGCCGCCGGCCAACCCTTCGTCGTACGCCAGCGCATTCCAGAGGGGTCCACCACCTTCCAGGACGCGGTGTACGGCGAGATCACCGTGGACAACGGCGAGCTGGACGACCAGATCCTGCTCAAGTCCGACGGGCTGCCCACCTACAACTTCGCCAACGTGGTGGACGATCATCTCATGGGCATCACCCATGTGGTGCGGGGTGCGGAGTACCTCTCCTCCACCCCCAAGTACAACCTGCTGTACGCCGCTTTTGGCTGGCAGGTGCCCACCTATATCCACTGTGCCAGCGTGCTCATCACCGACTCAGACACCGGGGCCACCCGCAAGATGTCCAAGCGCAAGGGGGATCCCTCCTATGAGGACCTGGCCCAGCAGGGCTACCTCCCCCAGGCGGTGGTCAACTATGTAGCCCTGCTGGGCTGGGCCCCTCACGGGGCGCTGGCCGAGCGGGAGCTGTTCACCCTGGATGAGCTGGCGGACGCCTTTGAGGTGTCCGGCATCTCCAAGTCCCCCTCCTGCTTCGACCTGGACAAGCTGACCTATTTCAACGCCGCCTACCTACGGGCCCTGCCCCCAGAGGAGTTTGCCCGCCTGGCCCGGCCCTACCTCCGCCAGGGGGTACAAAACCCCGCCTATGACCTGGACGCCATTGCCCAGCTGCTCCAGGCCCGGTGCGAGAAGCTGTCTGACATCCCGGAGAAGGTGGACTTCTTTGACGCGCTGCCCGACTACGACCCGGCGCTGTTCACCAACAAGAAGTCCAAAACCGATCCCCAAGTGGCCCGGGCCATGCTCCAGGCCGCCCTCCCCGTCCTATCCCAGCTGCCCGTGTGGGAGCAGCCCGCCATCCACGACGCCCTGGTGCAGCTGGCCCAGTCCCTGGAGGTGAAGAATGCCACCCTGCTCTGGCCGGTGCGCATCGCCCTGGCGGGCAAGGCGGTGACCCCAGGCGGGGCAGTGGAGATCTGTCACATCCTGGGCCGGGAGGAAGCCCTCAAGCGCATCCAGGCCGGCCTGGACAAACTGGCCTAACCCATGTCTCAACGGGCGCCGGGCACTCCGCAAAAGGCACCCATTGGGATAGAGCACCTTCTTCCCGGGCAAAGGGGGCGGCGGGGCCGCCCCCTTTGTCCCTTTGCTCCTTGTCCCTTTGTCTCTTCCCTGGGTGAGAGGGGCTCTTTCCTCCCCCCAACCAAGGCAGGGCCAGATTCCGCCCCGCTCCCCTCTTTTTCCCCTCCCTCGGTCCGGAAAAAGGAGGGATTTGTCTCCCCCCTGCCGCCCACGGGCCTGTCCGTCACCCCTTCAAAGCCGCCCGCCATAGGGCGGCTTTTGTTTTCCCTGCATCCGCTGTTCCCAAAGCTCTCACCCGTGTTTTGGGACGGGCTGTTCTGGCGTTCTTTCCCAGGTCCGGTAAACTTTTTCAAATTTTTCATCAGGAATGCCAAAAACCCCCTTGACCACATCATACTTTTTTGATATTATTAGTAGGAATTTGGCGCTTTCCCACTTAATGATTCATTATTTTGAGGAGGTTACAAACCATGAGTGCAGTCAATCCTGAAGCAATTGCCCTGTTCGGACTATTTGCCACTGTCATCTGCTTTGGCCTGGAACAGCTTGGCGTGGGGGTGAAGGGGGCCGACCATGAAAAGCTCACCCGCTCCCTGGGGTACATTGCCATCTTCTTCGGCGGATTTACCCAGCTGTTCACCTCCGCCATGATGTACATCTTCAGCGTTGGTGGAGACCACAGCATCTACCTGGGCACTATCTTTGGCTTCTTCGGTATGTTCTGGGTCCTGGTGGGCTTCTTCTTCCTGAAGGGCGGCGACAAGAAGGTCATGGCCCACTTCTTCCTGTGCGCCTTGATCCTGTGCATCGGCTTCACTGTGCGCGCCTTCCAGGATGGTCTGATCTGGCCGCTGGGCATTGACCTGGTGGTCATCGACCTGCTGCTGCTGGTACTCATCCCCGGCTGGTACACCGGCAACGCCGCGCTGACCAAGCTGGCCGGCCTGTGCAACCTGGCCATCGGCGTGATCTCCGCCTTCCTGCTCTTCCCCGCCCTGTTCCTGTAAGACCAAGGGCACAATCAGATCTCTCTCAGCAGGCCCATGGGGGCCGGCGCGGGTCCCTTCCTGACAGCCCGCCGCCGGCCCCCTTTTCCTGCCCGGGGCGCGCTCCTTGTCCTGGTCTTTCTCTCTTTTCCCCTCCCCATCCGCCCTCCAGCGGCAAAGTAGACAAGACAACACCTGCCCGCCGGCATAGCCGGCGGGCAGGTGTTTCCATTCCATCTGGTCCGGATCAGACCTCCGTCTTCCAGAGGCCGTGAAGGTCGCAGTAGGCGTAGACCGCCACCGCTTTCTCCCCCTTCAGGGCAAACTCGGCCACGGGCGCCTCCCCGGGCTTCAGGTCCCGGCGCTGGCCGCCGTGCTCGGTCTCCAGGTACACCCACTGGATGCTGTGGTCCTCCTGCATGGGGTGGCTCACCGAGCCCACCTCTACCCGCACGGTGTCCCCGTTGACGCTGACCACCGGCTTGTGCTTCTCGCCGCTGGCATCCACGGTGTTGGGGTCCAGGTACTCCATCTTCTGGCCGCAGCACATCAGGGGCACGCCCTTGTCCTGCACCATCTCCACCAGGTTGCCGCAGTGGCGGCAAATGTAGAATTTTGTATTCATGTTCCGGTCTCCTTTTCTTTTGATTTGTGGTTTGCAGTCCTCTGCCAGGCTACTGGAGAGTATGCCCCGTCCCGCCGGTCCCTATCCCGGTTTCCAGCAGGGCGCTCACCCCTTCTCAAACACGCACACCACCATCTTGACAAATCCCTCCTTCACCCCCGGAAGCTTGGCCAAGGGGGTCAAGAACGACCGCAGGGGCACCTCCCGATAATAAACCGGCTCCATGCCCGCCTGGGCCCGCAGCCGACGGAAGCGCCGGATGGTCATGTGATTGAGGTAGGAGAAGTAATCCTTCCCCTGCTCATTGGTGGAGATGCGGAAGGCAACCCGCTCCGCACCGCCGGGGATAGATTGGCACAGCTCCCGATAGGCCGCCACCAGGGTACCCTCCGAGAAGAACAGGTGAACCCAGGGAATGCCGATCAGGTCGGACAGGTGGGCGCCAAAGGGATGGTAGTAAGGTGGGAAGTTCACATACAGCCGGCCCCCGGGCCGGAGGATCCGCCGCACCTCATCCAGCACCAGCTCAGGCTGGGCCACGTGCTCCATGGCGTCGTTCATGATAACGGTGTCAAAGCTGTTTTCCGCAAATCCGGTGTCTGCCGCGTCCCCCGCCACAAAGGTGAAACGGTCGGCATAGCCCAGTTGCTGGGCCAGCTCCTCCGCCTGCTGCCGGTAGCCGGCCACGATGTCCATGCCATAGATGTGCTCCACACCCTGGGCGGCATAGTACATGGTCTTGCCCCCCGCGCCGCAGCCGATGTCCAGCACCCGCTTGCCCTGGAACATCTCCTCCAGGGTATACCGCTGCCGATAGAAGGCGATGGTGTCCGCCCCCCGCCTGTACTGCCACATGGCATAGCTCTCTTTCCCCTCATTTTGCAGGTTGAAGGGGTGCACAGGCAGGGGAAACAGCCGGTTGGCCGCCAAGAGGAGTGCTTTCATCCAGATCTCCTTTTCTGTCCTGGGCTCCGGCGGCAGAGCTCCGGCGCACCGGAAGAGACCCCCCGGGCCGACGCCACCGCCCTACAGAGCGCTGCGTGGGAACACAGCCGCCTCCATTTGGTCAGGCTGTGTTCTATTTGAGTATAACATAAATCAGGGCGGCGCTCAAGGGCCGTTGCCCAATTTTTCCGCCCCAGAGCCATCTTCTCCCTTTTGCCGAGATTTGATTCCCATTATCCCAAAATTCCAGGTGAAATGAGCCATATATCCCCTGTTTCGTCCCCATTCACCGTACCCGCAGAGCCTGGGCCAGCTCCTCCCGGGGGGTGACGTACACAGTGTGGTAGGTGTGGTAGACCACAAAGCCCGGCTTGGCCCCCGCCGGTTTGCGCACCGCCCGCACCGGCGTGTAGTCCACCGGCACCTGCCCCGACTCCCGCCCCTGGGAGAACCAGGCTGCCAGCATGGCCGCCTCGGTGAGCGACTCCTGGTCGGGCTGCGCCCCCCCGGTCTTGAGGATCACATGGGAGCCATGGAGTTTCTGGGTGTGCAGCCACAGATCCCCCTTGTCCGCCTCCTTCAGGGTCAGCCGGTCGTTCTGGCTGTTGTTCTTGCCCACCAGGATGGTCAGCCCCCCGGAGGAGCGAAACTCCATGGGCCGGGCCGCAGCCTGCCTCTGCTTCCCCTTGCCCCCCGGCCGCCGGTGCTGCTTGAGGTAGCCGTTGTCCATCAGCTCCTGGCGGATCTCCTGCAGGTCCCGCTCCCCCTCGCACAGCGCGATGGTGTGCAGCACGCTGTCCAGGTAGTCCAGCTCCCCCCGGTTCTTCTCCAGCTGGAGGGTGAGCATCTGCTCGGCCTTCTGGGCTTTCTTGTACTCCTTGTAGTAGCGGGCGGCGTTCTGCTGGGGGGTGAGCAGGGGGTCCAGAGGGATGTCCACCTCCCCACCCTCCGGGTCGTAGTAGTTCTGGGCCCGCAGCACGCTCTGCCCCCGCTCCATCCGGTGCAGGTTGGTGGTAAGGATGTCCCCAAACTGCCGCAGCCCCTCCCGGTCGGCCGCCTGGCGCAGCTCCTGCTCCTGGTTGGCAATCTTCCGGGCCGTGCGGTTGCGGGCCTGGGTGAGCGCCCGCAGGAAGTCCTGCCCCCACTGGCGCCTGCGCTCCTGGGCCAGCTGCCCGGCGTAGTAGTCCTCCAGCAGCCTGGAAAAGCTCTCCTGCCGGCGCAGCTCCACACCGGGGCCGTATTGCAGCACGGGCAGAAAGGAGAAGTCAAATCCCTTTCCATCCCGCTCCAGCACGATGGGGGTGAAATCCTTCTCCTGAATGCGTCTCACCAGCCCGGCCAGCCGGTGGGCCAGCCCCGCCCGCTCCCCTCCGCCCTGGAAGGCCAGCTCCCGGGCGATGAGGGGGGACAGGCCCTGGAAGGTGTCCAGCAGCCAGTCCACCTGCCCATCCCCCTCCGGGGCCTGGGCCAGCACCAGCTCCCGCAGCTCCTCCGGCTCCAAACCGGTGGGGTCCAGCTTGCCGGTGGGCAGAGGGGGCTGATAGAACAGGCCGGGCATCAGCGGCCGCCGGGCAGACAGGTCCCCGTCCACCCGGCGCAGGCAGTCGGTGATCCGCCCCGCCCCGTCCAACAGGATGAGGTTGGCCCGCCGGCCGATGCACTCCAGCACCAGCCGGCGCTCCATCCGGTCGCCCAGCTCATTGATCGCCTCAAAGCGCAGCTCCAGCATCCGCTCCATGGAGGGCTGGGCGATCTCCACCAGCCGCCCCCCTTGCAGGTGCTTGCGCAGCAGCATACAGAACATGGGCGGGCTGTCCGGGTTCTCCTGGGGCAGGGTGATCAGGTGGGCCCGGGGGTGGGCCGGATGGGCGCACAGCAGCAGCCGCCCGCCCCCCCGCGCCCCCCGCAGGTGAAGCACCACCTCATCCCGGGCTGGCTGATAGATCTTCTCCACCTTGCCGCCGGTCAGCGCCCCTTGCAGCTCGGCGGCCACGGCGGTCAGGCAGATGGCGTCCAAAGGCATGGCCTATCCCTCCATCATCTGGGTAAACAGTTGGTTGAGCCGGTCGGTCTCCCCCCGCAGGTAGAGCCAACCGAACAGTGCCTCCAGGGCGGTGGCCGTGTGGTACTGGGCCACGCTGGCCCCCTTGGGCACCGTGGCCGTGCGGCTGTTGCGCCCCCGGCGGAACACCTCTTGCTCCTGGGGGGTGAGCAGGGGCAGGATCCGCTGGGCCAGACGAGCCTGGGCCGGGGCGGCCACATAGTCCAGCGCCGCCCGGTGCATCCCCTTATTGGTAGCCTTTCCGTGCAGGCACAACCATGCCCGCACCATCAATTCGTATACGCCGTCCCCCAGGTAGGCCAGGCCCAGGGAGCTGATTTGGCCGAGGCTGTCCTCCCCGGCCGACAGGTGAAAGTAGTCCATCGTCCCTCTCCGTTCCGCTTGATGAGCAGGACTATCATACCCCATTCCTCATCCAAAGACAAGGCCCCCGTCCTGCCCGCCCCCTGTGCCAGGGCAAAAAAAGCCGCCCATCCGGGCGGGATCGTCCAACCGGACGGGCCCCGGCCAAATGGCCGGGGCCCGTCCGGTTTTTAAGAGAAGAGAAAGAGGGTAAGGAGGTTATCGTCGTCCGGTTTCCTTCCTGACGAGTTCATCTTAGCAGCTTCCACTGGGGAAGTGTTTGCCAATTTGCAAACACTTTATGAAGCTTTTGTGAACCCCACCCTCACTCCAGGATCGTGTACGGCCCTCGCACCAGCAGCTGGACCGTGTCTGAGGCGGCCTGGACCGCGCAGGAGCCTCCTCCCACCAGATGCAGGTGGTTGGCCGCCAGCTCCTGCCCGGCACCCAGCTGGGTCCCGGAGCTGGCGTCGATCAGCCCCCTATCCTGGCACTGGGCCGTGCCCGCGCGCACCACCACCTCGCACCCAGCCTGGCCCACAAGGCTCTGCCCCTGGCCCAGGCTGACGGCCTGGAACAACGCGCTCTCTCCCGCCTCCAGGCCCGCAATGGCCTCCTGCACCTGTGCGTTCCAACCGGAGATGGCCTGCTCCAACCGCTGCTGCAACTGCTGGCGCTGGGCCGTGACCGCCTGCTCCACCGTGTCCTCCACTTGGGGCTGGAACACCTGCTCCAGGTAGCTCAGGGTGATCAGCGGGTCCCCTTGGCCGCCCGCAGTGGCCGCATAGGCCACCGTGACGACCAGCACCGCCGCGCACACCATGGCAACGGTCAGTTTCCACTTGCGCTGGATCAGCTTCATCGGTATGCTCCTCCGTTCTCTGTCTTTCCCCACCCTCGGTGGGATGGATGGATGCCTATGTTCCCCTGCCGTTTGGGTGGCAGTCCCCTGGATTGCCCCCGCCAGGGGGATGATGTAGGGCTCCCGCCCGCCCTGACTTCGCCAGGGCGGGCGGGGCAGTTATACCAATCGTTCCGAGTTAAGGCCGAAGCTGACGGCAATGGCGTTATCCACCCGCCGCATAACCTGGTCGTCCACCCGCCCCATATGTTCCCGCAGCCGCTTTTTGTCCAAGGTGCGGATCTGTTCGAGCAGCACGATGGAGTCCTTGGGCAGCCCATAGGCGTTGGCCGCCAGGTTGATATGGGTGGGCAGCCGGGCCTTTCCCGTCTGGGAGGTGATCGCCGCGGCGATCACCGTGGGGCTGTGTTTGTTTCCGGTGTCGTTTTGCACGATGAGGACAGGACGCACGCCCCCCTGCTCGCTGCCCACCACCGGACTGAGGTCGGCATAGAAGATGTCGCCGCGTTTGACACTACTGTTGTCCACAGGATTTCACACTCCGCCGGATATAGTGCCCGGCCTGCTTTATGTAGACCGGGTACTATCATTCTCCCACGGCTCGGAGGTTTTTATACCGATGGGGCAAAACCTCCTCGGCTCGCCGCCCGGCTCGGCCCGGCTGACCGGGCTGGCCTGGCGGGCTCCCCACCATCCTATGTCAGACCTGTCTCAGCGGTACACCCGGGGCACCCGGGGAGACACAGCGCACAGCAGCTCATACTGGATGGTGCCGGCCAGCTGGGCCAGCTCTTCGGCAGGCAGCCGCTCCCCGAAGATCTCCGCCTCATCCCCCGGCGCCACCTGGGCCTGTTCATCCAGCAATACCATGCACATATCCATGCATACCCGGCCCAGGATGGGCCGGCGCGCCCCCGCCAGCCAAACGCTGCCCTTTCCCGACAGGGCCCGGTGCAATCCATCGGCATAGCCGATGGGCAGCACCGCCACCCGTCCCCCCTGGGGCCCCATCTTGTGGGTGCAGCCGTAGCTCACCGGGGTGTCCCCCGGCAGCTGGCGCACCGCCGCCACCCGGCTTTTCAGGCTCATCACCGCCCGCAGCTCCAGCCCTTCCGCTCCCCCGCAGCCCTGGTCGGGGAGATGGCCATACAGGGCCACGCCGGGGCGCACCATGTCCAGGTGGGTACAGGGATAGTTTAGCACAGCCGCGCTGTTGGCGCAATGGCGGATTTCAAATTTCCGCCCCCAGCGCCGCTCCAGTTCGTCCAGGGTGTCCAGGAACCGGGTGAACTGCAGCATGGTATACCCCTCGTCCCCGTCGGCGGCGGCAAAGTGGGTGAAGATGCCCTCTGCCTCCAGGTTGGGCAGCGCGCACAGCGCCTGCACCGCCTGGGCCGCCTGCCGGGGGTCGTGATCCAGCAGGCCCAGCCGGCTCATGCCGGTGTCCACCTTGACGTGCACCCGCGCCCGCCGCCCCCGCTCCAGCGCCGCCTGGGACAGGGCCTGGGCCAGGCCCGGGGTGAACACCGTCTGGGTGAATCCCCCATCCACCACCATCCCCGCCAGCGGCTCCGGCGTGGCCCCCAGGATCAGGATGGGGGCCCGAACGCCCGCCTGGCGCAGCTCCATGGCCTCATTCAGGCAGGCCACCGCCAGGTACTCCGCCCCCAACTGCTCCAGCTTGCGGGCCACCGGCACCGCCCCGTGGCCGTAAGCGTTGGCCTTGACCACCCCCAAGAACCGGCTGTTGGGGGCGCAGGCGCGCAGCGCCCGGTAGTTATGTTCCAGATGATCCAGACGGATCTCCGCCCAGGTCCGCATCGTCTCCAGTTTCATTGCTCGTCAACTCCATGGTAAAATCAGAAAACACCAGGCTCAGGCGGGTGGTCCCGTCCACGCTCACCTCCGCCTGCTCCAGGGCGTGGGTATCCGGGTCCAGCCACAGCTCATACTGGGTGCCCTCCCCTTCGGCCCGCTCCGGGTCCCGGCATTGGAGGTAGAGCTGCCGTCCCTCCTCCCCCTCCTGCCAGGCGCTCCGGGCGATGTAGCCCGCCCCCAGCTGGTCCATCAGGGCGGGGACGGCGGCGATGGGGGTCAGCCCCTGGTCGTCCAGCGCGCCGATGGACAGCCCAGCCCCGTCGTACTCCAGCCGCCCCTCCCCGGCCTGGATCCGGGCGGTGACGCCCGCCAGCAGTTCGGGGGCGGTGACGGTGAGCACCGTCTCCCCCTCCCGGCTCCACGCCGCGTCCAGGGTGAACTGGTAAACCTGCTGGTCGTAGTGGGCCGTCACCTCCACCTGCCCTGTCCAGCCGGACAGGGACAGGTACTCCCCCCGGATCTTGGCGGCCAGCTGCTCAGGGCTGTCGCTC
The DNA here is from genome assembly GCA_018716385.1 of Candidatus Enterenecus merdae. GTDB lineage: Bacteria > Bacillota > Clostridia > Oscillospirales > Oscillospiraceae > Enterenecus > Enterenecus merdae. Next base: position 35,594 of record DVJZ01000020.1, read on the forward strand.
TCGCTCTGCTGCCCGCCGCATCCGGCCAGCAGCAGGGTCATCATCAGTACACAAGACAGAAGCTTGCGCACTTTGGGTTGCCTCCTATGCTTGATTTTTCAGTCTGACAAGCTGGAATTTATCTATTTGCTTTTTCAAAATGTTTATATGCTAATACCCCTATCGGAAAGAAATAGACGCACCATATTAAAAGTGCGATTGTCCCTCCATTATCTGTTTCTCCAGTTGCCATACTTGTGAATACACCTGTCATCGGCATAATAAAACAGCCGATAAAAAAGATTCCATGTATCATCATTAAGCATTTCAGCCATTTGTCTGAATTACTATCTACCTTGATGGAAAGACCAATGAAAAAGGTAGAAAGCGCCATCATTCCATATCCAAGCAAATCATAGTTGAAAAACAGACCACCTCGTTGATAATTTAATATCCGAATCGCTTGTTCATTCAGGTCTTCCAGTCGGACACTTGTTGTCTGTGCAAAATATACCAGAAAAATCAGTACGGCATATATTGCTGAAAAAAGCAGTCCAATATTTGCAGAGATCCGTTGCTCTTCACAGCATTCATGTTGGAAACCTGCGACCATCATAATATATCCTATTGGCAAAAACATACATACAAGGTATGACCCAAAAGGAAAATCGACTATCATGCATACCGCAAATAGAAAGACGGTTACCGCAACAATCACCGCACCTATTTTGGGTATTAACTTATTCATCTGTTCCTCCTTACCAAATTCCGATTGATCTCTTCCCTGCGTCCAGTTCTTTGATGGCGTAGGGAATCTGTTCAATCAAATCGGAGGGCAGCATGCCGTACTCCCCCTTGTCCGCCGCGGCCAGATCCCCGGCCCGGCCGTGGAGCCACACCGCGCACACCGCCGCCCGGCCCGGGTCCAGCCCCTGGCCCAGCAGGGACAGGATCATCCCGCCCAACACGTCCCCCGAGCCCCCCTTGGCCATGCCCGAGTTGCCCGTGGGGTTGAGAAAACACCGCCCGTCCGGCCAGGCCACGATGGTCCGGTGCCCCTTGCGCACCAGCACGCACCGGTGGGCTGTGGCAAAGGCCCGGGCACCGGCCAGCCGGTCCTCCGGCTGCGCTCCCCCCAGCCGGGCAAACTCCCCCTCGTGAGGGGTGAGGACGGTGGCCCCGGCCGGCCGCCTGTCCAAACTATCCATATGCCTGGCCAACAGATTTATGCCGTCGGCGTCCACCACCAGGCTGCCCTGGGCGCTCTCCAGCAGCAGGGGCACCAGCCCCGCCGCCCGCGGCCCCTGGCCCAGGCCGGGCCCGATCAGCGCCCCGCCGCTGCCCTGTACCAGCTCCAGCACCGCTCCATCCCCATCGGGCAGGGGGCGGGTCATGGCCTCCAGGCAGCCGGCGGCCACAATGGGATAGGCCTCCGGCTGGGTGAGCACCGTCACCAGCCCCGTACCCGTGCGCAGCGCCCCCCGGGCGGCCAGCACCGGCGCGCCGGTATAGCCCACGCTGCCACCCAGGATGAGCACCTTTCCAAAGGTCCCCTTGTGCCCGTCCGGGGGCCGACGGGGCATCCAGCCGGCCACCAGGCTTTCGTCCACCACCCGGGCCGGGCCCCCCGGCAGATCCCGCTGGTCCACCTCCATCCCTCCTCTTTTCCCAAACCCTCCGGGTTATCTGCCCTATATTATAGGGATTCCCCCCTTGCATTTCAACTGTTTTTGTGGTATAAAGGGCGGTAGTGTAAAGGCGTAGAACGGGAAAATAGGGAGTTTGCCCATCTCAGAGAGAGGCGGCCATCGGCTGAAAGCCGCCTTGACGGGGGTCCCTTGTTCGCCCGGGAGCGGCCCGTGAGAGCGGGACGGCCGCCCCTCGTTACCGGGGCTTGAGTGCGCGCGTGAGCGCGAATGCGGGTGGTACCGCGGAAGGTTTGCCTTTCGTCCCAGCTTTGGGAGGAAGGGCTTTTTTGCTGCCCGACCCCGCCCCCCCCACGCCAACCTTGGAAAGGAAGGACCAGCCATGAAGGAACAACTCTCAGACATCCGGGCCCAGGCCCTGGCCGCTTTGGAGGCCGCCCCGGACAGCGCCCAGCTGGAGCAGCTGCGGGTGCGCTATCTGGGTAAGAAGGGGGAGCTGACCAACCTGCTCAAGCAGATGGGCCAGCTGCCCCCTGACCAGCGCCCGGCCATGGGCCAGCTGGCCAACGAGGTGCGCGCCGCCTTGGAGGCGGCCTTGGAGCGCCGGGCCCAGGCCCTGGAGCAGCAGGCCCTGGAGCAGCGGCTGGCCGCTGAGGCGGTGGACGTCACCATCCCCGGCAAGCCCCCCCGCCTGGGCCACCGGCACCCCATGTCCATCGCCCTGGGGGAGATCGAACAGGTCTTTGTGGGCATGGGCTTCACCGTGCTGGACGGCCCCGAGATCGAGCTGGCCCAGCTCAACTTCGACCGGCTCAACGCCGAGGAGGGGCACCCCTCCCGGGACTGGTCGGACACCTTCTACTTTGACACGGACAGCCGGGTGATGCTCCGCTCCCAGACCTCCCCCATGCAGGTGCGGGCCATGGACTCCATGCCCCTGCCCATCCGCATCATCGCCCCCGGCCGGGTCTACCGCAAGGACGAGGTGGACGCCACCCACTCCCCCATGTTCCACCAGGTGGAGGGGATGGTCATCGACAAAGGGGTGACCATGGCCGACCTGAAGGGCACGCTGAACACCGTGGTGGAGCAGCTGTACGGGGCGGGCACCCGCACCCGCTTCCGCCCTCACCACTTCCCCTTTACCGAGCCCTCCTGCGAGATGGACGTGCAGTGTCACAAGTGCGCCGGCGCGGGCTGCCCCACCTGTAAGGGGGAAGGATGGATCGAGCTGCTGGGGGCGGGGATGGTCCATCCCCGGGTGCTGGAGATGGCGGGCATCGACCCTCAGGTCTACTCCGGCTGGGCCTTTGGCATCGGCCTGGAGCGCACCGCCATGCGCCGGTTCAAGATCGCCGACCTGCGCCTGATCTTCGAGAACGACGTGCGTTTCCTGGAGCAGTTTTAAGAAGGGGGAGAAGCGAAGATGAAACTGTCACGCAAGTGGCTGAAGGAATTTGTCCCGGTGGAGGCCGATGACAAGGACTTCGCCCAGGCCATGACCCTGTCCGGCTCCAAGGTGGAGACCACCGCCGACCTGGGGGCTGAGCTGCGCAACGTGGTGGTGGGCCAGGTGGCCGGCCTGGAGCGCCACCCCGACTCCGATCACATGTGGATCTGCCAGGTGGACGTGGGCCAGCCCCAGCCGGTGCAGATCGTCACCGGGGCCTGGAACGTCCACCCGGGGGATCTGGTCCCCGTAGCCCTGCACAACTCCATCCTTCCCGGCGGCAAGCAGATCCGGCGCAGCAAGCTGCGGGGCCAGCTGTCCGACGGGATGCTGTGCGGCCTGGCCGAGCTGGGCCTGGACGAGCGGGACTTCCCCTACGCCGTCATCCGCCCCGCCGCCCTGCTCAACGATTACAAACCCCTGAATCCAGACAAGCCCTCCATCCCGGCGGACATTCAGCCCGGAGATCCGGTGTTTGGCGACGTGGTGTGCGCCAAAGTGCTGGAGTGCGCCCCTCAGCCCGACGGCAGCTTCCACATCCGCCTGGACCTGGGTGGTTCCACCGCCACCCCCTCCACCACCTGCCCCAATCTGCACCCGGGGGATCTGGTGGCCTACAACACCCAGGCCGGCGCCATCTGCACCCTGGACGACCTGCGCGCCCAGCAGGCGGAGTTCCCTCACTGCATCCCAGACGGCATCTTCATCCTCCGGGAGGACTGCCGGCCCGGGGACGACATCCGCCCCATCCTCAACGCCGACGACCATGTGGTGGAGTTTGAGATCACCCCCAACCGGCCCGACTGCCTGTCCGTCATCGGCCTGGCCCGGGAGGTGGCCGCCACCTTTGACCTGCCCCTGTCCCTCCACGAGCCGGTGGTGAAGGGGGGCGGGCCGGGGGCGCTGGATCAGCTGCTGACGGTGGACACCCCCGCGGCCGACCTGGTGCCCCGGTACACCGCCCGCATGGTGCGCAACGTGAAGATCGCCCCCTCCCCCAAGTGGATGCGGGAGCGGCTGCGGGCCATGGGGGTGCGCCCCATCAACAACATCGTGGACATCACCAACTATGTCATGCTGGAGTACGGCCAGCCCATGCACGCCTTTGACTACCGGTATGTGCAGGGGGGACGGATCGTGGTGCGCCAGGCCGCCCCTGGCGAGGAACTGACCACCCTGGACGGCCAGGTGCGCAAGCTCACCGGCAGCCATCTGGTCATCGCCGACGACACCCGGGCCGTGGGCCTGGCGGGCATCATGGGCGGGGAGAACTCCGAGATCGTGGCCGACACCGCCGATGTGGTGTTCGAGTCGGCCTGCTTTGACGGGGCCTGCATCCGCAAGGGGGCCCTGGCCCTGGGGATGCGCACCGAGGCCAGCGCCAAATTTGAGAAGGGGCTGGACCCCATGAACACCCTGCCCGCCGTCAACCGGGCCTGCGAGCTGGTGGAGCTGCTGGGCGCCGGCCAGGTGGTGGACGGGGTCATCGACGTGCTCAACTTCGTGCCCCAGCCCACCCGGCTCACCCTGGAGCCCGACCGGATTAACGCCCTGCTGGGCACCCAGGTGCCCGAGGCGGAGATGGCTGCCATCCTGCGCCGTCTGGGTTTCCAGGTGGAGGGGGATCAGGTGTGCGTCCCCTCCTGGCGGGGGGATGTGAAGGGCATGGCCGACCTGGCCGAGGAAGTGGCCCGGTTCCACGGCTACGACCGCATCCCCGCCACCCTCATGCGGGGCCAGACCACCCAGGGGGGGCTCTCTCCCGCCCAGCGGCTGGAGCAGCGGCTGGGCCAGCTGAGCCGGGCCTGCGGCTATGACGAGATCATCACCTACTCCTTCCTCTCCCCCGCCAGCTACGACAAACTGCTCTGGCCCGCCGACCATCCCGGCCGGGATAGCTTCCGCATCCTCAACCCCCTGGGGGAGGACACCTCCATCATGCGCACCACCACCCTGCCCTCCATGCTGGATATCCTGGCCCGCAACTGGAATAACCGCAATCCCTCCGTCCGGCTGTACGAGGTGGGCCGGGTCTACCTGCCCGGCGGGGACGACGGCCTGGCCGTGGAGTCCAAGACCCTCACCCTGGGGGCCTATGGGGAGGAGATGGACTTCTTCACCCTGAAGGGCGCCGTGGAGGCCGTGCTGCAGGACCTGCGGATCCCCCACGTGCGCTTCCAGGCCCCTGACGGCCACCCCGACCAGCCCTCCTACCACCCCGGTCGGTGCGCCTGCGTGTACAGCGGGGAGGGCTGCCTGGGGCTGTTCGGCCAGATCCATCCCCTGGCCGCCCGCAACTATGGGGTGGATGGGGCGCTGTACTGCGCCCAGCTGTCCGTACAGGCCCTGGAGCGGGCCCAGGGCCCCGACCCGGAGTACCGCCCTCTGCCCAAGTTCCCCTCCGTCACCCGGGACATCGCCGTGGTGTGCGCCCAGGCCGTCACCGTGGGCCAGCTGGAGCAGGTCATCCGGGATGGGGCCGGGAGCCTGCTCCAAGCGGTCTCCCTGTTTGACATCTACCAAGGTCCCGGCATCCCCCAGGGCAAGAAGTCGGTGGCCTTCAACCTGGTGCTGCGCGCCGACGAGCGCTCCCTCACCGGCCAGGAGGCCGACGAGGAGGTGGCCGCCATCCTCCAGGCCCTGGAGCGGGAGCTGGGGGCGGTGCGGCGCTGAGCTCCCGCCCCATCTGAATCCATCAAGGAGGTGCCCTATGGCGCGGCTGGACGAGAAGCGGCTGTTCCTGCTGGATCTGGACGGGACCGTCTATCTGGACGACGCCCTCTTCCCCGGCACCTTGCCCCTGCTGGAGCAGATCAGGGCCCAGGGAGGCGTGCCCGTCTTCCTGACCAACAACTCCTCCCGCTCCCCCCAGTCCTATGTGGACAAACTGGCTGGCATGGGCCTGTCCATCCCGCTCCAGCAGGTGCTCACCTCCACCCACGCCCTCATCGCCCACCTGAAGGCCCGGCCCCCCTACCGGCTGTGTTATGCCTTTGGCACCCAGAGCTTCCGGGCCCAGCTGGCCATGGCCGGTATCCCCGTCACCCATCGCCTGGAGGAGGGCATCGACTGCCTGCTGGTGGGCTTTGACACCGAACTGACCTTTGAGAAACTGGAGCACGCATGCATCCTACTGGGCCGGGGAGTGGACTATCTGGCCACCAACCCCGACTGGGTGTGCCCTACCCGGTACGGCGCGGTGCCCGACTGCGGCAGCGTGTGTGAAATGCTCCACCGGGCCACCGGACGCCGCCCCCAGGTGCTGGGCAAACCCCAGCCCGAACTGGCCCGGCTGGCCATGGCCCGCTTTGGCCGCTCCCCGCGGGAGACCCTGCTGGTGGGCGACCGGCTGTACACCGACATCGCCTGCGGCGTCAACGCCGGCATCGACACCGTCCTGGTCCTGTCCGGGGAGGGGCGGGCCGACCAAGTGCGCCCCGGCACACCCACCCCCACCTGGATCTTCGATGACGTGGGCTCCCTGGCCGCCGCCCTGGCTGCCGCCCGCTCCTAAACCACTCCCGAACCACCCCGCCCTCATCCCAAGGAGATGACCCCCATGGTTTTGCTTGCCTGCTTCCTGCTGCTGTGCGCCCTGGCCTGGGCCGCCGCCCTGTTGCCTCTGTCCCCGCCCCTGCTGGCCCTGACCTGGGTGGGCCTGGTGACCGTGGGGCTTCTGCTGGTGTGGATCCTTCTGCTGCGCGGGCGCGGGGGCCATCCCGCCTGGGCGGTGCTGTCCCGGTTCCGCTACGCCCATCGGGGCCTGCACGACCGGGCCCGGGGTATCCCGGAGAACTCTTTGGCCGCCTTCCGGGCCGCCGTGGAACGGGGGTACGGCGCGGAGCTGGACGTGCGCCTGACCAAGGACGGCCGGCTGGCCGTGCTCCACGACGACTCCCTGCTGCGCACCGCCGGGGCGGACGTGAAGCTCTCCCAGCTCACCGCCCGGGAGCTGGAGCGCTACCGGCTGGAGGGCACCCAGGAGCGCATCCCTTTGCTGGAGGAGGTGCTGCCCCTGTTCGAGGGGAGGACCCCCCTCATCGTGGAGCTCAAGGCCGAGCGCAACCCCGGGGCGCTGGCCCGGGCCGCCTGCGACATGCTGGACCGCTTCCAGGTGGACTACTGCGTGGAGTCCTTCCACCCCCTGGCGGTGCGCTGGCTGCGCAAGCACCGGCCCCAGGTCTGCCGGGGCCAGCTCAGCGAGGACTTTCTGCACACCCGCACCGGCCTGGGCCGCCTGGCCGACTTTGCCATGACCCATCTGCTCACCGGCTTTCTCACCGTGCCCGACTTCATCGCCTACCGGCAGCCCCACCGCCGCCTGGCCCTGAAGCTGGCCCGCCGCCAATGGGGCGTGCGGGAGGTGAGCTGGACCATCCGCACCCCCCAGGCCCTGGCCGCCTGCGAGGCCGACGGCCGCCTGGCCATCTTCGAGGGCTTCCTGCCCTGACCCGATCCGCCCCCTCCAGGCGGGTCGGGTTTGACTATGGGGCGAAAGTATAGTATAATACCCCGCATTATAGCAAGCGGGAAGGGAGGGCCGGCCCATGTGGATCGCCGATCAATGGCAGCAGTATGAACTGCTGGACTGCTCCGGAGGGGAGAAGCTGGAGCGGTGGGACCGGTACACTCTGGTCCGGCCCGACCCCCAGGCCATCTGGGCCACCCCCCGTTCCCATCCGGGCTGGGCCCGGCCCGACGCCCGCTACACCCGCTCCCGCAGCGGGGGCGGGGCCTGGAGCGGCCACGGCACCCCCCAGCGTTGGCAGGTGCGCTACCGGGAACTGACGTTCCAGGTGGGGCTGATGAACTTCAAGCACACCGGCCTGTTCCCAGAGCAGGCCGTCAACTGGGACTTTGCCCAGGACCAGATCCAGGCCGCCGGCCGGCCGGTGCGGGTGCTCAACCTGTTTGCCTACACCGGCGGGGCCACCCTGGCCTGCGCCGCCGCGGGGGCCAGGGTGTGCCACGTGGACGCGGCCCGGGGCATGGTGCAGTGGGCCCGGGACAACGCCAAGCTCTCGGGGCTGGAGGGGCATCCCATCCGCTGGATCGTGGACGACTGCGCCAAGTTTGTGGAGCGGGAGATCCGCCGGGGCCGGCGATATGACGCCGTCATCCTGGATCCCCCCTCCTACGGTCGGGGCCCCTCGGGGGAGGTGTGGAAACTGGAGGACAGCCTCTACCCCTTCCTGGAGCTGGTCTGCCAGGTGCTCAGCGACCAGCCCCTGTTCGTCCTGCTCAACTCCTACACTGCGGGGCTGGCCCCCTCGGTGCTGACCTATCTGCTGCAAACGGTCATCGGTGGCAGGTTCGGCGGGCGCGCGGAGTCCGACGAGCTGGGCCTGCCCGTCACCCAGACCGGCCTGGCCCTGCCCTGCGGGGCGGCGGGACGGTGGACGCCCCATTGACCGCCCGCCCCATCTCATCCCATTGGAGTGGTGGTACCCTCATGAATCAGCCCATCCTACAAACCCAACAGCTGGTCTTCCGCTACACCACTGAAGAGGGCGTGGCCCCCACGGTGCTGGACGGCATTGACCTTACCATCCAGCCCGGTTCCTTCGTTGCCGTGCTGGGTCACAACGGCTCGGGCAAATCCACCCTGGCCAAGCACTTTAACGCCATCCTGCTGCCCACCGGGGGCAAGGTGTACGTATCCGGGTTGGACACGGCGGATGAAGCCCGCCTGCTGGACATCCGCTGTCAGGTGGGCATGGTCTTCCAAAATCCCGACAACCAGATCGTGGCCAGCGTGGTGGAGGAGGACGTGGCCTTCGCCCCGGAGAACCTGGGCCTGCCCTCCCCTCAGATCCGCCAGCGGGTGGACGCGGCCCTGCGCACCGTGGGCATGGAGTCCTATGCCCGGCATGCCCCCCATCTGCTCTCCGGGGGGCAGAAACAGCGGGTGGCCATCGCCGGTGTGCTGGCCATGGAACCGGCCTGCGTGGTGCTGGACGAGGCCACCGCCATGCTCGATCCAGTGGGCCGGCGGGAGGTGCTGTCCACCGTCCGGGCCCTCAACCGGGAGAAGGGGATCACCGTGCTGCTCATCACCCACCACATGGACGAGGCCGCCCAGGCCGACCGCCTGATCGTCATGCACGACGGGCGGGTGGTCCGAGACGGCCCCCCCGCCCAGGTTTTTCAAGACGTGGAGGGCCTGCGGGCGCTGGGGCTGGAGGTGCCCGAGCCGGTGGCCCTGATGTACGCGCTGCGCCAGCGCGGCCTGGACCTGCCCTTGGACGCCCTGGACGCGGACAGCTGCGCCGCCGCCCTGGGAAAACTTCTGAGCTGAAAGGGAGCCTGCGCCTATGCCCCCCATCCTCGAGACGCGACAACTGCATCATCTGTACAGCGCCGGCACCCCCTTTGCCCACGCCGCCCTGCGTGGGGTGGACTTTGCCGCCCAGGCGGGGGAATACCTAGCCATCATCGGCCGCACCGGCTCGGGCAAGTCCACCCTGATCCAGCACCTCAACGGACTGTTAAAACCCACCTCCGGCCAGGTCCTCTTTGACGGGGAGGACATCTGGGAGAGCAAGCAGCGCACCCGGGCCGTCCGCTTCCAGGTGGGCCTGGTGTTCCAGTATCCGGAGTACCAGCTGTTTGAAGAGACGGTCTACCGGGACATCGCCTTCGGCCCCAAGAACATGGGGCTTGACGAGGGGGAGGTGGACCGCCGGGTGCGCCAGGCCGCCCGGTTCGTGGGGCTGGACGAGCCGGTGCTGGACAAGTCCCCCTTCGACCTGTCCGGAGGGCAGAAGCGCCGGGTAGCCATCGCCGGCGTCATCGCCATGGAGCCCCAGGTGCTCATCCTGGACGAACCCACCGCCGGGCTGGATCCCGCCGGCTCGGCCCAGATCCTGGACAACATCCGCACCTACCACCGGGAGAAGGGGGCCACCGTCATCCTGGTCTCCCACTCCATGGAGGAGGTGGCCCGGGAGGCCGGCCGCCTGGTGGTCATCTCCCAGGGGTGCATCCCCTTCTCCGGCCCCCCCGCTCAGGTGTTCGCCCGGGGGGAACAACTGGAGGCGCTGGGGCTTGGCGTGCCGGCCATGACCCGGGTGTTCGCCCGGCTGCGGGCCATGGGGCTGGACGTACCTGCGGGGGTATATACCGTAGCGCAGGCCCGGGACGCGGTGCTGGCCGTCCTGGCCAGGAAGGAGGGGTCGCCATGGCCCTGAAGGACATCACCTTGGGCCAGTTCTTCCCGGGCAGCTCCCCCATCCACCGCCTGGACCCCCGGGCCAAGCTCATCGGCCTGGTGCTATACATCGTGGCCCTATTCCTGGCCGGCCGGTGGGTGAGCTACCTGGTGGTCTTTCTGGCCCTGGCCCTGGTGGTGGCCCTGTCCACAGTGCGCCTCCGGGCCCTGGTGCGGGGGATGAAGCCGGTGCTGTTCCTGCTGGCCTTCACCGCCGTGCTCAACCTGTTCTACACCCCGGGCCGCCCCCTGGTCTCCTTCTGGATCTTCACCATCACCGACGAGGGGGTCGTCCGGTCCATCCTCATGGTGGCCCGCATCCTGATGCTCATCTCCTGCACCTTCCTGCTGACCTACACCACCTCTCCCCTGGCCCTCACCGACGGGCTGGAGTCTCTGCTCTCCCCCCTCAAGCGGGTGCGCCTGCCGGTGCATGAGCTGTCCATGATCATGTCCATCGCCCTGCGCTTTGTCCCCACCCTCATCGAGGAGACGGACAAGATCATGTCGGCCCAGCGGGCCCGGGGGGCCGACTTTGACTCCGGCGGCCTGGTGCGCAAGGCCAAGGCCCTCATTCCCCTGCTGGTGCCCCTGTTCATCTCCGCCTTCCGCCGGGCCGACGAGCTGGCCACCGCCATGGAGTGCCGCTGCTACCACGGCGGGGAGGGACGCACCCGGCTGCATCAGCTCCGTTTCGGCCCGGGGGACGGGCTGTTCATGGCCGCCGCCCTATCCCTTGCCGTGGGGGTGGGCGTGCTGGCCCACTTTGGCTGGTGAGGTGGGTGTGAGATGGAACAGCGCAACATCGCCCTGCGCCTGAGCTACACAGGCACCGCCTATCACGGCTGGCAGGTGCAGAAAAACGCCCGCTCGGTGGCCGAGACCCTGGAGCAGGCCCTGGCCACGGTGGTGGGCCACCCGGTCAAGCTCACCGGGGCGGGCCGCACCGACGCTGGGGTGCACGCCCGGGTGTATGTGGCCAACTTCCGCACCAGCTCCGGCATCCCCGTGGACCGGCTGCCCCTGGCGGTGAACACCCGCCTGCCCGACGACATCGTGGTGTCCCGGGCCACGGTGGTGCCGGATGGGTTCAACGCCATCGGCTCCTGCCTGCGCAAGGAGTACACCTACCGCATCTACAACTCCCGCATCCGGGACCCCTTCTACGTCAACCGGGTGTGGTTCTACCCCCGGCCTCTGGACGAGGCGGTCCTGGCGGCGGCCGCCGCCCAGTTCGTGGGCACCCACGACTTTGCCGCCGTACGCTCGGTGGGTACCGAGACCCGAAGTACGGTACGCACCGTATACTACTTTGAGGTGGCGCGCCGGGAGCGGGTCATCGACCTTCGGGTGTGCGCCGACGGGTTTCTCTACAACATGGTCCGGGCCATGGTGGGCACCTGCGTCTACGCCGCCCAGGGCAAGCTGGACCCGGCGGACATCCCGGGCATCCTCTCCGCCCGCAACCGCACCCTGGCCGGCCCCACCGCCCCGCCGGATGGGCTATATATGACCAACTTATGGTATGAGGAAGATGTATTATAAGCTCAGACGGCGGGGCGGTAGGCCTGCCCCTGGCAGGCCCGCCGCGCAGCGGCGGAGCCAGGGCGGAATTCACTTCCGCCCGGCGATTTGCAATCCCGCCGGATGGGCTATATATGACAATCTGTGGTGTGAAGCGGACGTGCTGTGAGCCCGGCAGGAAAGGCGGAGCCAGGTCAATCAAGCACTCCCATCCCTCAGGCGAGCCCTGACGCCAACCCCTTGCGGGTCAAACCCCACCAGGAAAGGAAGCCCCCATGGACCAACAGAGCCTGCGACAATCCAACCCATCTGACGGGAAGCTTCCAGGCAAGCGCCCCCGGTTCCTGCTGCGTCTGGCCCTATTTCTGCTCAGCGCGGTGCTGGTGATCGGGGCGGTGGCCGTGGTGGTGTTTCGGGACCGGCTGAACCTGGACAGCATCAAGCGCTGGATTCACTACCGCACCCTGTCCATCAGCGACAGCGGCCGGGCCGAATCCTTTCCCTACGACGGCTCCCTGAACGACACCTTTGCGGTCCTGGACGGGGACCTGCTGGTCTGCTCTCCCAACGCCATCTCCCTATACTCCAGCAGTGGAACCCGATATGTCAACCAAGCCGTGCAGATGCAGAACCCGGTGGTGGACTCCAACGGCTCCTTGGCCGTGGTGTACGACGCGGGGGGCAGCTCTCTTTACGTGCTGGGTCAGCGGGAGCTGATCTGGCAGGGGGAGGACTTTGACTCCATCCTGTCCGCCCGGCTCAATCGGGACGGCTACCTCACTGTGGTCACCCAGTCCAGCGGCTACCGTGGAGTGGTCACCGTCTGCGACTCCACCTATACGCCCCTGATGAGCGTCAATGTCTCCTCTGCCTTCGTGCTGGACGCCGCCCTGTCCGACGACGGGCACACTCTGGCCATCCTCACCATGGGCCAGCAGGACGGCGTGGTCCAGTCCACCCTGTCCTTGTACGGCCTGAACACCGGTGACAGCGGGCAGTTCACCCCCGACGTCACCACTTCCCTGGGCGCCGTGGTGGCACTGGACACCAAGCACACCCAGGATCAGGTGTGGATGGTCACCGACCAGGGGCTGACCATCGCCGACCACGCGGGGCAGACTGTCACCGCCGACTGGTCCAGCCTATACCTGAAGCGCTACACCCTGGATGGGGACGGCTTTGCCGTGGCGCTGCTGGGCCGGTACCGGGCGGGCAGCCAGGCCCAGCTCTGGGTGACGGATGAGCAGGGTCAGACCCACACCTTGGAGATCGACCAGCAGGTGCTCTCCCTGTCCGCCGCCGGGCGGTATATCGCGGTGCTCACCGGGGACCGGCTGGACATCTACACCGACACCCTGGAACTCTATGCCTCCCTGGAGGGCACCCAGGGGGCCCGGAGCGCCCTGGCGCTGAAGGACGGTTCGGCCATCCTGATCTCTGACGACACCGTCAGCTTCTATATCCCCTGACCTGTGCCCAGCCCTCGACTCTTTTCCGGAGGTGGACAGCCATGCCGCTGTACCTGTTGGACATCCTCATCCTGATCCTGCTGGCCTTCTTCGCCTGGCGGGGCGCCAAAAAGGGCCTGATCCTTTCCCTGTGCGGTCTGGCGGGGTTGGTGGTAGCCTTTCTGGGCGCCCGGTTGATCTCGTCGGCCTTTTATCTCCCCGCCTCCAGCCTCCTGGAGCCGGGCATTTACGAGATGGTGCTGGGCGCTCAGCCCGAGGAGGAGCAGGCCGATCCCGCCCCTTCCGGCCAAGAGGAAGGGGTGGAGCAACCCCAGCCCTCTTACAGCCTGGATCAGCTGCTGGACTCCATCCGGGAGGCGGGGGTGTTTGCCGGCCTGTCCGGCTTCCTGGAGCAGGCCGCAGCTGACGGAGAGCTCCAACCGAACCAGGCCCAGACCCCGGCCCAAGCCTTGGCCAGCTATATCGCCCGGCTGCTTGCCCGGGCGGGGCTGTTCGCCCTGTCCTTCCTGCTCATCCTGCTGATCTGGTTCCTGGTCAGCCGGATGCTGGACCTGGCCTTCCACCTGCCCATCCTATCTGCGCTGAACTGGATGGGGGGGCTGGTTTTTGGCCTGCTCAAGGCCGCCGTGGTGGTGGTTGTGCTGGTCTGGCTTGGCCAGCTGGCCGGTTGGATCCCCACCCAGCCAGACAGCCCCGTGACGTCCCTGTTCACCCTGCGCGGCCTGGGGCGGCTGCTGGATGGACTTCTATTGTAATCCAACCGGGAAAATTCTTTTTTCTTCGGAAATAAATCCCACGCTAAAATTCATAACCCGTTCATATTTATCTGGTATGGTATGTCTCAAATGACATCTCTCTGAAAGGAGCGCAGCCATGCAGCCGACCTTATGTACCCGCTGCCAGAAAAACGTGGCAGTCATCTTTGTGACCAAGATCGAACAGGGCCAGACCAAGAATGAGGGCCTGTGCCTGAAATGCGCCCGGGAGCTGGGCATCAAACCGGTGGACGACATGATGAAGAAGATGGGCATCTCCGACGAGGACTTGGAGTCCATCTCCAGCGAGATGCTCACCGCCTTTGGCGGCGCCGAGGGGCAGGACGGCCTGTCCGCCTCCAGCCAGGACGACGGGGAGGACGACGGGCGCACAGCCACCTTCCCCTTCCTCAACAAGCTCTTTGGCAGCCAAGGAAACCAGAACCAGAATCAGGGCCAGCCCGGGGGCGAGGGGGAGGGCCCCCAGCGCCCCGTCCGGGAGGAAAAGGCCCCCAAGGGAGAGCGGTCCCAGAAGCGCAAGTTCCTGGAAAACTATTGCATCTCCCTGACCCGCAAGGCCGCCGAGGGCAAGCTGGATCGCATCGTGGGCCGGGAGAATGAGATCGAGCGCACCATCCAGATCCTCAACCGCCGACAGAAGAACAACCCCTGCCTGATCGGGGAGCCCGGCGTGGGCAAGACCGCCATCGCCGAGGGGCTGGCCCAGCGGATCGCCTCCCGGGACGTCCCCTATAAGCTGTTGGACAAGGAGGTCTATCTGCTGGACCTGACCGCCCTGGTGGCGGGCACCCAGTTCCGGGGCCAG
>DVJZ01000021.1 GCA_018716385.1 Candidatus Enterenecus merdae
TGGACTGATAGTTCCGATCCACGAAATAAGCTTTCTCGTCATCTTCGGTCAATACGTATTGATTCAGCCAGTCAACGAACGTCGCCCCATCAAAGCATACAGAACCAGAACCGTCGTCATCAAATTCAGTATGCACCCATAAGCCGTGGTCGGCAGTTGAGAGCCATTTATCGAATTTTCGCACATAGCGGTCCAAATCATCAACAATATATTGGGGACATTCAATTAAGTCCCAGGGCGATCCATAAAAATACAACAGTAACTTCGCCACGCTTATCCAATCCTTTCAGTATTGCGTTGCGGATGGGTAAGGGGCGTTCCCCCAGCTTTTGGTGCGAGTGGGGGGCCGCCCCCGCCGGTCAGAAGGCCCGGTTGTCGAAGGGGTAGTAGCTCCACCCCAGCACCATGCGCCGGTCGATCACCTTCCAGTCCCCGTCATAGAAGTAGTTCAGGAACTGGCAGTTCTCGTAGGCCCCGTGCTCGCAGTACACGCTTCTTCCATCGGTGCCCAGCACTTTCATCAGGATGTAGCTGCCCAGTTCCGGGGGTTCCTCGGGTGGACTCCACAGGATGATGGAGAAGTCCTCCGTGGAGTCCGCGTGCAGCAGCTCCCGGATGGGCCCACATACCTTTGCGTAGCTTGGTCTTTCCCTCAAAGCCATCAGATTTTCCTCCAAATATTTAATAATTGATTTTAGAATTGAAATACAATCCTATATCCAGCATATAATATGGGATATGCTCTTGTCAAGAGGTGAGTAAGATGGCAGAGTTTATTCCGAAGCAATATAAAAAGGAACAGTTCACCATTCGCATGGAGCAGGGAATTTTAGAGCAGGTGGATCGGCTGGCGGGAGTATATAAACTCAGCCGTAGTGAATTTATCAATCAATGCGTGGCGTTTGCGTTAGAACATATGCCGAGAAGTACCGGGCAAGGCAGGGGAGACTGAATTCCACTCGGAGTGTGATGTCATGTTTGAACCGCAGTTGGATCCGGTGGCCGTTGGGCGGGTCATCGCAAGATTCCGAACAGAAAAGGGTATGACCCAGGAAGTTCTAAGCGGGCTTGCTGATCTGGCTCGAGGGCATCTTGCCATGGTGGAGCGGGGCGAACGCAAACCGACCTTGGAAACGCTATATCGGATCAGCCGGGCGCTCAACACTCCTATGTGGAGGATTGTGCAGGCCATTGAGCAGGAATTAGAAGAAGAGAAGTGAAACGCAGCCAGAGTCTGGAGCGTACTCACTTCTCTTTTCTAACGCCAACAACTATCCCTTCAAACCCTCCGCCCAGCCGCTATACCGCTCCAGTTTGGCCGCGCAGTCGGCCTGGTCCCTGCCCTGGGCCAGAAGGTACACCTTTACCTTGGGCTCGGTGCCCGAGGGACGCACCAGGATAGACGTGCCGTCGTCCAGCTCGTAGCGCAACACGTTGGAGCCGGACAGCTCCATGGCCGATCTCTTCCCCGTCTGGGCATCCACCACGCTGCCGTCCTGATAGTCCTTCCAGCAGACCACCTTGGCCCCCCCGATCTCCCGAGGGGGGGCGGAGCGCAGACCGGCCATCAGATCCGCCATCTTCCGCAGCCCATCCAGGCCGGGCATCACCAGGTTCAGGGTCCTTTCCCCATAATGGCCGTACTTTTCATACAGGGCCAGCAGCGCGTCATACAGCGTCATGCCCTGCCCCGCGTACCAGGCTGCCATCTCGGTCAGGGCAACTGCGGCGGTGACCGCGTCCTTGTCCCGGACATAGTCGCCCAGCATATAGCCGTAGGATTCCTCGTAGGCGAAGATCACCTTGCCCTGCCCCTCCCCCTCCAACCGGTCCTTGCGCTCGGCCAGGAACTTGAAGCCGGTGAAGGTGTCATAGCAGGCCAGGCCGTTGACCTGGGCCACCTTCCGGGCCATCTCGGTGGTGACGATGGTCTTGAGGGCTACGGGGTTGGCCGGCATTCTCCCCGTGCGGTTCCTGGCTCCGATGAGGTAGTCCAGCAGCAGCACGCCGGTCTGGTTGCCGGTGAGGGTCTGAAACCGGCCTCCGCCCGTGTTGACCATGATGCCCACCCGGTCGGCGTCCGGGTCGGAGCCCAGGATGAAGTCGGCCCCCTCCCGCTGGGCCAGCTCCACAGCCAGGGCAAAGCCCTCGGGGTTTTCCGGGTTGGGGGAGGCCACGGTGGGGAAGTTGCCGTCCAGCTCCATCTGCTGGCTGACGCACAGCACATGCTTCATGCCCAGGCGGCGCAGCGCCTCGGGGATGAGTTTGTAGCCCGCGCCGTGGAAGGGGGTAAACACCATTTTGAAAGTGTCGGCTACCGCCTCCACCGCCCCCTTGTCGTTGACCTCGCCCATGACGTTGGCCAGGAACTTCTCGTCCGTCTCCGCTCCCATGAGGGTGATGAGCCCGGCGGCCAGGGCGCGGTCATAGTCCATGGTCTTGACGCTGTCAAACACGTCCAGCTCCCCCATCTTCCTGGCCACCTCATCGGCGTGGCGGGGGGGCAGCTGGGCCCCGTCGGACCAGTAGACCTTATAGCCGTTGTACTCCTTGGGGTTGTGGCTGGCGGTGATGTTGATGCCGGCGATACAGCCGTATTCCCGGATGGCAAAGGACAGCTCAGGAGTAGGGCGCAGCGCGTCAAACAGCCGGACGGGGATGCCGTTTGCCGCCATGACGCAGGCGGCCTCCCGGGCAAACTCGTCGGAGTGGTTGCGGCAGTCAAAGCACACCGCCACCCCCCGGGCAGCGGCCTGCGGCCCCTCGTCCAGGATGACCTGGGCAAAGGCCTGGGTGGCGTGGCGGATGACGTGGACGTTCATCCGGTACAGCCCCACCCCCATGGTGCCCCGCAGGCCGGCGGTGCCAAAAGCCAGCTGGCCGAAAAAGCGGGACTCGATCTCCTTCTCGTCCCCCGCGATGGCCTCCAGCTCCCCCTTCTCCTGGGCAGACAGGGCGGGGGCGGCCAGCCAGCGGCGGTATTGCTCCCTATAGTCCATACTCGCTCCTCCTTTCATGTCAGGCCGGATCAGAAGGTAAAATTGCCGTCCCGGAACACCGTCACCCGCTCCCCCTGCCGGGTGGTGCCCACGATGGACAGGTCCCGGGTGCCCACCATGAAGTCCACATGGTTCAGGGACTGGTTGAGCCCCGCGGCCTTCTGGGCCTGCTCGTCCATCCCCTCCCCGCCCTTCACGCAGTTGGGATAGGCCGAGCCAAAGGCCAGGTGGCAGGAGGCGTTCTCGTCAAACAGGGTGTTGTAGAACAGCAGCCCCGTGTTGCGGATGGGGGAGTCATAGGGCACCAGGGCCACCTCCCCCAGGTAGGAGGAACCCTCATCCATGGCGATGGAGTGCTTGAGCACTTCCTCCCCCTCTTGCGCGTGGACGTCCACGATCTTGCCCCCTCGGAAGTCCAGATAGAAATCCCGCACCAGATTTCCGTTCAGGGCCAGGGGCAGGGCGGCGTACACCCGGCCATCCACCCCGTCCCACCGGGGGGCGGTGAAGAGCTCCTCGGTGGGCATGTTGGCCACAAAGCCCACCCCGGCAGGGGTGGCGTCCGCGCCCCCCATCCAGATGTGGCCCTCCGGCAGGGTGATGGTCAGGTCGGTGCCCAGGGCGTTGGTGTAGTGCAGGGACTGGAAGTCATAGTCGTTCAGGCGCTTGGCCCGGCGGGCGGTGGCCTCGATGTGGGCCTTCCACCGCGCCGGCGCACCGCCGTCCCCGGTGACGCGGCAGGCGGAGAACACCGCCTCCCAAAGCGCGTCGATGGCCGCCTGTCCCCGCTTGTCCGGGAACACCTTTTCCGCCCAGGCCCGGGTGGGGCAGGCCCCGATGGTCCATTGGAAGCGGTTGGCGCTCATGGCGTCGTAATAGGGCTTGGTGGGCTGGGCGCTGGCCCGCTGCCAGGCCTGGATCCGGGCTGGATCCACCCCCCGCAGGGCCTCCGGGTCACCCCCGGTGATGGACAGGGCGGGCGCGCCCCGCTCCAGCAGCCAGTCAAACTTGGCCTTCTGATAGTCGGGGAACTGGGAAAAGACCTCCTGATCCGCCTTCAGGTAGCGCTGGCGGGTGACCACGTCGTCCGTCCACTCCACCACCACGTCCCGGGCCCCCCGGTCCAGCGCCGCCTCCACGCACAGCCGGGCCAGGGGCGCGCACTCCACCGGGGCGGCCAGGCGGGGCGTCTGGCCGGGCTGGAGGTTCAGGCCCACCTCCACCAGCAAGTGGGCATATTCGTTTAATTTCGCTTCAAATCCGTTCGCCATCGGGCTGCGTTCTCCTTTCCCTATCGGGTGCCCCCATTATAGTCCCTCCTGGGGGAAAAAGCAATGAATTCTCATTTGCATTTTTCCCTCCTTTGGCATATAATTGATACCAATTCATGACACCGCCGGCCATCGCCGGCGGCAATCCATCCAGAGGAGGCCCTTTCCCCATGCTGCAAACCGTCATCCCCGCAGGGTACGCCCCCTGCCTGAACCTCTACGATACCCAGCGGGCCATCGCCCTGCTCAAGCGGCTGTTTGAGGACAGCCTGGGCGGCGCGCTCCACCTGCGCCGGGTGTCCGCCCCCCTGTTTGTGGAGGCGTCCACCGGGCTGAACGACGATCTGAACGGGGTGGAGCGCCCGGTCAGCTTCGACATCCCCTTCGCCGGGCGGGAGGCCCAGGTGGTACACTCCCTGGCCAAATGGAAGCGCATGGCCCTGTACCGCTATCAGTTCCCCGTGGGGGAGGGGCTGTACACCGACATGAACGCCATCCGCCGGGACGAGGAGCTGGACAACGTCCACTCGGTGTACGTAGATCAGTGGGACTGGGAGAAGGTCATCGCCCCCCGGGACCGCACCGAGGCGTATCTGCGGCAGACGGTGGTCACCATTGTGGGCGTACTGGCCGACACCCAGGCCACCCTGCGCTCGGTCTATCCCCAGCTCACCCCCCTGCCCCCCATCTGCCGGGAAGTGTCCTTCGTCACCGCTCAGGAGCTGGAGGACCGCTGGCCTGAGCTATCTCCCCAGCAGCGGGAGGACGCTTGGGTGAAGGAGCATCCCACCACCTTCCTGATGGGCATCGGCGCCCCGCTGCGCTCGGGTAAGCCCCATGACGGCCGGGCCCCCGACTACGACGACTGGGCCCTCAACGGGGATCTGCTGGTGTGGAACAGCGTGCTGGGCCGGGCACTGGAGCTGTCGTCTATGGGCATCCGGGTCAGCCCGGAGTCGCTGGACCGGCAGCTGTCCGCCGCCGGATGCGACCAGCGCCGGGCTCTGCCCTTCCACCAGCTTCTGCTGGAGGGCAAGCTCCCTCTCACCATGGGGGGCGGCATCGGTCAGAGCCGGGTGTCCATGCATCTGCTGGGCAAGGCCCACATCGGGGAAGTGCAAGCCAGCGTGTGGGACCCCGCCACCTTGGACGCCTGCCGGGATGCCGGCGTGGTGCTGCTATAAGACCCCGGGCGGACAGGCGATCCGTCAAACGTAAAACAGAGCGGTGGGCACTGCCCACCGCTCTATCCGTTTCGATCCCCATCAGAGGCTATAGGACAAGGGCCTATTGCCCGGCCTCATCCGGCCGGCGCAGCTCCGACCGCAGCCGGAGCAGCAGGGTCACCGACAGCCCGGCCGCCAGCAGCGCCGTCCCCCCAAAGTTCATCCAGATCCCCGTCATGCCCAGCGGCCACAGCACACCGATCAAAAGCACCGGGAAAACCAGCGCGGTGGACACCGAGATCAGCGCGGCCAGCAGGGAGAGCACCCCGCTTGCCAGAAAGCAGTATCGCTCGATGGCCCGCACCCTGGAAAACAGCCCCGCGCCCCAGTTATACCCCACAGCGGGCTGGAGAGAGTCGCACATCCCGTACAGCAGGGGCTGGACAAAGCCCTCGGCAAACATCAGGATACCGTAGACCGACACGGCCAGCTCCCCGCCCATGCGCACCAGGATCCCATTCATCAGGATGGAGGTGATCCTGCCCGCGATATTGTTGAGAAAGTTGGGGCTGCCGCAGGCGACGATCTGCCGCAGCATACTCCAATGGAAGCGCGGCTTACAAAAGCGCAGCAACGCCTTCCCCCGGACAAAGGGCAGGAAGGCCAGTATCGCGCACAGGAACATCCCCGAGCAGGTGGCCAGCGCCGCCCCCCAGATCCCCCAGCCAAGCACACCCAGGAACAGGAATTCCAGCAGGCCGCTCAGGCCGGACATCAAGATGTTCAGACCCATACTGCCCCGGATAAAACCGCAGATGCGCAGGTAGTTGTCCACAGCAAAGATGATGGTGGTGACTGGCGAGCACAGGGCGTATACCCGCATGTACTGCACCGCCAGCGCGGCAAACTCCCCCTGGGCGCCCATGAGCTGGATCAGCCACGGAGCCGCAGCGAACAGCACCCCGCCCATCAATACCCCCGTCCCCACGATCATCAGGCAGGAGCAGGTGAAGATGTTGTTGGCCGCCTGCCTTTCCTGCCTGCCCAGGCAGACGGATATGGGCACGGCCGCCCCCACACCGATCAGATCGGCCAGGGAAAAGTTGATGATGACAAACGGCATGGCCAGGTTGAGGGCGGCGAAGGCGGTCTCTCCCAAGAAGCGGCCCACAAAGATACCGTCAAGGGTCTGGTACAGCGCGGAGGCCAGCATACTGACGGCCCCGGGAATGGAGGCCAGGATAAAAAGCCGCAACGGAGAGGTGCGGGCAAACAGCGCTTCAGAGTTCATCGTCGTCTATGCTTCCTTTCCACGGTTTCTGCTCCTGTCTATGCCGGCCGCCCCGGCTGTGTGCGTCGGCTGCGCCCCCTGCTTGGCAAGCTCCGCCTGCAACAGCTCCGTATACTTCCCCGTCAGCGCCACCAGCGCGTCGGTCTCCGCCTCCCCAAGGCTCTGGATGGCCCGTTGCTCGGCACAGATGAGCGGATGGATGATCTCCCGGGCCAGCGTCGTCCCCCGTCCAGACAAGGCCACCCGTTTGTTGCGCTTGTTGCCGGGGACATCCTCTAATAGAATGAGCCCCTTCCGCTCCAGGCTTTTCAGGGCTGAATTGACGGTCTGGGGCGGGTAATGCCAGATTGAGCTGATCTCCCGCTGGGTGTGGCTCTGGCTCTCATACAGCGAGTACAGCAGCCACAAATGGGCGTCTGACAGGCCGTGCCGCCTGGCATACCAATGATAGATGTGCTCCATTTCCTTATAGGACTGGTTCAACGCGGCAAGCTGCCCAGCTGCGGATGGTTTCATGAAGCTCCCCCCTATCATCCGAAATCGGACTTTTCGGATTATAGTCCGAAACCGGATAATTGTCAAGGGGAGGGGGGAGTCTCCACTGACCCGGGCAGAAAAAACACCCTGTGCGAGGGGACCAGCCCCACGCACAGGGTATTTTGTTTCCGTAAAGATTTTCAGGGTCCACGCCCCTCACAGCCGCCGCAGCAGCACCTTGCCCCGCCGGGCCAACCACAGCCAGCAAAGCACAGCCAGCGCTATCAGCAGCACCACGGGCAGCACCAGCGCCATCTCCGGGCTGAGCATCCCTCCCAGCCAACATACCAGCCCTGCCAGCACCAGCGCCCCCAATGGGACGAACATGGCCAGGGTCACCGCCATGGACTGCTTGATCACCAGGGCTTCGTTGGCCGCGTCCAACTTGGGGAAGGTCAGGCCCATCATCATGCCGAAGCAGGCGCTGGCCACGCAGAAGGCCACCATGGCCAAGAGTAGCAGTCCCCCTTGCCACAGGGGCAAGGCCAGGGCCCAGCTCAGGCAGGCCGTGGCCACCAGGGCACAGGGCAGGGTGAGCAGCAGCTGGAAACCCACCTTGACCCCCAGCAGGGTCCCCTCCCCCACCGGGGCGGTCCGAAGGATCCACAGGCACCGCCCCTCCAGGCTCACCGAAGGGGCGCACACCACCGCCATGGACAGGCAGAAACCCATGGCCACCCCCGCCAGCGCCGCCCCTGCCCACTGTCCGCCCAGCAGGGGGAGCATGGCTTGAAGCTCCCCTCGCTTGGCCACTGCGGCCACGCCCAAGATCAGCAGGAAGATCAGCCCCAGTCCCGCGTTCCAAAAATAGACCGGGGTTCCAAAAAACCGCTTGGCCTCCTTGCGCAGCAGGGCCTTGGTCTGCCCTGCCGCAGACTGAGCGGACAGCTTGTAGTCGCTGCGGGCGGCCCGGGTCTGGAAGGCGGTCACCGCCTTGCGGTATACCTTGCCCACCACCAGGGCCACCAGGGCAAAGGGGATGGCACAGCAGGCGATGAAAGCCAGCAGCAGCCCCCAGCTGCCCAGCACCCCGTCGGCCATCCACAGCAGGGGGGCCGCCCAGGTCATGGACGCCTTGATGCCGGCGGCATGGGCGGCCAGGTTCTCAATGGTGGAGTTGAGGTTGAAGGAGAGCCAAAACACCACCAGCAGGAATAGGGCCATCGCCAAGTTCTGCCCCAGGGCCTTCCCCTTGGACACCTTGGAGGACAGGAAAGCCAGGCCTGCCCCCAACAGCACGGACAGGGCAGTATCCAGCGCCGGCAGGGCCAGGGCGGCCAGCAGCAGACGGAGCCACAGATCCCAGCCATAGCGCCCGCCGCTCAGAAAGAAGCAGGCCGCCCCGGCAGGCAGCAGCACGAAGAAGGAAAACACCAGGCTCTCCAGGTAGATGGCTGCCATCCGGCTTGCCACCAGCAAAGAGGCGGGCACCGGCAGAGACAGCATCAGGTCATTGTCCTTGCCCCCAAAGAGCACCTCCCGCACGGCGAACACGGTAAACAGCAGCCCGCCGAATAGGGCCACCAGCCCCATAAACACCAGCACCAGGCTCTCCATGCCCACCGGGGCCAACACGCCTGCCAGCATAAAGCTGTACATGCCGGACAGATACAGCCCCAGAAAGGCAATCAGCAGCACCGCCCCCACGCCGGACACCGCCCGGCGGCGCTTGCCCGCCCCCACCCCCGAAGAGGTGAGGAGCATGGCCTTGGCGCTGACCTTCAGCAGCGCGAGGAATTTCTTCATGCCCGCTCCCCCTCCAGTTCCAGGAAGACGCTCTCCAGGTCAGAGTCGCCCACCACCTGCTGGGTGGGGCCGCACTTGACCAGGCGGCCATTCTTGATGATGGCGATCTTGTGGCACAGTTTCTCGGCCACCTCCAACACGTGGGTGGAGAAGAACACCGCCCCCCCAGCCTGGCACAGCTGGGCCAACTGTTCCTTCAGGACATAGGCCGCCGCCGGGTCCAGCCCCACGAAGGGCTCATCCAGCACCAGCAGCTTGGGCCGCCGGATGAAGGCGGAGATCAGGGCCAGCTTCTGGCGCATCCCGTGGGAGTAGCTGCCGATGGGGGAGCCCAGGTTGCCGGTGAGCTCAAAGGCGTCGGCATAGGTGCCGATGTCCCGGGTGCGCTGGTCGGCGGGGATGTCATATAGGTCGGCAATGAAGTTGAGAAAGTCGATGCCCTTCATGAACTCGTACAGGTCCGGGTTGTCGGGCAGGAAGGCGGTGACCTTCTTGGCCGCCACCGGCTCGGCCTGGATGTCGTGGCCGGCAATCCGGATGTGCCCCTGGGTGAAGTCCAGCACCCCCGCCACCGCCCGCAAGGTGGTGGTCTTGCCCGCGCCGTTGTGGCCGATGAAGCCGTAGATCTCCCCGGGCAGCACGTGCAGGGACAGATCGTCCACCGCCTTATGGCCGCCGGGATAGGTTTTGGAATAGTGCTCGATGTTCAGCATGGTATCCTCTCCTCCGTGCGTTCTATGTCTCGTCCCCGGCTCACACCCCGGCCAGGGCCTGCTCCACGTCGCTCACCAGGTCGTCCAGATCCTCCAGCCCTACGGACAGGCGGATCAGGTCGGGGGCCACCCCGGCGGCGGCCAGCTCAGCATCGTTCATCTGCCGGTGGGTGGTGTTGGCCGGGTGGAGCACACAGGTCTTGGCGTCGGCCACATGGGTGGCAATGGAGCACAGCTTCAGCCCCGCCATGAAGCGCTCAGCTGCCTCCCGGCCCCCCTTCACGCCGAAGGACACCACCCCGCTGGCCCCCTTGGGCAGGTACTTCTGAGCCAGGGCGTAGTATTTGTCCCCAGGCAGGCCGGGGTAACGCACCCAGGCCACCTTGGGATGGTCTTGCAGGAACTGGGCCATGCCCAGGCCGTTCTGGCTGTGCCGGGCCATGCGCAGGGGCAGGGTCTCCATGCCCATGCCCAGCAGCCAGGCATTCATGGGGGCGGGGGAGGCGCCAAAGTCCCGCATGAGCTGGGCCACCGCCTTGGTGATGTACGCGCCCCCCTGGCCGAACTTCTGGGTGTAGACAATGCCGTGGTAGCTCTCGTCGGGGGTGGTCAGGCCGGGGTACTTGTCGGCATGGGCCTGCCAGTCAAAGTTCCCCGAATCAATGATGGCGCCCCCCACCGCCGCGGCGTGGCCGTCCAGGTACTTGGTGGTGGAGTGGATGACGATGTCCGCCCCCCACTCAAAGGGCCGGCAGCCCCAGGGAGTGGCAAAGGTGTTATCCACGATGAAGGGCACCCCGTGGGCATGGGCGGCAGCGGCAAAGCGTTCCAGATCTAGCACCGTCAGGGCCGGGTTGGCCAGGGTCTCGCCAAACAGGGCCTTGGTGTTGGGCTGGAAGGCGGCGTCCAGCTGCTCCGGCGTGCAGTCTGGGTCTACAAAGGTGAACTGGATGCCCATGCGCTTCATGGTCACGGCAAACAGGTTGTAGGTGCCCCCGTAGATGGCCGAGGAACACACCACATGGTCGCCCGCACCGGCCAGGTTGAAGATGGAAAAGAAGGAGGCCGCCTGCCCTGAGGAGAGCAGCATCCCCGCCGCACCCCCCTCCAGGGCGCACAACCGGGCGGCCACCGCGTCGCTGGTGGGGTTTTGCAGACGGCTGTAAAAGTAGCCGGCTGCATCCAGGTCGAACAGTTTGGCCATGTCCTGGCTGGTCTCGTAGCGGAAGGTGGTGGACTGGATGATGGGGATGTTGCGGGGCTGGCCATTCTTCGGCCGGTAGCCGGCGTGCAGGCAGTCGGTGTCAAACTTCATGTGGGTTCATCCTTTCTGATCATGTGGTCTGCCCAAAGAGGGCTATCTGATCGGGCGGTCACGCCGGCTCGGGCTGAGGCCCATCCAGGTGCAGGCTCCCGTATTCTTCCAAAACAGTGCCCTCCACCAGCAGCTGTACCCCGTCCACCGTGTCCAGGCTGCACAGGGTGTTGACGATGGAGTCGATCACCAGCTCTTGCTCCTGCTGGCCGGCGGGGATCCGCTCCAGCAGCCGATGGGAGAAATCCACCCGGCAGACGCCGTTCTCCACCCGGGCCGAGCGCACCTCCAGCCCTTGGGGCAGCACCGGCTCCAGCCCCTCGTCCTGGGGCCCGCCCAGCAGCGCCTCCAGCACCGCCAGGGCGGGGTCGTCATGCTCGGTGAGCAGGAACACCCGCAGCTCATAGCCCAGCTCCTGGGTACCCGCCCGGCGGAAGTACAGGGCGGCGGACAGCTCCACCGGCTCCTCCTCCACCCCGGAGAAGACCACGTCGTCGGCCGAGAACAGCCGTCCCGTCCGGTCGGGGGGCGGGCTACCGTTGACGGTGACGGACACCTGCTCCACTCCCTCCAGCTGGGTGAGGGTGAGGGCCAGGCAGTAGTCGGCCAGGGTCAGCGCCATCCCCGTCAGGTCCCCATAGGGCTGGGACAGGTCCACATAGGCCACCGTCCCCTCCACCCGCCAGTCCAGCAGCCGGGTGCCGGCAGGGATGGCGTTGGTCAGCCCCGCCCCCGGCTCCGGCCCGGCCAGCAAAGCCTGCACCAGGGCGGGGACGGTCCCCTCCCCCTCATAGGGCTGGGTGGCCAGGGCGGAGGACACCCCCTGTTGGGACTGGTCCACGGCAAACCATAGCGTCAGCTCCTCCCCTGCCGCCCCGCCCGGGGCGCAGCCAGGGGCCAGCAGCAACGCCACGGCCCACAGCAGCAGGCATATCCGTTTGCTCATGTCTGGCTCACCTCCTGGGTCAGGGCGGGGAATCGGGCCTCAAACCGGGCGCCCTTGCCGCCGGGACCGGCCTGGACCGTGATGTCCCCCCGGTGCAGCCGGGCGGTGTCCCGGGCAATGGACAGGCCCAGCCCCGTGCCCCCCGCCGCCCGGCTGCGGGCCTTATCCACCCGGTAGAAGCGGTCAAAGACCTTGGGCATATCCTCTTCGGGGATCCCCACCCCGGTGTCCTCCACGATGAGGCACACCTGGTCGTCCTCGTGGCACACCGTCACCTCCACCCGCCCGCCGGGCTGGTTGTACTTGATGGCGTTCTCCATCAGGTTGAAGGCCACCTGGTACAGGTCGTCCGGGGTGGCCAGCAGGGCACAGGCCGGCTCCAGCCGGCAGGACAGCTCCACCTCCATGGCCTGGGCCAGGGGACGGAGCATATGGGCCACCCGCTCCACCACCGGCCCCAGCTCCACCGGCTCCTGCTCCCGCTCCTGGTCGGCGTCCAGCCGGGTGAGGGTGAGCAGCCGCTCGCTGATGCGGGTCAGCCGGTCGGCCTCCTGGCCGATGTCGGCCACAAACTCCCGCACCGTGTTCAGCTCCGCGTTGGGATTTTGCAGGATGGAGTCGGTGAGCAGCCGGATAGAGGCCAGCGGGGTCTTCAGCTCATGGGAAGCGTCGGAGACAAAGCGGCGGCGTACCTCCTCAGTGGTCTGTAAGCGGTCGGTGAGCTGGTTGAACTCGGTGGCCAGCTGGGCCATCTCATCCCGGCCCCGGGGCTCCACCCGGTGGCTGTACTCCCCCTCCCGCACCCGGCGGATGGCCCCCAGCAGCAGGGCGGTGTTCCGGGTCAGGGCCTTGGCCAGCACCAGCACCACCACCAGGGCGGTGACACAGATCACCGCGGAGATATAGCCCAGCCCACCCTGGATGGAGCGCAGCACCTGCCCCTGCTCGGTGTCGTACTCATAGAGGTAGACTGCCCCCAGGGTCACCCCCCGGTAGACCACCGGCGCCGCCGCCCGGGAGCGGAAGGCCCCCTGCCGGTACTCGGAGCGGAACACGTCCTGCCCCTCCAGCGCGGCCACCACCTCACCCATGAGGGCGTAGCTGCCGCTGCGGTCCTCCAGGGTGGAGCTGTCATAGAGGATGAGTCCCGCCCCGTCCGTCACCAGCACCCGGGTGACCTGCAAGTCCTCCAGCAGGGCCATGGCCTGCTCCACCCCCTCGGCGCTCAGGCTTTCGGACACTGCCAGGGCGCTGCCGATGGTGAGGGCCTGGCGCTTCAGGGTATTCTCCTTGGAGGAGAAGACCATGTTCTGGGCCATGAGCAGCGGGTAGGTGTTCATCACCAGCACGATGACGGCCACCACTAGCAGATAGGTCAGGGCATACTTGGCCTGGATGGAGCGCAGAAAGGGGACCCGGCCCTGCCGGCGCTCCATGCGCTTTTGTTCCCGCCGCGACTGCTCCATCCCTTACACCTCCCCCACGCCGCTGGGCCGCTGCAAGCCCTTTACGGGTTGCTCAAATAGTACCCCACCCCCCATTTGGTGAGGATATACTCCGGGTTGCCCGGGTCTGGCTCCAGCTTCTCCCGCAGGCGCCGGATGTGCACATCCACCGTGCGCAGCTCCCCGATATACTCGTAGCCCCACACCAGGTTGAGCAGGTTCTCCCGGCTGTACACCCGGCCGGGGTTGCGCAGCAGCAGCTCGATCAGGTCAAACTCCTTGGCGGTCAGCTCCACGCTGTGTCCATCCCGCCAGGCCGCCCGCTCGGCGGTGTCGATGGCGATGGCCCCCCGCTCCAGCCGGGTGGCCGACCGGCTCTGCTGGGCCGTCTGCCCGGCCCGGCGCAGCAGGGCCCGGATGCGAGCCTTCAGCTCCAGGATGTTGAAGGGCTTGGTGATGTAGTCGTCCGCCCCGCACTCAAAGCCGATGATCTTGTCCGCGTCCTCCCCCCGGGCGGTGAGCATGAGGATGGGCACGTTGGAGAACTCCCGGATCTTCATGCAGGCCTGCAGCCCGTCGATCTTGGGCATCATCAGATCCAGCAGGATCAGATCAAACCGTCCGGTGCGGGCCTTATCCACCGCCTCCTGGCCATCGTACCCTGTCTCCACCTGATAGCCCTCGTTCTCCAGGTTGAACTTGATCCCCTTGACCATTACGCTCTCGTCATCTACCACTAAAATGTTCGGCATATTCCCCTCCATACGGTCTCCGGCAGGCCGTCCGCCCCTGTCAGGGGGCGCTGCCCTCCCCCGTCCACACCAGATCCAGCAGCCCCTCCAAGATCCCCTCTCCAATGCCCGGCACATCCAGCAGCTGCTCGGGGTAGCGGAAAGGCCCGTGCTCGGCCCGGTAGTCCAGGATGGCCTGGGCACGGACCGGGCCGATGCCGGGCAGGGCGTCCAACTGCTCCAGCCCCGCGGTGTTCAGATCCACCAGATCCACCCCGGCCGTCTGGGCAGGAGAAGGCGGGGCGGTGGGCAGCGCGGCCAGGGGAGCGGGCGCCATCTGGCCCACGGCGAAACAGGCGGCCATGGCGCACAGCGCCAGGCCCGTCACCAGGGCGGCCCAAACCTGCCAGAGCCCCCCGCGCCTGTGCCCGTCCGGTCGATTTTCCCCCATTGCGCCCAGCCCACCTTTCTGGTATACTGTTGTTATGTCTCCCTGCCTGCCCCGGTTCCCAGGTGGGGCGGCCTTTGGACAAGACGTCGCGGACATTATACCATAGATTGCGGGAGATGCCTATGAAAAAATCTCGACTTCATCTCGTTCCCCTGGCCTTGGCCCTGCTGCTGGCCCTGTCCCTATCCGCCCCCGCCCTGGCCCTGGATGACCCGGAGCCCAACTGCCGGGCGGCCATCGTGGTGGACGGGGATCATGACCAGGTGCTCTACGCCCACAACGCCTATGAGCGGATGTATCCCGCCTCCGTCACCAAGATCATGACCTCCCTGGTGGTGCTGGAGGCGGTGGAGGCCGGGCAGCTCGCCCTGGACACCCCGGTCACGGCCTCCCAGGAGGCGGTGACCCTGCCGGAGAACAGCTCCACGGCAGGCATCCTGGCCGGCGAGATCCTCACTGTGGAGCAGCTGCTCTACTGCGACCTGCTGCCCTCGGCCAACGAGGCGTGCAACATCCTGGCCGAGGCGGTGGCGGGCAGCGTGGAGGCCTTTGTGGAACGGATGAACGCCAAGGCCCAGGAGCTGGGCATGGGTGGCACCCACTTCACCAATCCCCACGGGCTGCACGACGAGGATCACTACACCACCGCTTACGATATCTACCTCATGGCCAAGGCCGCCATGGAGTACGAGACTTTCCGCACCATCGTGTCCACCGACACCTATGTCCTGCCGGCCACCAACCTGTCAGAAGAGCGGGTGCTGCACTCCACCAATGCGCTGTTGAGTAACTGGAACGTCATCGGCTATACATATAACAAGGCCATCGGCATCAAAACCGGCTACACCGGGGAGGCGGGCCGCTGCCTGGCCGCGGCCGCGGTGGACGGCGAGGGGCGCACCTTTTATAGCGTGGTGCTGGGGACAGAGGACGGCTATGACGAGCAGGGCAACTACGTCTACTACTCCTTCTATGAGAGCCGCCGGCTGCTGGAGTGGGCCTTTGACAACTTCCAGCGCACCGACCTGCTGGGGGAGGACACCGTCAATGCGGTGCGGGAGCTCCCCGTCACCCTGTCCGATGAAGCTGACTTCGTATTGGTCCAGCCGGCGGGCTCCATCCAGGCCACCCTACCCACCGACTACGACCCGGAGCAGGCCGAACTGATCATGGACCTGCCCGAGAGCGTCCAGGCCCCCATAGCCGCCGGGCAGGAACTGGGCAGCGTGTCCCTGATCTACAACGGCATCACCTACGGCCCCTTGCCCATGGTGGCCGTGGACGGGGTGGGTCGCTCCGGCTTCCAGTACGCCATCCATCTGGTGCAGACTTACTGGTCCTACTGGTGGATCCGGATCCCGGTCATCCTGGCCCTGGTGCTGCTGGTGCTCTTCCTGCTCTATCTGGCCCTGCTCCGGCCCCGCCGGCGCAGAAACCGGAGACGGTACAGCTACTCCGGAGGCAGTCGGCACAGTCCATCCAACTACCGGGGCCGGGGCCGGCGGTGACCCGCTTCCATCTCCCCGAGCAGGATGGCTCAACGCCCGTCAAAGGGCATTCATAAAAACTTCATAAAAGGTTCTCAAATTGTCCAACATTGCCCCCGACGGCTTTGGTATGATCATAACTGTCAGGAGAAACATCCAGACAAACCTCAAAATCCTCCCTCTCTCTTTTCTCAAGACCGGGGCGCTCCGGCATCCGCCGGAGCCCTCCGGACCAAATCTCCCGAAGCCGCTTTTGGCCTCGTTTGCCGCCCGCTCGGGCGGCTTTTCTTTTGCCTCTTCCCTTGACATCGCCCTCCCCGTCCTCTACACTAATAGCAGCTCCACCGCCGGCCCCGGTCAGAAGTTGGATCCCTTCCAGGATACCACACTGGCGGGGCAAGGTGTTAATCCCCAGAACCAAACGCCAGGTATCGGAACTTTTGATACCCTCCTCACCGGCCAGGTGGAGGAGATGGGAGAAGCGCAGCTGAGCGCCTGCTATGACTCGATGGGCCTCCAGGCGGTGGCCCTGCTGCCCGACGCACTGGAGCGCGGCGCGCGCTGCTCCTAAACGCAAGAGACCCAGCCCCCGGCATATGCCGGGGGCTGGGTCTTATCCTTCCTATCCCTCATCCTTGTCCAGGGCAGTCAGCCGCTCCAAGACCCAGACTGGCTCGCCTTGGGCGGACTGCCCTTCCCGCAGCTCCCGATAGCCCAGGGACAGCCAGAAGCGTCGGCCCGCCTCGTTGTCCTTCCGGCAGGCCAACCGCAGCCGCTCCATCCCGCAGTCCCAGGCCGCCCCAGGCAGGGCAGACATCAGCCGTTTGCCCAACCCCTTCCTTCGCAAAACTCCGTCCACCAGGAACAACCCCACCCACAGGGTATGCTCCCGAGGATATCCCTCCACCCAGTCCAGTACCGCCTCCGGTCTCCCATTCCGCCAGAAGGCTACAAAGTGCTTCTGCTCCGGGGCGCAGCGAGGGGGCAGAGCGGCCAGGTCTGCCTGTAGGCTGTCCAAAGTGGGCAGGGGGCTGCCCGGCACCGGCCCGCTTTGCAGCAACGCCAGCACCGCCGCCAGATCCCCCTGTTCCACCTGCCGGATCTCCCAGTCCGGCAGACGGCGGCGCAGCCCATCCAGCACAGGGATATCAGGCAGGGCCCCCTTGGCACCCACACACCGGCAAATGGGCACGCCAAGAGCGTGGAATTTTTCCTCGTAGTCGGTCATCACCCCTTGCACGCCGCCGGCATGAAGATCCCGGGTGACCTGGGACAGTTCATATCCCGCCTTTGGGAACTGGAACAGAGACCACTCGAACAGGTCCCGGTTGTCCGTCTTAAACTCGATGCGCCCCCTGTCCCGGAGCACCTTGCGGTAGGCCCGCAAAAAACGCTCATGGGTCAGGCGGCGGCGGGCGTGCTTGAGGGAGGGCCAGGGATCGCAGAAATTGAGGTAGATCAGGTCCACCTCGTCGGGGGCAAAATAGTCCTCCAGCGCCGCGGCGTCCCCGTCGATGAAGCGCACGTTGTCCAGTCCCATCGCCCGGCAACGCTCCATGGCGATCACCATGGCGTCGGGCACCCGCTCCACCGCCACGTAGAGATCGTCGGGATGGGCGGCGGCGGTCTGGGCAGTAAAGCGGCCCTTGCCGCACCCCAGCTCCAGACGCAGCACCCCCATCCCGGACTGGATGGACCGCCAGCCCCCCCGCAGCCGCTCCGGCTCCCGCACCCACAGCTCTCCACAGGCCTCCAGACGCGCCTCCAGGTTTTTCTTCTTCCGCATCCGCATGGCTTACTCACCTCGCAAAACTCTTGGGCTTCAGTATACTATAAAGACTTGCAAAGGGCAAGATTCTCAGGTATAATGGAGGCATACCTTCCGCCGGGCGGTGCTCTCCCCGGGGCAGGTAAGACTAATTACCGGGTGTAGCGCAGTTGGTAGCGCGCCTGCTTTGGGAGCAGGATGCCGGGAGTTCGAGTCTCCCCACTCGGACCAAACATTGGCCGAAAAACCGTCTGTTCAGGCGGTTTTTTCGGCATTTTCCCCGTTGTGCCCAGTCCGCTTTCAGCGGGACTGAGCATGAAATTGAACGAGGAGGGGATGTCCCCCATGCACACGTCAACCGATCTTCGCAACCTCCTGGCCCGGATCGACCGAAGGAGCTATCCAGCCTATAAGGACACTCGGGGAGAATACCAGTTTCCCGGCTATGTGCTGTCCATTGACCACGTCCAGGGCGATCCCTTCGCCGCCCCCTCCCAGCTGAGCGTCCGGGTGGGAGGGGGACAGGCAGGTTTCCCCCCGCAGCTCTACCGCCTGCCCTGTCAGCGGGTGGCCCTGCAGGACGAGCTCACCCGCCAGTTTGGCCGGCGGGCGGGCCAGGCCTCCTTCCAGGTCAAAGGTTCGGGCCGCAGCGGGCTGATCTCCATCAGCCGGTGCGGTCAGCAGGTGCTGGAGCGGACGGCCTGCACCCTGGACCCGGAAACCGGAAACGTTCTGGTGCGGTTCGAGGTGGGCTTCCCGGCCAACGGGCGCACCATCCAGGCCAAGGGGCTGGAGCGGATCCTCTTTGAACTGCTCCCCCGGTGCGTGGAGGACGCGCTGCTCTACCGCAATCTGGATCCGGCACGGCTGCAGGCCATTGCCGACCTGGCCGAAGACCAGCACGCCATCCGGCAGCTGCTTCCCCAGCTGGGCCTGTGCGCTTTCGTGGCCGACGGCAGCATCCTGCCCCGGGCCTCCGGCGTCTCCGACCTGCCCATGCAGGGGGCAGTAGCCTTCCGCTCGCCCCAGGAGCTGGCCGTCACGCTGGAACTGCCACACCGAGGGGCTGTCACCGGTATGGGCCTCAAGCAGGGGATCACCCTGATCGTGGGCGGGGGCTATCACGGCAAGTCCACCCTGCTCAAGGCCCTGGAGCTGGGGGTGTACAACCACATCGCCGGGGACGGGCGTGAGTATGTCGTCACCGACGACACCGCTGTGAAGATCCGCGCCGAGGACGGGCGAAGCATCCGGGGGGACGATATCTCCATGTTCATCAACCACCTGCCCAACGGAAAGGACACCAGACGCTTTACCACCGAGGACGCCAGCGGCAGCACCTCCCAGGCGGCCAATGTGGTGGAGGCCATGGAGGCGGGGGCGGCCCTGCTGCTGATGGACGAGGACACCAGCGCCACCAACTTCATGATCCGGGATGAGCTGATGCAGCGGGTGATCCATCGGGACATGGAGCCCATTACCCCCTTGCTGGAGCGCATTGGGGAGCTGTACCATCGCCAAGGGGTGTCCACCATCATCGTGGCCGGCAGCTCGGGAGCCTACTTCCATGCGGCCGACTGCATCCTCCAGATGGATCGGTATGTGCCCAAGGACATCACAGCCTTTGCCAAGCAGGAGGCTCAGGCCTTCCCCCCTGTGGGCGGCGATCTGGGCCCCGCCCCCGCCCCCAGCTTTCACCGCTGCCCGCTCCCATCCCCCGCGCTCAAGAGCGGGGACCGGATCAAGCTCAAGGCCATGGGACGGGACGGGGTGAGCGTCAACCGGGAGAACATCGACCTGCGGTATGTGGAGCAGCTGTCCGACGAGGAACAGTGCGCCGCGCTGGGCTACTGCCTACTGTATGCCCACCAGCGCCTGATGGACGGCAGGCGCACCCTGCGCCAGGTGGTGGATGAGCTGGATCGGCTTTTGGAGGCCAAGGGGCTGGAGGGGCTGTGCGGGGGACGAGCTGGGGTGCCCTTCCTGGCCCGGCCCCGTAAGCAGGAGATCTTTGCCTGCCTGAACCGGTACCGGGGCCTGAAGCTGTCTTAACCGGGCAGCGGGGGCGCCGTCCCCGCCGGCCCTTGATTCACCAGGAGGGATTTTAATGCGCATCAGGCAAGAGACCGTGCACGACCGGCCGGTGGTTGACCGGCTCGTCACCGAGGCCTTCAAATCGGCGCCGCACGCCAGCGGAGAGGAGGGCGCGCTGGTGGCCGCGCTGCGGCAGGGCGGGGCCTTCCTTCCCACGCTGTCCTTGGTGGCGGAGCAGGACGGGGAAATCGTGGGGCACATCCTGTTCACAAAGGCGTCCGTCGGCGAACAGCAGGTTCTGGTGTTGGCCCCCCTGTCCGTGAAGCCCCGGTATCAGGGGCAGGGCGTAGGAACCGCCCTGATCCTGGAGGGGCACCGGATTGCCAGGGAGATGGGCTACCCATACGCCTTCGTCCTGGGCAGCGAAACGTACTATCCGCGGGTGGGATACCGCCCCGCAGACCAGCTGGGGGTGGAAGTCCCCCAGGGGATTCCCGCCAAAAATTTTATGGCCATCCGGCTGCTGGAGGATGCGCCGGCGCTGCACGGGCCCCTCGTCTACGCCAAGGAATTCGGCCTGTGAAGCAACCCAATCCCGCCCCATGGAAAAAATAGGGGTTGACAAACGGGGCGGATGCGGTTATGATGATAGCCAAGTTCATAGTGTGAAACCGATGATGTGAAGATAACGTCTGTTGTGCCCTCACAGAGAGTCCGGGCAGCTGAGAGCCGGGCAGAACGCAGGCAGGCAAATGGATCACGGAGGGCGCGAGGAACGGCTTCGGCCAAGTATTCCGCGACGTGGGGGCATACGTCAGTTGCCGGGGATATGTTGGTATCCCGCAAAGTGCGCGGCCCGACCAGGGCCGTGAAGCAAGGTGGCACCGCGAGCGTTTACGCCCGTCCTTGACAAGAATTGTCAGGGGCGGGCGTTTTCTATCTCCCGCCCCGCCAAAGGAGGTTGACCATGTACCATCCCACCCTGGAGCAGGCCCGGACGCTGGCAGCCGCCGGCCCCTACCGGGAGATCCCGGTGACCCGGGAACTGCTGTCCGATTTCCTCACCCCGATCCAGGCCCTGCGCATCCTGCGCTCCCAGGACAATCACTGCTTCCTGCTGGAGTCCGCCGCCGACAACGAGGGCTGGGGCCGCTGGTCCTTCCTGGGCTTTGAGCCAGAGCTGGAGGTCACCGCCAAGGACGGCGCGCTCCGGCTGCGGGGCGGGGAGGTCCCGCTGGAGCCTGGCTGCTCCCCCGGGGACGCCCTGCGCCAGATCCTGACGGCCCACAAAAGCCCAACACTCCCCGGCCTGCCCCCCTTCACCGGCGGGCTGGTGGGCTACTTCGCCTACGACTACATCCAGTACGCCGAGCCCTCCCTGCGCCTGACCGGGCAGGATCAGGAGGGGTTTTACGACATGGACCTGATGCTCTTTCGCAGCGTGATCGCCTTTGACAACTTCCGGCAGAAGCTGGTCCTGGTCACCAATGCCGACGCCGCCGACCTGGACCGCTCCTACCCCGCCGCCTGCGCCCAGCTGGACCGGATGGCCCAGCTGCTGCGCCAGGGCCAGCCCGCCCCCCGGCAGCCCAGCCGGCTGACCACCCCCGTGCGCCCCCTGTTCAGCCGGGAGCGGTACTGCGCCATGGTGGAGCAGGCCAAGGCCCACATCCGAGAGGGGGAGATCTTCCAGGTGGTGCTGTCCAACCGGCTGGAGGCGGGGTTTGAGGGCTCTCTGCTGGACGTGTATCGGGTGCTGCGCACCCTCAATCCATCCCCCTACCTGTTCTACTTCACCAGCGACGACATGGAGCTGGCTGGGGCCTCCCCGGAGACCTTGGTGAAGCTGGAAGACGGGGTTCTGCACACCTTCCCCCTGGCAGGTACCCGGCCCAGGGGGCGCACCGCTCAGGAGGACCAGGCCCTGGAGCGGGAGCTGCTGGCCGACGAGAAGGAGCTGGCCGAGCACAACATGCTGGTGGACCTGGGACGAAACGACATTGGGAAGATCAGCCGCTTTGGCAGCGTGGAGGTGGAGCGGTACCTGTCGGTGGAGCGCTTCTCTCACGTGATGCACCTGGGCTCCACCGTGCGGGGGGAGCTAGCGGCGGGGCGGGATGCGGTGGACGCGGTGGACGCCATCCTGCCCGCAGGCACCCTGTCCGGGGCCCCCAAGCTGCGGGCGGCCCAGATCATCGACGCGCTGGAGGACAACAAGCGGGGGGTATACGGCGGGGCCATCGGTTACCTGGACTTTGCCGGCAACCTGGACACCTGCATCGCCATCCGCCTGGCCTTTGCCAAGAACGGGAAGGTGTTCATCCGCGCCGGGGCGGGCATCGTGGCCGACTCCCGGCCGGAGCAGGAGTACCAGGAGTGCCTGAACAAGGCCCAGGCCGTCGTCCGGGCCCTGGAGCTGGCCCAAAAGGAGGAGGATCTATGACGCTGCTCATCGACAACTAC
>DVJZ01000022.1 GCA_018716385.1 Candidatus Enterenecus merdae
TCCACAGCGACGAAGTCGGTGCTGATTGCGGTGAGGGTCCACCCGTTCCCTTTCCGAACACGGCAGTTAAGCTCACCCGCGCCCACGATACTTGGCTGGCGACGGCCTGGGAAAATAGGTAGTGCCGACATGTAAAAAGGGGTCTGGTCTTCACCGGGCCAGACCTCTTTCATATTCCTCCTTAGCTCAGTTGGTAGAGCATGCGGCTGTTAACCGCAGGGTCGTTGGTTCGAGTCCAACAGGGGGAGCCAGCCTGACGCATATGCCGCCACTTCGGTGGCGGCATATGCGAGTCAGGAATCAGACCGGCGTGGGCCTTTAGCTCAGTTGGTTAGAGCAGCCGGCTCATAACCGGCCGGTCCACGGTTCGAGCCCGTGAAGGCCCACCATTTAGGGGTATAGCTCAGCTGGTAGAGCATCGGTCTCCAAAACCGAGTGCCGAGGGTTCGAATCCTTCTGCCCCTGCCAGACAAACCACAGTTGGATACTGTTTCCATAAAAATGGCGCGGTAGTTCAGTTGGTTAGAACGCCGGCCTGTCACGCCGGAGGTCGAGGGTTCAAGTCCCTTCCGCGTCGCCATTTTGCTGCTATAGCTCAGTCGGTAGAGCGCATCCTTGGTAAGGATGAGGTCGGCAGTTCAAATCTGCCTAGCAGCTCCAAAAGGAGGACATCCATAGGATGTCCTCCTTTTTTATCTCCCAGGGCTGCCGCTTCGGCTTTGGCCATGGACTGATATGCACTGGAACAGTAAGGGATGACGTTCCTATTAGGGATCCAAGGAAATCCCTGTCCCAACTTACGCAGCCATGGCTCAGAGAATGATAGAAAATTTTGGGGACGCGTCTGTGGCACTAACTTAACCTGCATTTGCCCCTTCAAGACCGAATAAATTCCTGGGAGGGAAAGGGTTCCCAGGAATTTTGCTTTGGTGGCTGGTATCTTGTATAAGGCCGGGGGATAGGGCGGCGCCTCGGGTGAAGATTGGATGATCAAGTTGAACTCTGCAGCGGCCATGCCGCAAGCGTTACCGCTAAAGCTTGACGCTACTGGTCTTTTTTCTTTAGCGGGCCGGGCCTAAACCTGTGCCCTCCCCAGGGCGAGAGCGATTCTTTTGCGCGTTGTCATACTTTTGCTTTTTTAAGACCCCGATCCCCAGGCGGATTAGCTCCAATGTGGCGGCAGAGCGGCTGGGCTGGCGGCGTTCAAAGCGGAAAAAGAGGCGAAGCAGAAGGGCGACCCGGTATAACGGCCGCCAAGTCGGAAGAAGAAACCGGCAAGACACAAAGTCTGGACAGAGCAGGGTCCCGATGCTGGGACAATGTTCAAGTGGGGTAGGGTTGTATTTCCCCGGCTCTTATGTTACGATCTATATAGTAAGTACATAGCGGCTACCCTGGCCGGGAGGGGTACAGGGTAGTAGCGAACCATTGCAGGCCGGGAGGGTATGGGCAGCAGTGTCTACCCCGCAGTGGGCAGAGAAACGGGTGCAAGAATGAAAAAGCAAAGGAGTTGAGGTAAGATCATGAGGTGGTACAAAGCAAGGATAAGCAGATGGGCGGCGGCAGCACTGGCAGTCATCCTGCTGGTGGGCTGCATCCAGATCAGCCTGTCCTCCGCCCGGGCGGCCTCGGTGGATCTGCGGGTTCCGGGGTCTGCTTCCTTCGAGGTGGGAGATCAGGTGACGGTGGAACTTGTTGCCACCGTCAGCCAGGCAGTGACGGACGGAGTGCTGACGCTCCAGTATGATCGGAACGCGCTGGACTATGTGAGTGCGCAACAGGGTTCTGCCTGGACGAACAGCGGCCGGTTGGTCCTGGAGGACAACGGGACGCAAGACGGCCGGGTGGTGCTGGCCTTTGCGGCGGAGAATCAGGCTGCCACGAACGGGATCCTGTTCACCGTGACATTTGCAATTCAGCGGACAGGCAGCGTGACCATTTCCCTGGGCAGCGGCAGCTATCTGACCGGCGTGAGCGGAGACCTGTCTGCCTCGGTGGAGATCAATGTGGGTGGCGGCACGCAGGTCACCCCCGGGCCGACCCCGACGCAGTCCCCGGCGGATCCGAGCAATCCTGGTACATCCAACCCGCCGGTGACGCCCACTCAGCCGGGCACGACCAACCCACCGGTGACGCCCACCCAGCCGGGGACAACCAACCCACCGGTGACACCCACCCAGCCGGGGACAACCAACCCGCCCGAGGAACCGGGTGCGTCTGATCCCCCTGTGACGCCCACTCTGCCGGGCGGTGGGACACTCCTGCCACCGGTGACCCCCTCCCAGCCGCCGGAAGAGCCGGAGGATCCGGAGGTGCCCGCCGTAGAGTTTACCGATGTGGAAACCGGCGCCTGGTACTATGGGAGCGTGGCGTACATGGTGGAAAAGGGCCTGATGCTGGGCGTGAGCGATACGGTCTTTGCCCCTGACGACGGGACCACCCGGGGGATGCTGGCCACCATTCTGTACCGGTTGGCCGGCTCGCCGGAAGTGTCCGGGAGCATGGACTTCACCGACATCCAGGGCGACGCATACTATCGCAGTGCGGTGCTCTGGGCGGTGCAGAACGGCATTACCATGGGTGTGAGCGACACCGCCTTTGCCCCCGATGACCAGATTACCCGGGAGCAGCTGGTTACCCTCCTGTACCGGTATGCTCAGGCCACCGGACGGGACACCACGGCTCGGGCGAACCTGGACGACTTTGGAGATGTGGACCGGATCAGCGGCTTTGCCCGGGACGCGATGGCCTGGGCCGTAGCGGAGGGCATTGTCCAGGGCGGATCGAACGCCATGATCCTGCCCGGCGACGAGGCCAGCCGGGCGCAGATTGCTGCGATCATCCAGCGGTTTGACACGGCGGAGTAAGGGGAGGAATGACAGCATGAAAGGCATTCAGAAACGGGGCTTGGCCCTTCTGCTGGCGCTGGCTTTGACCGCCTCGCTGGCGCCGGCAGCGCTGGCGGTGCTGGCCGAGGGAGAGCCGGCACAGGACACACAGGCAGAGCAGACGCAGGAGCATCTGTCCGGCTTTGCCTTCCAGGATGACGATGAGACTGCCCCGGGCGGCCTGAGCTTGGCCGACCCCGGGGAGGGGAGCGGCACCACCGCCGTGGACGATGGGTCGGACACCATCACCGGCACCCTCACCGAGGGGACCGGTGAGGTCACCGAAGCGGCATTGGAGCCTGATGAGGATCGCCCCGCCGGCAGCGGCGCGGACAACGAGCCCGCGGCGGACGACCAGGTGACCTTCATTGTGGAGTTGGAGCAGCCCTCCCTGCTGGCCCAAGGTTATTCCACGGATGAGATTGCCGGCGGCACCAGCTCGGTGCGCAATTATGAGGCTCGGCAAGAGGCCGCTGTGGAGGAGCTGAAGGCTCAGATCCTGGAGGCGGTGGGGGACGAGGCCGATGTGGAATTTGGCTATACCTACACGGTGGCCAGCACGGGCTTGTCCGTGACCACCACCTATGAGAACAAGGAGCAGATCGCCCAGCTGCCCGGGGTGGACCGGGTTTACGTGGCCCCCATGTTCCACATTCCGGAGACGGACGACCAGCTCTACCCCCAGACCAGCAACGCCACCACCATGATTGGCGCGGATACGGTCAACAGCACGGGCTATACCGGTGAGGGGATGCGCATCGCCATCATCGACACCGGCCTGGTGCTGAACCATCCCAGCTTTCAGGCGCTGTCGGACGACAAGCTCACTGAGGACTCCCTGACCCGGGACGAGGTGATCAACGTTTGGCGCAGCCTAAATGCCAGCCAGGGTTCTTCGGTGTACCCCGGCAATGTCTATGTCAGCACGAAGGTGCCCTATGCCTACAACTATGCCCTGAACAACACGGACGTGTCCCATACTGGGGCAGGCAGTGACCACGGCACCCATGTGGCGGGCATCGCCGCGGCCAACCGGCTGAACACGACTGACGTGGTGGGGGTAGCCCCCGATGCGCAGCTGTTAGTCATGCAGGTATTTACTGGAAACGGGGCCAATTGGGATACGGTGATGGCCGCCCTGGAGGACTGTGTGGCCCTGGACGTGGACGTGGCCAACCTCTCCCTGGGATCGGCGGCTGGCTATACCGATGACGACCAGAACATGATTGAGATCCTGCAAAGGCTGACCAATGCCGGGGTCCAGGTGGTCATTGCCGCAGGCAACGATACCAACAGTGCCTATAACAACAGCTTCGGGGGCTACTCCCTGGCGGGAAACCCAGATATTGGTCTGGTGGGAACGCCCAGCACCTATGCTGCCGCCCTGAGCGTGGCCTCTGCGGACAACAACGCGGTGACGCAGCTCTACTTCACCGTGAATGGCCGGGAGATCGGCTACAACGACACGGGAAACGGCAACGAGCTGTTTAGCCGCTACAGTGGTCAGACGCTTTCGTTTGTGGCCCTGAGCGGATACGGGGATGAGGACAGCTATACAGGCGTCAACGTGAGCGGCAAAGTTGTGGTGGTGTCCCGGGGTGGCGGCGTGTCCTTCCCGGATAAGCAAGCCATCGCCCAAAGGCACGGGGCCATCGCCTGCGTGGTCTATAACAACACCACGGGCATCCTCAATATGCAGGTCAACACCGGGACGGGCAACATCCCCTGCGTGTCCATCAGCCAGGCGGACGGCCAGTTCCTGGCCCAGCTGGGCAGCGGCTCTATGGCAGTGAGCAACCAGCCGGCCAAGGAGTTTCAATCCAACACCGCCATGAGCAGCTTCTCCTCCTGGGGGAGCGCCCCGAACCTGCAGCTGAAGCCCGAGATCACCGGCGTGGGCGGCAACATCTACTCCACCCGGGATCCCGCTTATATGGGCAGCACCACCACCTACTACGGCAATATGAGCGGGACCTCTATGGCATCCCCCCAGGTGGCTGGGGCTATGGCAGTGCTGAACCAGTACCTGCGGGAGCAGGGCTATGAAAAGGGAATGACTACCTGGCAGTTGGCGGCCAACCTGCTGATGAGCACCGCCGACCCCATCTGGTATAGCACCGAGCTGGAGTACTCCCCCCGGCAGCAGGGGGCGGGCCTGGTGGATCTGGAGGGGGCGACCGGTGCGGGAGCCTACCTGTCCAACCCCGATGCGGAGTATGGCCGGCCCAAGGCCGAGGTGGGGGAGAGCGCAAGCGGCACCTACCGCTTTACCTTCACCATTACCAACATCTCCAACGAGGACAAAACCTACCGGTTTGACTCCTCCCTATTCACCGAGACTTACAACAACGGCCTGATCGGTAACCAGCCCCACGCCCTGCAGGCTACGGTGCAGGTGGCCACCGGCGACGGGGCCGGGCTACGGTACGACTTCAACGGCGACGGAGCGATCACCACGGCGGACGCCCGGATGCTGCTGCGCTCCTTGAGCAACGCGAGCGTGATCCCCTCCACCGATTCCCACTATACCTATCGGGACGTGGACGGGAACGGCACGGTGAATGAGGCAGACGTGTCCGTCATGGTGCGTTACTGCGCCGGGCTGTCCGTGGAGGTGAACCTGCTGGCCACCATCGGGAATGCCAGCGGGGCGACGGAGGTCACCGTGGCTGCTGGCGAGACCGAGACCTTCACCGCCACCATTACCCTGACGGCGTCGGACCGGTCGTATCTGAACCAATTCCCCAACGGGATGTACGTGGAGGGCTACCTGTACGCGGAGAGTGCCGACGGCAATCCCGTGGAGAACCTGACCATGCCCATCCTGGGCTTCTACGGCGACTGGTCGGCCGCCCCCGTGTTCGACGGGGTGAACGATCTAGAGGGGCAGACCAGCCTGTTTGAGCCGGTGGTGTACACCTACTATGACAACCAGCTGGGCACCAACCCCTATATCCGGGCCAGCCAGCGCACTGGCGACGGGTACAACGCCGTCTCCCAGAACAACCCCATGGTGGAGATCGACCTGGGTCTGCTGCGCAACGCCAAGCTGCTGCGATTTACAGTTCGGAATGCGGCCACCGGCGAGCAGTACTTCCTAGAAGAGTCGGAGTACAACGCCAAGACCTATTACAGCGATACCTACGGCCAGGTGGTACCCTTCTACATCTACAACTCCACCCTGAGTGAGAACTACGTCTGGAACGGCCGGGATCTGCGGGGCAACCTGGTTGCCAACGGGACGCGGGTCATCTATACGGTGGAGGCGTTCTTGGACGATGGGGACACGGTGGTGGACGACAGCTGGTCCTTCCAGGTGACCATGGACACCGAGGCTCCCCAGGTGCACAACGCCAGCAACCTGCAAAGCGCCCTGGACACCTCGGGCGGCCGGGCAGTCCTCACCCTGGACCTGCAGGACAACACCAACATTGCGGCCATCCTGGTGGAGAACCAGAACGGAGACATCGTCGGCCGGTACGAACCGGGGACGGGGGTTACTGCTGGTTCCCGTTATAATCAGGAGATTGACATCACCGGCCTGGGCTCCGACTTCACCATCATTGTGGCGGACTATGCCTGCAACGAGACGGAGCTGGCAGTCCACCTGACGGGCACGGAGGTGGAGAACCCCACCGTCCAGGAACTGGATACGGGCCGCCTGTATGGCAGCGAGAATATCACTGTGGCGGGTAGCGTGGACCTGGGCTGGTTCAGCGTGGATAAGACGAATCTGAGCGGCGCCCGCAATGAGACCTTCTCCACCGACACCTATTTCTCCGGCGAGTATGTGGACGGCTACGTTGTGGCCCAGCGCAGCAACGGCGACGTGGTGGTGCTCACCCCCTATGGCTCCTACTGGGGAGCCCAGACGATCATCCCTGCCGCTGCGGCTGCGGAAGGCCAGAGGGGCTTCCAGACCCTGTATGACATGGCCCTCCAGTACAATAGCTCCGGGCTGGACCGGCTGTTCGCCGTGGGCTGGACCTACAGCGGCACCATCACCGGCAATGCCTACGGAGGGACGAACTGGCTGTATGAGATCGTGTTCCCTG
This sequence comes from Candidatus Enterenecus merdae, assembly GCA_018716385.1. GTDB lineage: Bacteria > Bacillota > Clostridia > Oscillospirales > Oscillospiraceae > Enterenecus > Enterenecus merdae. Next base: position 6,944 of record DVJZ01000022.1, read on the forward strand.
CAGGAGGGACTCCTTACATCAAGGAGCTGCACGCGCTCACCGGCCTTTCCTCAGGGGAGGAAATGGTGTGCCTGACCATCTCGGATGAGGGAACCTTCTACGGCATCAGCACCAGCGGCACCTTGTGGAAGATTGACCCGAACTCCGGGGCCTGCACCAGCATCCGCCTCATCACTGAATTTACCGGCCTGGCGGGCTACAGCGGGGTGAACGTCATCCAATCTATGGCCTATGACCATGAGGAGGACGTGATTTACTGGGCGGCCCACAGCCAGACTTCCAACGGATACACCTACAGCCACCTATGCCAGATCGTGAAGCTCGACCCCAAGCAGGCCAACTGCCCCGGGCAGGTGATCGGCAGCCTGGGCCACTCGGGCGCGTCTGCCCTGTTCGTGCCTACGGATCTGGAGTCCGACCTGTTCGGGCTGAGCAACCAACCCACAGGGTTCAGTGTCAGCCCCACGCAGGTCACCCTTCTGGCGGGCATGACCACCACCCTGAGCGTGAGCTGGTCGCCCTGGAATGCCGAGGCTCAGCCCATCACCTGGAGTTCCAACAACGAGAATGTGGCCAAGGTAGACAGCCGCGGTGTGGTGACCGCGGTGGCCCAGGGCACGGCCCAAATCCAGGCGACGGCCCAGGTGTATAACACGACCACGAGCCAGATGGAAAACCGCACGGTGAGCGTCACGGTCAACGTGCAGTCGGCTCAGTCTAAGCTATACGGCTTTGTGGCCACCTCTGGCGGGGTGGATGCGCGGAACTGGATCACCTACAGCGCGGCCAACCCCGGGAGCGCCACCACGATCGGGTCGGCCAGCCAGTACTGGCAGGGCGGGGCCTATTATGAGGGCAACGTCTACACCGTGGAGTATCCCAGGAACACCCAAGGGCTGTCCGGCTACACGGGCACCGTCGTGTACAAGAGTGCGGTGGGGGCAGATGGCAGCCTTGGCAACCCGGTAGAGATCAGCCGCACCCTGAACATCGAGGTCGGCAGCCTGGCCATTGACTACAACACTGGCCGGATGTACGGCGTGGACCTGACCAACGGCGGCCTTGTCATCGTAGATACCCAGACCGGCCTGATCGACCCCCTGGGCACGTTTAAGTTTGACGGCCGGGTGGACTCTTCGGAGTATGTCATGACCGCCATGGCCATCATCTGCAAGGGGACGGAGACCACCATCCTGACGAGCAGCATGAACGGCAACCTGTACACTGTGGACCCGGATACGCTGGAGTGCACCAACATTGGAAACGCCGGCGGGGCGGAGTACTGGGGCTATGGCTCCATGACTTATGACTACAACACTGGCAACATCTACTGGGCTCCGGCCAGCATGGGCGGCAGCAACCCTCTGCTGCTGGTGACGCTGGAGGGGAGCGGCTCCACCCTGCGGGCACAGGTCTCCGAGCTGGGCTATGTGTCCCGGTCCGGCGGCGTGCAGCAGACCGTGTTGTTCACCATCCCAGAGAAAGAGCCGGAGACCATCATCATTCCTGTGGAAGATATGTGGATCGAGGGGGCGGAAGAGCGTACTGCCCTGACAGGGGCCACCCTCCAGCTGGTGGCACAGACCAAACCCACCCGGCCCACGGTACGGGCCAAGACCTGGACGTCCAGCAATGAAAGCATTGCCACTGTGGACAACTTCGGCAACGTTACCTTCCATCAGATAGGCACGGTCACCATCACCGCCACCCTCAACGACCGGAATGGCAAGGTCTTTACCGACTCTGTGACCTACACCGTCCTGCCCGGCGGAGGGAAACTGACGGCTAACCTGGCCGCAGATACGGCCACCGGTTACTACGGCTTCCAGATCACCGTGCCGGTGTCCACCCCCCAGAAGTCTGAGCCTGGGCAGCGGGTGCTGGACTCCTACAACCTCCGGGCGGGCGAGTACTATGACGGGTTCTTCTACGCCTATGAGAACGACGGCACCTTCCTCCGGATATCCGCCAGCAACCCGCAGGACTTCGTTGTCCTAGGCCAGCTGACCGGAAACCAGGTGGTGGATATGACCTTCGACTACTCCACCGGCACCATGTACGCCCTGACGTCCAGCCAGCAGCTGATGAAAGTGAACCTGAGCACCGGACAGCTGACTCAGGTGGGCACGATCAGCCAGGCGCGCACCCTGGCCGCGGGGGAGAACGGCGCCCTGTATGCCATCTCTGCCGGTAGCAGTGGGACGTCGACCCTCAACAAGCTGACCGTTTCCGGCAACAGGATAACGTCCCAAAACATCGGGACTGTGGCGGTTGCGGTGGGTTCCATCACATATAACAAGCAGACCTACCACTCCCAGATGACCTATGATTACGCCACAAACCGGCTCTACCTGCATGCGGTGAACAGCGGAGGGAGCGGCGGCCTGTTCATGATCCAGCTGGATGAGAATGGGGATCGGACCACCCATGTGGCGGCCGAGCTGGGCAAGATCGCCCTGGAGATTACCGGCAGCTACACCGTGGGCGATGCCTATCTGGGTATGCTGTGCGCCATCCCCGATGAGAGCGATCTGCCGCAGCCCGACTATGTGACCAGCGTGACGCTGAATACCACCAACGTCCAGCTACAGGTGGATGACACCTTCACGCTGACGGCCCAGGTGCAACCCAGCAATACCAGCGCCCAGAGGGTGACCTGGAGATCTGACAACACTGGTGTCGCCAGCGTGGACAGCAATGGTAAGGTGACTGCGAAGAGCGCGGGCACGGCTACCATCACCGTCACCTCCACCCAGAACTCCGATATCTCTGCAAGCTGCACCGTGCGGGTGCTGTCCGTCTCGGAGGCGGGGAACACCATGGCTTATGCCATCACGGAGGAAGGACTGATCTCCTTCAATCCCAAGGCCCCCAGTAGCTATAAGGTGGAGAGCAGTGGCATCCGCAATTCGGAAAACGTGGTGGGCATGGATGTGGCCGGTTCCACCGTGTACTATGTGCGCAATGACGGCGGGAGTATCACGCTATACAGCTATGGACTGAGCACCCAGCTGGAGCGCAGCCTGGGCACGTTGAGCACCTATACCCTGTCCTTCAGCGACATGGCCTATGACGCGGAAGAGCAGATCGTCTACGTGGCCTGTGGCCTGTACGTCTACCAGTACTATCTGCCGAATCTGAGCGTGTCGGGGATCAATTTGCCGTCCGGTGCCGTCCAGCCCACAGTGGCGGGGATGCCCTCCACCGGCAGCGTATACGGCGTGACCGTGGTGAACGGCAAGGCAGTGGCCCTGTGCGTCAGCGAGGGGAGGACCTTCCTGTACCAGATTGACAGCTTCAGCAGTGGGGAGTGTACCTTCCTGGGCTGGATTGGCGGGCTGAACCTCTCCCAGGGTAGCACTGAGTTCGCCTATGATGCGGCCGAGGATCGCTTCTATGTGACCGACGCGCGCAACGAGCTGTACACCTTTGCCATGGACGATCTCTATGACGGCTACCTTGAGGTGGGGACGACACCCCCAATCCAGGACGCTGAGCTGATCGGTCCTGTGGGCGGTGGACTGAACGTCACTGGCTTTGCCATTGTGAACGATGCCTCCACGGCCCTGGAGGTATCCGCTGCCGCCGTCCCGGTGAGCCAGCCTGCCGCCCCCGTCCGGGAGCTGCGGCCCCAGACGCTGGCAGTGTGAGGAGGCCTGGCTCCATCCGGTAGCCCAGCAGAGCAAGCCAAGACAAAAACAACGGGGGTTGGATCTGAACCTGGATCCAACCCCCGTTGGGTTTTGCGTATCGTTGGCGGGTTATCTCTTGGGTTAGGACAGGGCGTCCAGACCGCCGTCCATGCGGATGCCGCTGCCCATGATGTGGCTGGACAGGTCGCTGGCCAGGTACAGGGCCAGGCCGGCCACCTCATCGGGCCGGCAGTAGCGCTTGTCCAGGTACTGGTCGGCGAACAGCCCGTCCCCGGAGGCGCCGGTGGCGTTCTCCTCGATGCGGTGGATCATGGGGGTCTCCACCGCGCCGGGGCAGATATAGTTGCAGTGGATACCCTGGGGTCCCAGCTCCAGCGCAGCGCACTTGACCAGACCGGCCACCGCATGCTTGGAGGAGCAGTAGGCCCCCATGCCGGCGCTGCCGGTGAAGCTGCCGTTGGAGGCGATGGTGACGATGGCCCCCCGGCCACGGGCAATGAGATGGGGAGCGGCGTACTTCATGCAGTAGAGGGGGCCGAAAACGTTGACGTCATAAACCTTCCGATAGGTCTCGGCCTGGGCGTGCTGGATCTGCTCCATCTTGCCCTCGTAGCCGGCGTTGATGACCAGCGCGTCCAGTCCGCCAAAGTGGGCGGCCGCACCGTCCACAAAGGCGCGCACCTGGGCTTCGTCGGTCACATCGGCCACAAAGCCCTTCAGCCGGTCAGGGCCCAGGCCCAGGGAGGGGAGGAAGGCATCCAGCTTGGCCTGGCTGGTAGAGCTGACGGCCAGTCGGCAACCCTCCTGGGCGAAGGCCCGGGCCAGTGCCTGGCCGATGCCGCCGGTAGCCCCGGTGATGAGGACCACCCGGTCCTTGAGTTGATAGTCCATAGGAAAACTCCTTTCCGATTCAGGTTTCTGCTCCCATCTTACCACCTGGAACCGCAGCTGTCATTGGGCAAATGGCTCAAATCCCGCCGGTGGGGTCCCGCTGGATGGACAAAGGGCCCAACCGGGCCGGATGGGGGAGGGCGGAAAGCCCTGGGCAGGGCGGAAAATGAGGGAAAAAGGCTTCGTAATTTTACTCAAAAGCAGGCGGGTGATTTTGTGGGATAGCGCCAAACTTGTTTGGAACCCAGCCGGAATACTTGACAAAAAAAGTCCAGATTGCTATGCTCAAATCAAACAGCAAATCAGGAGGGCACGGTAGTGGTAATCACCAGAGAGACGGACTATGCCCTCCGGATCCTGCGCGCGCTGACAGACGGGGAGCTGCACACTGTCAGGCAGATCGCGCAGGACGAATTGCTGCCCCGGGCTTTTACCTATAAGATCTTGAAAAAGCTGGCGCAGGCAGGCTTGATCGAGGTGGTTCGGGGGACGGCAGGCGGCTGCCGACTGAGCGTGGAACTGGCCGACACCAGTTTGTATGACCTGATGATGGCAACCGGCGAGCGCAGCAACCTGACATCCTGCATGGATCCCCAGTTCCAGTGCCAATGGCGGGACTGCCACGGGGAGTGTGCGGTGCACCACAACCTGATGAAGATCCAGGAGAAGCTAGACCAGGAGCTTCGGATGCACAACCTAAAGGAGATTTTGGCCGGGCATTGACCCAGTCCGTTTTTATAGGATCAAACTGGACAAAAATCATCAACATTAGAAGGAGGTACCACCATGCAATTCCAAACCACACCGGCCCAGGAAGAAATAAGGGCCAAGGTCCGGGCATTCGTGGAGGAGGAGGTCAAACCCATCGCCTTCCAGCTGGACCAGAACAACGAGTTCCCCGACGACGCGGTGCGTAAGATGGGGGAGCTTGGCCTGATGGGCATTCCCTTCCCCAAGGAGTACGGCGGCGCTGGACTGGACGCGCTGAGCTATGCCATCGCGGTGGAGGAGCTCTCCCGGGTGGACGGCGGCGTCGGGGTTATCCTGTCGGCCCACGTGTCCCTGGGCTCCTGGCCCATCTTTGCCTACGGCACCGAGGCGCAGAAGAAGAAATACCTGACCCCGCTGGCCCGGGGCGAGAAGATCGGCGCCTTCGGCCTGACCGAGCCCAATGCCGGCTCTGACGCGGGCGGCACGGAGACGACTGCCGTGCTCAAGGGCGACCATTACATCCTCAACGGCGGCAAGATCTTCATCACCAACGCCCCCAAGGCGGACACCTATGTGGTGTTTGCGGTGACCACGCCGGACATCGGCACCCGGGGCATCAGCGCGTTCATCGTGGAGAAGGGCTGGAAGGGCTTCTACTTCGGCGACCACTATGACAAGCTGGGCATCCGTTCCTCTTCCACCGCCGAGCTGATCTTCGACAACGTGGAGGTGCCCAAGGAGAACCTGCTGGGCAAGGAGGGCGAGGGCTTCAAGATCGCCATGGCCACCCTGGACGGCGGCCGGATCGGCATCGCCTCCCAGGCCCTGGGTATCGCCCAGGGGGCCTATGAGAACGCCCTGGAGTACGCCAAGGAGCGCATTCAGTTCGGCAAGCCCATCGGCTTCCAGCAGAACACCTCCTTCAAGCTGGCGGACATGGCCACCAAGCTGCGCTGCGCCCGCTTCCTGATCTACTCCGCCGCCGAGCTCAAGGAGGCCCACGCCCCCTACGGCATGGAGTCGGCCATGGCCAAGATGTACGCCTCCGACATCGCCCTGGAGGTGACCAACGACGCGCTGCAGATCTTCGGTGGCGCCGGCTACATGAAGGGTATGGAGGTGGAGCGCGCCTACCGGGACGCCAAGATCACCACCATTTACGAGGGGACCAACGAGATCCAGCGGGTGGTCATCGCCTCCCACATCCTGGGCAAGCCCCCCAAGAGCGAGAGCGGCTCTTCCAGCCGGCCCAAGAAGCCGGCCCCCATCACCGGTGTGCGCAAGAAGATGATCCTGCGCGACGGTGGCCCCGCCGAGCAGGTGGCTGCGCTGGTGGAGCACCTGAAGAAGGATGGGCACGACTTCACCGTGGGCATCCCCATGGACACCCCCATCGCTCAGGCCGAGCGGGTGGTTTCCGCCGGTAAGGGCATCGGGGATCAAAAGAACATGAAGCTGGTGGAGAACCTGGCCCGGGCGGCCGGCGCCGCGGTGGGTTCCTCCCGCCCCGTGGCCGAGACCCTCAAGTATGTGCCCCTGAACCGCTATGTGGGTATGTCCGGCCAGAAGTTCACCGGCAACCTGTACATCGCTTGCGGCGTCTCCGGCGCGGTGCAGCACCTGAAGGGCATCAAGGATGCGTCCACCATCGTGGCCATCAACAAGAACCCGGGCGCGGCCATTTTCAAGAACTGCGACTACGGCATCGTGGGGGATGTGGAGGAGATCCTGCCCCTGCTGACCAAGGCGCTGGACACTGGCGAGAAGCAGCCCGCGCCTCCCATGGTGAAGATGAAGCGCCCCCGTCCGCCCAAGGAGGAGCCCATCGGCCCCCGGTACGTCTGCAGCGGCTGCGGCTACGAGTATGTGCCCGAGCTGGGCGATCCGGATGCGGAGATCGCACCGGGCACCCTGTTCTCCAAGCTGCCTGAGGACTGGGTGTGCCCCGAGTGCGCAGAGGATAAGACCCAGTTTATTGAGGCGTAACAGCCGAAAAAGATTGAAAAGGAGGACTGAACCATGCATTGCGTGAGAACTGTGACTGACAATCTCTACTGGGTCGGCGCCAATGACCACCGGCTGGCCCTGTTTGAAAACGTCCACCCCATTCCCAAGGGGGTGAGCTACAACTCCTACCTGCTGATGGACAAGAAGTCCGTGCTGTTCGACACGGTGGACTGGTCGGCCTGCCGCCAGCTGCTGGAGAACGTGGAGTACCTGGTGGGCAGCAAGGGGCTGGACTACCTGGTCATCAACCACATGGAGCCTGACCACGGGGCCTCCATCGAGGAGATCCTGCTGCGCTGGCCCAAGGTGAAGATCATCTCCACGGAAAAGGCCTTCATGTTCATGCGCCAGTTCGGCTTCCACGTGGACGGCCACGAGTGCATCGAGGTCAAGGAGGGCGACACCTACAACTTCGGGGACCACACCGTCACCTTCGTGGGCGCCCCCATGGTCCACTGGCCCGAGGCCATGGTCACCTTTGACACCACCAACGGCGTGCTCTTCTCCGCCGACGCATTCGGCACCTTTATCGCCCTGGACGGTAAGCTGTTTGCCGATGAGGTGGACTTTGACCGGGACTGGATCGATGAGGCCCGCCGCTACCTGACCAACATCGTGGGCAAGTATGGCCCCCATATCCAGTTGCTGCTGAAGAAGGCCGGCGGCATCCTGGACAAGATCAAATACATCTGCCCCCTCCATGGGCCCGTCTGGCGCAAGGACCTGGGCTACTTCATTGACAAGTATGACAAGTGGAGCCGTTATGAGCCCGAGGTGAAGGGTGTGCTCATCGCCTACGCCTCCATGTATGGCAACACCGAGGCTGCCGCCCAGGCCCTGGCCGCCAAGCTGTGCGAGAAGGGCGTGACCAACGTGGCGGTGTACGACGTGTCCAACACCCACGTGTCCTACCTCATCTCCGAGACCTTCAAGTACAGCCACATCGTGCTGGCCTCTGTGACCTATAACCTGGGTATCTACCCGGTGATGAAGAACTATCTGGAGGATATGAAGGCCCTAAACCTTCAAAACCGCACCTTCGCCATCGTGGAGAACGGCTCCTGGGCCTGCAAGTCGGGTGACCTGATGGAGAAGTTCATCAACGAGGAAATGAAGAACATGACGGTGCTCAACGAGCGCCTGTCCCTGGCCTCCGCCCTCCACGCGGACAAGGCCATCGAGCTGGACGTGTTGGCGAACGCCATCGTGGAGTCGATCAACGAGCAGGCGTAAGCCCGGCAAACTTTCATCCGATTCAGACCGCGCCATCCCGGCGCGTCAAGGCACCGGACGGAAGGGTTGGAAACCCTTCCGTCCGGTGCTTTTTTGACGTTTTGGCTCCTTGGCGGATACATATCCAGGGCCGTCCCGGCGCATACTGAACTGACTGGAATTGAAGCCATCCATAGAACATGGAACAATTGCACAAAAGAGAGTGGGAAAATTTATCCAAACTGATTGATTGAAAATGATTAATTATGATTGATTTTGACAGAAACGGTGTTATAATAAAAGTAAGAAAAGCGAGCAGATCAAAATCAATCAGGAAGAGGGGGTGGACGAGATGCTGGCGGAGGAGAGGATGGCGGCGGTGCTGGCGGTGGTGGAGCGGCAGGGGTCGGCCAGCGTGGCCCAGCTGTGCCAGGCCACCGGAGCCTCGGAGGCCACCATCCGGCGGGACCTGGCCCAGCTTCACCAGCAGGGGCGGCTGAACAAGGTGCACGGCGGGGCGATGGCCCTGGGGGGCAACTTCTCCAGCGAAGAGCCCGACCTGACCACCAAGGCCCAGCTTCATGTGGGGGAGAAGGATGCCATCGGGCGCTATGCGGCCACCCTGGTTCACGACGACGACTTCGTCTTTCTGGATGCGGGGACAACGGTGCTGGCCATGGCCAACTACCTGGGCGCGTCCCAGGCCAGCTTCGTCACCACCAGCATCGCCTGCGCCAAGCGCCTGAGCGAGTTGGAACGCCGGGTGACGGTGGTAGGCGGCCAGCTCAAGCTGGGTACGCAGGCCATCATTGGGGCGGAGGCGCTGGCCTTTCTGGAGCGCTACCACTTCACCAAGGCCTTCTTAGGGGCCAACGGCATCGCGGTGCAAGAGGGGTGCACCACCCCCGACCCGGAGGAGGCGGCAGTCAAACGCAAGGCGGCCGACCAGGCATATATGGCCTATGTGCTGGCCGACGCCAGCAAGTTTGGCCAGGTGGCGGCGGTGTCCATCCGGCCGCTGGAAAAAACCTGCGTGATCACTGAGCGCCTGCCCGACGCGCGGTTTCGAGGCAAGGGAATCATCAAGGAAGTGTGGGGGGAGCGGACATGATCTATACCGTCACCTTCAATCCCGCCATTGACTATGTGGTGTGGCTGGATCGGCTGGAGCCGGGGACCATCAACCGGGTCCAGCAGGAACTGATCCAGTTTGGGGGCAAGGGGATCAATGTCTCCGTGGTGCTGGGCCGCCTGGGGGTGGAGAACCGGGCGCTGGGCTTTCTGGCCGGCTTCACCGGGCAGGCGGTGGAGCGGGGGCTGGCCGCGGAGGGGGTGCAGACCGACTTCATCCACTTGCCGGAGGGAGTCACTCGCATCAATGTGAAGGTCAAGGGCCGGGAGGAAACTGAACTCAACGGCCGGGGGCCGGACATCGGAGAGGCGGCGCTGGCGGAGCTGCTGGGCAAGCTGGATGAGCTGACCGACGCGGATATCCTGGTGCTGGCCGGCTCCATCCCGGCTTCCCTCCCCGGGGATGTCTACGAGCAGATCCTCGCCCGCCTGGAGGGCCGGAATGTGCGGGTGGTGGTGGACGCGGAGGGGGAGCTGCTTTGCAGCGCTCTGGCCTACCGCCCCTTCCTCATCAAGCCCAACAGCCTGGAGCTGGGGGGAATCTTTGGCAAAACGCTGCACACCCCAGAGGAGATCCGGACGTGTGCTGCGGCCTTGCAGGAGCGTGGCGCTCGGAACGTGCTGGTGTCCATGGCGGGGGACGGGGCCATTCTGCTGGATGAGCAGGGGGGATTCCACCAGCTGGCCGCCCCCAAGGGGACGGTGCGCAACTCCGTGGGCGCCGGGGACTCCATGGTGGCGGGCTTTCTGGCCGGCTGGCTGCGCACCGGCTCCTATGCCCAGGCCCTGCGGATGGGGACGGCCACAGGCAGCGCCACCGCCTTCTCAGACGGCCTGGCCACCCGGGAGCGGGTGGAGCAGTTGCTGGCGGAGCTTTGAGAGATGGCAGACCGGGACGCCCCGGCGGGGGCTCCGGTATTCCAAAAACAGACGGAAAGGATGAAGACGATGCGTATCACAGACCTTTTGCGGGCAGAGGGCATTCAGCTGCGCTCCGCCGTTGTTGACCAAAAGCAGGCCATCGATCTGCTGGTGGGATTGCAAGAGCAGTCGGGTAACCTGACCGACCGGGAGGGGTACAAGAAGGACATCCTGGCCCGGGAGGCCCAGGGCAGCACCGCCATCGGCAACGGCATCGCCGTACCCCACGCCAAGAGCGGGGCGGTGCGCCGGCCAGGGCTGGCGGCCATCACCGTACCGGGCGGGGTGGATTACAACGCCCCCGACGGCCAGCCCGCCAAGCTCCTATTCATGATCGCTGCCCCAAAGGACGGGGGGGACGCCCACCTGGAGATCCTCTCCCGGATGATGGTGATGCTCATGGACGAGGGATTTTGCAAGTCGCTGTTGGAGGCTCAGAACGCCCAGGATTTCCTGGCCTGCATCGACCGGCAGGAGCGGGAGAAGTACCCGGAGGACGGCCAGCCTGCCGCGCCTGAGCCCCAGCAGACGCAGGCCAATGGTTACCGCATCCTGGCGGTGACGGCCTGCCCCACCGGCATCGCCCATACCTATATGGCGGCCGAGGCCCTGGAGCAGAAGGGACGGGAGCTGGGCATCCCCGTCAAGGCGGAGACCCAGGGCTCCGGAGGGGCGAAGAACGTGCTGACCCGGGCGGAGATCGCCGGGGCGCAGGCCATCATCATCGCCGCGGACAAGGAGGTGGACCTGGCCCGGTTTGAGGGAAAGCCCGTGCTGCGGGTGCCGGTGTCCGACGGGATCCACCGCCCGGAGGAGCTGATCCGCTCCGCCCCTGATGCCCCGGTCTATCACCATACCGGGCAGGCGCCGGAGCAGGAGGAGGGGGAGAGCGTTGGCCGGCGCATCTACAAGCAGCTGATGAACGGCGTCAGCCATATGCTGCCCTTCGTCATCGGCGGCGGCATCCTCATCGCCCTGGCCTTCCTGCTGGACGACGCGTCCATCAACTACGCCAACTTCGGCACCAACACCCCCGTGGCCGCCTGGTTCCGGAACATCGGCAACGCAGCCTTCAACGTGATGCTGCCCATCCTGGCCGGCTATATCGCCATGGCCATCGCCGACCGCCCGGGTCTGATGGTGGGCTTTGTGGGTGGCGCGCTGGCGGTGTCCGGCGCCACCTTCGCCGCCCCGGCAGGGGACTCGGGGTCAGTGTCCGGCTTCCTGGGCGCGCTCATCGCGGGCTTTGTAGCCGGTTACCTGATGCTGGGCCTGCGGGCGCTGTGCGACAAGCTGCCCCGGGCGCTGGAGGGGATCAAGCCGGTGCTGATCTACCCGGTGGTGGGACTGCTGCTCATCGGGGTGTTCATGTGCGTGATCAATCCCTTCGTGGGGATGCTCAACAGCGCGCTGTACTCCGGCCTGTCCGCCATGGGCAGCGGCAGCAAGGTGCTGCTGGGCTTTGTGGTGGCGGCCATGATGGCCATCGACATGGGCGGGCCGTTCAATAAGGCAGCCTATCTGTTTGGCACCTCCACCCTGGCGACGGCGGACATCGCTGCGGGAGGTTCGGACGTGATGGCGGCGGTGATGATCGGCGGCATGGTGCCTCCCATCGCCATCGCCCTGGCCACCACCTTCTTCCGGAACCGTTTTACCCAGGAGGAGCGCAAGTCCGGCCCGGTCAACTACGTCATGGGCCTGTGCTTCATCACCGAAGGGGCCATCCCCTTCGCCGCGGCGGACCCCTGGCGGGTGATCCTGTCCTGCGCCCTGGGCTCCGGCGTGGCCGGCGCACTGTCCATGCTCTTTGGGTGCGCCTCTCCCGCCCCCCATGGCGGCCTGTTCGTCTTCCCGGTGATGCACAATGTGCTGGGCTATCTGGCTGCCCTGGTCATCGGCTCGGTGGTGGGGATGATTCTGCTGGCGGCGCTGAAAAAGCGCAAGAGCTGAGCGCCCCACCGGGCAGATTAAGACTGACTGCGAAAGGAAGCGTTGGAAATGGTAAGCGCAAAGACCAAGATCGTCAACCCCATGGGGATGCATATGCGCCCCGCCCAGCTCTTTGTGAAGGCGGTGACCCCCTTTCCCTGCCATGTGACCCTGGTGTGCAACGGCAAGGAGATCAACGGCAAGAGCATCATGAACCTGATGGCCGCCTGCATCAAGCAGGGGATGGAGCTGGAGATCCGCTGCGACGGCGAGGGGGAGGCCGAGTGCCTCCAGGCCGCGGTGGAGCTGGTGGACGCAGGGCTGGGCGAGTGAGGCGGCGGACGCCGGGAAAGGACGGAACGGGAGCATGAAGCTGCACGGGATCGGCGCCTCCCACGGCATCGGGATCGGGACCGTGGTGCGGGTGCGCACGGGGGAGTTGGATTACAGCGCGGTGCCCTACGCCGGGGCGTCCCGGGAGAAGGAGCGCCTGCGCCAGGCCATGGAGACCTTTGCCGCCCGCACCCAGGCTATGGCCGACCGGGTCAGGGCCCAGGTGGGGGAGAAGGAGGGGGAGATCCTCAGCGGACAGATCACCATGCTGGAGGACCCCTATCTGGTGGAGCAGATGGAGCAGGCCGTGGACGAGGGGAAGTGCGCGGAGGCCGCCCTGGACATGGTGTGCCAGAGCTTCATGGAGCTGTTTGCCGGCGCTGAGGATGAGCTGATGCGCCAGCGGGCGGCCGACGTGGGGGACATCCGGGCCCGGATGCTGGCCATCCTGCTGGGGGTGGAGGGGACGGATCTATCCGACCTGCCCCCGGGCACCGTGCTGGCCGCCCATGACCTGACCCCCTCCATGACCGTGGGGCTGGACCGGGAGCACGTGGCGGGCATCCTCACCGAGACGGGGGGCAGCACCAGCCACTCGGCCATCCTGGCCCGGGCGCTGGAGGTGCCGGCGGTGCTCAGCGTACCCGACGCGCTGGAGCTGGCCCAGGACGGGATGACCGCCGTGGTGGACGGCGGGGAGGGGGTGGCCGTACTCTCCCCAGAGCCGGACCAGCTGGCCGACTACCAGGCCCGGCGGGATCAATGGCTGGCCCAACGGGAGCAGCTGCAGGCCTATCGGGACCAGCCCACCCGCACCGCCGACGGCCGTCAGGTAGCCCTGTACGCCAACATCGGCGGGGTGGCCGACGCCAAGGCAGCCCTGGAGGCCGGGGCGGAGGGCATCGGGCTGTTTCGCACGGAGTTTCTGTTCATGGACCGGGCCGCCCTGCCCGGGGAGGAGGAGCAGTACGAGGCCTACCGCCAGGTGGCCCAGCTGATGGCGGGCAGGGAGGTCATCATCCGCACCCTGGACGTGGGCGGGGACAAGGACATCGCCTACCTGGGCATGGAGCGGGAGGAGAACCCCTTCTTGGGCCACCGGGCCATTCGCTACTGCCTGGACAACCCGGAGACGTTCAAGGTCCAGCTCCGGGCCTTGCTGCGGGCGGGGGCGGAGGGGGGCAATGTGAAGATCATGCTGCCCCTGGTCACCGGGGTGGAGGAAGTGCGGCGGGCCCGGGCGCTGCTGGAGCAGTGCAAGCAGGAGCTGGCCGGACAGGGGCTGGCCTATGACCAAGACATCTCCCTGGGGGTGATGATCGAGACCCCCGCCGCCGCCCTCACCGCCGACCTGCTGGCCCGGGAGGTGGATTTCTTCTCCATCGGCACCAACGATTTGACCCAGTACACCATGGCGGTGGACCGGGGCAACGCCCGGGTGGCCGGGCTGTACACGGTGTTCCACCCGGCGGTGCTGCGGGCCATCCGGCAGGTGATCGCCGCGGGCAAGGCCGCAGGCATCCCGGTGGGGATGTGCGGGGAGGCGGCGGCCGACCCCGCCCTGATCCCGTTGCTGCTGGCCTTTGGGCTGGATGAGTTCAGCGTCAGCCCCGCCTCGGTGCTGACCGCCCGCCGGCACATCGCCCAGTGGGAGCAGGAGCAGGCTGACCGGCTGGCTCAGCAGGTGATGGAGCTGCCCACCGCCGCCCAAGTGGAGGAGCGGCTGAAAGGGCAGAGCCGGTGAGGGACCTTACAGGGGACAACGCGCCCCCGGCGCGGCGAATGCCGCAGCTGGGGGCGCTGCGCGCTGTTTCAGGGGATAGGAGGGGCGTGCAGCTGCTCGGTGAGCAGGCGGAAAAAGGCCTGGGACACCTTGGAGCGCACCTGATACTTGGGCCAGACCAGGCTCATGCCGCACTCCAGGGTGGGGAATAAGGGTCGGAAGCACACCCCGCTGTCCTGCCCGGTGTTGATCAGGTGGTTTAGGGTGAGGGCGCAGCCCACGCCGGCCTGCACCATCAGCGCGGCGTTGTAGATCAGGTTATAGGTGGCCACCACCTGCAGCTGGGTAAAGTCATAGCCCAGCCATTGGGAAAAGTCGGAGATGGCGTGGGCCTGCCGGGACATCAGCAGGGGGACCTGGCGCAGATCGTCCGGGGTGATGTGGGCCTGCTGGGCCAGGGGGCTGGTTTTGGGCACCACCAGCCCCCAATGATTCTTTGCGGGCAGGCGCAGGCTGTCATATTTCCCGGGAATGACAGCGTCCAGCACCAGGCCGAAGTCCAGCAGGCCTTTGTCCATGCGCTCGAACAGATCGTCCGCATTGGCGCTGAACAGGTGGAAGCGGACCTGGGGATAGCGGGCCTGGAAGCGGCGCACCGCCTGGGCGATGAGGGCCATGCCGTCTGTCTCCCCGCCGCCGATGTATACGTCGCCGGTGGTGATGACCTCTGTCTCTCGCAGCTCTGATTGGGTCTTTTCCACCAGATCCAGGATCTCGCTGGCCCGTTTGCGCAGCAGGATGCCGTCCTCGGTCAGGGTGACGTGCCTGCTGCCCCGGAGAAACAGAGGCTTGCCCACCTCCTCCTCCAGCGCCATCAGCTGCCGGGACAGGGTGGGCTGGGACAGGTGCAGGGCCTGGGCGGCCCGGGAGATGCTCTCCTCCCTGGCCACCGTCAAAAAATAACGCAGTACACGCAGCTCCATGCCAGAACCCTCCCCGCTGCTGCTTTCTGGCCAACAGCATATCACCTGGGGCCCGAGGCTGTCAATCGCGGCTGGGGATTGAACGGAGAAATCTATGCCTTCTGAGCATAAAAATATATCCAATATAGGTATTTGATATTTGACGGGACAGGGGCTATAATGTGCAGCAGACGGAACGGACCGCCCCGGCTCTCTGAGGGCCAGGGCGGAGGAGGGGGGAGACATGATCAGCGAGCGACTACTGGGTATTTTGCTGGAGTCCTTCTGGCAGATCCTGCTGCCGGGGCTGGCGGTGACCATCCCCCTGACCGCGGTGTCCTTTTTCTTCGCCATGGTCATCGCGGTGCTCACCGCCATGGTGCAGTTTGCCAAGGTGCCTGTGCTGCGCCATGTGGCCCGGTTCTACATCTGGGTGGCCCGGGGCACCCCGCTGCTGGTGCAGCTGTTCGTGGTGTTCTACGGCTTGCCCGACCTGGGCATCCTGCTGGAGCCCATCCCGGCAGCCATCATCGTCTTCTCCCTCAATGAGGGAGCCTACTGCGCTGAGACGGTGCGGGCCGCCCTGGAGGCAGTCCCCTCCGGACAGATGGAGGCGGGGCGGTGCGTGGGGATGAGTTATCTGCAAGTGATGCGGTGCGTGGTGCTGCCCCAGGCCATGCGCATTGCCTTTCCCTCCCTGTCCAACTCCCTGATCGCCATGGTGAAGGACACCTCGCTGGCCTCCAACATCACGGTGACGGAGATGTTCATGGAGACCAGGCGCATCGCCTCAGCCAATACGGAGTTTTTGGGGCTGTACATCGAGGTGGGGCTGATCTATCTGCTGTTCTGCACGGTGCTGACTAAGCTCCAGCGGGTGGTGGAGCGGCGGCTGGGCAGCTACGGCGGGCCGGTGGGGAGGTGAGCGGATGCTGGAAGTGCGCGGGCTGAGGAAGTCCTTTGACGGGCAGGAGGTGCTCCGGGGCATCGACCTGCGGGTGAACCGTGGGGACGTGGTGGCAATCCTGGGCAGCAGCGGCTCGGGCAAGACCACCCTGCTCCGGTGCCTGAACTTCCTGGAGCGCAGCGACGGGGGGGAGATGTGCTTTGACGGGACGTGGTTCCAGATGGCGCGCATGTCCAAGCAGGACATCGCCCGGCTGCGGGGCAAGACCGCCTTCGTCTTTCAGGACTACAACCTGTTCCGGAACAAGACCGCCCTGCAAAACGTCACCCTGGGGCTGACCGTGGCCCGGCGGACGCCCAAGCGGGAGGCCCAGGCGATTGGCCTGCAGCTGCTGGCCAAGGTGGGCCTGGCCGACCGGGCGGGGCACTATCCCAGCCAGCTGTCCGGCGGGCAGCAGCAGCGGGTGGCCATTGCCCGGGCGCTGGCCACCAATCCGGAGATCCTCTACTTTGACGAGCCCACCTCCGCCCTGGATCCCGAACGGACGGGGGAGGTACTGGCTGTAATGCGGGAGCTGGCGGAGGAGGGACGCACCATGCTGGTGGTCACCCACGAGCTGGGCTTTGCCCGGCAGGCGGCCAGCCAGGCGATCTTCCTGGAGGGCGGGGAGGTGGTGGAGGCCGGCCCGGCCCGGGCCTTCTTCGACCATCCCCAGCAGGCGCGCACCCAGGCGTTCCTGCGGGGCATCCAGCCGGTGGGACAGGCCGGGTCCCCGGCAGCAAGAGACAAAACGACCAATCATTCTTGGAGGGAAACGACATGAAGTACGGGAGAAGTTTGAGAAGATGGACGGCCCTGGCCCTGGCGGCGGTAGGGGGCGCCCTGGCCCTGACCGGCTGCGCCGGCGGGGGGTCCGGAGGGCAGGCCGAAGGGGACCAGCTGGCCCGCATCCAGGCCAGCGGGGAGATCGTCATCGCCCTGGAGGGCACCTGGGCCCCCTGGAGCTACCATGACGAGGACGATACGCTCACCGGATACGACGTGGAGGTGGGCCGGCTCATCGCCCAGGAGCTGGGGGTGGAGGCCACCTTTGTGGAGGGAGGCTGGGACGGCCTGATGGCCGGGCTGGACGCCGGGCGCTATGACGTGGTCATCAACGGCATGGGGGTCACCGAGGAGCGGGCGGAAAAGTATGACTTCTCCACCCCCTACGCCTACAACCGCACGGCGGTCATCGTCCGGGGGGATAACACGGACATCCAGTCCATGGAGGACCTGGCCGGCAAGACCACGGCCAACACCCTGGCCAGCACCTACGCTATCCTGGCCGAGTCCTATGGGGCCACCAACACCGGTGTGGACGACCTGCTGCAGACCATCGAGCTGCTGGAGGCCGGACGCATCGACGCCACCCTGAACGCGGAGGGCACCTTTGCCTTCTACATGAGCCAGCACCCCCAGGCCAATCTGAAGATTGCCGCCTATGCCGATCAGAGCGAGCAGATCGCCATCCCCTTCCGCAAGGGGGAGGACTCGGCCAGCCTGCGCCAGGCGGTGGATCAGATCTTGGAGGCGCTGAGCCAGTCCGGACAGCTGTCCGAGTTGTCCCAACAGTTCTTCGGCATCGACATCTCCCAGGCCCCGTAAGGATCCGGGGGCACAATGTGGGACAGCGGCGCCGGTTTGGCGGGAGAAAGGCGGGAGCGCAATGTGGAAGGATCCCCTGTCGCCGGAGGCGGTGGAGCGGGCCCTGCGGGACGCGGGCTGCCCGGGCAGCTTTGTGGAGCGGTTTCTGGCCTGCTACGGGGAGTGCACGCCGGAGGAGCAGCTCCAGCTCCTATACGGCCAGCGCAAGGCGCTGCTGGAGCAGGTGCACGCCTGCCAGGAGAAGCTGGACTGCCTGGACTACCTGCGCGACCAGATCCGGAGGGGGCAGGCCCGGCAGAAACGGAGCGACCGCCCAGACGGCCCTCCGGAGCAGGGCGGAGTTTGAATGGACGCAGAAAGCCCACCCCCATGGCGGACGCCGCCATGGGGGTGGGCAATTTGTCTGGGCGTGGGCTGGGGGCCTGGAGCAGGTCAGGCGCACAGGTCCAGGATGATGTGGGCGAACAGCTTGGCCGACAGCATCAGGTCCTGGATCCGAACCCGCTCGTCAGGGCCGTGGAGGTGGGTGTCAAAGCCGGGCAGGGTGCAGCCGAAGGCCACGCCGCCGGGAATGCCATGTACGTAGGTGCCCCCGCCGGTGGACAGACACTCTCCCTTCAGCCCGGTGTACTGCTCATACCGCCGCAGCAGGGTCTGGACGAAGGGGGTGTCCGCAGGGGTGTGGTGGGGGCTGCCCTGCTGGCCGGAAAAGGTGAATCCGTGGCGGGCAAAGGCGGCTTGGGCCACCTTCAGGCAGTTGTCCTGGGTTGCGCACAGGGGGACGCGGCTGTCAAAGCGCCCCTCCAGGCCGGTGTCGGTCACCTCCAGCAGGGTGAAGGCCACCGTGAGAGGGCCGGCCACCGGCTCGGACTGGGCGATGCCCAACGCCCGGCCCAGGTGGTCGCCGTGGGGCAGCAGGGTGTTGAGCGCCTCCAGAGCATCCCGGCAGGGGCCGGGGGCAAGGGGCAGGGCGCACAGCAGGGCCATCAGGCCGGTGAGGGCGTTGTTCCCGCCCTCCGGCCAGGCGGCATGGGATGCCTCGCCCTTGGCCCGGATGACGGTGAGGTCGCCCTCATGGGCAAAGGTGAACATGACGCCGGTGCGGGCGGTGATGTCCCGGGCGCAGGGCTGGACATCGTGCATGCTCAGCCCCTCCACCGCGGCACTGGCCTCCCCAGGCAGGATGTTGATGCGCAGCCCGCCGTGGAGCCAGCGCAGCCGGGGCAGCTGCTCCTGTACCGGCCAGGACATGGAAAAGGTCGGTTGAAAGCCCCCCTTCTCGGTGTTGATGACGGGGAAGCCGGAATCGGGGGAGAAGGTGGCGGGGGCGAAGGGGTGGCGCGCAAAGTACCAGGCGATGTCCGCCGAGCCGGACTCCTCGTTGGTGCCCAGGATCAGGCGGCAGTTGGCCTTTAGGGGAACCCCCAGATCCCGCACCGCCTTCATGGCCAGCAGGCAGGCGGCGGCGGGACCCTTGTCGTCGTCGGTCCCCCGGCCAAAGATCATGCCGTCGGCCACCTTGGGGGTGAAGGGCTGGGTCACGCTCCAGCCCTCCCCCGGGGCCACCACATCCAGGTGGCACAACAGGTGCAGGGCATCAGGGCAGTCGTTCAGGTCCACACAGCCCACATAGCCCTCCAGATTTTGAGCTGTCAGCCCCCACTCGCCGGCCAGGCGCAGAGCCTCGTCCAGGGCGGCGGCAGGGCCGGGGCCAAAGGGCATGCCGGGGGCGGGGGAACCCTCCACACTGTCGATGGCCACCAGGCGGCACACCGCGTCCACCAGCAGGGGCTCCTGATTGGCAAAGTAGGCTTCGATCTGTTGCTGATACATGGGTTCCCATCTCCTCGCGCAGGGGTCTGGATGCGGGCGGGGAACGGTCGGGGCCTCGCCCGGCCCAGGAAAGTGTTCCTATTGTATCGGCCCATGGAGAAAAAAGCAAGGGGAAAACGGGAGAAATCTGGGGGAAGATTACATTATGACTCCCCTGGCCCGGCGGTGATCTCCCCCAAGTACTTGTAGATGGTATATCGGGAAACCCCAAGATGCTTGGCCACATAGGGCACCGACTTGCGGAAGGAGAAGGCGTTTTGCTGCTCCAGCATGGCCACCAGGCGGATGCGCTCGGCCTTGCTCAGCGCGTCGGCGGGCTTGCCAAAGCTGGCCAGGCATCGCTCGAACAGGTCGGCCAGCTGCCGGGAGTTTCCCTCCTGCCACAGGGCGGACTGCAGGTCGGACTGGGCGCTCATCAGATCCACCAGGATGCGGTTGGCGAATACCAGGGAGGTGTAGTCAAAGTTGATGCCCAGGGCCAGGTTGTAGTCCTCCCCGATCATGTGAAAGGTGGAGGACTTGGCCTGCCGGCCATCCGGGGTGGTGGCGGCCAGGTTGACCTGGTCGGTGGTGGCGGCCTGCTCGTCCAGAGCCAGGCCGATGCCCATGATGTCCATGGTGGAGCCCACCTCCCGGCCGGAGACGTGGCCGTTGTAGATGGACAGGATGGGGTGGGTGGGCACGCCCATGTCGTGGACCAGCGTCTCGCAGGAGGAGCCGAACATCTCGGCAATGCCCCGGGCGGTGCGGTCCAGGAACTCAAAGGCCTGGTCACGGTTCATGTGGGCACATCCTTTCAACAAACTGTCAACGTTCAGTATAGCGTCTTTCCTGGGAAATGGCAAGAAAAACCCCCTGGGCGGCTGTGGGCCGGCCAGGGGGGTTCGGTTATCGGGCCATGAACCGGGCCAGAAAGTCCCGGGTGCGCTGCTGGGTGGGGTTGGCCAGCACTTGCTGGGGGTCCCCCTGCTCGCAGATGACCCCGTCGGCCATGAACACCACATGGCTGGACACGTCCCGGGCAAAGGCCATCTCGTGGGTGACCACCAGCATGGTCATGCCTTGCTGGGCCAGGGTGCGCATCACGGACAGCACCTCGCCCACCATCTCGGGGTCCAGGGCGGAGGTGGGCTCGTCAAACAGCAGCACCTCCGGCTCCATGGCCAGGGCCCGGGCGATGGCCACCCGCTGCTTCTGGCCGCCGGAGATCTGCCAGGGCTTGGCGTGGATGTAGGGGCCCATGCCCACCTGCTCCAGGTACTTCAGGGCGTTCTCCCGGGCCTGGGCCTTGGGCCGCTTGAGCACCTTCACCTGCCCCACCACGCAGTTTTCCAGCACCGTCATGTTGTGGAACAGGTTGAAGGACTGGAACACCATGCCCACCTTGGAGCGGTACTGGGTGGCCTTGACCCCAGGGGCGGTCATGTCTTGGCCGTGGAAGATCACCTGGCCGCTGGAGGGGGTCTCCAGCAGGTTGACACACCGCAGCAGGGTGGACTTGCCCGATCCGGACGCGCCGATGATGGACGTCACGTCCCCGGGGCGCACGGTGAAGTCGATGTCCCGCAAGACCTCGTGGCTGCCAAAGGACTTGGACAGATGGCGCACCTCCAAAATGGCGTCGCTGTGCATTATCGCTCCCCCCTGTTCCTGCCGTGCTTGAGCTGCTGCCGGATCCGCTCCCGGGCCTCTGGATCAGGCGGCTCGGGGGGTGTGTCCCCGGTGGGGTCAGGGCGGCGGTAGGTGCCGGCGGTCATGGTCAGCGCGTCGGCCTGGGCCAGCTCGTAGCTGTCGCTGCCGTCCAGCCGCCGCTCCAGAGCGCGCAGCAGGAAGGAGGCGACGAGGGTCATGGTGAGATAGCCGATCATCTCGATGGTGGCGGAGGGGAAGTACATATTGTTGACGCCCACGATGTACCGGTGGAAGGCAAAGAACTCGGTGAAGGTGATGACGAACATCACTGAGGTGTCCTTGACATTGATGATGAAGTTGTTGCCGATCTGGGGCAGGATGTTCCGGAAGGCCTGTGGCAGGATGACGCTGAGCATGGTCTGCACATGGGTCATGCCGATGGCCTTGGCCCCCTCGGTCTGGCCGGGGTCGATGGACAGGATGCCGCCCCGGACCGACTCGGCCATATAGGCCCCCGTGTTGATGGACACCACCACGATAGCGGCCGCCCACACGCTGGGCCACTGGACGGCGTTATAGGTAAAGTAGGGCAGGCCGTAGTAGATAAACACGGCCTGGAGCACCATGGGGGTGCCCCGAAAGACCTCCACATACACCCGGACGACCACCCGGATCAGCTTTAGGAAGAAGCGCTTGACGGGGCGGTCTCGTTTGGTGTAGGGAATGGTGTTGAGCACGCCGCAGGCAAAGCCGATGACGCAGCCGATGAGGGTGGCGACCACGGCCAGGATCAGGGTGCTGCGGATGCCGTTGACATAGCCCGGCCAGTAGTTCTGCCACAGGCGGGCCATGTCTTGGAACAGGTCGAGAAAGCGCTGCATAGGGGGCTCCTTTCCAATGGGGGCGGCCCGGCCCCGGGGTGGGGCCGGGCCGACGGGAGATCAGATTTCAGGCTGGATGGCGATGGCCTGATCCATGATGGCGTTGAGCTGTTCCCGGGTCAGGGCGGACAGGACAACATCGATGGCGTCCCGCAGCTGGGTGTTGCCCTTTTGCACGGCGATGCCCTGGTTCACGTTCTCCGCCCGTTCCTGTTCGTTGTCAAACTGGAAGTCCCCGTCGGTGCCGGAGAAGTCCAGGATGACCAGGCTGTCGTCCCGGGCGGCGGCAGCCATGGCGGTGGGCAGGTCGGTGCACACGAAGTCCACGGTGCCGGTCTGAAGCTGCATGACCATGGCCGGGGCGGTGTCGGCGGGGGAGAGGATGTCGGCGTCGGGGATCTGGGGCAGGCAGGTGTCATACCAGATGGTACCCGACTGGGAGGTGCAGGTGCCGCCGGCCAGGTCGGCGATGGAGGTGGCGGAGGCGTACTGGCTGTCCCGGGTGGTCAGGCAGACGATGTTGGCGTAGTAGTAGGGGCCGGCCATGTCCACCTCCTCCATGCGCTGGGCGGTCATGGACTGGCCGCAGATGTTGGCGTCCATGGTACCGGCCTGGACGGCGGGGGTGAGGGAGTCCCACTCGCTGGAGACGATCTCCAGCTCCCAGCCGTAGGCCTCACAGATGCGCTGGGCGATCATCACGTCATAGCCGTTGGCGTAGGAGCCGGGGACGTTGGAGATGGGCACCGCCCCGTTGGCGTCGGTCATCTGCATCCAGTTGTATGGGGCGTAGGCGCACTCCATACCCACGGTGAATACCCCGTCCTCCAGGCCGGGGATGGAGCTGGTATCCACGTCGGTGAGATCCTCCACCGGGGGGACGGTGACGGCGGGGGAGCTGCTGGCGGGTGCGTCAGAGGACGCGGCGGGGGAGCCGCCGCAGGCGGACAGGGTGGTGGCCAGCGCGGCGCACAACAGCAGGGCAAGGGTTCTTCTCTTCATATTCTTCTCCTCTTTTCTTTGGCAATGGCCCCGGCGGCGGGCCGGGGGAATGAAAAAGACCATGAACCGCCGATGCGATCATGGTCGATGCTCCACCCCAGGGGAGGCGACTCCGCCATGATAGCGCTTCACACGGGGGTGTGACAGTCCGCCGGGTATTCCCCGGCGGCCCAGGCAGCGGGGAGCCGGACCAGCGCCCCGTCCTTCGGCGGTACTGCCTTTCGCCGGGGGCAGTCGTCCATGCCCCCCGGGTACTGATCGGTACCGCGCCTCTATCATTGGTTCAGGTTGGGTGTATTATAGCCCGCCTGTCCCGCACCTGTCAACAGGAAGGGACAAAGTTTGGGCATTTGTGGGGGAAAAGTCGGGAAACACCACCCATACTGGGGCATTTTGCACGGGAAAAGCGGCGCCCCCGGCTGGGGGCGCCGCAAACGGGCTGAGACGTCATTCTTTCTCTCGAAGACACAGAAAGGCTTTCACGGCTATGACAGCGTATAGAGCGGACGTGATCAACGGAAGGAACGAATGGATGTAAAGAGCATAGAGAAATTGCGCGATGGAGGCCAGGGGCGCAAAAATGGCCACAATCTGAAACAGAATGATACGTCTCTTCTTCATGATCCACCTCATTTTGTCAGGGCTGCTGACCCAAGATGAGAAATGCGTTGCGCGCATCTAAAACCTGAGCGTTCAGCGCGTTAAAATAAGTAAAACCACGACAGTCACGATACGTTTTCAAACGAGAACGAGTGTCTATCGCTATCTTTTCAGGTCTCGGGTCATTCGGATCAGCATTTTCCTATGCGCAATCGTTTATGGCCTCCCCCGCCATCTTGTCTGGAAACATGGCGTTGTTAGCCCTCTTGCGTGTATTATAGTCCATCTGCCTCGCGCCCGTCAACAGGAAGGGGAAAAATTTGGGCATTTGTGCGGGGAAACGGGGCGGCAGGGAGAAGGGCGGGGTCACGTTCTACCGTAGACGGGGGGCCAGCCAGGGATATCGGCTGCGTCCAGGCGCTGGAACAGGGCGGCCCACAGGGCGTAGAACTCCATGTTGCTCCGCTCCGCCATCCAGGGGTCCCGCGCTTCCAGGGCGGCGCGCAGCAGGGCCAGGGCCCGGCGCACGTGAAAGCCCCGCATGCCGTATTCCTCCGCCACCGCGAAGAGCATGGTGGGGCTGGGGGGCAGGCCGTCCTCCCGGTACAGACGGTAGCCGTCCATCAGGTAGCAGGGGCCGGCGGGGCCGGGGCGCGCGCCGACGGCGGCCAGGTAGCCGGCCACCTGGGCCGGATAGGGGGAGAGTACGGGGGGATAGGGGCGGTCTACCAGACGCAGCACCCGGCGGCGCAGGAAGGCGGCTGGGGAGGGATGGTGGGATGTGCCCATGGGGGACCTCCTTTTGAATCGAAGCGGAGAGAAGTTATATGGTGAGAGCTGTATCATCTTGAAGATTATCCAGCGCGACCCGGACCGCCTCCACCACAAAGGCGGAAAATGTGCAGTTGGTGCCGCGGATGGCGTCCTCCACGGAGTGGATGACCTGATTGGGGAAGCGGATGCTTTTGGTTGCGCTTTTCGGCTCGCTTGTGCCCTCTGGTATCTTGAATTTTCGCATGGCGCTCACCCCTTCGGCCTGACTGTCTGTCCGACATTTTATCCTATCATTCGCCATTTGTATGCATTACATATCTGCAATGCAATCTGTGGGGCAAGATGCGTGACAACTGGATTGCCGTCTGCGGGAGGCGGTGCTGGGGAATCGGCGGGGGGTGAATTCACAATTTCCTCTTTTTTCTCCCGGGGCAATGTGTTATACTACGAGATAATTGGGTCAATCTGCCCGCGGGGCCTGCGGGCGGGGTATGTACGGAAAAGAAAGGACGCGGAAGCAATGGGTCTGTTTTCAAAGGTATTCGGCACCCGTTCCCAGCGGGAGGTCAAGGCGATCCTGCCCCTGGTGGACCAGATCGAGGCGCTGGGCGAGCAGATGAAGGGACTGAGCGACCAGCAGCTGCGGGCCAAGACCGACGAGTTCCGGGGCCGCCTGGCCCAAGGGGAGACGCTGGACGACATCTTGCCCGAGGCCTTCGCCGTCTGCCGGGAGGCGGACGAGCGGGTGCTGGGGATGCGGCCCTACCGGGTGCAGCTGATCGGCGGCATCATCCTCCATCAAGGGCGCATCGCCGAG
>DVJZ01000023.1 GCA_018716385.1 Candidatus Enterenecus merdae
AGGCGCTTTCCGTCCAGCACCGCCCGGATCAGCTTGCCGCCGGCGTATTCCAGGGTGAGCAGGAAGGCGGGGTGCTCCCTGGCCAGCAGGTCCAGGAAGATCTGGTCCCCCTCCCAGATGGGCAGCCGGGCGGTGTATGAGCTGCACGGCGCCACCGCCCGCACCAGCCGCCCCCCGGCATACTCCAGGGTGAGCAGGAAGGGCGGGTGATCCCGCTCCAGCAGCTCCAGGAAGATCTCGTCCCCCTCCCAGAGGGCCAGCTCAGACAGGCGCACCTTGGGCACCCACGCCAGCTCCCCCTCCGGGCAGTCCGTCCTCAGCTGTCCCTCCCAGCCGTCAGCGGTGAACAGGTACATGTACTCCCCCTCCCAGCCGCCGTCGGTGAGAAAGGTCACCACCCCCCGGAACCGGTATTTGGTGAGAATCAGGCCGGTCTCCTCCCGCACTTCCCGGAGCAGGCATTCCTCTGGGCTCTCTCCCTCCTCAAACTTCCCGCCCACGCCGATCCACTTGCCCTGGTTCACATCCTGCTGTTTCTTCACCCGGTGGAGCATCAGGTACTCCCCCCGGTGGTTTTCCAGATAGCACAGGGTACTATTGTACACTGCCCGCGCCCCCTTTCCCATCCTGCCCCGGGCCGATCCCGGCCCTCGTCTCAGAAGGGCAGGTTCAGCCCGCCGGTAAGGCGGGACATCTGGCTGGCGGCGTCCTCCGCGGCCTTGCGCATGGCCTCGTTCACCGCCGCCACAATGAGGTC
Source organism: Candidatus Enterenecus merdae (assembly GCA_018716385.1). Taxonomy (GTDB): domain Bacteria; phylum Bacillota; class Clostridia; order Oscillospirales; family Oscillospiraceae; genus Enterenecus; species Enterenecus merdae. The sequence continues at coordinate 758 of DVJZ01000023.1, forward strand.
CTGCAGCATCTCCACATCGTCCGGGTCCACCGCCGCGGGGTCGATGGTCACGCTGTCCAGCTCCTTCTTGCCCGACACCACCGCCGACACCACGCCGCCCCCGGCGCTGGCCTCATAGCGCTTGCTCTCCAGCTCCTCCTGAGCCTTGAGCATATCCTGCTGCATCTTCTGGGCCTGGCGCAGCATGTTGCCCATACCGCCCCCCATGCCGCCCATGCCACGGTTGTTGAATCCTTTTGCCATCTTGTATCCCTCCTGCTCGCTGCTCACTCCACGCTCACGTTTCCTTGGCTGTCCCGCAAAAAGGCCTCCAGCGCATCGGAAGCCTCCTCGGGTTGCCCCTGCTCCGGCCCTGTTCCCGCCGAGGCCGGCGATTGGGCCGGCTCGGGGATCTCTCCCATCCGGACGCCCACCCGCACCGGGCCGCCCATCAGCGCCTGGGCCGCCTGGGCCACCGCCTGGGTGATGACCGGCCGGTCCATCCGCCCCCGCAAAAAGTCGTTTGCCGTCCAGAGGGTGAGCTCCCGCCCGTTCCAGTCCCCCCGCACCATGGCGCGGTTGCCCAGAAAGGCAAACTCACTCATCTCCAGCTTTCCCTTCAGCCGCTCCAACAGCGCCTCCCAGCCAGGCCATTGCCGAGCGGGCGGGCCGTCTGCTTCCTCCCCCTGGGAGGGTGGGACGGGCTGGGGCACAGGGGCGGGCTCGCCCGCCGCCTGCCCCGTCGGGGCGAGGGGCGTCTCACCCCCGGCTTCCGGCGGTGGAACGGGCGGCTTTGCCTCTGCCGGTTCCGAGATGGGGGGCTTCTCATCCGCCGCTTCCGCAGGGATCGGTTCCCGTCCTGGGGCAAAGGCAGGGCTGCCGGCCGCCGTCCCCTTTCCTTCCGGGGCAGCCTTTCCCTCTTCTGCCATCTCCCCTCTCGGGGCCGGGGAGATGACGCCCCCCTGTTCCAGCCTGGCCACCCGGGCGGCCAATGCCGCAGGGGAGGGATCCAAGGACGGGTCGCACAGGGTAACCAGGCACAGCTCCATGTCGGTGCGCCGGTTGGCCGACCCCTTCAGCCCCGCCCCGGTCTCCTGCAGCGTCCGCAGCATATGAGCCAGGCGGGGAGCGTCAAAGCGGCCCGTCAGCCGCCGCAGGGTTCCCTCGTCATATCCGCCAGTCATCAGGCCGGAGCCGCCCTCAGGCGCGGTCTTGCGCACCAGCAGATCCCGGACCAGGGCGGACAGCTCCCCGGCCAGAGCCTCCATCTCCTTCCCCCCGGCGTACAGCCGGTCCAACCGGGACAGCGCCTGGGCTACGTCCCCATCTGCCACCGTCTCCAGCAGGGCCGCCGTCTCCAGATTGCCCGCCAAGCCCAATACCTGGCGCACCTGGTCCTCGTCAATCTCCCCGCCCTGGCCGGCGCATTGGTCCAGCAGGGACAGCGCGTCCCGCATCCCCCCGTCGGCCAACCGGGCGATCAATGCCGCGCCACCTTCGCTCAGGGGCAAGCCCTCCTGCTGTGCAACCTGGCACAGCCTGGCGGCAATCTCCTCCGCGTGGATGCGCTTGAAGGCAAACTGCTGGCAACGGCTTTTGATGGTAGCCGGCACCTTATGGATCTCGGTGGTGGCCAGAATGAACATCAGGTGGGCAGGTGGCTCCTCCAGGATCTGGAGCAGAGCGTTGAAGGCCTGGGTGGAGAGCATATGCACCTCGTCCACGATGTACACCCGCTTCTTCACCGCCGCTGGGGCGTACACCGCCTCGTCCAGGATGGCCCGGATATCGTCCACCCGGTTGTTGGACGCCGCGTCCAGTTCCAGCACATCCAGGATCGCCCCGCTCTCGATCCCCTGGCAGGCAGGGCATTGGTTGCAGGGGTCCCCGTTCTGAGGCTGCTGGCAGTTCACCGCCCGGGCCAGCAGCTTGGCGCAGGTGGTCTTTCCCGTCCCCCGGGTGCCGGTGAACAAATAGGCGTGGGACAGCCGCCCGGACTGCACCTGCCGCTGAAGCGTCTGAGTGATGTGCCCCTGGCCCACCACATCGGCAAAGCTCTGGGGGCGCCACTTGCGGTACAGGGCCTGGTACATGGCCGTCACCTCCCGATGAAAAAGTTTCAACACAGGACAAGGCCGCGCACCGGCCTTTGTAGACAGGATACACCCGTTACCCATACAGCCGGCTCAGGATCGGCAGCCCCGCGGCACACTCGGCGATCCGCTTAGTGCTGCTCGGTTCCCCGCCTGACACGGTTCACGGGGCCGCGTTGCGCGGGACCGATCCATCATCGCTGCTTATATGGGGCAGACGGCACATCCTACCTCCGAGGGCCGGGATTCACCCCTGCTGTAGCGGGTTGCAGGTACAGGGCACCGCTGTCTCCCCGGTTAGCGCGGCCTTGTTCCGCGTTGAAACCCCGGAACAATCGAGTGTTATTGTACCATGTCCGATGGAAATTATCAACTGAATTTTCTCCCCACCCCCTTTACAAATCGTTTTTTTCTGTTATAATGGGGGGGCGCCATCGGCACGGGCTCGTAGCTCAGCTGGGAGAGCGCTGCGTTCGCAACGCAGAGGTCGAGGGTTCGATCCCCTTCGAGTCCACCAAAAGAGAGCCAGGCGAACCCCGGTGGTTCGTCTGGCTCTTGTTCGCATAAGCGCTCTTCTGCTCCACCAAATAAAAACCACAATTTTGATACAATGGGTATCAGGATTGCGGTTGCTATTATGCCTGATGCATGCTACTATTAAATAAATTGGATGCTTTGGAGATTGATATGAAAAACAAGCAAATTCTGTTGCCGTACCTATACTCGCTGATAACGATCGCCTGCACATTTCTGGTCGGGCAGGTCATATTGTGGTTTGTCCCGGACAATACCAACATATGGTCGTCTGTACTTTTCATTTTTATGAATCTGCTCCCCATGCTTCTGGCCTTTGCCCTGATGCGGATATCTGGTGAGGTATCCGGAATGCGGCAATTTGTCAAGCAGGCGTTTAGGTTCCGTGAGAAGTGGTACGCATATGCTGCCGCAGCGTTTGTGCCTGTAATTTACTATGGCGTGTCTCTTCTTCTGGGGAATGTGACGTTTACAGGTTCGCCCTTTTCGGCTGTGATCGCATATTTCCCGTGGACGCTTCTACAGGGAGGCCTTGAAGAAGTGGGATGGAGATGGTATCTCCAGGAGCATATCAACATCAAAAAAAGCTTTGTCTTAAAAATGCTTGTCATATCCATCATCTGGTTCGTTTGGCATTTCCCCATCTACCGTCTGCCATGGATCACGGCTGGCTCATCAAATTATCTCATATTTTATCTCATGATATTGGGGAACACCTTCACCTTCGGAGCCGTGAAAGAATTGTCCCGCGGCTCTATCCCGTGTATCGCTGCACATATGCTCATAGACACCGCAGCGGTAGCTATGTTTGTGGGCAGCAACCTAATGATGGTAGCCATTCTGTCTGGTGTGGAAATTTTGATTTCAGTTTTCGCAGTGGCTGTGTTCAAGCACCGCAGATTGGCCTAATCCCCCTTAGCGCAAAGGAAACTCCCTTAGTTCTAAGGGAGTTGCTTGTCTCACAATCAGGGTCATTTTTGTGGATGCCGCAATTTGATATACCCATCGGAAGTAAAATTCCGCCTGTGCCCCTCGGTAGCACTGGGCTTCGGTTCGGTTCATTTCTTTTGAGTTGGGTATCTTTTTCGTCAACATGTCCTAAAATATATAAATCCGAACTTTGTCCCCTTGGGGATGGGTTCGGATTTATGCTTTATCCGGACGAAGCAATGGCATAAGGAAAGCAGCTCAACCTTTCGGGGCTTGGGCCTCGCTACCTGTTTGTCTTTCTCCCCTCCCGGTCAAAGGACCGGTTCGATCACCGCCCGGAAATACCGGTCCAGCTCCGCCGGGCTCTGCCGCATCTTCCCCTTGATCCACCACAGCACCATCTCCACAAAGCTGCCCGAGATGTGGTTGACCAGGAAATCCTCCGGCAGCCGCCCGTCCCCCTGCCGGTTTGGCCCCACCACCTGGGACTGGATCAACTCGTTCAGGCTGTCCTTGAAGTAGCGCAGGAACATCTCGCTGCTCTCCCCGGACAGCAGCCCCAGTACGTTGCTGTCGTTTTCCTGCAAGTGCCGCAGCAGGTGCAGGAAAACCGAGTCCGCCTGACTGCCGCAGGTGTAGTGGTACTGGCCGTGGGGAAGCCCCTTGGCCGTGTCAATGATGTGTCCGAACAGCTCCTCGCACAGGGCCTTGAGCAGGTCGTCCTTCGTCTCAAAGTGGGCGTAAAAGGTGGTGCGGCCCACGTTGGCCCGGTCAATGATCTCTTGCACCGTGATGTGATTGTAGCGCTTCTCCTCCAGCAGGACGCTGAAGGCCGCAAAGATGGCCGCCCGGGTCTTTTGCTGCCGCCGGTCCATGGCCACACCCCCTTCCGTACAAATCACAGAAAACGTTCGGTAGAGAACAGTCCGCCCAAATGGTCCCTTGCCAGCGGGCCGGCCTCCCCCTACAATCAAAGAGAACAAATTATTCGCTATTGAATCTATTGTATGAAAACCCTCCCCCGCTGTCAAGAGGGTTCGGGAATGAGGAGAATGCCCATGCTAAACAAGATTGACGCGTTCCTATCCGGCCTGCCTATGACCATTGTGTCTGGCGTGTTCCTGTTGCTGACCCTAACCCCCCATCTGGCCCAGCCGTTTGGGATCACCTTGCCGGGGGGCAGCTTCCCCATAGATCCGGCGTGGGTGACGGTGCTCATCAGCGGCCTCCCGCTGCTGTACAGCGCCATCTGGAGCCTGCTTTGCAATCCCGGCATCCGCAAGATTTCCTCCGCCCTGCTCATCTCCATCGCCATGCTGGCCGCCATCGCCATCGGCGACCTGTTCGCGGCGGGGGAGGTGGCCTTCATCATGGCCATTGGCGAGCTGCTGGAGGAGGCCACCACCAACCGGGCCAAAAAGGGACTCAAGCAGCTCATCGGCCTGACCCCCACCCAAGGCCGCCGCGTCCGGGACGGCCGGGAAGAGCTGATCCCCGCCCAGCAGATCCTCCCCGGGGACGTGCTACGCATCCTGCCTGGCGAGGCCATCCCTGTGGACGGGACGATTGTGAGCGGCCAGACCTCGGTGGATCAATCCGTCATGACCGGCGAGAGCCTGCCTGTGGACAAGGGGGTGGGCGAGGAGGTGTTCTGCGGCACCATCAACCGGTTTGGCTCCATCGACATCACCGCCACCAAGGTGGGCCAGGACAGCTCCTTACAGCGGCTCATCCGTATGGTGCAGGAGGCGGAGAACCACCAGGCTCCCATGCAGCGCATTGTGGACCGGGCGGCCAGCTGGCTGGTGCCGGCGGCCCTGCTCATTGCCGTGCTGGCCTATGCCGCCACCGGCAACACTGTCACCGCCGTGACGATACTGGTGGTGTTCTGCCCCTGCGCCCTGGTGCTGGCCACCCCCACGGCCATCATGGCCGCCATCGGCCAGGCCACCAAGCACGGCGTTATCATCAAGTCCGGCCAGGCCCTGGAGCGGATGGGCCAGGTGGACACCATCGCCTTTGACAAGACGGGCACCCTCACTTACGGGCGGCTGGAGGTCAGCGATGTGCTCCCCCTCCGGCCCAGCCTGGGTGAGGACGGGCTGCTGGCCTGGGCCGCCTGTGCCGAGGCCAAGAGCGAGCATCCCCTGGGCAAAGCCATCGTTGCCTGCGCCAAGGCCCGAGGCCTGGCTCTGACGGAATCGTCCGCCTTCCAGATGGCGGCGGGCAGAGGCGTGGCCGCCCAGGTGGCGGGCAGGCAGCTGCTGTGCGGCAGCGAGGCCTATCTGCTATCGCACGGGGTGGCTGTCGAGGGTCAGGCCGCCAAAGCCCTGGAGCGGCTGCGCACCCAGGGTAAGGCCTCCATTCTGGTGGCGGAAGAGGGCCGGTGCGCCGGCGTCATCGCCCTGTCCGACGTGCTGCGGCCGGAGGCCAGGCAGATGGTGGCCCGTCTGGACGCCATGGGAACCCGCACCGTCCTGCTCACTGGGGACAGTCCGCAGGCCGCCGCCCATTTCGCCCGGCAGGCGGGCATCTCCCAGGTGCGCGCCCAGCTGCTGCCCGAGGAGAAAGTGCAAAACGTGGAGTCCCTGCGGGCATCTGGCCAGACGGTATGCATGATCGGCGACGGGGTCAACGACGCCCCCGCCCTCAAGGCCGCCGACGTGGGGGTGGCCATGGGCAGCATGGGCAGTGACATCGCCGTGGAAGCCGCCGACATCGCCCTGATGGGCGACGACCTGTCCAAGATCCCCTACTTAAAGCGGCTGTCCAATGCCACCGCTGCCACCATCAAGCTGAGCATCACCCTGTCCATGGGCATCAACCTGGCGGCCATCGTGCTCTCCCTGCTGGGGCTTTTGACCCCCACCACCGGGGCGCTGGTGCACAACGCGGGCTCCTGCTTTGTGGTGCTCATCGCCGCGCTGCTCTACGACCGAAAGTTTGCCTGACCGCCCCTCCCATCCGGGCCCAACAGACAAAAACCACCGCGGGCGTTAGATGGGTGCTCGTAAGACAGTAATTCTAAAAAATTACTATTTTACGGCATCTGTCTGACAGGGTTGGAAACAACAACGAAAAGAACGATGTCGAGTCGCATGACCGGCATCGTTCTTTTTTGCAACAAAATATTAGAATTACGGAGGTATTTACCATGAAACACCTGTTATCTTGTGAATTTAACCTTGATACTGCTTGTGTAGAGCTTTGCTTTTCAGACGGCAGCATGGTTTCTATCGACACTATCGCTGTGGAAAATGAGGTAGTGAATAATATGTATCAACAGTCGGAACTCGACTATCTGATCTATAATGACCCTGCTGCATATGCTGATTTAATCCTTAACGACGATCCTGCCGTCTACCTCAAGACAGTTACGGAATACAAAAACCTTGATTGATTTTTGGTGGCGAACAAGAGCTGCCCTGCCATTCAGCGGGGCAGCTCTTGTTTTGGCAAAAATGTGTTCATGAAAAGTTACGCTTTGCTTTGGTGAATTTGGAAACTAATCTTGAAAAATATGGTGCCTTCTTGTATAATAATGTGTGTACACACACTGATTTACCGGAAAGGATGAAACCGATGGCCGATACGCATATTAAATATAACGATCACTCGATCAACTCCGCATTTAAGAATCACTACATTGTTCCCGACTATCAACGAGAGTATGTTTGGAAAGACGAACAGGTAGAGCAGCTGTTGGCAGACTTACTGGATGCCTACAATACCGATAGTCAAAAGGCTTATTTCCTTGGCACTATTGTAACTTACGACTCTGGCAGCCAGTTTGAGTTGATTGACGGACAGCAGCGCCTTACCACATTTTTTATTCTGTTGTGTGCAATCAAAAAAATCTACATGGATCATGGTGAACAAACCAGTGTTATTGAAAATTTAATTTATAGCCCAACCATGAATAGTGAGGGTGATGTTATTAACTTGTATCATCTTCAGCTTCAATATGAAGATGCCGGAAATTGTTTAGAGCTGATTGAAAAAGGACAGGAAAGACCGAACTATATCACGCAATCGGTAGAAGACCTTGAACAGTTTATTCAGCGGGCACGCAGATACACCGACCTCACAGAACTTACGCCATATGCTCTCAGAGAGCTTGTAAAGGCGGTTTATGTGGAGGCACCGGACAAGTCCAGCGGTAAACGCAAACAGAGGGTACATATCGAATATGACCTTGTTGGCTATATTCCCGTGGATGAACTGATAAAAGCGGAACAGGCATGACCGAAATCATGCCTGTTCCAAGAAATTCACATATTACTGTTTTACGACCACCGGTCATTGCCCGCGGTGGTTTTGTCTCCCCCACGCTCCATCGGGCCAAATGGCCGGTGGGGTTGTCTTTTCAGGGATAGGCCTGGCAAAAACGGGTCAGGACGGCCGCCAGCTGGGCCCGGGTGGCAGACCCCTGGGGATCGGCCAAGCTGCCGACGCCGTGGATCAGCCCCCGGCCCACCGCCCAGGTCATGGCCTGCCGCGCCCAGCCGGACACCGCGCCCCCGTCGGTAAAGCCAGCCAGGCTGCCCAGCCCGGTCTGGTCGTAACCGGCATACCCGGCGTAACGGTACAGGATGGCCGCCAGCTGCTCCCGGGTCACAACGTCCTCGGGGCCAAACTGAGTGGCGCTGTACCCTTCCACGATGCCGTTCTGGCTGGCCCACACCACCGCGTCGGCATACCAGGCGGCAGGGGCGTCGGCAAAGGGGTTGGCCCCCGCCACCGCCGGCTGGCCCGCCAAGCGGTATAGGGTCGTGACCAGTTGGGCCCGGGTGGTGGTCACGTCGGGCCCGAAGGTGTCCGCCCCGGTGCCCTGCATCAGGCCGCTGTCCCACACATAGCGCACCTCATCATAGAACCAATGGACGGTGGCCACATCCCGGAAAGGCAGGTCGCTCCCCTGGGGGGCAAAGACGGCGTGGACCGTTACCTCCCCCTCCGGCATGGCAAAGGTATAGCCCCCGTCGGGATGGCTCACCCCCTCCACCCGCTCCCCCTGCCCGTCCACCACAAACAGATTGGACAGCATATAGCCCTCGTCCGGGTAGGCGGTGAGGGTCACCGTGGCCCCCGCCGGGGCGGCAGACGGGCTTGCCGCCACCCAGCCGTGGTCCACCTGGGGCACCGTGACGGCATAGCCTGGGGCCGGGGTTCCAGCGGGATCATAGGCTGTCTGGCTCAGCTCAGGGCCGTTGGGATAGCGGGCCCCGCCCTCAAAGACCCAATTCTCCTGCACATGGGAGTCGGCGAAGGCCATCCGGCCAACCACCGTCTGCGCCCCCACCAGCAGGTAGTCCTCCCGCTCCAGGCCGGAGACCGCCCCCTGAGTACCCCCCACCGGGTCATTCCAGGTCACATCCACCCCGTACCATCCACCGTCTTCCATCTGCACGCAGTTCCACATATGCCCGCCGGCCGCCCCAGTCGCGTTGTAGGACGGGCCGTCGGCCAGCACGCAGGGGATGCCCACCGTGTCGCACAATAGCTTAAAGGCCCGGGCATATCCCTCACACACCGGGCCGTTCTCCCCCGTGCTGCCCGTCAAGGCGCTCAGGCATTCCGTGGCGTAGTGGGGGTCGGCCCCGGTGGCAGTGTTGTACTCATTGTGCAGGGTCAGCCAGGCGTTGAAGTAGCGCAGGTTCTCCTGGCGGGGCGCCCCCGCGCCATAGCGCAGCACCTCCCCCTCCCCCGTCGTCACCGTGTCGGCCAGGATGGCGTCCACCGCCCGGTCCCGCTGGGCGATGGCGCCGCGCAGCTGGGCGGCAGTGGAATAGCCCTCGTCCAGGATGCTATACCCGTCCGCACTGGACAGCACCAGGTAGAAGGTGGTGCTCCCACCACTCTGCGCGTAGAGCAGGGTGTAGGTGCCCGACAGCCAGAATACCTGGGGCGCATCCCGGTCAAAGGCCCCCAGGGCCGCCCACAGGTAGTCCAAATAAGCGGTGGCCTCCGCCTGGCTCAGCCGCCCCGGCACGGTGGAGGCGGCGGCCACCCGATAGCCCGCTATTCCCGCCGCCGTCTCGCCATAGGCCGCCGGGTCGATCAGCCAGTCGTCCACCCCGTCGTTGTCCGCCGCCTCCATCAGCCTCTCATAGAAATCGTCCACCTCCGCCGGCAGATCCACCCGGTCGATCCACCGCACATGGTTCCCTGCCGACAGTTGCACTGTGCCGCCGGCAGCTGCCGTCAGGCCCAGGACGTCGGCGGTCACTGCCTGGCCCGGCGCGACGGTTCCCGCCGGGGCATTCTGGGCCGCCAGGGCAGGGGTGGTCAGCGCCAGCAGCAGGGCAACCCCGACTGTCAGGGCGAGCATCTGTTTCTTCATATGGCTGTTCCCCTTCTTCTCACATTCCGGCCATCCGGCGTGCAGCCGGGTCGGCGGGGAGATCCCCCGCGATACCAGTTGTTTTTCATTATACCGCCAATCCCTCCAAAAGGAAACCCCCGATCTCCTCCGCCCCGCCGCCAAGGAGGACAGCAAGCAAGAAGAAAGACCGCCCCCGGCGCTTTCACGCCTGGGGGCGGCCGGTTTTTGCCGGTCAGGCGGCGCGTCGCGCCGTCTTCTTACTGCTTGGGGGGCATGACGGTGGCCATCCCCTTGATGACCACATCCCCGTCCTGGTTGGTGCACACCGTCTCCAGCTTGACGATGTTCTTCTCAGCCACGATCTCAGTGACCGTGCAGGTGGCGGTCACAGTATCCCCAAACCGCACGGGCTTGGTAAACTTCAGCTCCTGGCCCAGATAGATGGTGCCCGGGCCGGGCAGCTTCATGGCCAACACTGCGGAGATGAACCCCGCACTGAGGATCCCGTGGGCAATGCGCCCGCCAAAGGAGGTCTGGCTGGAAGCCTGCTCGTTGACATGGGCGGGGTTCAGATCCCCGGTGATACCGGCGAACAGGTACACGTCGGTCTCGGTGACGGTCTTGGCCATGCTGGCGCTGTCGCCAACCTTCAGTTCTTGAATCGTCATGGAATGATCCCGTCCTTTCTTTGCGCTATGTTGCTTAGAACAGACCCCAGATGAGGGCCAGCAGCAGGGAGGCCACCAGCGGGATGATACAAGTGGTCACGCAGATGTCGATATAGGACTCCTTGTGGGTACAGTTGGACACGGCCAACAGGGTGAGCACCGCGCCATTGTGTGGCAGAGTGTCCAGACCGCCGGAGGAGATAGAGGCGATGCGGTGCAGGCTCTCCAGCATGTTCTGGTTGCCCGCGGCCATCTCGGCGAACCGTGGGCCCAGAGCCTCCAGGGCGATGGACATACCGCCGGAGGCGGAGCCCGTGGCGCCAGCCAGCAGGTTGACCGCCACAGCCTCGGAGAACAGGATGGAGCCGGGCATATTCAGGGCCAGGTTGGTCAGCACGGCGAAGCCGGGCACCACCTTAACCACGGAACCGAAGCCCACCGCGCAGGCGGTGTTCATGATGGCGCCCATGGAGCCGTTGGCTCCCTCGTTGATGGCGGGCAGCAGGGTCTTGACCTGGTTGAGGTTGAGCAGGCAGGCCACCAGGATGCCGCACACCAGGGCGATGACCATGGACTGGCTGGTCGTAAACTCGATGCCGGCGTACTCCCGCATCAGATAGGGGAACAGGTTGAGCATCAGCACCACCACGATCAGCGGGATCAGGCCGGTGACCCAGTGCCAGGAGGGCAGGGCCTTATCATCGTGGTTCACTTCTTTGTGCTTGGGGTCTGGCACAAAGTGCATGCCCTTCTTCCGCGCGTTGTGGGCACGCCACTCCAGATAGGCGTAGGCGGGGACGAACATCACGATCACAGCCACGATGGACAGCACGGGGGCCGCCATGGCGTTGGTGCCGTAGTACTCGGTGGGAATGATGTTCTGAATCTGGGGGGTGCCCGGGATGGCGGTCATGGTGATGCCAAACGCGCCGGTGGCGATGGCGCCAGGCAGCAGGGTGCGGGGCAGGTCGGCGGCCCGGTAGATGGAGTAACCCATGGGATAGATGACGAACACCACCACGAACAGGGAGATGCCGCCGTAAGTCATGGCCAGACAGGGGATGACCACCGCCGCCACGGCGAACCGGGAGCCGATGAGCTTGACCAGGGCGTTGCCCAGGCTGCGGGCAGAGCCGGTCATATCCATCACCTTACCGTATACCGCCCCCAGGAAGAAGGCGGGGAACCACTGCAGCACATAGTCGGCCATGCCTGCCATATAGTCGCCGATGTAGGCGTCCAGGATGGCGTAGCCGCTGAACACGGCCACCACGATGGCGCATACGGGGGCCACCCAGATGATAGAGTAGCCGCGATAGGCCAGCACCATCAGCAGGACGAGGCCCAAAACGATACCAAACAAACTCATGCGCGTTTCCTCCTCTAAGTCTTAATTTCTCTTTGCTCTCAAATACCCAACGTCAAGGTGATCCCGCTCACAGGGTCAGGCCCATGGGCTCGGGCCGGAAAATGCGCGCGTCCATCTGCTTGACGTCCCGGACGATGGGCTTGAAGTCCATCAGGTCCAGCACATCCTTCTGCATGTCCACGCCAGGGGCCACCTCGGTCAGCTCCATGCCCTGGTCGGTGAGCCGGAACACCGCCCGCTCAGTGATATACAGCACGGGCTGGCCCTTCTCCATGGCGTACTCGCCGGAGAAGGTGACCTGCTCCACCTGATCCAGGAACTTTTTAGACTTGCCCTCCTGCAGGATGCGCAGCTGGCCGTTCTCCACCCCCAGCTTCAGCCCACCAGCGGTAAAGGTGCCGCAGAAGATGACCTTCTTGGCGTTCTGGGTGATGTTGATAAAGCCGCCGCAGCCGGCAATCTTGGGCCCAAACTTGGAGACGTTGATGTTGCCCTGTTTGTCGGCCTGGGCCAGGCCCAGGAAGGCCACGTCCAGCCCGCCCCCGTCATAGAAGTCGAACTGGGAGGGCTGGTCCAGCAGGCAGTCTGGGTTGGTGGTCACGCCGAAGTCCTTGCCGCCGGCGGGAATGCCGCCGATGGTGCCGGCCTCGGTGGTGAGCACCATGCCCTCCAGCCCCTCCTCTGCCGCGATGGAGGCCACCCCTTCGGGCATTCCGATGCCCAAGTTAGTAATGGCGTTTGGCACCAGCTCCATGGCGGCCCGGCGGGCCACGATCTTGCGCTGATCCAGCTCCATGGGTTTCAGGGAGCTGACGGGCACCCGGGCCTCACCGGAGTAGGCAGGATTGTACTGGGTTCCGAAGGTCTGCATGTGGTTGGCCTGGTCGGCCACCACGATGGCGTCCACATAGATGCCGGGTAGACGCACCAGGCGGGTATCCAGGTTGCCGTACTCCACCACCTGCTCCACCTGGACGATGACCTTGCCTCCGCTGTTGCGGGCCGCCTGGGCGATGGCCAGCGTCTCGGAGAAGGCCCCTTCTTTGTGGAAGGTGCAGTTGCCATGGGTGTCGGCATAGGTGGCACGGATCACCGCCACGTCAATGGGAATGGCCTTGTACAGCAGCCGCTCCTGGCCGGCGATGTTCACCAACTCCACCAGCGGGCCGGCTTGGCGGGCTTTCTCGTTGAGCATCCCGCCCTCCAGCCGGGGGTCGGCGAAGGTCTTCAGCCCCACGTGGGTGATCACGCCCACCTTGCCCGCTGCAATGTCCCGGAAGCCTTGGGAGATCACGCCCTGGGGATAATTGTAGGCCGCGCACTTGTTCTCCAGCGCCAGCTTTTGCAGCCGGGGAACCAGGCCCCAATGCCCGCCGATGACGCGGGCCACCAGGCCCTCCTCACCCAGGTGGTTGAGCCCCTTGGTGTCCGAGTCGCCCTGTCCGGCCGCGTAGATCGCGGTCAATCCCTTGGGGGACCCCTCCTCCAAGAACAGCTCTTGGATGGTTTTGTTCACCTCTTCCGGAACCATGGCCCCCACAAACCCGCCGAACGCGACCGTGGCTCCGTCCCGAATGTACTGGCGAACCGCTTCCCGCGCCGATAATAAGATCTTTGGCATTCCACCACTCCCTTTCCGATTTAGATTTTGGATCCCCCTTCCGAGGGAGGCACGGGCCCAGGCCTTCCTTCTCCGTGCCTTTGATTTGAGTATACTACCCGAGCATTTCCTTTGTAAAATCACCAAATTGGTCTGTATCTTGCGAAAGTATTATAGATTGCACAGAACAGAAGAATTATATTTTTATTTTTTGTGTCTTTTAGATAGTATTATAACCAGAAAAAATGGAAGTATTCTCCCTTGGTTATTCTTTTACGCTATTTAGACAATTTTTTTGGTCAAATTTTGTTAAATTTTTTCTGTGATTTTTATGCACCTTGCAGATATAATAGGGCTATATGGAAAAAGGGCATGGATACGATTATGGAAATTCAACATCTGAAATATTTTGTCGCCGTAGTTCAGCAGAAGAGCTTTACCCGGGCCGCTGCCCAGCTGTATGTGACCCAACCCATGCTGACCCGGGCTATCAAGCAGCTGGAGGAGTCGCTGAATATCCTGCTCATCGAGCGCACCAGCAAGAGCTTCCACCTGACCGACGCGGGCCGCGCCCTGTATGAGCGAGCTCAGGCCTTCCTCATCCAGTATGACGAGATCTTTCAGGTCATGTCTGACGTGCGCTCCATCAAGACTGGGGAGGTCCGGCTGAACATCCCGGGCGTCCTGCTGGACATGTACTTCCCGCCCCTACTCTCCGACTTCCATCAAAAATTCCCCGGTATCGACATCAGCGTGGTGGAGGAGGGCTCCAAGTTGGTGGCCAGCTCCGTGGGCTCGGGCAAGGCGGACCTGGGACTGGTGATGCTGCCGGTGGAGAATCCCGCCCGATTTGAGAGCCATGTACTGGTGCAGGACGTGTGCCAGCTGGTGGTGTGGAAGGATCATCCCTTCGCCTACATGCCCAGCGTACATATCCGGGACCTGGAGGGCGAGTGTATCCTCACCTTCAGTGAGACGGCTACCCTCCACGACACTTTCATCCAAATATGTGCCACCAACGGCTTCTCTCCCCGCATCGCCTACAAGAGCCTCATGCCCGGCTTCACCTTCAAGATGGTGGAGATGCAAGAGTGCATCGCCCTGCTGCCCCGGCCCCTCATCCAGCATAACCTGACCGACAAGCTGGCCATCGTCCCCCTGGAGCCCCGTCTGCAATGGGACATCGCCATCATACGGCGCAGGCAGGGCTACCACTCCTTCGCCTCCGCCCAGCTCTTTGAACATATTTGCGACCACTTCGCCCAGCTGAGCCGCTGACCCTCCATCCGCCCCGCTCTGCTCTGGCAGGGCGGGGCAAAATCAGATGTTTTGTGAACAAACATCGGTTCTTTTGTAAACATTAGCACTCTCCCATTGACAGTGCTAATGTTTGTGCTATACTGAAGGTGTCCCAAGGGAAAGGACCCCGCCGGGGCCCAGCCCCAACACCCAAAAGCAGCCGTTTGGAATGGAGGAATGACTTATGCTGCCCAGCGTATGGAGCGAGAACCTATTTGACGAATTCTTTGACGATGATTTTATGCGTTTCCCGGCCTGGTTTGGCCGCAACCCCCTGTATGGAAAGCGGGCCAAGCACTTGATGAAGACCGACGTGCGGGAGACGGAGGGCGCCTATGAGGTGGACATCGACCTGCCCGGCTTCCAGAAGGACGAGATCCACGTGGACGTGAAGGATGGTTACCTGACTGTCCGCGCCGCCAAGGGGCTGGAGCGGGAGCGGCAGGGCCAGGACGGCAAGTATCTCCGCCAGGAGCGGTATTCTGGCGCTTGCAGCCGCAGCTTCTATGTGGGTCAGATGGAGCCCACCGACGTAACGGCCAAGTATGAGCACGGCATCCTGCGCCTCACCCTGCCCAAGCAGGCCCAGCGGGAGCTGCCCAAGAGCACCACTGTCGCCATCGACTGACAGCAGGGGGGACGCCTTTCCGGCATCCCCCCTGTGCTTTATATGTTTTGCTACAAAGGCCCCATCCCGGCATGGCCATGCTGGGATGGGGCCTTCGTGTCCCTGCCCCGCAGTCCGGGCCAGCCCCCCACGCGTATATGCCCCCTCCCATTCGCCGCGTCCGCTCTTTCCCCCATTATACCCACTCCAGCCCCCCACGCGTATATGCCCCCTCCCATTGCCTATCCCTCTTTCATCCCAGCTCCAGTTTATGATAGAATAAAATTATCTTCGATAGGAGGAGGCTATCGCGTGAAAACTGCCATCTGCTATTGTTCCCAGCATCATGGAAATACGCTTCAGCTCATCCGGGCCATGACCGAAGGGTATGGTGTGGATTTGATCGACGTCACCACAGCTGGGCCTGTGGATCTCACCGGCTATGATATGATAGGGTTTGCCTCCGGCATCTATGCTTTCGAGCTTCATCCCAAGGTTTTAGAATTTCTGAAGTCCCATCTGCCCCCGGGCAAAAAGGTGTTTTTCGCCTATACTTATGGAATTGCAAAAGGTTCCGGGACCAAAGGGATCACCAGGGCGGCCGGGGAAAGAGGGGCCAAGATCCTGGGGGAGTTCGGCTGCCGGGGCTATGTCACCTACGGGCCCTTCAAGCTGCTGGGCGGCATGGGAAAGGGCCGCCCAGGCAGAGAGGATCTGGAGCGAGCCAAGAAGTTCTTCCACTCCATCTGCGCCAAAGCCGAAATGTGAGCGTCCCCATCTCTGCCACGCCTCTCGCCAAGTTTCAAACCAAATGTACCCAGCCGCACCGTTGTCTGCCGCCTGCCCATTCCATCCCGGTTCCTCCTCTTGCTTCTTCTCAGCCGAGCCGGCATGATGTCTTTTAGGTCCAGAAATTCTTTCTTGAGGTGATCCCATGAGCCGTCTCACCCTGCTCCCCGCCCTGGACACCGATCTGCTTGCCCGGTGCCTCCAGGTGCGCCGGGCGGTATTTGTCCTGGAAAAAGGAGTGCCGGAGTCCCTGGAGGTGGATGACTCCGACCGCCTGGGCACATCCTGCCTCCACTTTCTCATCCAGGTAGATGGCGCAGACGCCGGGGCACTGCGCTGCCAGAGCGACGGCTCTTCCGCAGTGCGCATCCAGCGGTTGTGCATGAAGGCGCGGTACCGCGGCGGCGGCTGGGGCAAGGCCGCCCTGGCCGAGGTGGAAAGGCACTGTCTGGCAAATGGTGCGGACCGGATCGTGCTGGACGCCAAGTTCGACGTATGCGGTTTCTATGAGGCCTGCGGCTATCGGCGGGTGTCCAGCGTCTTTCTCGAGGCCAACGTCCCCCATGTCAGAATGGAAAAAGCGCTCACAATTTGAACATATCCGGTCGCAGCTTACAAGCAGCCGCTGTACTTTTGTGGCATCCCCTGGGCGGATCGCCCAGGGGATGTTTCCCATCACATTCCCTTTGGGTGATGCTCCGGCAAAGGCAGCTCCGGCTGGGGCTGCCATAGGGCCAGTACCGTCCCCTCTTCCACGGTGATGCCAGCAGGAGCGCCCAGGAACTCATTGCTCACCCCCAAGGGCACCCCGCCGGTGAGCCGCCCCTCCCGCAGCGGGTAGCGCAGTCCTGTCAGGGTCACCCCCTCGGCCGGGCCGCCTGCGGCAAAGACGGACAGGGTACCCTGGTAGCCCGCCGGGAAGCGCAGCGCGCCCGCCGTCAGGGCGGTGGCCACCGCCTGCTCCCCCACCAGGAAACCCGCGCCCCCCTGCTGGGCCAGCCCCACCAGCAGCTGCAGGTTGGCCAGGGTGTGGTCCAGCCGGCCACCCATCCCGCCATAGATGTGAAACTCCCGCAGTCCCCGCGCCCAGCCCTCCCGGATGGCCAGGGCGGTATCCGTGTCGTCCTTGGCTGCCGGGTGGCGCACGATGTGGGGATGGGCGGGCACATAGCCCAGAGAGTCAAAGTCCCCCACCAGCAGATGGGGGATCACCCCCCGCACCTCCAGCTGGGCATAGCCGCCGTCGGCGGCGATAATCAGGTCGCCCTGCCCCATCCGGGGCCATTGGACTCCATATTCCCCGGAGCCGAAGATATAGCAGACCGGCACAGCCCTTCCCCCTCTCTCAATCCATAGCTTGCAGGAGCCGGGCGGCTGCCCGGCTCCTGCAAATTGTATCATATCCGTTCCAGATTTTCCACCGCTTTCCCCCTCATGCCCCGCCCAGGGCCTGACGCAGCAGGGTGTTGACCAGCTTGGGATCGGCCTTGCCCTTCAGTTCCTTCATCACCTGTCCCACCAGGAAGCCAAAGGCCTTCTCCTTGCCCCCCCGGAAGTCGGCCACCGACTGGGGGTTGTCCTGGATGGCCCGCTCCACCGCGGCCTGCACCACGCCGGCGTCGCTCACCTGCTCCAGACCGTGCGCCCGCACATAGGCGTCCACGTCGCCGTCCTGGTCAAAGACCGCCTCGAACACCTTGACGGCGGTGTTCCGGTTCAGCTTCCCCTCCCCCACCAGGGCGATGAGGCGGGCCAGGGTACCCGCCGACAGGCGCATCTCCCCGGGTTCCATCCCCCTGGCGCTCAGGGCGCCCAATACCTCGCCCATGATCCAGTTGGCCGCCTGCTTGGCCGGGGCGCCCAGCCCCACCAGCCCCTCAAAGAGTTCGGCCAACACCCGGTCCGAGGTGATCATCTGGCAGTCATAGGCAGGCAGGCCGTAGTCGGCCTGATAGCGTGCCCGCTTGGCCGGGGCCAGCTCCGGCTGGGCCGCCCGCAGCCGGGCCAGCCAGTCCTCGTCCAGCTCGATGGGAGGCAGGTCGGGCTCGGGGAAGTAGCGGTAGTCCTGGGCGTCCTCCTTGGAGCGCATGGCATAGGTGGCGTCCTTGTTCTCGTCCCACCGCCGGGTCTCCTGCACCACCCGTCCCCCCTGCTCCAGCAGCTCGATCTGCCGCCGGGCCTCGTAGTCGATGGCCCGGGCAATGGCCTTGAAGGAGTTGAGGTTCTTCATCTCCGTGCGGGTGCCCAGTTCCTGGCTGCCCAGGGGGCGCACGGATAGGTTCACGTCGCAGCGCAGCGACCCCTCCTGCATCTTGCAGTCGGACACCCCCAGGTACTGCAAGGTCTCCTTGAGCCGCTCCAGATAGGCGATCACCTGGTCGGCGGTGCGAAAGTCCGGCTCGGTGACGATCTCGATCAGGGGCACCCCGCAGCGGTTGTAGTCAGCCCGAGTCTGATCCGTCCAGGGGTCATGGACCAGCTTGCCCGCGTCCTCCTCCATGTGCAGCTCGTGGATGCCCACCGCCACCTCCCCTGCCGGGGTGGACAGGGACACCCGGCCGCCCACGGCGATGGGCAGGTAGAGCTGGCTGATCTGATAGGCCTTGGGCAGGTCTGGGTAGAAGTAGTTCTTCCGGTCGAACTTGCTGTACCGGGTGATGTGGCAGTTCAGCGCCAGCCCCGCCCGCACCGCATACTCCAGCACCGCCTGGTTGAGCACCGGCAGCGCCCCGGGCATCCCGGTGCACACCGGGCAGCAGTGGGTGTTGGGCGCGCCCCCGAAGCGGGTGGTGCATCCGCAGAAGATCTTGCTCTTGGTGGCCAGCTCCACGTGGGTCTCCAGGCCGATGACCGTCTCCCAGTTCATGTCCGCTGCCCCCCTTTCGGCGTCTGCCTGTGATAGTTGGTTTCCTGCTGGAAGGCATAGGCGGCGTTGAGCAGTCTGCCCTCCCCAAAGTGGGGGCCGATGAGCTGGGCCCCGATAGGCAGCCCCTGCCGGTCAAAGCCGCAGGGCATGGACAGCCCGGGCAGCCCCGCCAGGTTGGCCGGCACAGTGTACACATCCCCCAGGTACATCTCCAGCGGGTCGCCCAGGCTCTCCCCCAGGCGGGGGGCGGTGGCGGGGGCCACCGGGGTGAGCAGCAGGTCACAGCGGGCAAAGGCCTCGTCAAAGGCTCCCTTGAGCACCGCCTTCACCTGCAGGGCCTTGCGGTAGTAGGCCTCATAGTATCCGGCGCTGAGCACGAAGGATCCCAGCAGGATGCGCCGCTTCACTTCCAGGCCAAAGCCCTGGGTCCGGGTCTTGAGGTACAGCTCGGCCAAGTCCCCGTACCCCTGCGCCCGCCAGCCGTACTTCACCCCGTCAAACCGGGCCAGGTTGGAGGAGGCCTCCGCCGCGGCGATGATATAGTAGGCGGGCACCCCGTACTCCAGCACCGGCAGGGACAGCTCCACCAGCTGGGCCCCCCGGCTTTTCAGCACGTCCGCCGCCGCCAGCACCGCCTGGCGCACCTGGCCGTCCAGGCCGTCCCCAAAGCAGTCGACCGGGAGGCCCACCCGCAGCCCCCGCACGTCGCCGCTCAGGCTCTCCAGCAGGTGGCCATAGTCCCCGTCCAGGCTGGTGGCATCCCGCCGGTCCCGGCCCTGGAGCACATCCAGCACCGCCGCGCAGTCCGCCGCATCCCGGCACACCGGGCCCATCTGGTCCAGGGAGGAGGCGTAGGCGATCAGCCCATACCGGGAGACGGTGCCATAGGTGGGCTTGATCCCAGTGACGCCACAGTGGGCCGCCGGCTGCCGGATGGAACCGCCGGTGTCTGACCCCACGGCATACCAGCTCAGCCCCGCCGCCACCGCCGCCGCCGCCCCGCCGGAGGAGCCGCCGGGAGCCCGCTCCGGATCCCAGGGGTTGCGGGTGGAGCCGTACCAAGAGGTCTCGCTGGTGGAACCCATGGCAAACTCGTCCAGGTTCAGCTTACCCAGCCCCAGCGCCCCCGCCGCCGACAGCCGTTCCACCACGGTGGCGTCATAGGGAGGGCGGAAGTCCCCCAGGATCTTGGAGGCGCAGGTGGTCTTGACTCCCCTGGTGCAGATGTTGTCCTTCAGGGCCATAGGTACGCCGTACAGGGGACTTTGGGCCTTCTTTACCCCCTTTTGCAGCTGGGCCGCTCGCTCCAGCGCCCGCTCCCCCTCCACGGTGATGAAGCTGTTGAGCGCCCCGTCCTCCGCCTCGATGGCCGTCAGCGCGGCCTGGGCCGCCTCGGCCACCGACACCTCGCCCCTGCGGATGGCCGCCCCCAGCTCCAGGGCGGTGAGTTGTCTCAGTTCCATCTCTCCACCCCCTCTCACTCCACGCTTTTGGGGGTGAGGAAGCTCTCCTCATCCCGGGCCGGCGCGTTGGCCAGCAGAGCTTCCCGGTCGCAGCTGGGCTGCTCCTCGTCCGCCCGGAGCACGTTGCGCACCGGAAAGACGTGGCTCATGGGCTCGATGTCTCCGGTGTCCAGGCGGCTGAGCACGTCCATATAGTCCACGATGCGCTCCAGCTGGGCGGCCATGGCCGCCTGCTCCCCCTCAGGCAGGAACAGCCGGGACAGCTGGGAGATGTGGGCGATCAGTTCGGTGGTGATCTTCATGGGATCCCTTCCTTTCTTCTGGTTATATGTTTGCCCCTCACGGGTCCAGCCGGCTGCGGTCCCGGGGGAACAGGCTGGCTGCCCGGATGTTGTCCAGGCCGCACAGCTGCATGGTCAGCCGCTCCAGGCCGATGCCCAGCCCTCCGTGGGGCGGCATGCCGCACCTGTGAATCATCAGGTAGCTTTCAAAGTCCGCCCGGTCCATCCCCCGGCGCTCCAGCTTGTCCACCTGCTGGTGGTAGTCGTGGATGCGCTGCCCGCCGGTGCTCACCTCCAGCCCCCGGAACAGCAGGTCGAAGGACAAGGTATAGCGGGGGTCCTCCGGGTCGTCCATGGCGTAGAAGGGCCGCTTTTTGGACGGGTAGTGGGTGATGAACACAAAGTCGCTGCCCAGCTCCTCCCGGGCGTACTGCCCGATGCGGGCCTCCTCCTCCGGCTCCAGGTCATAGGGGTCCCGGATCTGGTAGCCGTACCGCTGGGCAGCCAGCGCCTTGGCCTGGTCAAAGCGCAGGCAGGGGATGCGGGACACGTCCGGAAGGTGCACCCTCAGCACTTCCAGCTCCCGGGCATACGCCCCGCCCAGCAGCTGCATGGCCCGGGCCAAGAAGCCGGTCTCCACTTCCATCACGTCGTAGAAGGACTGGATATAGCCCATCTCCAAGTCCAGGCCGGTGTACTCGTTCAGGTGCCGGGCCGTGGCGTGCTTCTCCGCCCGGAAGACAGGCCCCACCTCAAAGACCCGTTCGTACACCCCCACCATGGTCTGCTTGTAGGTCTGGGGAGACTGGGCCAGGTAGGCCTTTTTGCCAAAGTAATCCAGCCGAAAGATGTTGGAGCCCCCCTCCGCTCCCGCCCCCACGATCTTGGGCGTGTGGATCTCGGTGAAGCCCGCCTGGCCCAGGTGCTCCCGGAAGGCCCGCACCAACCCCTCCTGGATCTTGAACACCGCCCGGCGGCGCAGGTCCCGGAGGATCACCGGGCGCAGGGGCAGCTCGGTGTCCAGGTGTAGGCCCAGCTTCCGCTTGCCTAGGGCCACCGGCATGGGGGACGCCGGCCGGGACAGCACCGCCATATCCTCCACCCCGATCTCCCAACCCCCAGGGGCCCGGGACTCGGCCCGCACCGTTCCGGTCAACTCCACCGCGCACTCCTGGCACAGCCCCTCTGGGAGCAGCCCGGGCGGGCACACGCATTGCACCGCCCCGTCGGCCATGCGCAGGGTGAGAAAGGCGATGCCCCCCATCTCCCGCAGGGCGTGGACCGCGCCGTGGACGGTGACGGACTGATTGTTCAGCCCGCCCTCCGCGATGCGCTGATAGGGAATGGTGGTTTTGATTTCGCCGGTGACGAACTGCATAATCTCTCAGTCCTTTCAGATTGTTTTTTGACATAAAAACGTCCCGGATTGTACGTTTGTACAATCCGGGACGGAAGTCAACCATGATTTCCGCGGTACCACCCGCGTTGCCCCTCCAACAAGGGACCTCTCTCGAGCCCCGGTAACGTGGGGAGGACGGGCAGCCCTACACCACACCACCTTTGGGGGTTCGAACCGCCAGCTCGGAAGCGTTGCGCCATCCCGTCTTTCCGGAGCGGGCTCTCAGTCGGTGGCCCGCGTTCTCTGTCGGACGCCGTGGGGGGCGGTCTTCGTCGATGCCTTTACTTTATTGGATTGAAGGTATTGTACCCCAGAAGCAGAGCAAAGTCAATGGCAATTTTTCTGGCGTTCTGCCCAGGGTTTCCCCAGCTGCAACCCCATTTTTTACAGGAAAACCCCAAATGGCCGGCGGCGCTACGCCGGAGGTGCCGTTCCCCCTCACAGGCGGTCAGCGGGCTCAGGCGCCCCTTTGGCGGTTGTCATCCTTGGGACTGAATCGCCAGAAGCAGAGCAGCACCACCATTGTCAGGGCCGCGTAAACCGGCGCGGAAATCCAGTGCAGCGTGTACAGCACCAGCAGGCCGAGCACAGCGCCGCTGGCGGCAATCTTGCCGGTCAAACTTCGTTTCCATTTCATCACTGCCACCTAACATTCTGAACCGCGGGGAACCAAACGCTCATTGTCGGCACAAGGATCCCGATAGCTCCCATTATATATATAGTTATAGTAAACCGCCAGTCCCCCGTTGCTTTGTCCAGTTTTCCCCCTCGCTGCCGGGGAAATTTTACCCCACTTGCCCAAACAGAGGCCCCTCTTCAATGGGGCTGGGGCAAGCTGGAAAAGACAAAGGTAATCCAAAACCAGATGCACCCGCCAAACAGAGCCAGGAAGAATGCCTCCGGGGCGAAGTCCCTCTTCTCCACGATTTTTTTGATCATGCAGCCCAGGACAATGGGATACAGGAGGAAGCAAAGCAGCGCGCAAAGCGTCAGGATCGTAAATTGTATGGCCGGCGACATCTGATCCCACTCCTTCTGGGCCTTCCTTTTCTCTCTACGGGAAGTTTCTTCCACATTCCTTAGGCCAGCCGTATCCTGCCTGGAGCTTTCTCTCCCCATCCCAACTGGCCGCTTCCCTTTTATGGCAATTTCAGCATACTACACCGAAAAATTTTTGTCCAGTTTTTTCTTGTTCTCCCCATAATTTTTTATGCAGTCTCCCTATTTTCCAGCAATAAACACGGGCCGCCCCATCCTGGGGCGGCCCGTACCCATTTCCCCATGGCCTTTCCCGCCCGTTTGTGCTATCATAGCCTCAAGCAGATCGGGAAAGGGGGAATGACCTGTGGCCGATTGGGAAGAATTGGAGCAGCGGTGCCTGTCCTGCCAGCGCTGCGCCCTTGCCGATACCCGCACCCATGTGGTGTTTGGCGCGGGGCAGCGGGATGCGGAGGTTATGTTTGTGGGGGAAGGCCCCGGGGAACAGGAGGATCTCCAGGGTGAGCCCTTCGTGGGCCGGGGCGGCCAGCTGCTGGACGAGATGCTCTCCCTCATCGGGCTGTACCGGGACAAAAACTTCTACATCGCCAACATCGTCAAGTGCCGCCCGCCCCGGAACCGGGACCCGCTCAACACCGAGCAGGACGCCTGCATCGGCTATCTGCGGGAGCAGATCGCCCTGCTGCGCCCCAAACTCATCGTCTGCCTGGGGCGTATCGCCGCCAACCGGCTGATCCACGACGACTACAAGATCACCCGGGAGCATGGTCAGTGGGTGGAGCGCAACGGGGTATGCTACACCGCCATCTACCACCCCGCCGCCCTGCTCCGGGACCCTGGCAAGCGCCCAGAGACCTTTGCCGACCTGCGCTCCATACGGGCCCGCATCCGCCAGGTGTGCGACCACACCTACTAAACCCACTGGGCGGGCAGACCCTGGCCGGCTATTCCTCCGCCTCTGGCGGGGGCAGCAGGTTCATCACCGACACCTCATAGGCAGTGCGGATGGTGTCCTGCCCGTCCACCACCTTGCGATACTGCCTGCTCTGCAGCCGCCCCTCCAAGCGCAATCGGTCGCCCACCCCCATGCTGCCGCACAGCATCGCCAGCGAGCCCCAGGCGATGCAGGGCAGGTAGTCCGCCCGGCCATAGGGCCGGTTGACCGCCAGCAGCAGATCGCAGATCTCCCGCCCCAGGGGGGTACGCCGGCGCACGGGAAGCTTGCACAAGGCGCCGGACAGGGTCAGGCGGTTCTCCCCCTCCCCCGGCGGGACGCTCTGGGCCGTCCGCACCAGCACGGTGATGACCAGCCGGCTGCCTACCCCGGTGCGGTTGTTGTAGGAGCGCACCTCCCCCTCCGTCTGTACCCACTGATCCGGCCGCCACAGGGTGGGGTCCGGGTCAGCGGTGATCAGGTTGAGCATGTCCTCCGCCCCAGACAGCCGGGGCACCCGCAGGGTGACGGCATAATAGTCCACCCCGTGGTTGCGGTGGGAAAAGGCCGGCGGGGCGGCCACCTCCCCCCGCAGAATGATCCGGTTCTCCCCTGTGTATTCCGCCAATGGTATCACGCTCCGTCCAGTCAAGCTGTCTGAATATATGTTTCTGAACCGGTAAGTATGCCCATTGACAAACCGACGGAAAGCTGTATAAAATAAGGTGCGAGCCTGGCAGCCATCCTGCCCAATCCTCAAGAACCCAGCCACAAGGAGGGCTTCGAGCATGGAACTGGAATTGACCCGCAAGCAGTTTCGCCGCTTGCTGGACCTGGTTTACATCGGCAACTGGATCCTCAACTCCACCCGGGGCGAGGACCGGTTCAAGGACTATGACGAAGTGGAGAGCCTGCTGTTCGGCAGGGCGGCCATAGAGGGGATGCCCACCCTGGCCGAGCTGTATCAGGGGGATGTGATCCCCTCCCGGGCCTTTGCCGAGGGGGGCATCCACGAGGCCATCATGGAGTACGAAAACAACGTGTTTTTTGAGATCCTGGCCGAGGACCTGGCCCGCCGGGACATGGACGATGTGCCCATTGACGAGAGCAACTTAGAGGAGCTCAACCGGCGCATCGACGCCTATATCGACGAGTTTGAAGCCCACGGCACCGACAACATCACCGTGGACTGCTAAAGCCCCGGTCATCGTCCCCCAGCGTCCCCCGCGGTGAAGAAATCCGGTGCGGAGCAGCCGCCGGCAGGGCCTAAAAGCATCGTCCCATAGAAAAGAAAGGGCCGGTCCCCACATGGGGGCCGGCCCTTTGCGCGTGGCTCAGCTTTTCTTCCTGCGCTTCTTTTCAAAAAAGTCCTTCACCGGCGTGGCCGGCGCGGGGATCCCTTCCCCCATGGCCCGGGCGTAGCTTTGCAGCGCCTGGCGCTGCTGCTCGGTGAGGTTGGTGGGCACCTGCACCCGCACGGTGACATACTGGTCCCCCCGGCCCCGGCCATTGAGCAGGGGTGCGCCCTTGCCACGCAGGCGGAAGGTGGTACCCGTCTGGGTGCCGGCGGGCAGGCTGTACTTGACCTTGCCATCAATGGTATCGATCTCCAGCTGGGCCCCCAGGGCCGCCTGGGAGAAGGACACCGGCTGCTCCAGGTACAGGTCGGCCCCCTCCCGCTGGAAGCGGGGGTCTGGGCGCACCGAGACGTTGATGAGCAGATCGCCGGCCGGCCCACCGTTGGCCCCGCTGTTGCCCTCTCCCCGCATGGAGATGGTCTGCCCGTCGTCGATGCCCGCCGGGATACGTACCTTGAGCTTGCGCTGGCGGCGCACCTGCCCCTCCCCATGGCAGTCGGGGCAGGGCTGATGGATGAGCTTGCCTGTCCCCCGGCAACGGGAACAGGGCGCGGTGGTGGTGAAGGCAAACCCGCCTCCCCCCCGCTGGATGCGCACCTGGCCGCTTCCGTGGCAGTCGGGGCAGATCTCCGCCGTGGTGCCCGCGGCACAGCCGCTGCCCCGGCAGGTCTCGCACCCCTCCGTCCGGGTCAGGCTGATCTCCTTTTCCACACCGGACATGGCCTCCTGGAAGGAGATGGTCATGTTGGCCCGCAGGGAGGCCCCCCGCTTAGGCGCGTTGGGGTTAGCCTGGCGCTGGCCGCCAAACCCGCCAAACCCGCCCCCAAAGAAGGAGCCAAACAGGTCTCCCAGGTCGATGTCTCCCATGTCAAAGCCGCCAAAGCCGCCCCCGGCCCCCGCGCCAAAGTTGGGATCCACCCCCGCGTGGCCAAACTGGTCGTACTTGGCTCGCTTCTCCTGGTCGGATAGCACCTCGTAAGCCTCGTTGACCTCTTTGAATCGGGCCTCGGCCTCCTGGTTGCCTGGGTTCATGTCCGGATGGTACTGTTTGGCCAGCTTGCGATAGGCCTTCTTCAGCTCTTCGTCCGTGGCGGTGCGAGCCACCCCCAGCACTTCGTAGTAGTCTCGTTTTTGTTCTGGCATATGCTTCACCAACTTTCCAATTAGGAATGAGGAGTTGGGAATTCAGAACCAGGCAGCTGTCTACCGTGTGGAAATCCAGCCCCCTCCGGCTGCGCCGAACGCCCCAATTCCTGATTCCCAATTGCCCATTCCCAATTTGCTAAGGGGCAAGATACCGCGCAGGCAGGGCCCTGCCCCGCCCGCGCGGATCCCAAAGCCGTTACTGGTTGTTTTCGTCGTCCACCACTTCGTAGTCAGCGTCCACCACGTTGTCCGCCCCGTCGGCGTCGGCGCCCGTCCCGCCGTCCGGGCCAGGCCCGGCCTGCTGGCCGCCCTGCTGGTTGTACAGCTTCTCGCTGACGGCGTAAAAGGCCTTAGTCAGCTCCTCGGTGGCGTTCTTAATGGCCTGGCTGTCCGTACCCTTCAGCGCCTCCTTCAGGACGTTCAGCTTGCCCTGGATATCCGCCTTGTCGCCGTCGGACAGCTTGTCGCCCATCTCCTCCAGGGTCTTTTCCGTCTGGTAAACCATCTGGTCGGCCTGGTTGCGGGTGTCCACTTCCTCCTTGCGCTTGGCGTCCTCAGCGGCAAACTGCTCGGCCTCCCGAACCGCCTTCTCCACGTCCTCCTTGGACATATTGGTGGACGAGGTGATGGTGATGTGCTGCTCCTTACCGGTTCCCAGGTCCTTGGCCGACACGTTGACGATGCCGTTGGCGTCAATATCAAAGGTAACCTCGATCTGGGGCACCCCCCGGCGGGCGGGAGCGATACCGTCCAGGTGGAAGCGGCCCAGGGTCTTGTTGTACTGGGCCATCTCCCGCTCGCCCTGGAGCACATGGACCTCCACCGAGGTCTGATTGTCCGCGGCGGTGGTGAAGATCTGGCTCTTCTTGGCCGGGATGGTGGTATTGCGCTCGATGAGCTTGGTCATCACCCCGCCCATGGTCTCAATGCCCAGGGACAGGGGGGTGACGTCCAGCAGCAACAGCCCCTTCACATCGCCCACCAGCACGCCGCCCTGGAGCGCGGCCCCCATGGCCACGCACTCGTCGGGGTTGATGCCCTTGAAGCCCTCCTTGCCGGTGAGCTTCTTGACCATCTCCTGCACGGCGGGGATCCGGCTGGACCCGCCCACCATGAGCACCTTCTGGATGTCGTTGCCCGACAGGCCGGCGTCGCTCATGGCCTGGCGCACGGGGCCGGCGGTGGCCTCCACCAGGTGGGCGGTGAGCTGGTCGAACTTGGCCCGGGTCAGGGTCAGCTCCAGGTGCTTTGGCCCGGTGGCGTCGGCGGTGATATAGGGCAGGTTGATGGAGGTGGTGGTGACGCCAGACAGCTCGATCTTCGCCTTCTCGGCGGCCTCCTTCAGCCGCTGCATGGCCACCTTATCCGCCGTCAGGTCCACCCCTTCGGCCTTCTTGAACTCCTCGGCCATCCAGTCCATCACGCACTTGTCAAAGTCGTCGCCGCCCAGCCGGTTGTTGCCCGCGGTGGCCAGCACCTCAATGACCCCGTCGCCCACCTCCAGCACGGACACGTCGAAGGTGCCACCGCCCAGGTCGTAGACCATGATCTTCTGATCCGACTCCTTGTCCACGCCGTAGGCCAGGGCCGCGGCGGTGGGCTCGTTGATGATGCG
>DVJZ01000001.1 GCA_018716385.1 Candidatus Enterenecus merdae
CTTCTGGCCGCCGGAGAGCTGGGAGGGATAGGCGCCAGCCTTGTCGGCCAGGCCCACCAGCTCCAGCAGCCGGCCCACTTTTTCCGCCCGAGCCTGCCGGCCGATCCCACGGTGCCGGAGGGGGTAGGCCACGTTGCCGTACACGGTGCGGGACTGGAACAGGTTGAACTGCTGAAAAATCATGCCGATCTTTTCCCTCCGCCGCCGCAGCTGGGCGGGGCCCAGCGCAGTCAGATCCACGCCGCCCACGATTACCCGCCCCGAGGTGGGACGCTCCAACAGGTTGACGCATCGGGCCAGGGTGGACTTCCCAGCGCCGGAAAAGCCGATGATGCCTGCGATGGTCCCCTGTGGGATGTGGAGGCTGACGTCCTTCACCGCCTCCACGGTCTGCGCGCCGGTGACAAAGCGCTTTGACACGTGCTCAAATTGGATCATAACGATCCCGCTCCTCTGAAAATAAAATGGGCAGGCACGCCACGCGCGCCTGCCGGATAGACGGGGGTTTGCCCCGTTCACATTCGGACGTGCGCGGCAAGACCGGACATTATCCCAGCACACATGGAGGGATGGCGTGACATGACGGGGGCGATACGAGTGGAGGTGGGGATGGATCGCATGGAGAAGCTCCTTTCCATCGGGATTGCCTTGAATGGCTGTCTTTAGCATACCATATCGGTTTGGGAAGGTGTTAATACCCATTGCCGAATGTCGGATATAGTCAAAATCTATGGCGGGCCAGGTCAGTCCATGGCGCGGCGGACCTCTTCCAGATAGAGTTCCCCCAGGGGGGAGAGGGTGCTGCCCCGGCGCTGGAGGTAGCCGATGCGCATGACGCCCCCCTCCCCCAGGGGAACCACCTTATATTCCGGGCCATTCAGTTCGGTGCAGATGATGCCGGAGCACAGGGTGAAGCCGAGAATCCCCTTCATGAAGTTGAGGGCTGTGGCCCGGTCGCACACCCGGACTAGCTGCCGGTATGGATAGGTGCTCTTGACCTCTTCGGATAGGAACAGGGAATTGCCTTTGCCCACCTCAAAGGCGATGCAGGGGTAGGGCTCTAGGTCCTCCATGGTTAGCATCGGACGTTGGGCCAGCGGGTGGCCCTGCCAGAGATAGACGCAGGTGGAGCAGTCCTTTAAAGGGTGGAACTCCAGGTTGTTCTCTTCCAGGAGTTTGGAGACATACCGCTGGTTGAACTCGTCCAGGTAGAGAATCCCCAGTTCGCTTTTGTAATCCCGGACGTTCTCAATGCACTCGATGGTCTTGGTCTCCAGCATGGAAAACTCATACTCCTCCATGCCCACCTTACGGATCAGCTCGGAGAAGGCGTGGACGGCGAAGGTGTAGTGCTGGGCGGAGACGGAGAACTTCTTCTTGGACTTCCCGGCTACAAAGCGTGTCTCCAACAGAGCATACTGGGCGCAGACTTGGCGGGCATAGTTCAAAAACTCCTCCCCTTGGGCCGTGACCGTGACGCCCCGGTTAGAGCGGCGGAACAGGGCAAAGCCGATCTCATCCTCCAGTTCTTTCACCGCACTGGAAAGGGTGGGTTGGGAGATGTACAGATGCTTGGAGGCTGCATTGAGCGAGCCGCTGTCGGCAATCCCAAGGACATACTTTAACTGCTGCAAGGTCATGGTGGTGTCTCCTCTTCTCTTTTTTTTGCCATTATAGCCGCCGGCCCATCCATTCGCAAGGGGGGAGACCGTTTGGCGGCACCTGAGCAGGGGGAGCGTGTAGACCCTTCCCCAGGGGGAGGAAGGGGACGAAAAAACGGCCGCTTTGGGAGAAATCCCAAAGCGGCCGTTGACGCTTGTCGATCAGACTGCGCAGCTGGCGCACTGCTGGCAGGCGGAAGGAGCTACGGCACAACCACCCAGGGCGGTTTCCCGCAGTTCAATGGGGATGCGCCGGCCTACGGCGTACATGGTGGCCAGCATCTCGTCGAAGGGGATGAGCTGGGTGATCCCGCTCAGAGCCACCTCGGCGGCGATCAGGGCGTTGGCCACGCCGGAGGCATTCCGGTTCTGGCAGGGATACTCCACCAGCCCGCCAACCGGGTCACAGACCAGACCAAGCATGTTCATCAGGACGGTGGAAGCTGCATCCATGCACTGCTCTGGTTCCCCGCCCATCAGCTCTACGGCGGCGGAGGATGCCATGGCAGCGGCGACGCCCATCTCAGCCTGACAACCGCCCACCGCTCCGGCCACGGTGGCGTTGCGCATGGCCAGGTAGCCCACCGCTCCGGCATTGAACAGAGCGTCGATCAGACGACTGTCAGAGATCTGATAGCAGTCTTGCAGGGCCAGCAGCAGGCCGGGAACCACTCCGGCAGAACCAGCGGTGGGTGCGGCCACAATCAGCCCCATGGAGGCGTTGACCTCCAGCACGGCCATGGAATAGGTCATGGCCTTGAGCAACACATCGCCACAGATGGCCTTGCCTTTGGCGGCGTGATTGGCCAGCTTTTTAGCCTCCCCGCCGATGAGCCCGCCCATAGAGCGCCCAGGCGACTTGAGGGGCTGGGTGGCGGACGCGCGCATGATCTCCAGGGCGCGGGCCATCCGGTGGTCCACCACGTCCCGGGTGGTCTCCCCCAGGGCGCACTCCCGGCGGCGCATGATCTCAGAGATGGGGCACTGCTCCTGCTGGCACAGCTCCAGCAGTTCCTTGGCAGAGTTGAAATCCATACCCTCTCCTCCTTACGGTTCCAGGATCATCACATCGTGCACGTTGGGATTGTCCCGCAGCGGCTGGGCAATCCCCTCCGGGAAGTGCCCGTCGGTCTCCACGATGGTGTAAGCAGTCAGGCCCTTGGATTCCCGGAACAGGCGCATGAAGGCGATGTTTACCCCCCGGTCGCTGAGTACCTTGGTGATGTGGGCCACCACGCCGGGCTTATCCTGCTGGATGACGATGACGGTGCTGTAATCGCCGGTGAAGTCCACCTCCACCCCGTTGATCCGGGTGATGCGCACCTTGCCGCCACCCAGGGACTCCCCACGCACTACCATTACCTGCCCGCTGGCGTTCTCCATGCGGATATCCACTGTGTTGGGATGGACTTCGGTTTCGGTCTCACAGGGGATGAACTGGTAGGCCAGGCCCCGCTCGTCGGCGATCTGGAAGGAGTCCCGGATACGTAGGTCGTCGGTCCCAAAGCCCATGATGCCGCCCAGCAGGGCGCGGTCAGTGCCATGGCCGCGGTAGGTTTTGGCAAAGGAGCCATAGAGGGTGAAGGACACGCGAACCAGAGGGGGGGCGATCATCTTATGGGCCAAGAAGGCGATGACGGAGGCCCCCGCCGTGTGGGAGCTGGACGGGCCCACCATGTTGGGGCCAATCACATCGAAAACACTAATATAGGACATTGTGGATCTCCTTCCCCACAGCGTACATTAGGTCTTGGCAGGGACCTTGTTGATGAACTTCTGGTAGATGGTCTCGACGATGACGCCGATGGCGTTGTCGCCGGACACGTTACAGGCAGTGCCGAAGGAGTCCTGAGTAATGTACAAAGCGACCATGATGGCGCAGGTGGGGCCGTTGACGTCGCCGTACTCCGGACCAAAGACCATGTACAGGAAGGGCAGGGCGGTCATGATGGAGCCGCCGGGAGCGCCGGGGGAGGCCACCATGGCGATGCCCAGGGTGCAGATGAAGGGGATGATGGTAGACAGGCTGATGGGGATCTGATTCATCAGACACACCGCGGTGGAGCAGGCGGTGATGGTGATCATGGACCCGGCCATGTGGATGTTGGCGCACAGGGGAACCACGAAGTTGCGGATCTCCTCGGACACGCCGTCAGCCGCGGCACACTGCAGGTTTACCGGAATGGTGGCCGCCGAGGACTGGGTGCCAAGGGCGGTGGTATAGCCGGGGATCTGATTTTTCATCAGGCGGAAGGGGTTCTTGTGGGAGACCAAACCGGCCACCAGGAACTGGAGCAGGATGATCACCAGGTGCATGGCGATAACCACCAGGAATACCTTCCACAGGATGCCCAGGATGGCGAAGGTCTGGCCAGACTTGGTCATGTTGGTGAAGGTTCCGCAGATGTACAGAGGCAGCAGGGGGATGATGACGGAGTGGAGCACCTTGTCAATGACGCCGGAGAAGTCGCTCATGCTGTTGTACAGGGTGTCGCCAATGGTCTTGCCCCGCAGGGTGGACAGGCACAGACCCAGCATGAAGGCCAGCACCACGGCGGCCAAGGTGTCAAACAGCGGAGGGATATCCAGGCTGAAATAGGTTTCCAGGGAGTTGCTGGCGGTAGCCGCGATTTGGTCCAGGGCATCCGCGCTCATGAAGCTGGGGAACAGGGTCCTGGCCACCGCGTAGGAGCCAGAGCCGGCGATCAGGGTGGATCCGTAGGACAGGATCACGGTGATCAAGAGCAGCTTGCCGGCGCCGTTTTTCAGGTCGGCGATGCCCATGGTGACGTAAGCCAGGATCATCAGCGGGATGACGAAGGACAGGAACGTGCTGAACAGGGTGGATGCGGTGTAGATGATGCGGCCGAACCACTCTGGCAGGAACTGCCCGATCAGGATACCCAGGATGATGCCGATGATGAGCTTAGGCAACAGCCCCAATCGAAATTTCTTCTTTTCTGCCATGTTTTGTACCTCCTCGAAATTTTTGCTCAAATTTCCTCTTGACTCTTCGCTAGGTTTAGTGTATTATGCCTACGCAGGGAAGTCAAATTCATAGATTTTATTATATAGTTTTAAAAAATTTATATCAAAAAATAGGAACTTCTGGGATGGAAGGAGCTGGGGAATGGGGATGGAACTGCGCCAGATCAACACATTTGTCCGGGTGGCACAGTTTAAGAGTTTTTCCAAGGCCGCTGAGAGCCTGGGCTATTCCCAGTCGGCAGTGACGGTCCAGATCCGGATGCTGGAGGAGGAACTGCACACCCGCCTGTTTGACCGGATGGGCAAGCGCATCGCGCTGACCGACCCCGGGGAGCAGTTTTTGGCCCGGGCTTACGAGGTGCTCAACGAGGTGAACAAGGCCCGGTTGTCGGTGGCCGACGAGGGGATCCTGCACGGCCGGCTGCACATCGGGACCATCGAGTCGCTGTGTTACGCCAAACTGCCCGCCATCCTGCGCGAGTACTGGCACCGGCATCCGGAGGTGGTGATCCACACCACCATTGGAGAGCCAGAGGCCCTGATCCAGCGCATGGAGCAGGGGGAGTTGGACCTGATTTACATCCTGGACGAGCCCCGGTACAACAACAACTGGAATAAGCTGCTGGAGCGGCGGGAAGAGGTGGTCTTTGTGGCCTCGCCCTGCCTGGGAGAGCAGCTGCAGGCCCGGTCGGATCTGCGGGTGGAGCAGCTGCTGGACCAGCCGTTCTACCTCACGGAGCGGGACACGAACTACCGGGGAGTGCTGGACCGGTTTTTGGCCTCCCGGGAGATTGTGATCACGCCCTTTCTGGAGTGCAGCAACACCTCCTTCATCATCCGGATGCTGGAACATAACCGGGGGATATCTCTGCTGCCCTGGTATGCGGTGGAGCATAGCATTGCGCAGGGGAGGCTATGCCAGCTGAACGTGATAGACTTCCAGACCACCCTGTACCGGCAGATCTTCTCCCATAAGGAGAAGTGGCGCACCCGGGAGATGAATGAATTTGTCCGCCTGGCCCAGGAGATGGAGGGGTAAGGCCAGGACAGAACAGCAGCCTGCCGGGGTCCGATCGGACCCCGGCAGGCTGCTGTTTATGGGGTATCACTTTTTCTGCACGTACTTCAGGCAGTCCAGCATGACTGCGACCAGGATGATGATACCGGAGAAGACAAACTGCAAGTTGGTGTCGATGCCCAGGGTGGTCAGGGAGTAGGTCAGGGCGGTGAAGATGAACACCCCCACCACCACGCCGGAGATCTTGCCGATGCCGCCGGTGAAGGATACCCCGCCCACTACGCAGGCTGCGATGGCGTCCATCTCCCAGCCCTGGCCGTAGGCCGCGGAGCCGGAGCCCACCATGCGGATACACTCCAGCCAGGAGCCAAAGCCATACAGGATGCCGGCCAGGACGAAGGCGCCTACGGTGACCCGGAACACGGAGATGCCGGAGACGGCGGCGGCCTCAGAGTTGCCGCCCACCGCGAACAGGTTTTTGCCGAAGGTGGTCTTGTTCCAGATGAACCACACGATGACCACCGCCGCCACCGCCCAGAGGATGATGGTGGGGAAGCCGTTGACCCGTGGGATGATCATGCTGGGGATGCTGGTCTCGATGGCGCCAAAGGAGACGCCCCGGGTGGAGTAGGTGATCAGGCCGAAGATGACCAGCGTGTTGGCCATGGTGGAGATAAAGGGATGCATCTTGAACTTGGCGGTGAAGAACCCGGCAATGGTGGTGAATACGGTACACAGGACAATGCACACCACCAGGGCCAGGATGATGCGCCCCACCACCGGGATGCCGGTGAAGTCAAACACATGGCCAAAGACCGAGCCGGTGTTGATACCCCGGTGCATCACAATGGTGGCCGCCGTCATTCCCATGCCCATCATGCGCCCGATGGACAGGTCCGTGCCGGCCAGCAGGATCAGGCCGGCCACGCCCAGGGCCAGGAACATCCTGGGGGAGGCCTGCTGGAGGATGTTGAGCACGTTGCTCAGCGTCAGCAGGGGGACGCCCCGGAGCACGGGGGCGAGGGCGCACAGAGCCACGAAGATCACGATGATGGCCAGGTACAGGCCGTTGCGCAGCAGGAAGTCCCGGCGGTTGAAGGTGTACTTGTAGTTCTCCCACCGCTGGGCCAGGGACTGGCCAGCGGTGAACTTTGACATGCGCAGCAGGTCGATCAGGTGGTACTGGTGGTCATAGGCGTCGTGCCGGCGGTCCTTGGCCTGCTGAAGGCCCTGGCTCAGCTGGAGCTTGGCGTCAAACAGGCGGTTTTTCTGGACGTACTTCTCGTCCTTGATCTCAGAGTGGTTGCTCATCTGGGCCAGCGTCTGGCGGTGGTCCTGCTTGAGCTGCTCCACGGACTGGCGGTAGCGCTGCCGGGCGGCCAGCTTTTCCGCCTTGCAGCTCTCTTTCACCGCCTGATAGTAGTCGTCGCGGAAGTGGGCCTTGAGATAGCCCTCGGCGTCGGCAATGAGCTTGGCGATCTCCCCTTTGTTGCGCTCCTCCACTGTCCGGGCCTGGGTCAGTTCCGCCCGGAGCTGGCTCAGCTTGGCCGCCTTTTCCTTCTGGTTGTAAACCCGGTCCCGCTTGAGCGCGTCAATGCTGCTTTGCAGCGCGATGACCCGGTCGGTGCCGTCCGCCCGCAGGGCGTTGATGCGCTGCTGGATCTCGCCCACATACTCGTCAATGGGCTGGCGCAGTTGGAGCTCTTGCTCCGTTGTGAGAATGTTTCTGTTATCTGTTGCCATCTGCAATGCCCCCGTTATAGGTATTTTGCACTCAGCCGCAAGAGCTCTTCCTGATTGGTGTCCTTGGTGTCGACAACCCCGGACAGGCGCCCATTGGACATCACGCCGATGCGGTTGGTGATGCCCAGGATCTCGGGCATCTCCGAGGAGACCACGAGGATGGTCTTGCCCTGCTTTGCCATACGGATGATCAGCTCATAGATCTCGTACTTGGCGCCCACGTCGATGCCCCGGGTGGGCTCATCCATCATAAAGACCTGGGGCGAGCGCTCCAGCCACTTGCCGAAGATGACCTTCTGCTGGTTGCCGCCGGACAGGCTGGTGATCATATCGTCAGGCCCCATGCACTTGGTGCGCATGGTCCGGATCTGCCGATTGGTGGCCTTCACCATCTTGGAGGCGGACAGGGCCAGCCCGGTCTTGTACTGCTCCAGATTGGCGATGGTGGTGTTGAACGTCAAGTCGCACTTTAGGAACAGGCCGTTGGCCTTGCGCTCCTCGGTGATGAGGGCGAAGCCGTGCTCGATGGCCTGCTTGGCGTTGGCGAAGTTCATCAGGTGGCCCTTGAAGTACACCCGGCCCGCAGCCCGGGTGCGCACGCCGAAAATGGTCTCCAGAAGCTCGGTCCGCCCCGCGCCCACCAGCCCGTACAGGCCGAAGATTTCCCCCTCCCGCACGTCGAAGGAGATGTCCTGCAGATGGGGGGCGTACTTGGTGGACAGGTGCTGGACGGAGAAGATGACCTCCCCCGGGGTGTTATCCACCGGTGGGAAACGGTTTTCCAGCGTGCGGCCCACCATGGCGGAGATCACCTCGTTCATGTTGGTGTCCTGGGCGGGTTTGGTCATCACCAGCTTGCCGTCCCGCAGGACCGAGATCTCATCGCAGATCTCAAAGACCTCATCCATCTTATGGGAGATATAGATCAGCGAAATTCCCTGCGCTTTCAGGGAGCGCATCATGTCAAACAGCTTTGCCACTTCCTGCACCGTCAACGAAGAGGTGGGTTCGTCCAGGACGATGACCTGGGCGTTGTAGGAGATGGCCTTGGCAATCTCGCACATCTGCCGCTGGGAGACGGACATATTCCGCATGGGCTGGGACAGGTTCACGGTCATGCCCAGGCGGCGGAACAGCTCGGCGGCCTTTTTTTTCATCTTGCCCTCGTCCACCACGCCGGCGGAGTTGGTGGGGTAGCGGCCCAGGAACAGGTTGTCGATGACGCTCCGATCCAGGCATTGGTTCAGCTCCTGATGGACCATGGCGATCCCGTTTTCCAGGGCGGCCTTGGGACCGGAAAAGTTGATCTCCTGGCCGTTGAGCAGCACCTTCCCCTCGTCCTTTTGATAGGTGCCGAACAGGCACTTCATCATGGTGGACTTGCCCGCGCCGTTCTCCCCCATGAGACCCATGATCGTCCCGCGCCTGACGTCCAGATCAATGTGGTCCAGCACGCGATTGCGACCGAAAGACTTGCTCATGCCACGGATGGACAGGACGATGTCGTCTTTTCTTTCAGCCATGTTTGTTACTCCCATTATACTGTGTTAGTCGGCTTGGCAGGGCCCGGACCCGCCAAGGGTTGCTTCCCGAAACTGCGATTAGGGAGAAGGCCCTTCCTCCAACGGAGAGATATTTCTCCCGCGAGCGAAGAATGCCTTCTCCCTAATGCGCTATGTGTTCGTGATCAGAAGGGCTTTCCGGTCAGAACAGCTTCATTCCCTTTACTGGCTGAGGATGGTGGTGTAGGAGGCGGCGTTGTCGGTCTTCACCATGTTGATGGCGAAGGCGTCATACAGGTCGGGGTTGCTCAGCCGGTTGGTGATGTTGCTCTCGGTCTGGCCGTCGCCGCCCACGTATTCCACGTCCAGGTTCAGCAGGTCGTCATACTTCTTCAGCAGGGGCTGATAGGTGCCGCTCAGGAAGTTGTCCGCGGCGTTGTAGATGTTCAGCCATACGCTGCGCACAGGGTTGTTGGCCTCGTCCAGCTGGTTGGACACGGGCGCGTACACCGCGGTGGAGTCCAGGAAGTCCTGGTAGTTCTCGGCGGTGACCGCCACGTTCAGCGCGTAGTAGGAGCGGGACGTCTCATCATAGCGGTACACGTCGTCGCTGAGCACGTTGCCCGCCTCGTCGGCGGTGCCGATGCCAGTGTCGATGTCCACGCCGTCCAGGGCGTTGCGCAGCACCCGCAGGGTCAGGTAGGCCTGCACGTCGGCGTGCTGGCTGATGGTGCCGCCGTAGCCGTCGGCAATGGCGGCCACCGCGTCGGAGTTGGCGTCATAGCCGAAGGTGGGCACGTCGTTCTGGTTGGACCAGGCGTTGAACATGGCCATGCCCATGCCGTCGTTGTTGGATACCACGACGTCGATCTGGTCGCCGAAAGCGGCGGCCCAGGTGCCGATGGCGTTGCCGGCGGTGGAGTCATTCCAGGTGGCGCCGGAGGAGTTCTTCATCTCCTGGGAGGCCAGCTCCCGGACAGTGTAGGTGGTGCCGTTGATCTCCAGGGTGCCGTCCTGCACGATGGTGGAGGTGCCGTCGGTGTTGGTGCCGATGGGGTCACTGTTGATAGCGCCGTCCACCGTTACGCCGGTGCCCAGGGCGGCGCGTACGCCGCGGGTGCGGGCCACGGAGTCGTTGTGGCCGATGTCGCCGATGGCCAGCACATAGCCGATGACGCCGTCGCCGTTGCGGTCAATGGTATCAATGTTGGTCTGGATGTAGTCCAGAACCATCTCACCCTGGAGCTGGGCGCCCTGGTTGGCGTCAAAGCCCACATAGTAGGTGTCCTCGTTGAAGTTCAGCGCCTCCGTGTTCAGCTCGCCGGTGGTGCTGTTGGAGGGCTGGCGGTTGAACCAGACCAGGGGCTTCTCCGCGTTGGCCACGTCGGCGGTGCTGCCGGAGTTGGCGGGATCCCCGCTGGCAGGGGCCTCAGAGCTGTCGCTGCCGCCGCCGCTACAGGCGGCCAGGCTGAGGGCCATCAGGGCGGCCAGGAGCAATGCAAGAGTTTTTTTCATATCAATTCTCCTTTGTCTTACAGTTTCGATGGAGGCCTTTGGCCGCCATTTAAGACGATTTCATGTTAGTGGAAAACAGGGGGAAAAGCAAGGGGAAAAACCACCAAAAAGGGGGATTTAATTTATACGATATGGACAAAAGGTAAATATATAAGGTGGAAAAATTGTGAAAAATTGCTTATTTTTTGACGAATAGAAGGGGAAAACTCTCGCGTTCTGACGAGAGGGGGGCTCAGAACTGGTTGACCCAGTTGGCCAGGACCAGCTCGGGGACTAACCAGGCCAGCATGAACACCAGGAAGTTGGCGGGGGTGAGAGAGTCCCAGGCGCCCACATAGGTGAGGTAGAAGGTGAGGCAAACCCCCACTGCCGCCCCCAGCAGGGTGAAGGCCAGGCTGCGGCGCACCGCCAGGCGTAGGCGGCGGGCGCCCACCACGGCGTCAGAGTACACGTTCAGCCCTTCCCGGCCCAGCAGGGCCACGGGGGTGTCGCTGTGGGGCTGGTCGGGCTGGGACAGCTCCAGCCGGCGCAGCACAGGGGGGAAGGCCATCTTGTCCACCGGCAGTTTGAACTTCTGGCCCAGCAGGGCGGGGATGAGGTTGAAGTCCCGGGTGGCCAGGATGGGGGAGATGCCCGCGTGCATCAGGGCGGACAGGGCGGGGCTGACGGCGGGGCTCATGGCGTAGTTCAGGGGAAACATCCCGGCCAGCTCCCGGTCGATGGCGCAAAAAACCGCGTGCTTGATGTTCAGCCCCTGGGGCAGGGGCACGTCCATCACCCGCAGGAAGGAGGCGGTGCCCACCAGCACCTCCTGGTTATGGATCACGCCGGACAGGCCGCCCTCCTCCGGGCGCAGGGCGGATACCTCCCGGTAGACGGCGCCCTGGGCGCGCAGCAGGTCGTGGAAGGGGCGGGTGAGCCCGCATTGGAACACCCGCAGCAGGGTGGCGGTATAGGCCACCACCTGCTCGGTGGACACCCCGCCAAATACCCGCACCTGGGCCACCTGGACGCTGCCGGGGGGGAAGAGGTCCAGGTCGGTCATGAGGATGCCGGCGGCGCGGCAGCGGGCCACCCCCGGCCAGCCGGCCAGGGCGGCCCCCAGCTTTTGCAGGCGCTGGGCCAGCTTGTGATAGGGCAGACCGTAGGCCAGCAGGGCGGACCAGGCGCAGGCGGCGGTGAAGCAGGCAGAGGCCGACCACAGGAAGCGGCCGGCGTCCCCACAGCTGACTGCGGCCATCAGCGGGCACAGCAGGCAGGCCAGCAGCAGCAGGGGGGCGGCCACCCGGTAGGCCCGTTGGGCGGCGTCCTCCATCTGGAGCTGGCTGCCAAAGCCGGCGGCTGGGCCGGACCACTTGGCGTAGGCCGGCCGGCCGTTCCACTTGCCCTCGTCCAGGGTGACCACATAGGGGGTACGGGTGAGGGCGGCGGTCTTGGCCCCCAGCCGGTCCCCCCGGCGGCGCAGGGTGTCCCCCCAGAAGGAGAAGGCCAGGCCCAGGGCGGTGACGGCGCAGCAGGGCAGGCCCTGGCGGTAGTCCGTCCCAAGAAGCACCAGGGCGTCACCCAGGGTGAACAGCCAGGCCAGGGCGGCCAGGCTCTCCGCCCCGGGGCGCAGGGTGCACAGCCGGGCCAGGCCGCGCACGATGACCTCCCAGCACAGCAGGCCCACCAGGGCCAGCAGGCTGGACAGCGCCGCCAGACGCACGGTGTCCAGCGGTGGGGCGGACCAGTCCAGCAGGGGCAGCTCCAGGGAGAGCAGCACGGCGGCCAAACTGAGGGAGAAGGCCAGCCAGGTTCGCCACCGGCGGCCCTTCAGCCCCTGCTGCCAACGCTCGGCCAGCTGGGCGGGGGCGGTGTCCGGCGGGGTGGGGGCTGAGGGCCGGGGCTTCCGGCGGGACGGCGTGGGAGGCTCGTCCGGCTGGGGCTCCTCCCGGTCCACGCCGGGGATGTACCGCTCGGCCTTGACGGTCTGTTCGTCCGGCTCGGCCTGGTCGTACATGTGGTCGGCGTAGTGGTCGGCCCGGCGCAGCAGGGTGGACAGCCGGGCGGCCAGCTGGCGGCCCAACCCCTTGGGAGAGATCTGGGCCATTGGAGGGGGGGCCTGGTCCTGCCCTGGCTGGGCGGCGGGCTTGGGAGGGGTGGGGTCGGTTGGGACGGGTCGGGAGCCATCCGGCCCTTCCTCAGGGAACGAGATCACCTTTCTGGAGCCTTTGTCGTACTTTCCGCTGCCGTATTCGGCCAGGATGTCGTCCACGGAATAGGGCTTGTCCTTGCCCTTGGAGGGTGGGTCTTTGCGTTCCGACATGGGGGAAGCTCCTTTCCTTGGGGTTCAGGTGCGCTGGCGCACCGCCTCGTACAGCACGATGGCCGCGGCGGTGGAGGCGTTCAGGGAGCTGACCCGGCCACGCAGGGGGATGGAGAGCAAGAAGTCGCACTGTTCCCGCACCAGCCTGCCCATGCCCGCCCCTTCGCTGCCGATGACGATGGCGGCCGGGCCCTTCAGGTCGGCCTCATACAGGCCGGTGCTCCCGTCGGCGGCGGTGCCGAACACCCAGATCCCCTCCCGCTTGAGCTGGTCCAGCAGGGCGGGCAGGTTGGCCACCCGGGCCACCGGCAGGTGGCTGACCGCCCCGGCGCTGGTTTTGGCCACCACAGCGGTGAGCCCTGCCGAGCGACGCTTAGGGAGGATGACCCCGTGGGCGCCGGCGCACTCGGCGGTGCGGATGACCGCGCCCAGGTTGTGGGGGTCGGACAGCCCGTCGCACACCACCAGCAGGGGGGGTTCCCCTCGCTCCCGGGCGATGGCCAGCAGGTCGTCCACCTGGGCGTAGGCTCGCACGGCGGCCACGGCGATGGCCCCCTGATGGCTGTGGGTGCGGCTCATGCTGTCCAGCTTGCGCCGGTCGGCGTCCACCACCACAACCCCCTGGGCCCGGGCGGCGGCGGCCAGGCGGCCCAGGGT
Source organism: Candidatus Enterenecus merdae (assembly GCA_018716385.1). GTDB lineage: Bacteria > Bacillota > Clostridia > Oscillospirales > Oscillospiraceae > Enterenecus > Enterenecus merdae. The sequence continues at coordinate 13,390 of DVJZ01000001.1, forward strand.
GCCGTCCGTCTCCCCCCGGGCGAGATAGAGCTTGTCGATGGGGGTGCCGGCGCGCAGGGCCTCCATCACCGCGTTGCGCCCCTCGATGAGCCCATCGGCCCCCTCCCGCTCTGGGACAGGGGGGCGGCTGTGCTGCTTCATAGCGGTCCATCTCCTTACCGGCGCTCCGCCCGGGGCGGGAGCGGCTCTGTCTGATCCTCTCCATCATACCATGCCTTCCTGGAAAACAAAAGAGGGAAAATGGCCGTCGAGCCCTGCCGGAATGGGTCTGACTGACGTGGGATGGGACGAGGGGAGGGGGAGACGGTCATAGAAAGTTTACAACGCCGGCGCGAACATTTCTTGTTTTTGAGGGTGGAGTATGCTACAATGAGAAGCACAGGATCTGACGGCGCCGCGGGCTTGCGCGGTTTTGACCGGGCGGATCGGGCGGCGGGGCGGCCGCGCGCCGCAGGGGGATGCGCCCCTGGGCGCGCCCGGCGCGGACGAGAGCCCTGCCCCTGCCTCGGGGAATCCTGGTGGCCTGAAAATGAAGGAGCGTGTGTCTATGGCCGGGCCCAACAAACCCAGCAATCAAAACAATCATAATCGTCAGAATGACAATAAGAAGAAACCCTCCCTCAGCTTTTTGAGCATCGTCATCTGGGCGCTGCTGCTGGTGGTGCTGCTGAACACCTGCATGAGCTCCATGCGCACCTCGGGCCGGATCACCGTGGCCTATACGGAGTTCCGGGAGTGGGTGGCCGAGGGCTATGTGGAAGAGGTGCAGACAAGTTCCAACGCCTACTACTTCACCGTAAAGGACGGTACGCCCCCCCTTACCGAGTACGCCCAGGAGCTGGAGGATCGGATGGGCGGCGGGGCCAGCCTGATGGATCTGATCGCCGGCAGGCGGGAGCTGTCCGGCCAGTCGGTGGTGTTCCAGTGCGCCCCGCTGACCACGGTCTCTGATGACGGGCTGATGGACCTGCTGGTGGAAAACGAGGTGAAGGTCTCCGAAGAGCTGGTCACCAACGAGCAGTATATGATGTCCGCCGTCGTCAGTTATGTGCTCCCCACCCTGATCCTGGTGGTGGCCATGGTCTTCCTCTACCGGTATATGTTCAAGAAGATGGGGGCCGGCGGGGGCATCGGGGGCATCGGCGGGGTTGGCAAGGCCAACGCCAAGGTGTATATGGAGAAGCAGACCGGCGTAACTTTCCGGGACGTGGCCGGCCAGGATGAGGCCAAGGAATCGCTGACCGAGATCATCGACTTCCTCCACAACCCCCCAAAATACACTGAGATCGGCGCCAAGCTGCCCAAGGGGGCGCTGCTGGTGGGGCCGCCGGGCACCGGCAAGACCCTGCTGGCCAAGGCGGTGGCGGGGGAGGCCAACGTGCCCTTCTTCTCCATCTCCGGTTCGGACTTTGTGGAGATGTTCGTGGGTGTGGGGGCCAGCCGGGTCCGGGACCTGTTCAAAGAGGCCAGTAAGGTGGCCCCCTGCATCGTGTTCATCGACGAGATCGACACCATCGGCAAGAAGCGGGACGGCCAGTTCTCCGGCAACGACGAGCGGGAGCAGACCCTGAACCAGATTTTGACCGAGATGGACGGCTTTG
>DVJZ01000024.1 GCA_018716385.1 Candidatus Enterenecus merdae
TCTTTTAGAGCAATCTGATAACGTGCCGTAGGTATCCCAGTGTCAATGCATGGTACAAGACCACTTTGTAGAAGTTGGCGTGCTTTGGATTTTTTTAGGTGACATATCTTGCAGAATTGCTCCTTACTCACGTATTCCCCGTTAGCATTAAATCTTCGAACCATAACGCCTCCTGCCTAATCGACTGTTGGTAAAGTCTGTGCTCAACAAATAGTCAATGATAGACTGTTTGAATATCCAGTAGTGAGGCTTAATAAAGATATGCTTAACTCGCCCTTCGTGGATAAGGCGCCGTGCATAAGTATCTCCGATACCACCCATCATTTCTCGAAACGATATAACGTCTACTACATCTGGATAACATGCAAATCTGTCTGCATAATACTTTTTATGATTTGTCATACTGTAACCCTCCTGATTTCGCCATTGGCAGGAGAAGTCGTGTGATGACCGTTTTACGGATATGCTACATACTCATTTTTTTCTGTCCGATCTACAAAAGACGCTTCGAACCCTCACAACATCCGTTCTCTCTTTTTTGACCCGAGTTCTTTCCTCTTGTTCTTTCCAAACAAAAAACACGGGTCAATCTGCTTGTGAGCAAATTGGCCCGAAAAGCGCGGAAATGCTTGCAGCGCAATGGTTTGCTGTTTCTGACGACATCGTACGGAATCTATTGACATTTTTATGTATCAGATTTAGGTTCTCGTGCTTCACCGCGTTGGGGTTCGAGTCCCCATGCCCGCACCACGTCGCCGCGGACGACATATCGTTCGCGGCGACTTTTTTACAAAAGTCACCTCTCACTCATTTTGTCGCGGCTCCTTTCCAAACCGGACCCGCTATCGCTGGGCTCCGGTTTGGGTCCGCCGCTGCGCGGCGGCTTTGTCTGCCCCTGAAAAATATCGATTTTAGCCGTCCATTCCATACCAATATAATCCGAACTTGTTTTCGATAGGAGATGGGTTCGGATTATTTGTTTTTCATGGCTTAAATGGTTGCGGTAAGACTACAATGTTGAATTGTTAGTAATTGCGTGGTAGAATCGAGGTATCTCCAACAGAAAGAAGTGGTATTCAATGACAAAACGCAACGAAGTACGGCTCCATGCAAAGCCAGTAGATTGCGACGTTTGCATGGAGTAAGAATCGTCGCAAAATAAATATGCTGGCTTTGCTGCTTGACGATCATCTCAAGGAGGAAGCCTGCATGAAATACATCAATGCAAAAAATCTTCTTCCCGATGCGCTGGTCAAGGAATTGCAAAGCTATATTCAAGGGGGCTATCTTTATGTTCCCGCCGATCAAGCGCAACAAAAACGATGGGGAGAAGCGTCTGGCTACCGACAGGAATTGCAGCAGCGAAACCGCCAAATCGTAGAGGAATTTCGGAACGGAATCTCTATGGAGGAACTGGCGGAAAAATACTTCTTGTCGGTATACGCCATTCGGAAAATCATTTATCAGAAATGAATTGGCAGGGGTTGCAGAAATGCAGCCCCTGCTTTTGTGTTGTATACAGATTGATTCGGTATTGTCCGGTGGATAGAAAAGAGGCCATGGCGGTAGTACGATATTAAGTAAAGAATACATCCACAAGAGAGGAAAAGACCATGTGTACTCGATTTGTCTACCGGGGCGACGATATGATTACCGGCTTCAATTTTGATATTGACCTTACCGTATGGGACCACAAAATCGTAAAAGAGAAGGACCGCTTTTATATCGGCATCCTGCGGCCCGACGGGATACGTCATTCCTATCATGGTGTGAACCGCAACGGCAATGTCGGAACCTTGTTGTATGTCCATGGAAACCCAGAGGGAACCTATCAGGATTCCAAAAGCTGCATGACAATTGCAGATGTGACCGAGCAGTTTATTCAGGCAAAAATCAGTTTTGGTGATGTGTTGGAAATTCTGAAGGAGAGAAAGATTGTCTATGCTCCAGATGCCACTATGCAAGCTATGCTGTCCGACCAGCAGGGCCGTACCCTAATCATTGAACCGGGCATTGGATGGCGGGAAGATGATGGGCGTTACTCGCTGATGACCAATTACTCCGTACTTTCACCAGAAAACACAATCCCCTTCATTGTACCGGGGGATGACCGATACGAACGAGCCGCCCAACTGTTGAACACATACGGGAACCATTTTACTGTCACCAATGCGTTTTCTGTACTTCAAACTGTCCGGCAAGAGGGAATCTGGGCGACCAGGGTTTCTTTCGTTTACTCAGCGAAGGAACACACCGTTTATTATGTGCAGAACAATGATTTTTCGCAGATTGAAAAATACGAGTTTCCACAACTTTGAGAGAAGGGAAAAGCCATGAATCCAGAGAAAATTTATCCTCGCACAAACGACCATGAAACGGTTTATTTGAAAAGTGTCGTGAAGAATTCCAACATCATTGTCGGGGACTTCACCATGTATAACGACTTTGTCAAAGACCCACGGCAGTTTGAAAAGAACAATGTACTGTACCACTATCCAATCAATCATGACAAACTTGTGATTGGCAAATTTTGTTCCATCGCCTGCGGCGTAAAATTTTTGTTCACCAGCGCCAACCATACACAAGCATCCTTGTCCACCTATCCGTTCCCGATCTTTTTTGAGGAATGGGGCTTGGACATCCAGAACATAACGAGCGCATGGGACAACAAAGGCGATATTATCATCGGCAATGACGTATGGATCGGATATGAGGCTGTTATCCTGTCTGGCGTCACCATTGGCGATGGTGCAATTATTGGCACTCGCGCCGTTGTGACAAAAGATGTGCCACCTTATACGATTGTCGGCGGCGTTCCCGCTAAACCGATCCGCAAACGTTTCTCGGATGATACCATCTCGGCCTTGCTGAATATCAAATGGTGGGATTGGCCCAAAGAAAGAATCGCCCACCATATTTCAGATATTCAGGCCGGGCGAATTGACCGTTTGCAGCCATTATGCAAAGGAGAATCCTATGGTGACCTATGAAGAAACTGTGGAGCGCCGCCGCTTTCATTCCTTTTGTAAAGTTGTCCTGCGCCATGAAATGCTGGACTGTTTTCGGGAATTCTCCTATCAAAACAAATGGCTGGTATCTCTGAATCATTTGCCGCCGTCGGCTTTAGACGGCATCTGCACAGCAGACCAGTACCCCAGCGATTACACAACTTTTTCAGCGGATGGTTATGCCCTGCAAATCAGCAATGAGCGGTTGGCAAATATCATCGAGAAGCTGTCGCAGCCAGAGCAGCGACTTCTGATTTTACGCTTTGTACTGGAACTAAACGACCGTGAAATCGGCAGGATGATGCGCTGTTCCAGAAGCGCCATCCAGCGCCGCCGCACAAGTGTTTTGCGAAATCTACGGAAACAACTGACGGGGGAACTGCTATGAAAAAGTTAAACGGCAAATACAAGCCTCCGCCACCTCTATCCGTTATCGAGGCAGCCCGCGCAGGGGAAGCCGATGCAATAGAACAGATTTTGCAGCACTACGATGGCTATATCAACAAACTGTGTTTGCGAACGATAATCGATGAATGCGGGCAACTCCATAAGCAGGTAGACCCATATATGAAAGGCCGTTTACAAAGTAAGCTGATTCAAGCCATCACGAAGAAATAGCAAAACCGGGGGATGCCGTGCAAGGGTCAAGATGAACGCTTCGCGCCCTTGACGGCATTCCCCGGTTTTGCTGTGTAGTAACCAAGTGGGTGCAAGCAGAAAGCTGCTTGCGCCCACCAATCAGTATCGTATCTACGCGTTTAGGGGGCAAAAAGCGTTGTGCCATGCGGCTTTGAGCAGCGTGTCTGTGCCGCGGTAATATCATTCCTTGCGTTATCCCAAGAACGACTTTGAAATGCGTAGAAACAAGAAGGTTGAAGAGAATGAAAGCAGTTATTTACGCCCGCTATTCCTCCGACAACCAGCGGGAAGAAAGTATCGAAGGTCAGATCAGAGAGTGTACCGCCTTTGCCGAGAAGAACGGTATCACCGTCCTGCGCCATTACATAGACCGGGCCTTTTCCGCCAAGACCGATAACCGCCCGGAATTTCAGAACATGATTAAGGACAGCGGCAAGCGCCTGTTCGATATGATTATCGTCTGGAAGCTGGACAGATTTGCCCGCAACCGTTACGACAGCGCCCGCTATAAAACCGCTCTGAAAAAGAACGGGGTCAAGGTAGTGTCCGCTACCGAGGTCATTTCTGACGGAGCCGAGGGCATCATTTTGGAGAGCGTGCTGGAGGGTTACGCCGAATACTACTCTGCCGACTTGTCCGAAAAGGTTGTCCGGGGCATGACGGAGAACGCATTGAAATGTAAATTCAATGGCGGCACTCTGCCCATCGGCTATCAAATCGACAGCGACCAGTACTTCCAGCTTGACCCGCTCACCGCCCCTTTTGTCCGTGAAGCGTTCCAGCGTTACGATGAAGGAGCCACCATGACGCAGATACGGGATTGGCTCAACGAGCAGGGCGTGAAAAACACACGAGGCCAGAAAATGACCTACAACAGCATTCAGCATCTTTTGAACAATCGCCGCTATACCGGGGAATATACCTACCGGGACATTGTAGTGCCAGACGGTATTCCCGCCATCGTCCCCCAAGACCTCTTTGACCGGGTGCAGGAGAAGCTGGCAAAAAACAAAAAGGCCCCGGCCCGTCACAAGGCCGAGGACGATTATCTGCTGACAACCAAGCTGTTCTGCGGCTACTGCGGGGCCTACCTCTGCGGCGAGAGCGGTACCAGCCACACGGGGAATGTCCACCACTACTACAAGTGTGTGTCGGTGAAGAAAAAGCGCACCGACTGCCATAAGAAGTCCGTCCGCAAAGAATGGATTGAAGACTTGGTGGTCAGCGAAACCATGAAGATGGTAATGGACGATAAGGCGATTGAGGCCATCGTGTCCATGTTGATGGACTTGCAGGACAGGGAGAATGTCAACCTGCCCCTCTATGAGCAGCAGCTACGGGAGGCAGACACGGCCATCCAAAACCTCTTGAATGCCATCCAGCAGGGGATTTTAACCAAGTCCACAAAATCTCGTCTGGAAGAACTGGAAGCCACGAAAGAGGAACTGGAAACTAAGATTGCCTGCGAGAAACTGGCGAAACCCAAGGTCAGCGCCGAGTTTATGACCTTCTGGCTCCACCGCTTCCGCAAGCTTGATGTGCAGCAGAAGTCCCACAGGAAAATATTGATTGACACTTTTGTCAACGCCATTTTCCTGTATGATGACAAGATGGTGATTACTTTCAGCTACAAGGACGGAACGGACACTATCACTTTTGATGATCTCAAAACCGCATTGGCCGATAAGAAAACAGGTTCGGATTTGGATTGCTCAACTGCACCATATCGGAGCAAAGTCAGCTTTGCTCCGATATCTTTTTATGCCTACGGCAAAAAAAGATATCATCCGCCCGGGTCCTGGCACCTCCTTTCCAACTGCGACCCGCTGCGCTGGGCTCGCAGTTGGTGTGCCGCCCTGCGGGCAGCTGTTTGCTTTCGAGGAAATATCGGGCTTAACCGTCCCTTCCATGTGGAAAAGGGTAGGTGCATTGGACAGCTAATTTAGACTATACTCCTATTGTCCGTTTTATAGGGGAAAGCCTTGATTCGTTAGGCCTTTCCGTTTTTCATCCACGGCCCATTGAATCAAGACAAAAGAAAGGACATTCACCATCGAAAGGTGAAAATGAATTGTTTTTGAACCCTATATCCAAACCATTCCGCGTTTCTTTCTCTGTCCTTACAGCCCTGCCATAAGGCCGACCAGATTTGGAAAATGATTGGACAAATCTTGTTTATCCGCAGCAGTTTCCGAGACACCTTTGAAATACGTTGCGCTCCTTGGCTGCTTTGAAACATCAGTTGCTGAGGAAGCTCTGCTTTGACATGGCCTCCTGAAGGTGAGGGGATCAGGTGTTGTTGTTTGTAGAGGAGCTCCTGTGGACCGCCACAGCTTAGGGTGAAGGGTGATAATCCGTTATGGAATGCACAGACTATTTCTGATCTTTGCACGTTAAAAGGAGCGGGCGGCATGGAAGTCTTTGCAGAATATCTGGCGCAGATCAAAGCTCCGCAGCACCGCACCCGCATGGAGAAGGTGCTGGAGTGGGTGGGGCGGACGTTTCGCGAACTGGAACCCAAGATTGCATGGAATCAGCCCATGTTTACCGACCATGGGACATTCATCATCGCGTTTAGCGCCGCCGCCAAGCACCTGGCTGTTTCTCCCGAACGGGCGGGTATGGAGCATTTTACGCAGGAAATCGCGCAGGCGGGCTATGGGCAAAGTGAAATGCTGTTTCGTATCCCGTGGGACAAGGACGTCGATTACCCGCTGCTGCACCGGATGATCGCCTTTAACCGCACCGAAAAAGCCCATTGCAAAACCTTTTGGAGGAGTAAGACATGACGCCTCTGGATATCTTTGACAGGCTGGGGCGCTGCTTGCTGGAGGACGCCCGCCCCAGCCAGGCACTGGAAACGCTCTTTGCCCGGCCGCTCCCACCGGAATTTGACCTGCTGCAGCGTCTGAAAACCACAAAGCAGTCGCCAGTCCACCACCCGGAGGGAACTGTGTGGAATCACACCATGCTGGTGGTAGATGAGGCGGCGAAGCGGCGCGGGGAGAGCAAATGCGCCCCGGCGCTGATGTGGGCCGCACTACTCCATGATGTTGGGAAGCCGGCTACCACCCGCGTAAGACGGGGGAAAATCACCTCCTATGAACATGAAAAGGTGGGCGCAGAGCTGGCCCGGCGGTTTTTGTCCGGATTTGGGATGGACAAAACACTAACTGACCAGGTGTGTATGCTGATTCGCTATCACATGCAGATCCTGTTTGTGGTGAAGGATCTTCCTTTTGCGGATGTGAAGGGGATGAAGGAAAACGCCGATGTGGCCGAGGTGGCGCTATTGGGGCTCTGCGACCGGCTTGGACGACTTCACGCAGTCCCTGAAGCGGAAGAGGCAAATATCCGTCGATTTATGGAAATATGCGGGCAATGACGCGGCCCGGCCAAAGGAGGAAAGGCTATGCCCAACCGGCTGCAATTTGAACAATCGCCGTATCTGCTCCAACACAGAGAGAATCCCGTGGACTGGCGGCCCTGGGGGAAAGAGGCCTTCCAGGCCGCCCGGGAGGAGGACAAGCCGGTGTTTCTCAGCATCGGCTATTCAACCTGCCACTGGTGTCATGTCATGGCCCATGAATCCTTTGAGGATGAGACCGTGGCGGAGACGGTCAACCGGGATTTTATCCCCATCAAAGTAGACCGGGAGGAGCGCCCGGATGTAGACGCGGTCTATATGGCCGCCTGCCTTGCTATGACTGGCTCCGGCGGCTGGCCGCTCACGGTGCTGCTCACGCCGGAGCAAAAGCCCTTCTGGGCCGGGACTTATCTCCCCAAGCAGGCACTGTTGTCCCTGCTGCACCAAGCGGCGCGGCTGTGGCGGGAGGACAGGGACAGCCTGCTTGCCTTCGGAGAGGAGCTGACCGCCCGCCTGAAAGCGAAGGAGGGCGCAGGAACCGGCTTGCCTGACCGGGGACTGGTAAGCCGGGCGGCCAGCCTTTACGCTCAAAGCTTTGACCCCCACTGGGGCGGCTTTGGGCACGCCCCAAAATTCCCCACGCCCCATAATCTGATCTTCCTGCTTCGGTACGCCCAACGCACAGGGGATGACCATGCCCGTGCCATGGCGGAGCGGACCTTGGAAGGGATGTACCGGGGCGGCCTGTTTGACCATGTGGGCGGCGGCTTTGCCCGGTATTCCACCGATGAAATGTGGCTCGTCCCCCATTTTGAAAAGATGCTTTACGATAACGCGCTGCTGGCCTTGGCCTACACCGAAGCCTATCAACTGACCCGGCGGCCGCTCTATGGGGAAATCGTCCGCCGTACGCTGGATTACGTCCTTCAGGAGCTGACCGACCCTCAGAGGGGCTTCTATTGTGGGCAGGACGCGGACAGCGAGGGTGTGGAGGGGAAATATTATGTGTTTACCGCCAGCGAGCTGAAAGATTTGCTCGGGCCGGAGGACGGGGAAGCGTTTTGCCGCTGGTACGGCGTGACCGAGAGGGGAAACTTTGAGGGAAAGAGTATCCTCAATCTCATTGACCAAGAGCAGGTTGAGCAGGAGCCAGAGCGCATCAAATGCTTGCGGGAGAAGGTGTATGCCTACCGCTTGGGAAGGACCCAGCTCCATAAGGACGACAAGGTGCTTGCAGCATGGAATGGGCTTATGATCGCGGCCCTGGCCCGGGCGGGGCTGGTATTGGACGAAGCCCGCTATCTGGACGCCGCCATGCGGGCGGCGGCATTTTTGAAACAGAGCCTCACGGAAGAGGGCGGCCGCCTGCTGGCCAGATGGCGGGAGGGGCAGGGGGCCCACCCCGGAAAGCTGGATGATTACGCGTTCTGTGCCTGGGGTCTGCTGGAGCTGTATGGCGTGACTTTCCAGACCGCATATCTGGCAGAGGCCCAGCGCTTGACAGGGAGGCTGCTGGAACGATTCTTCGATGGGCAAGCCGGTGGGTTTTATCCCTACGCCTCAGATGGCGAGCAGCTCATCACCCGGACGAAAGAAACCTATGATGGGGCCATGCCATCGGGCAACTCGGTGGCGGCGCTGGTCCTTTCCCGCCTGGCCCGCCTCACCGGGGCGGCTCGCTGGCGAACCGCCGCCGATTTGCAACTGGCGTATCTGGCGGGCGCTGTCCGAGAATACCCTGCTGGGTACGGCTTTGCCATGTTGGTGTTTCTGGAGGAACTGTGGCCCTCGGCGGAGCTGGTCTGCACCTCCCGGACCGTTCCGGAGGAATTGGCCGCCTTTCTGCGGGAGGCCTCCCGGCCTGAACTGACGGTGCTGGTAAAAACGCCGGAAACGGCCAAAGAGCTGGAGGGACTTGCCCCGTTCACGCAACCTTATCCGGTGCCGGAAACGGGTGTCCGGTACTATCTTTGCCAAAATGGCGCCTGTGCGCAACCGGTGGACAGCATTTCAAAGATTAGAGGGCACTTGGGGCAGGACTGAACATTTGCCGCAAAGGGAACCTGCCCAATCAACAGGGGTTCCGGTGCGCTTCCAGAGCTTGAAGGTGTCGATGTCAACCAACCCTTCCAGGATGAGTGTTCTGGCAGCCTTTCCAAGGCTGCCAGAACACCTGCTTTTTTGGCGGATTTCATCCGGCAATGTGGGATGGGCACAGGTGATACTGCGCCCTTTCTTGTGTTTGCAGCTCCCGTCAGGGGGGCGGCAGGATCAACGGCAGGGGCTGGGCCGCCCTCGCACAGCCGGGGTGGATGCGGGACTGCCGCTGTCCACCCTGCCCGCCTTCTCAGCGCCGAACCCCTCCCAATTCCCGATGAATCGGTTGGGCATCCAAGCCCCCCGCCCAGACAGGAGGTTTGATCCTTCAGGCGGAAGGCCCGGCGCTGACCAACAGGGAAGCGGCAAAGGCGCGGGCCCGGGCGGCCTTGCTCTCGTCCATAAAGACGGTGCCATAGCCCAGGTGGCGCTCGGCCAGCATTCCCAGGTAGCGCAGCTGGGAGTGTTTGCAGTAGCGCCGCATCCCCTCTTCCCACAGGTCGGCCCCCGTGGCCGGCCGGTAGCCGCAGGTGGTCACCAGCGCCACCGGCTTGCCCGCCCACAGAGCGGGGCCCTTCTCCCCGCCGTAATACTTGTTCATCCCGTAGACCAGCCGGTCCAGCACTGCCTTCATGGGCGGGGTGCAGAACCAGGAGTAGATGGGGGTGGCCAGCACCAGAAGGTCGCAGGCGAGGACCTGGTCGAACAGCTCTCCCATGTCATCCCCCTGGGGACAGCCAAAGGTAGACCAGTCCCGTTGGCAGGCCCGGCAGGCGGTGCAGCCGCGCAGGTCTAACCCATACAGCCACACCGTTTGGCACACATGGCCGCCAGCCTCCAGCTCGGCCTGAAAGGGGGATAGCAGTTGGGCGGTGTTCCCCGACCGGCGGGGGCTACCCATCAGGATCAAAACGTTCATGTGGAACCCTCCTAAACCTTGGGCCTCCGAGCATTTGCCGCTGCCCTGGAGTCCCGGTGCGCTTGAGTGCGGGGCGGTCAGCGGGTGAACAGGGGCAGGCCGGCAAACAGCTTGTGCAGCCGGTATGCGTCAAAGGGCAGGTACTCGGCGATGGTGAAGCCCACCACGTCCGCGCCGTCGGTGACGGTGGCCAGCACGTCGGCCAGCGTCTGCATGGACAGCTTGCCGCCCCCGGAACCGTCGCCGGACAGGTCGGGGTTGGCAAAATAGGTGTCGTGGAACCGTCGCTCGTCCAGCACGTCCACATCCAGATGGACCAGCACCCGGTCAAAACGGCCCAGGAAGTCCCGGATCCGGCCCAGGTCCACTGGCCGGTCACCCTGAACCTGATTGGGGATCCCCATCCGGCGCAGGGACTGCTCCTGATAGGCGTGCATCGGCTGCAGGCCCACATACAGGAGCTGGTCGGGGCGGAAGGGCGGGTTCTTCCGCTGGTCACGCAGCGGGGGAGCGCCGTGGCCCATCAGGGCGCCCAGTACCATGGCGTGGGCATAGGGATAGCCGTCCTGTACGGTGGAGACGTCCGGGTGGGCGTCGATCCAGACGATCCCCAGCTCTGGGTACAGCCCCCGCAGATAGTCAAAGGGGGCCAGGGACACCAGGCAGTTGCCGCCCAGGGTGATGACCCGGTCAGGCCGGGCGGCGGCCAGTTTGGCCTGGGCATCCCGGATGCCGGAGAGTACCTCATCCAGGGCATAGATGCCCTGGGAGACGGCCTTTTCCCGTCCGTCCGGCGGGGGCAGCTCCACCCGCACCAGGGGCTGGTCAGGATTGGCGGGCAGGATGTGCTGGAGCAGGTTGGCCCCGAAGTGGTAGGCCTCCAGCCCACCGCTCACATGGTCGGGGTAGAGCAGGCGAATGGTCTTCATGGCTTGGCTCCTCCTTCCATTTGGATCGGCGCCCGCCCCGCTGCCGGGGCCGGCGGGGTGGGTTCTCTGTGAGCAGCATTGTAACGCGCCGGGGAGGAAAAGTCAAAGCCCTGGGCTCTGGGGGGCGGCCTGGGAGGAAACGGGACTTGATTTGAGGCGGCGCAGACCGTATACTTAAGGGACAAGACCTACCCTGCCCCCAAAGGAGGGCGGGCACCCAAAGAAAGGCATCGGAGGCGGCAGGCGATGGAGGCAAGGGCAGGAGTGCGGGACGGATGGAACACACGGACGGGCAAGGGGGGAGCCCGGCGGGCTGTGGCCGGACTGGCGCTGGCCGGGGCCCTGCTGGGGCTGCTGGCGGGCTGCGCCGGCGGGGCAGGGGCCGCGCAGGGGAGCGCGGCGCCCACGCAGCAGGCCATTGCCCCCCAGCCCTTGGTCACCCAGGCCCAAGATACCTCGCTGGGGGAGGGGGAGATCGTATACGAGCAGGGGGTGGCGGCGCTGAGCCAGGAGCAGGAGGCGCTCATCCATGCCTACATGACCCGGGCTTATGAGGGGCTGGGGCGGCTGGAGGAACCGGACTTCTCCGACCTGTTCACCGACCAGACCCAGGCCCAGGCCAGCCAGAGCGGGATCGCCCTGCAGATCGGGGCCAGGCAGCTGATCGACGGGCTGGACTACACCCTGACCGGCTATCACTACACCCTCTCCTGCATGCAGACCACCCAGCGGGAGGACGGCACGATGGAGGTGGGGGCCATCGAGACCGTGGTGCAAAACTTCACCCAGCTGCCCGGGGTGGACTCGGAGCGGTCGGGCAACTTCCACCACTTCGTGCTGGAGCAGGTGGAGGGGAGGTGGTATCTCCAGAGCCATATGCAGTATGACACCTTATACGGCCAGCTTATGGAGGAGCTGGAGTCGAACTGGAGGGAGGTGGATCTGGCGGCGCAGTACATCCAGGCGATGCCTGCCTATCTGGAGCAGCTTCAAGCCGGACAGGCCCAGCGGGAAGCGCAGCAGGGGCGGGACAGCGCCCTGCCCCAGGCTGACCATCCCTATGACCGGCAGGGGGCGCTGGACTATGCGGACGCCTACGCCATGGAGCGCAACCTGGACTGGGCCGATTACAGCTCCGTGGGGGGCAACTGTCAGAACTATGTCTCCCAATGCCTGCTGGCCGGGGGGATCCCCATGGACACGGCGGGGGACGCGGTGTGGAAGTGGTACGGCAGCACCCCCTCCAGTTCCACCCAGGCGGAGGGGCGCTCCCCCTCGTGGACTGGGGTGGGCAGCTTCTTGCGTTACGCCCTGGACAACGATGGCTTCGGCCTGGTGGCCCAGGTGGACGCGCCCTATGGCAGCGGGCAGCCCGGGGACCTGATCCAGATGGGCACCGAGGGGGTGTGGCGCCATGTGGTGATCATCCGGGCGCTGGTGCAGGATGAAGCGGGCAACACGGTGGACTACCTGATCCATTCCAATACCAACGACCTGCGCAACTTCCCGGCCAGCCTGTACTGCTATCCCATCTTTTCCCTGACCCGGATCATTGGCTGGAACGACTGAGCTGGGCGGCTGGACAGGGTATGGACCGGACTTGACAGGGGGCGGGGACATCCTGTATACTGGGCGGCAGAATGCAGAAGGGGAAGGGCGGCGGAGCCCCTGCGCCGGCACGCACAAAAGGGCGCCCCTCTGGAGCGGTGGGCAGGCATGGCCCCCGGTTCGGGTTCCGGGCCGCGGGGATGCCTGCCTGCGTATTCCGGCAAGCTTTATTTGGAAGGCAGGTGGCGGGGATGACCCATCGGGAAAAGGTGATCACGGCGCTGAAGGGGCTGGTGGTGGGCGGGACGATGCTGGTGCCCGGGGCCAGCGGCGGCTCCATGGCCATGATCCTGGGGGTGTATGACAAGCTGGTGTCCTCCGTCAGCTCTTTCCTGAAGCACAAGCGGGCCAGCTTTGTCTTCCTGGCCCTGTTCGCGGCGGGGGGGCTGCTGGGTATGATCGCCTTTGCCAAGCCGCTGCTGGCCCTCATCGAGCGCTACCCCATGCCCATGCAGTACTTTTTCCTGGGGGCGGTGGCGGGGGGCATCCCCCTGATCTTCCGGGAGGCCCAGGTCAAGCGATTCTCCTGGCGGCTTCCGGTGTACATTCTGATCGGCGTGGCGGTGGTGGTGCTCATCGGGCTGGTGCCGGTGGGCAAGGTACAGTCTGAGATGGAGGCGGGGGTGCTCAGCTTCCTGCTGCTGGCGGTGGCGGGCTTCATCGCGGCGGTGGCCTTGGTGCTGCCCGGCATCAGCGTGTCCTACCTACTGCTACTCATGGGGCTGTATGACGAGACCATGCGGGCTATCAGCACCTTCTATCTGCCCTTCCTGATCCCGCTGGGGCTGGGGCTGGTGGCGGGTATCGTGCCCACCACCAAGGTGCTGGAGCGGGCCATAGAGCGCCACCCCCATCCCACCTACCTGATCATGCTGGGCTTCATGCTGGGATCCATGGCCGAGCTCTATCCCGGAATCCCCGATTGGAGTGGGGTGCCCTTGTGCCTGCTCACCTTGGCAGCCGGCTTTTGCATCATCTGGGGGATCTCCCGAAAGGCATAATGATACGGCGGACCGCTGGCGGTCCGCCGTATTTTCTCGCGCGGATTATCCCTGGGCCAGGTCCACCATCACGGCCCGGCAGCCCATGGCCGAAAAGCTGTCCCACAGGGTTTCCGGTGCGATGGCATACGACCCGTAGATGGGGTCGGCCACCAGGAACTGCCCGTCCTCCATGCCGGAGAGCACCACGCAGTGCAGGTTGCTGTATGGCAGGTAGACCTCCCCGCTGGGCAGGATCCAGGAGGAGGAACCGGCGTAGGCGGGCTGGGCATAGCCCAGGGTGACCCAGAGGGCCAGAGGCACGCCGGCCTGGGCGTAGGCGGCCAGCTCCTCCAGGGTCAAGTCGGGCAGGGCGATCACGCGGTCGGCCCCGCCCACATCCCCCAGGTAGCCGTTGCCCGCCTGGAGGATGGGGCCTTCTAAGCAGTACCAGCCGTCGCTCTGGCTGGTGGCGTCGCCGATGTAATAGTCCTCTGGGGAGGGGGCAAAGCGCTGCCCGCCCTGGTAGGTGAAGCCCTGGACGGGCAGATAGTCCTGGTAGAGCAGGAGGGGGTCGGCCTGGTAGCCGGCGGCCCGCAGCAGCATGGCCAGGCTGGTCACCTCGCAGCCGTTGGGCAGCTCCGGCCCCTGGTAGATCAGCTCCACTGGGGCGTACCTGGCTGGGGCGGCGCTGGCTGAAGGGCCGGGGCAGAAGGCCGCGTCGGTCTGGCCGGACAGCTTGGACAGCTCAATCTGGCGCTCCACGTCCGCACTTTCGGCGGGGGAGCAGGCGCACAGCAGGCACAGGGCCAGCAACGCTGCCAGAAGGGGGGCGCGTCGGTGGCGAGCCATACGGAATCACGTCCTTTCTGTGAAGGGGGCTGGAACATCCAACAGCGTGCCACATGGGAATGAAGCCGCGCTGAAGGGGAGGGGCCTGGGGATATCCCCAGTATAAGACAGGGCGCGTGATATGTAAAATGCTTGTTTTGAATTCAGAATAATACCTAAAAGGCATGGGAAGTGGGACGGAAAGAAATTGCGTCAGGGGATGGACAGAATGGGAAAGGTTGTGTAAAATAGAAAAAGCTGTGGAATGGTGAGGGAGCATCCTCCGCCACACAGGGAACGGACCGGGAAAAAGAGTGATAAAGAGAGGGAACCATCCATGAGCATATCTCTGGCGGACTTTCTGCTCCAGCTGGTGGGCAACCCGGTGCTGGCGGTCACGGTGCTGCTCACCTTAGGGGTGATCCTGGTCAACGGCTGGACGGACGCGCCCAACGCCATTGCCACCTGTGTCTCCACCCAGTCCCTGTCCCCCCGGGCGGCCATCCTGATGGCGGCGGTGTTCAACTTTCTGGGGGTGCTGGTGATGACCCTGGTCAACGCCAGCGTGGCAGCTACCATCTACAACATGGTGGACTTCGGCGGGGACACCGGCCAGGCGCTGGTGGCCCTGTGCGCGGCCCTGTTCGCCATTGTGGCCTGGGCGGTGGCGGCCTGGTGGTTCGGCATCCCCACCAGCGAGAGCCACGCCCTCATCGCCGGGCTGTCCGGCGCGGCCATCGCCCTGCACGGGGGGCTGGCGGGCATCAACGGGGGGGAGTGGGTCAAGGTGCTCTATGGGCTGGCGCTGTCCACCGGGCTGGGCTTCGCCCTGGGCTGGATCGCTGTGCGGGGGGTGGAGCTGGTGTGCCGGGGGATGGACCGGCGCAAGACCCTGGGCTTCTTCCGCGGAGCGCAGGCGGTGGGCGGGGCGGCCATGGCCTTCATGCACGGGGCCCAGGACGGGCAGAAGTTCATGGGAGTGTTCCTGCTGGGCATCTTCCTGGCCAACGGCCAGGGGGATGTGGGCAGCTTCCGCATCCCCATCTGGCTGATGGTGCTGTGCAGCGTAGTGATGGCGCTGGGCACCTCCATCGGCGGGTACCGGATCATCAAGGCGGTGGGCATGGACATGGTCAAGTTGGAGAAGTATCAGGGCTTTGCCGCCGACTTGGCCGGGGCGGGGTGCTTGCTGCTGTCCTCGCTGACGGGGATCCCGGTGTCCACCACCCACACCAAGACCACCGCCATCATGGGGGTGGGGGCAGCCCGGCGGCTGTCCAGCGTCAACTGGGGCGTGGTGCGAGAGATGGTGCTGACCTGGGTGCTGACCTTCCCTGGCTGCGGGCTGATCGGCTTTCTCATGGCAAGGTTGTTCATGTGGCTGTTCTGACCTGGCGGGAAGCAGAGAGGAGAGGACACGATGGCGAAAAAGGGAATGAACTATTTTGACGCCTTCACCCAGGGGGTGGAGTTCGGATGCCAGGCTGCGGCGCTGCTGCGGGACTGCTTTGCACAATATGACCCGGAGCAGCTGCCCCAGCGCATGGAGGAGATGCATCGGATCGAGCACGCCGCCGACGAGATGAAGCACGGGATGATGCAGAGCCTGCTGCGGGAGTTTTTGCCCCCCATCGAGCGGGAGGATATTATGGAGCTGGCCAACACCATCGACGACGTGACCGACAGCATTGAGGACGTGCTGCTGCGGCTGTACATGTTCAACATCACCCGGCTGCGCCCAGATGTGCAGGAGTTTGCCGAGGTGATCGCGCGGCTGTGCGCCGCGCTCAAGCAGATGGCCGGGGAGATGCACAATTTCCGCCGGTCCACCCAGATCCGGGAGCTGGTGATCGAGATCAACCACCTGGAGGAGGAGGGGGACCGGCTGTATAGCAAGGCCATGCGCCAGCTGTATACCAGCCAGGAGGACCCGGTGGCGGTGATGGCCTGGACCACCCTCTATGACCATCTGGAGAAGTGCTGCGACCGGTGTGAGGATGTGGCCGACGTGGTGGAACGGGTCATCATGAAGAACACTTGAATAAGACCAGCGGGGCTGCCGATGGGCGGCCCCGCTGGTCAAGTGGAAGAGGGTTACAGGCTGGGTGGGAAGAGGCTGACGGGCACTGGGGCGTCCAGCTCCAGCCGGTCCGGCGCCACCTGGCAGTCCATGGCCAGGACTTGTACCCCAGCCGCTGCCGCCTCCCGCAGGGCCTGGCCGAAAGCGGGGTGGGTGCGCTCGTTGGGACAGAACAGGCGGCAGCCCTTCATCTGGAGCACAAGGCACACCGTGCAGGCATACCCCTCTCCCTGGGCCCGGGCCAGCTCCCGCAGGTGCTTGACCCCCCGCAGGGTGGGCGCGTCGGGGAATAGGGCTAGGCCGCCCTCCTCCAGGGTGCATCCCTTGACCTCCACAAAGCCCTTCGCCCCGGCAGCGTCCTCCCAGTAGAAATCGAAGCGAGAGGCGCCCCAGGTGGTCTCCGGCCGGAGCAGGGTGAGGTTTGGGCGGAACCGGCCGGCCCGGGCCCACTCGGCGAACACCTGGTTGGGAGCCTGGGCGTCCAGGTTGATGAGCAGCCCGTCCTTGTCCACGGCGATCAGGTCAAAGCGGGTCTTGCGGTTGGGATTGCCGCTCTGCTCCAGGTAGACGGTGCGGCCGGGCAGGAGCAGCTCCCGGCATCGGCCGGTGTTTTTCACGTGGACGATTTCCTCCCGCCCGTCCAGCTCCACCTGGGCGATGAACCGGTTGGGGCGGGCCAGGAAGCGGGCGGGCTGGACAGCGTGATAGCGCATGGGGGTCTCCTTTCAGGACGGTTTTCGTCCATGGGCTGCTGTCAGGGATGAGGAGCTGTGGCCAAAGGGGAGAATCGCCTCTGGTGGGGTACCCCCACGCAAGAGGGGGAGGACAATCCCCGCGCCATGGAAGGAGGGAGCAAGATGCACATTCCAGAGGGGCCTACCAGCCAGCTGGCTTTGGTGGACTTTGCCCGGGCGCTGGCCCAGGCCCAGCAGCCAAACCCGGCCTATGAGATTACAAAATGGATTTATGTACCGAATGATTACGAAGAGTATCGTTATATCCTGGGCACCCGGGGAGAAAATCCCTTGATCTGCCTGGGGATCAACCCGTCCACCGCCGCGCCAAACCGGCTGGACAACACCCTGAAGTCGGTGCAGCGGGTAGCCGGGCACAACGGCTTTGACAGCTTTCTCATGCTCAATGTCTATGCCCAGCGGGCCACCGATCCCAACCACATGGAGGGGGAGGGCAATCCCCGGCTCCACCGGGAGAACCTGGCGGCCTTTGACTATGCGCTGGGGCTGGGACGGGGGGAGGCCCCAGCGGTGTGGGCGGCCTGGGGGGCCCTGATTGAGAAGCGGGCTTACCTAGCCGGATACCTCCGGGATCTGGTGGAGGTGGGGCAGGCCCACAATGCCCGCTGGTATAGTGCGGGCCCCCGCTCCCGGAAAGGGCATCCCCACCACCCACTCTATCTGCGCCGGGACAGCGTGCTGGAAGCGTTCCCGGTAGAGGACTATTTGGAACGGCTGGGGCAGCCGGCCCCCGCCTCCCAGCCCCGCTGACGGCAGCGGACAAGCCGCCCCCAGCCGCAGATCGCAGCTGGGGGCTGGCCTTTTTTAAAACGGATGGGACGTGCGCTTTTGCATCCCTCGTTTTGGTCTATCCGGATTGCTCGCGATGGCTCGGACACTATGATGGCTTCACGCCTCGCCTGCTCGCAACGGTTGGCTTCCCTCCGTCTCAGGACACAAACGAAAACGCAGGCACATTTCCTGGCTTGCATCCCTTGCTCCGATCTACCCGGCCTGCTCGCAACGGCTCGGACGATATGATTTAGTCCAGCCGGGCGGTCTGCTCGATGGGCAGGGAGATGACCGCAGCTTGGGCGTCGGTGCGCATCCCATGGGCGCGGTCAATGGCCTCCATGATGGCGGCCCGCTCCCGGTTGTGGGCCACGATGGCCACCACTTCCTTTTCCGCCTGGAGGGTGATGCCCACAAACTGCTCCACCTCCCCCGCCTCGGTCCAGCGGGCCCGGATGATGGTGCCTCCCCGGGCGCCGGCGGCCCGGGCAGTGTCCATGACCGCATCGGTATAGCCCTGGTTGACGCTCACCAGGATCAAGCTGTGGTGGCAGCCTTGCTCCATGCTCTGTTCTCCCCTTTCCGGATCCATTTGCTCCAGCCGGGACAGGCACACGGCCAGGATAGCGCTCATCCCCGAGATATTCAGAGAGAAGGCGATGCCCTGGGCGTCCAGCTTGGAACGGTCATCTTCTTTCAGGTGATACATCAGCTGCCGCACGGTGTCCCTGGGGCCGAAGGTGAGCACCACATCCCGTTCCGTGGTGCCAAAACCCAGGGTGTCCAGCAGATGGGAGGCCGCCGTACCCCGGCCGGCCGCCTGGTTGTGGTGCAGCAGTCTATAGTCCTTGTAGTGGGCCACCAGATGGGCCCCTTTCCCACGCTCCACAATCGAGACCAGCAGCTGCATGGGGCTGATGGCAGGTTCCATGGCCTACACCTCCCAGTATACGATTCCGGCCTCCAGCCCCGCCAGCTCATCCCGCAGGGCCTGGCGCAGGGCCTTGGCGGCCCGGCGGGCCCTGAGCTTGCCATACAGGCCCAGGGCCTGTATGGTGCACAGCGGGGTCATGGCCACCAGCGCCACGATGCCAAAGGCGTCGGTAAGCACGTTGCCCCCCACCGCCTCGCAGGCCCCCATGGCCAGGGGGAGCAGGAAGGTGGTGGTCATGGGGCCGGAAGCCACGCCGCCTGAGTCGAAGGCCACGCCGGTGAACATCTGGGGCACGAAGAAGGTCAGGGCCAGGGCGACAGCGTAGCCGGGGATCAGGAACCAGAGGATGGACAGCCCGGTCAGGATGCGCAGCATAGCCAGGCCCACGGACAGGGCGATGCCGATGGACAGCGCGTGGTTGATGGACTTCTGGGTGATGGAGCCGTTGGAGATCTCCTCCACCTGGCGGGCCAGCACCCGCACCGCCGGCTCGGCCCGGACGATGAAGTAGCCCACCAGCGCGCCGATGGGCACCAGCATCCACTCGGTCCCCCCCGAGGCAATGCCCGCCCCGATGGTGGCGCCGGCGGGGAGAAAGCCCACGTTGACCCCCACCAAGAAGAGCACCAGGCCCAGGTAGGTGTACACCAGCCCCACCAGGATACGCCCGAGCTGATGGCGCTGGAAGCGGCGGAAGGCCAGCTGGAACAGGGCGAAGATGGCCAGGATAGGCAACAGGGCCACGGCCACCTCGGCGGTGTAGGCGGGCAGCTCCTCCAGGAACAGGGCAGCGGCCTGCTGGGTGGAGGCCACCTCGGGGACGACCACGGGGGTATAGGCCGCGTCCACGCCGGGCAGGGCCAGCCCCAGCACCATGACGGCCAGGATAGGGCCGATGGAGCAGAGGGCGATCAGGCCAAAGGAATCGCTGCTGGAGTTCTTGTCGCTGCGCCGGGCCGCCAGGCCGATGCCCAAGGCCATGATGAAGGGCACCGTGATGGGGCCCGTGGTGACGCCGCCGGAGTCGAAGGCAGCGGGGACGAAGGTGTCGGGCGCGAAGTAGGACAGGGCGAACACCAGGATGTAGAAGAACAGCAGGGCATAGGACAACGGGATGTTGAGCAGCATCCGCACTTGGGCCGCCACCAGAAAGAAACCTACCCCCACGGCCACGGCCAGGATCAGGGTCATATTCTCCACCGAGGGCAGCTGCTCGGCCAGCACCTGCAAATCGGGCTCGGCGATGGTGACCACCACGCCCAGCACGAAGCAGATCAGCAGCGGGGTCAGCACCCGCCTGGTCTTGCTGATCTGCACGCCGATGCCGTCCCCCATGGGAATCATGGACATATCCACGCCCAGGGAGAACAGGCCCATGCCGAACACCAGCAAGATGGCTCCAAAGAGAAAGAGCACCATGGTACCCGGGGTGAGGGGTGCGATGGTGAGGCTGATGACCAGCACGATGGCAGTGATGGGCAGTACAGACGCCAGAGATTCCTGTATCTTTTCTAACAGCAATTTGTTATGTCGCAAAAGGGCCCCCTTTCCGTCCGCTGGCCCAGGCCGGGTTGGTCCGGGCCGTTTGAAGTGTGTTGGTTATCCTTATCTTACCACAGATTGGCCCCGGGCACAAGTCCAAACCAAACGGGCCCGCCCAGAGGGCGGGCCCGAAGGGATCGGATCTGCTCAGGACTGGGCGGCCAGACACACCGCGATGCGGGCGGCCAGCCGGGCGTTGTGGTAGACCAGCTGGATGTTGGACTCCAGGCTGTCCCCCCCGGTAAGCTCCTTGACCTTGGCCAGCAGGAAGGGGGTGGTCTGCTTGCCGTGGATGCCCTGGGCCGTCGCCTGGGCCACGGCCTCGTCAATGGCCCGGTTGATGACCTGGGGGTCC
The DNA here is from genome assembly GCA_018716385.1 of Candidatus Enterenecus merdae. Lineage (GTDB taxonomy): Bacteria > Bacillota > Clostridia > Oscillospirales > Oscillospiraceae > Enterenecus > Enterenecus merdae. The sequence goes on from DVJZ01000024.1 coordinate 20,816, forward strand.
ATGGCAAACTGGTCGGGGATGGGATTGGTCACCAGCATACCGCCCAGATTCAGCGCCCGGCTGGCCCGGAAGGCGGCGGCGATCTCTTCGGGGGTGTCCATGCGGTAGTCCACGGGATAGCCGCTCTTGGAGGTGTAAAAGGCGGGCAGCTCGTCGGTGCCGTAGCCCACCACGGGCACTCCTTTGGTCTCCAGATACTCCAGGGTCAGGCCCAGGTCCAGGATGGACTTGGCCCCCGCGCACACCACCAGCACCGGGGTACGGGCCAGCTCCTCCAGGTCGGCGGAGATGTCCATAGTGACCTCCGCCCCCCGGTGGACGCCGCCGATGCCCCCGGTGGCGAACACCTCCACCCCGGCCAGGGCGGCGATGAACATGGTGGTGGCCACGGTGGTGGCCCCGTCCGCCCCACGGGCGGCCAGCACCGCCAGGTCCCGGCGGCTGGCCTTACTGACATCCTGCCCCTTTTTGCCCAGGTGTTCAATTTCCTGCTGGGTGAGGCCCAGCTTCAGCCTGCCACCCAGGATGGCCACGGTGGCGGGCACCGCGCCGCTGTCCCGGACGATGCGTTCCACCTGCAAAGCGGTTTCCACGTTCTGGGGATAGGGCATACCGTGGGAGATGATGGTGGACTCCAGGGCCACTACGGGCTGGCCCGCGTCCAGGGCCTGGCGCACCTGAGGGGCGACGTCCAGATAGCGATTCATAGGGATCCCTCCGTGTTTGAATTTTGGCCCCCGGCGGGGGTTGAGTGAGGCTGGCGGTTGCCGGCCATGCGTTGGAGCAGGGCCTGCTGGCTCATGGCGGGGTTGATGGTCTCCGGGCTCTCCATGGCCACCGCCCCCGCGGCCAGGGCGGCCCGGGCGGTGCCCTCCAGGCCGGTGCCCTGAAGATAGGCCCAGGCCAGGGCGGCCATGGCGGCGTCCCCACAGCCGGTGGTGTTGGCCATCTCCCCGGGGTAGCAGGGCAGGAGCAGGCGCTGGCCCCGGCGATCGGCGGCCAGCAGGCCTTCGGCCCCCAGGCTGATGAACACCCGGTGCAGGCCGGTGGCCAGCAGGGCGTCAGCCGCGGCATACAGGCTGTCCTGGTCTGTGATGGCCACCCCGGAGAGCAGCTGGGCCTCCATGCGGTTGGGCTTGATGGTGTGCAGCCTGCCCAGGCAGGGGCGCAGCCGCCCGGCCTTGGCAGTGGACACCGGGTCGGCAAAGATGGGGGGCGTGGCGTGCTGGCACAGCCAGGCGATGGACTGCTCCGGGATGTTGGTATCCACCACGATGAGCTGGGCACGATTGAGTACGTTCAGCCGGCTGGCCAGATAGTCGGGGGTGACGTGGCGGAAGATGTCCATGTCGCTCACCGCCAGCTCCATCTCCCCGTCCGGCCCGGCCAGGAACAGGTAGGTGGAGCTGGTCTGGCCCGGCACCTGGAGAGCGTGGGAGAGGTCGATGCCCAGCTGGCCGCAGCCGGCGGCCACCGCGTGGGCAAACTCGTCGTCCCCCATGGCGGTGAGGAAGGTGACCTCCAGGCCAAGCAGGGCCATGTTATGGGCGATGTTGCGCCCCACGCCCCCCATGGATATCCGCACCCGGCCGGGGTTGGAATCCCGGGGGACCAGGGGGGATAGGGCGGTGCCGCCGATGTCCTTGGTCACGCCCCCCACCACAGCCACATAAGGGGCGGTTTGAACCACATAGCCCCGGCCCAGGATGCACCCCTTTTTCATCAGGTTGGAGATGTGCACCGCCACCGAGGACCGGGTGATACCCGCCCGGTCCGCCAGCTCCTGCTGGGAGATCATGGGGTTTTCCTCGATCCACCGGAGGATCTGCCGTTCCCGCTGGGTCATGGCACATACCTCCTAAATAAATATTTATGATATAAACCTATGCTTATAATAAGGGGTGGAACGGAAAAAGTCAAGGGGGAGAGGAAAAAAGAGCCGGGCCCGCCCAAATGGGGCGGGCCCGGAAAGGGGTTATGAGTGGGTGGCCTGAGCGGCGGGGCGGCACCGGGCCGTGAAGCGGGGCAGCAGCTTGTCCAGCAGCTTGTACAGGCCAAAGCCGATGGCGCTGCCCGCCAGGTTGCAGAGCACGTCATCGATGTCGCCGCTGCGATCGACCAGGGGCTGAACCAGCTCAATGGCCAGGGTGGCGGCCAGGCAGGCCAGCCCAACCCGCCACCAGGTATTCCGGCGCAGCACCAGGGGGAGCAGCAGGCCCACGGGGACGAACAGCAGGACGTTGAGGATGAGCATGGCCACGCTCCAGCTGGGAAAGATCGGGGAGTAGTTCACCGCCCACGCGAGCAGGGTGGGCACGAAGTCAAAGCTCCAGCTGGCAAAGAGCGGGGAGCCGGGGTAGGGGATCCAAACAACCAGCAGGAGGGCGGCGAGATAACACACCAGCAGTGCCCGGGTTCCCTCGGTCCATCCGCGAAACTGCTGACCTGTCCGCTTCACCCAGAGGTACCGAGCAGCCAGGAAGACGCCGCCCGCCAGCAGGGCGAAGGGCAGATACCGCGCGGCATAGCCTAGATAGGTATCTGCCAGGAAGGACATGACCTGCTCAAGGGGGGACAGGTCGGAGAAGAATGTGGGCATGGGCATCACGCTCCCAGATTGGATGGTTTGGGTGGATGGGTCTCAATTTCCCTGCTGGATCAGCCGTTCCCACTCGAGATAATCCTCCAGGGGATTGAGGGCGATGGCCTGCCGGATATAGTGCAGAGACAGGGGGCAGGAGCTCAGCGGGGTGATGAGGATAAAGAGATCGTAGGCCATCAGGAAGGCCAGGTGGGCGGCCAATTCTCGGCGGCCCCGGCCCAGGTGGTGGTGATAAGAGGCCAGCAGCATGAAGAAGAAGTTGATTTCATCCAATTCTTCGGTGGAGGTGCAAAGGTCGTTCAGGTTACGGGGATGGAGGGACTCCGCCTCTTCTTGGGAGAGGATGGGGTGTCCAAACATACGCTCTGAGGTGAGTTCGATCATGGGGATTTCTTCGTTTGCAGAATCGGTTTATGCGAAGCGTGATGGCTGGGCTTTTGACCGGCATAATTTTGGACATTGTGCTTAAAAGGGGTTACGTCTGTACGGCCTGGCCGTCGGGGGCAGTGGGCCTGCCTTTCTTCACGAAGGCGGGGAAGAGCTTTTCCATGGTTTTATACAGGCCAAAGCCGATGGCGCTGCCCGCCAGGTTGCAGAGCAGGTCGTCTGCGTCACCGCTGCGGCCCACGATTGGCTGGACAGCCTCGATGGCCAAGATGGAGATCAGGCAGATCAGCATCACCCGCCACCAGGCATTCCGGCGCAGCGCAAAGGGGAGCAGCAGGCCCACAGGGACGAACATCAGGGTATTCAGTGCGAACATGGCATAGATCCACGGCCCAATGGTCACCAGTCCGGCAGCCAGCTGGACAAAGGTGGGCACAAAGCTGTAACCTCCGGTGAAGAGCAGGCCGGGGCCGGGTGGAAGCAATGCCACCTGAAAGATACCCGCGCAGTAACACACCAGCAGTGCCCGGATTCCCTCGTTCCATCCGCGAAACTGTTGACCTGTCCGCTTCACCCAGAGGTACCGCGCGGCCAGAAAGACGCCGCCGGCCAGCAGGGCGAAGGGCAGATATTGCACCACATACTGGAAATAGGTGCCTGTGATCAGGGACAGAAAATGTTCCAGAAGTTCCATGAAGCGGCACATCCTAACCTTGAAATGAATCTAGCCAGAGTATCATTACGAGGGCCTATAATCATCCACAATGGCCTGACAGCTAATGGCTTTATTGCTCAAATTGGGGAACACTGTTTTGATTGCGAAAGACATCCAAATTCCTACACAAACGTCAAAATATTGTTGATGTCCAACGGAATGCAAAGACGTGCCTGGCCGGGTCTCAGTTTCCCTGCTGGATCAGCCGCTCCCACTCAAGATAATCCTTCAGGGGATTGAGGGCGATGGCCTGCTGGATATAGTACAGAGCCAAGGGGCAGGAGCCCGGCGGGGTGATGAGCATAAAGAGATCGTAGGCCATCAGGAAGGCCAGGTGGGCGGCCAGCTCCCGGCGGCCCCGGCCCAGGTGGTGGTGATAAGAGGCCAGCAGCATGAAGAAGTTGATTTCATCCAATTCTTCGGTGGAGGTGCAAAGATCGTTCAGGTTACAGGGATGGAGGGACTCCGCCTCTTCTTGGGAGAGGATGGGGTGTCCAAACATACGCTCTGGGGTGAGTTCGATCATGGGGATTCCTCCGGATAGGGGAAGTAGTGAAACTTGTTTCTGCCTACAGCCTCGGGGCTGTAAGGGATCAGGACCGCCCGCTCTCCGGTTTTCAGCGGGATATCCGCCAAGGGTGTGGGGATGGGGAACTCTCTCTCATCCCGGTCCAGCAGGCACAGATGCAGGACGTCCACGGCCATTTCATATCCCTCCCGGTCATTCCGGGCACAGGTGTTCGCCTCCGGCAGGTCAGGAAACAGGATGGAGAGCCCATACTTCCGTTCCGTTTTGTCATACTGGTCATAGTTGAAAACAGCGTAGTAAGAAATGGGCAAGGAGATCACCTCGTTTTACTTCCAACCCGCCTGTCGCCAAATATTGTTTAATGTTCCGATTGGAATTTCATAATTTTCACCGTGATTGGGTACGGTAACTACCCTATTGCCTTTCCTCCATTTTTCATGATTTCCGCTTTGACCTGCCTTCTTAAAACCTTCCTTTTTAAGACGGTTATGTACATCTTTATACCCGTCGGCCTGTGGGCTGTTCAGCTTCTTTTTTGCATCGGTTTTCATTTTTACAAAAGCAGTAGTCATGCTGGAAGCCATGGTTGAAAGGGCAGACTGAAACGCAGCTATTATTCCCCCGGGCCCGCCCAATGTAGGCGGGCCCGGGGGGGGGTGTCAGGAATGTGCCTCCCGGAAGTCGGCGTGACGGGTCCGGCCTTCCTCCAGTACCTCCCGGGCGCGCTGACGCAGGTCCTGGGGGCAGGGCAGCAGGAAGGTACGGCCCCAATGGGCGGACTGGACCGGGTTGCGATTCAGACGGCGCAGACGCAGACCTTGGGGGCTTTCTGCATCGCAGACAAGCTGCATCCAGGGCAGGAAGCCGGCGTGGTCCTGGAGCCCGTGCTCATACAGCCGGGGGGAGCGGAAGGAAAAGAGGGTGTAGATCAGCGCCGAGGACAGCACCAATATGGCGGCGTAGCACAGCAGAGCGAGCAGGCTGCTTGTGCCGCTCCAGGTGACCACCGTGGCCGTTGCCGCCCCGGCCAACAGGGCCAGCAGCCCAAGGGCGGTCAGAGCCAGGCGAACCTTGCGCCCAGTGGACAGGGGGAGAACCAGCAGCAGCCGTCCCCGCCGATATCGGGAGCCGAAGGCGGCCTGCCCACAGGCCAGCAGGGAGATCAGCAGCACGCAGGCCAGGCCGCACAGTGCGGAAAAAAGATGGGGAGACAGGTTTGGCATAGTGGCTACCTCCTTTTGGTATGTGGGTGGAATAAGTCTCAGTTTGCGCTGAGAACGATGGTAGTATTTTGGTAAGCAAAAGTTTTATAGCTTGCATCAAAATGATATTTGTCAACATATTTGTACTGCAAATAGTGGGTGTCACGATACATACGACGGAAAACGTAAATGGCCGTTGATGGACTCTGATAAGAAGCGGCGATTCCAATAATTGCCTGCGCAATACTGAGCACGACACCAACCCCTTTAAGAAGAGAAAACAGCAGCGTGTATAAGAGGCTGCTTGTGGCAGACCGTACTTGCTGATCCAACTGTAAATTGTATTTAGAACCATTTCCCATTGGATACCACTTGGTTGAAAGATTGCTCTGAGACTGAATGCCGCTTCCAGCTGCAGAGGTTAGACGGTTTTCCCAACTGGGAACAAATGCAACATCAACTGGACTGCCATTTAAAATGATTTCATTGTTTTCGACGTCGATTCCCAGTTTATCGACTTTGCCATTTTCATTGACGGTCCAAATTTGCGTTCCGTTGGGACCGGTTCTTTTGACACAGTAGTATGGGTACCATCTGTTGTGATATAGGTTGGCTCATTATTGTGTAACGAAATTTGGAGAATCATGGGGGCGGACTGGAGGTGCTCGGTAAACTCAGCCAGGCTATAATCTTCAATGACAAAGTTAGCGGAGGAAGCAGATTCATTGGTGCGGGGAATACTTGCGGACACTGGGACTGCCAAAATCGCGGTCAGCATACTCAAGACTACCAAAACGGATGGTATTTTTCCATGGTGAATACCTCCTTGCTACCCCCATCATACGACAACGAAATATACATGTCAATACAATATATTGAGAATATTTTTTTATTGTGATAAAAAAGGGGAAAAGGAGGAAGCATCTTGGGAGAAGCCGGACACGATTTTGTATCTTACTATAAGCGGGCGACCAGTCCGCTGGTGGTGCTGCGCCTGCTCCGGGACCGGGTGATGTATGGCTATGAGATATCCCAGGCCATGAAGGAAAAGAGCGGAGGCCGCTTTACGATTGCCGTGCTCTATCCTATCCTGTACCGATTGGAGGAGCAGGGCTATATCCGGGTGGACCGGACGGAAGTGGTGCACAACCGGGCACGGAGCTATTACGCCATCACCCCGGCGGGGCAGACCCATTTGGAGCAGGCCCTGGGGGAGTATAAAGAGATGCACCAGGCGTTTGCCGCGTTGATCGGGGAGGGATAGAGAGAGTATGTCACGGGAGTATCGGACCTATCTGCGCAGGGTGGAGAAGCTGCTGTACTGCCCCTGGAGGGATCGGGCCCGCCTGATGGCGGAGTGGCGGAGGGAGTTGGAGGAGGCCCACCCCGACGTCTCGGGCTGGACGCAGGGGGAGTTGCTGGAGTGGATCGGCCAACCGGAAGACATTGCCCAGGAGCTGCAGGCCGCCCTGCCCCAGTGGAAGGTTGCCGGGTTTGCCCGCCAGAGCCGGTGGGGAATGTGGCTGGGCATCGCGCTGGGGGGGCTGGCATTGGCGCTGGTGATCGGGTACATTATTTGGTGGAATACCCATGATGTTTATTACTATGATGAGGAAGTCGTCATAATCAGCGAATGGAGAGAGGAAGCGGAATGAGGAAGAAGATGCTAATGGTGCTTCTGGTTGCGGTGTTGACGGCACTGGCCTGTGCGCCTGTGGCGTGGGCAGTAGATGTGGGGAGCACACAGCGAGAAGTCATCCGGTATAGTGATGGTTCCTATCTGGTGTCAGAAATCAGCATAGATACCCAGGTGAGGACCAGGGCTAACAATAGCACTTTAGGAGAAAAACGGGGAGTATATTACAATGCTTCTGGTCAACCCCTGTTCAGCTTTACCGTGCGGGGCACCTTCTCCTACAATGGCAGGACGGCCACTGCTCTGAGGGCCTCGTACAGCTACCAGATCCAGAACTCTGCGTGGCGCCTCCAGAGCGGCCGGGCCCACTGCTCGGGCAACCAAGCGGTGGCGGAAGGGACGTTTTCCGGAGGGCTGTTTTTCAGCCGCCAGGCCAAGGTCACCTTGATCTGCTCCCCAGACGGGAGGCTGTCCTAAAACACCCATATCGGGCAAACAAAGTAAGGCCCCCAAGGCATCTCGCCTTGGGGGCCTTACTGCCTCTCAAAATTCCGCGTTGCCCACGGTGCGGGGATGCAGCTCCACATCCCGGATGTTGGAGATACCGGTGAGATACATCACCATGCGCTCAAAGCCCAGGCCGAAGCCGGCGTGGCGGCAGGAGCCGTAGCGCCGCAGGTCCAGGTACCACCAGTAGTCCTCCGGATTGAGGCCCAGCTCCGCCATGCGCCGTTCCAGCACCTCCAGGCGCTCCTCCCGCTGGGAGCCGCCGATGATCTCACCGATGCCGGGCACCAGGCAGTCGGCGGCGGCCACCGTCCTGCCGTCGTCGTTCAGGCGCATGTAGAAGGCCTTGATGTCCTTGGGGTAGTCGGTGACGAACACCGGCTTTTGGAACACCTGCTCGGTGAGATAGCGCTCGTGCTCGGTCTGGAGGTCGCAGCCCCAGTCCACCTGGTAGTCGAACTTGTGGTTGTTTTTCTTCAGCAGCTCGATGGCCTCGGTGTAGCTCACCCGGGCGAAGTCGGAGCTGGCCACGTGGCGCAGGCGATCCAGCAGGCCCTTGTCCACAAAGGAGTTGAAGAAGTCCAGCTCATCAGGGCAGCGCTCCAGCACGGTGCGGATGATGTGCTTGATCATAGCCTCGGCCAGGTCCATATCGTCGTCCAGGTCGGCAAAGGCGATCTCGGGCTCGATCATCCAGAACTCGGCGGCGTGGCGCTGGGTGTTGGAGTGCTCGGCCCGGAAGGTGGGGCCGAAGGTGTACACCGAGCCAAAGGCCATGGCGAAGTTCTCCGCGTTGAGCTGGCCAGATACGGTGAGGCTGGCCCGCCTGCCAAAAAAGTCCTGGGCGTAGTCCACGCTCCCATCCGGCAGACGGGGCGGATGATCCAGATCCAAGGTGGTCACCTGGAACATCTCGCCGGCCCCCTCGCAGTCACTGGCGGTGATGATGGGGGTGTGGATATAGACAAAGCCCCGGTCCTGGAAGAATGTGTGGACGGCATGGGCGGCCACGCTGCGAACCCGGAAGGCGGCGGAGAACAGGTTGGTGCGTGGGCGCAGGTGCTGGATGGTACGCAGGTACTCCACCGTGTGGCGCTTTTTTTGCAGGGGATAGTCGGGAGTGGAGGGGCCCTCCACCTGGATAGCAGCAGCCTTGACCTCCAGGGGCTGCTTGGCCTGGGGGGTGAGGGCCACCGTGCCGGTGACGATGAGGGCGGCCCCCACATTCTGCCCGGCGATGTCCTTATAGTTGTCCAGGACGTTGGCGTCCATGACGATCTGGAGGTTCTTGAAGCAGGAGCCGTCGTTGAGCTCGATAAAGCCGAAGGTCTTCATATCCCGGATGGTGCGGGCCCAGCCCATGACGGTGACCGTCTGGCCGTCCAGCCGCTCCCCGTCGGCGAAAACGGAGGCGATGGTGATGCGATCCATAGGCGTTTCCTCCACTCTTGAATGATGCGGGCCGGCCGGGGGCCCGGCCGGCGGCAGGTTCCTTGATAGTATACCATGTCTCCCGGATTTTGCAAGAGGTGGGCCTGAGCGGAAAATTTCTGCCCGCCCCTTGACAACCCGGGGAGAATATGGTAGGTTTATCTCAGAGAGTTAGCAATAGCTAACAACGCGGGCGATTTGCCCGTGTTACCTTTCGGTTGGAGTTAGCATATACTAACTCCTGGAGAGGAGGGAAGCAGATGGATCAGCGGGCCTGGCGGCTGGAACGCACCCTGGCCTATCACTGTGCCCCGTCCCTGTCTGGGGTGAAGCCGGCCGACCTCATCTCCTGGCGGGAGAGCGGGTCGGGAGACGGGCCTCTACTGTGCCGTTACATCCGGCTGCTGGCCGACCAGGGGGTGCGGCTGCGGGTGCTCAACCGGAGAGGCGGGCACTATCTGCTGCTGGTCTACCGGCCGGAGCTGCTGCGCCGGTGCCTGGCCCAGCCGGCGGTGGCCGGGATGCTGGCCCGGGCGGGTTATCCCGGGGAGATGGAGGGGCAGCTGCGGCTGCTGGCCCGCCGGTTGGGCCAGGCGGAATTCCCCCACGAGGTGGGGCTGTTTCTGGGCTATCCTCCAGAGGACGTGGCGGGCTTCCAGCGGGAGGGCGGGCGCAACTGCAAGCTGGTGGGGCTGTGGAAGGTCTACGGCCCGGTGGAGGAGGCTGTCCGCCGGTTCCGGCTGTTTGGCCGCTGCCGGGAGCAGCTGTGCCGGGGGATGGACGAGGGAAATACCTTGCTCCAGATGCTGGCGGCGGTGTGAGCCGCCGTCCCTGTCCGCTGCCTGTGGGCGGTTGGCGGTTTTACCATCCAAAAAATTAGAATATGACGGAGGGAAAAACATGAAAAAAGTAGCAGTTGTCTATTGGTCCATGGGGGGCAACACCGCGGCTATGGCGGAGGCGGTGACTGCCGGCGCCCAGGAGGCGGGAGCGGAAGTGCTGCTCCGGCAGGTGAGCGAGACCACCACCGAGGAGGTGCTGGCCTGCGACGCCATCGCCCTGGGCTGCCCGGCCATGGGAGCCGAGGTGCTGGAGGAGGCCGAGTTCGAGCCCTTCTTCACCCAGCTGGAGGGCAGCCTGGGTGGCCGGGAGGTGGCCCTGTTTGGCTCCTACGGCTGGGGGGACGGCCAATGGATGCGGGACTGGTGGGAGCGCACCCAGAGCGCCGGCGCCCTATTGGTGGGAGACGAGGGGCTGATCATAAACGAGGCCCCGGACGCGGACGGCCTGGAGCAGTGCCGTTCCCTGGGGGCCAGCCTGGCCAAGTGAGCAATGAGCAGGAAGAGGGTCCGTTCCCATGGGAACGGACCCTCTTCTGTCAGGGCAGGGCGGGGAGGATGGTTTGACTGAGCTGGCCCAGGGCTTGGGCCAGACGGTCGGCCTGCGCCTTGGTGGTGTCGGGGGAGAAAGACAGGCGCAGCACGCCGGACAGCCAGGGCCGGGGCAGTCCCATGGCGGCAAACACATGGCTGGGTTTGCCCCGATGGCAGGCGGAGCCGGAAGATAGGCAGACGCCCTGATCCCCCAGGGCCCGCACCAGCACCTCACCGGGATAGCCGGGCAGGGTGACGGTGCAGATATGGGGGGCGTCCCCGGGGGAGACCACCTCCAACCGGGGAATAGCCTGCCGCAGGCGATCCAGGGTGTAGGCCTTGATGGCGGCGGTGCGCTCCAAACGGTCGGGGTCGGCCCGGGCGGCGTCGCAGGCGGCGGCGAAGCCGGCCAGCTGGGCGGTGGCCTCAGTGCCCGAGCGCAGGCCGCCCTCCTGCCCGCCGCCGGTGAGCAGGGGGGGCAGGCGCAGGCCTGCCTTGATGTACAGCGCTCCCACCCCCTTGGGGCCACCCACCTTGTGGGCGCTGACGGTGATAAGGTCGGCCCCGGTGGCCACGGGGGGATCGGGCAGCTTCAGCAGGCCCTGGACGGCGTCGCAATGGAAGAGGATGGCGGGGTTGGCGGCCTTGACGGCCTGGACGCACTCGGCCACGGGCAACACCACACCGGTCTCGTTATTCACCAGCATCATGGACACCAGGATGGTATCCGGACGGATGGCTGAGCACAGCTGGCCTGAGCTGATGCGGCCGGCCCGGTCTGGGGACAGATAGGTCACCTCATAGCCCCGGCGCTCCAAGTCCCGGCAGGTCTCCAGCACGGCGGCGTGCTCGATGGCGGTGGTGACGATGTGCCGGCCCCGGCGGCGGCCCAACTCCACCCCCCTCCGGATGGCCCAATTGTCCCCTTCTGTGCCGCAGGAGGTGAAGTACACCTGGCCGGCAGCGCAGCCCAGGGCCTGGGCCACCGACTCCCGATGGCTGCGCACCGCCTGGGCGGCCTGGCGTGCGTAGGCGTACTGGGAGGAGGGGTTGCCAAACTGGGTGAGCGCTTGGGTCATGGCGGTCAGCGCCTCCGGACATAGGGGGGTGGTGGCGGCGTAGTCGAAATAGGTCAGCTCCGTCTGGTTCACGACAGCACCTCGCATGGCCCTGGGCGGTGGCCGCAGGGCGGAATGGGGCCCCGGGTTGGATCCCGGCCGGGGCGGCCCGTCTATGCGTATTTTACGGCCCCCGGCCGGGGAAGTCAAGCCGGGGGCCGTGCTGGGTCAGATCAGCCGGGGGCCGGGTTGGGAGGCAGGCAGGAGCTGGGCAGGCGGGACCCAGGCCGCGGCGGCGGCCAGGGCGTCCTCCCCCGGCAGAGGAGCGGCGCTGCCGTCCAGCTCCACCTGGAGGGAAAACCCCTCCCGGTCGCTGCGCAGCACGGGGATGCCGGGCCGGGCGGGCACCAGCTCGTATCCCATCCGCTCCAGGGCCAGGACCAGCCCCTCTGGCCCCCGGGCGCACAGGGGGCCGGCCCGGTGGACTCGGCCGGCCCGGTGGGCGGCCCAGGCCTGCTCCACCCCCACCAGCAGGTCCCACTCTCCGGTCCAGGCCGGGGTAGCGGTTGGCAGGGCAGGGGGCTCAAACAGCCGGCCCTGGCCGTCCAGCACCCAGACCGTCACCTCCCGGCCCTGCTGGCGCAGGAAGAGGGAGGCGGGCAGGCGGTAGTACCGGGCCAGCCAGGCGGCGCAGGCGGCACACCGCCCATCGTGAAAGCGCACCTCCCCCCCGGCCAGGGCCGCGCCCACGCCGGCGGTGCGGGCCAGAGCCTGGGCCAGGGGGCCGCCGGCGCTGCCGATGGCTACCGCCCCCAGGGCGCCCAGCCGCCGCCCCAGTTCGTACATCCTCCGGCCCTGCCGGATTGGGTCCTCCATGGTGCACACCTCCCGTCTCTGAGAAGTATGCCCCCAACGGGACGGGGCTAACCCTCCTTGGAATAGCGCTCCAGCAGCTGCTCCAGCTGGGTGCGGAACTGCTGGGCGGCCCACTGGGGAGAGAGGATCTCCACCCCATCCTCCAGGGAGAACAACCAGCCCCACAGGGGCGGGCTGACCACCACGTCCAAGGTGACGGTGAAAGCGTCCTCCCCCTCCGGTACGAGGATGGTGTCCTGGCCGAATCGATCCAGCACGACGCCGGCCAAGGGGGCGGCGCAGCGCAGGGTGAGCCGGCAGTCCCGGCCGGCGTACATGCCGAAGTGCCGGCGGGCATAGCCCTCCGGGTCCCAGCCGTCCCGGTTAGCGCCGGGGATGCCGGTGATGACGATGTCGTCCATCTTGTCCACCCGGTAGTGGCGCAGATCCCGGCGGATCTCATCCCGGCCGGCCAGGTAGTAGTTCTCGCTGTCCCAGATCAGGCCGAAGGGGGTGACCCGATAGCGGGCCCCCTCCCGTCGGTAGAGCTTTTGCTTGTGCATATTGTACTCAAAATAGCAAAAGCTTACCACCCGGTTGGCGGCAATGGCCGTGTGCAGCTTGTCCACGTTGTAAAAGATATGCTCGTTCATGGTCTTGACCCGGCGATCTACATAGACCTGGCGCTGGAGCTGTCTGGCTTGGTGGGTGGAGGCAAGGGACTCCAGCTTGCGGATCAGGCTGCCGCTCTTGCGCTGGGTGAGAAAGCGGCTGGAGGCCACCGCATCCACCAGCAGCTTCAGCTCGGCCAGCTCAAAGTCTCGCTGGCCGATGAACCAGCCCCCCTGCTTGCCCTTGCGCACCTGCACGTCCAGGCCAAGCTGGCGCAGCTGCTCCATGTCGTCATAGATACTCTTGCGCTCGGCGGGGATGCCCCACCGGCCCAGTTCCTGGGTCATCTGGGCCACCGAGATGGGATGCTCCTCATCACTGCTGGACAGCAGCAGCTTGGTCAGGATGGGCAGCTTTTTCTTCTGATTGGCGCCCCGTGCCATGGGATCACCTCCCTGCGTGTTTGGGCCGTAAGGGACGGCCCGAATGGGACGTAGTGCTTCTGACAAATCCACTGTACCACGATAAAAGTCCCATAGAGTGGACTTTTATTATAGCATGGGGCGATGGGGCGCGCAAGCGAGGCAAAGGACAAGGGGCCGCCTGTCTGAGCGGCCCCTTGCCTGTGATCGATCACGTCAAGGACTTGCTGTCCACTTCCTCCCGCAGCCGGGTGGCAAAGGCGTCCAGGGACATGGCTCCCAGGTCGCCTTGGGCGCGGTGCCGGGGAGAGACGGTGCCGTTTTCCATGTCCCGGTCGCCCACCACCAGCATATAGGGGACCTTTTCAAGCTGTCCCTCCCGGATCTTCTTGCCGATCTTCTCGTTGCGGTGGTCCACCTCCACTCGGAAGCCCATGGCATCCAGCTGGGCGGCCGCCTGGTCGGCATAGTCCGCCGCCCGGTCGGTGACAGGCAGCAGCTTGACCTGTACGGGGGCCAGCCAGACGGGGAAGGCGCCAGCAAAGTGCTCGGTGATGACGCCGATGAACCGCTCGATGGAACCCAGCACCACCCGGTGGAGCATGACGGGCCGGTGCTTCTCCCCGTCCTCACCCACATACTCCAGTTGGAAGCGCTCGGGCAGCTGGGAGTCCAGCTGGACGGTGCCGCACTGCCAGGTGCGGCCCAGCGAGTCGGCCAGGTGGAAGTCCAGCTTGGGGCCGTAGAAGGCCCCGTCCCCCTCGTTGATGGTGAAGGGCTTGCCCATCTCGGTGATGGCCTGCTTGAGGATGTCCTGGTTGTGCTCCCACTGCTCCACGGTGCCAATGTGATCCTCGGGCATGGTGGACAGCTCGATCTGGTAGGGCAGGCCGAAGACGGAATAGACCTCGTCAAAGAGCTTGACCACGTTCTTGATCTCGTCCTTGAGCTGGCCCTGGGTCATGAACAGGTGGGCGTCATCCTGAGTGAAGCAGCGCACTCGGAACAGGCCGTGGAGGGCGCCGGACAGCTCGTGACGGTGGACCAGGCCCAGCTCGCCCACCCGCAGGGGCAGGTCCCGGTAGGAGTGGGGCTGGCTGGCGTAGACCATCATGCCCCCGGGACAGTTCATGGGCTTGACAGCGTAGTCCTCCCCGTCGATAACGGTGGTGTACATATTGTCCTTGTAGTGCGCCCAATGGCCCGAGCGCTCCCACAGCTGCCGGTTGAGAATGACGGGGGTGGAGATCTCCACATAGCCGTAGCGCTTATGCACCTGCCGCCAGTAGTCGATCAGGGTGTTTTTCAGCACCATGCCGCGGGGCAGGAAGAAGGGGAAGCCGGGCCCCTCCTCGGTGAGCATGAACAGGCCCAGCTCCTTGCCCAGCCGCCGGTGATCCCGGCGCTTGGCCTCCTCCAGCTTGGCCAGGTAGGCGTCCAGCTCCTCCTTCTTGGGAAAGGCGATGCCGTAGATGCGCTGGAGGGTCTGGCGGCTGGAGTCCCCCCGCCAGTAGGCGGCGTTGCAGGCGGTGAGCTTGATGGCGTTGCCCTTGACCCGGCCGGTGGAGTCCAGGTGGGGGCCGGCGCACAGATCGGTGAACTCCCCCTGCTTGTAAAAGGAGATCACCGCGTCCTCCGGCAGGCCGTGGACCAGCTCCACCTTGTAGGGCTCCCCCTTGTCCTCCAGCAGCTTCAGCGCCTGCTCCCGGGGCAGCTCGAAGCGTTCCAGCTTCAGCTTCTCCTTGCAGATCTTACGCATCTCGGCTTCCAGTTCGGCCAGCTGATCCTCGGAAAAGGGCTCGGGGGTGTCAAAGTCGTAGTAGAACCCGTTCTCAATGGCAGGGCCGATGGCCAGCTTCACCTCGGGGTGGAGCCGCTTCATGGCCTGGGCCAGGATGTGGGAGCAGGTATGCCAGTAGGTTTTACGGTACTGTTCGTTCTCAAAGGAATACTGGTTGTTTTCTTCGGGCATATCAATTCCTCCTTGTTTTGGGGGAAACAAAAAACGCCTCACCCCTGAGTAGGCCAGGGGTGAGGCGCAAAGGATGCACACCACGGTTCCACCCTGCTTGCGGTTTCCCAAAAACCGCCGCTTTGTGTCCTCCTGTAATGGGAAGGGCCCATCCCGGTCATCCCGGGCGGCTCGGGAGTGGTACCGCCCGCCGCGTGCCGCAAGACCCTTTCACCAGGCGGGCCTCTCTCTGAGCGGGGCTTTGCGGGCTCTTCTCCGTCCATGCCATTTTGACGAGGGTAGTGTATCACCCCGGCCGGGGCTTGTCAAGAGGAATGATTGCCAGCCCGCGCTCACTCGCTCAGGGGGCGGGCGACCCGGCAGACCAGATACAGGAGCAGCAGGGCACACAGGCGCAAGAGAGGCAGCAGGAGGGTTCTCATCGGTCTGGGCATTGGGGCTCCCCCCTGGTTTGGATTCGCTATCTTGGCGTAATCCAATTACAAATCGGAAAAGATCGTATCTCAAGATGGAATTTTCATGTTAAATCAGTTTATAACAGGAAACGATGGCATATGATTGGGGGATGCAGATCAAAGGTTTGGAGCGGAGACGATGAGGATCGATTACAAAGAGATCGGCAGGCGCATTGCCCAGAGGAGGAAGGCGCTGGGGCTGAAGCAGTTTGAGGTGGAGGAGCGGGCCGACATTGGGTACAAATACCTCTCCAACATCGAGCGGGGGATCTCCATCCCCTCCACCGAGGTCATCCTGCGCCTGGCCATCGCCCTGGACACCACCCCGGACGAGTTCCTGGTGGGCACTGCCCGGCAGGAGGGGGAGGGATGGAAAAACGTGGCCGAGCTGCTGCGCACGATGGACGAGGGCAAGCTGGCCCTGGCCCGCTCCTTCCTGCAATGGCTGACGGAGCAGGAGATGAGATAGAACCGCTGCCACCCTCGGGTGACAGCGGTTTTCTGCTTGGGAAAGGGGAAGTGTTCTCACAGTCCCTCCGTCTCCATGACCAGATCCACCCGGCGCTGGTGGCGTCCCCCCTCAAAGGGGGTGCCCAGGAAGGCGTCTACCAGGCGCTCGGCCTCGAAGGGGCCGGTGAAGCCGCCGGCCAGGGCCAGCATGTTGGCGTCGTTGTGCTGGCGGGTGAGCTGGGCGGAAAGCAGGTCCCGGCACAGCGCGCACCGCACCCCCCCGACCTTGTTGGCCACCACGGACACACCGATGCCGGTGGTGCACAGCACGATGCCCCGTTCACACTCACCGCTGGCCACCTGCTGGGCGGCGGCCCGGGCATAGATGGGATAGTCGCAGCTGTCGGTGGAATCTGTACCGCAGTCCACCACCCTGTGGCCCTGCCGGGTGAGATATTCCTTCAGATGTTCCTTCAGGGCAAAGGCCCCGTGGTCACAGCCCAGCGAGATCTTCATTGCTTGTGCCTCCTAATCCAGTGGGGCCGCCGAGGCGGCTTTAGAGCTTGTGGGGAACGGGCCTGCGCTGTTCATAGGTGGTCACGTAGCGGAAGCCCGCCTGCTCCAGCAGCTGAAGGGCGTCGGCCAGTCCTTTGCCCAGGCTGTTGGTGCGGTGGGCGTCCGAGCCCAGCGTGACGTACTCCCCGCCGCACTCCCGGAACCAGCGCAGCAGGGGCAGCCACTCGCCCACGGTGCGGCCCTGATAGGTGTTCAGTTCCAGGGCATGGCCGGTCCGGGCAATCTGGGTGAAAATGTCCCGCACGGGCTGCTCATAGCCGGCCAGGCTGAGCTCCAGCCCGTCCCGGCGGATATAGCGCAGAGGGTAGATGATGTGGGCCAGGCTGTCGTAGCAGTCTGGGCAGTCCTTGACCAGGGTCCAGGTGTGGGCCAGGCAGTGTTCCACGCAGTGGCGGGCCAGGGCTGGGTCGCCGGTGAAATCGGTGAAATACAGATCCAGATTGTCCCGCTCCCCCAGCCAGTTGTGCAGGGAGCCCAGCACGAAGTCCAGCTCGGGTCTCCCCTGGTCCAGGATGCGCCGGGCGGTATCCGGGGCGTACACCGCCGAGCCCAGCTCCAGCCCCAGGCGCAGGGTGAGCTGACCGTCCACCAGGGCGCGTACCTGACGGTATTGGTCCTTGGCCCCAGGCCAGTCAAATCGGTCCACCGGTTGGCCCTGGTCGTCCACCAGGTCGCAGTGGTCGGTGACGCACAGCTCGGTCAGCCCCAGGGCCATGGCCTGGCGGGCCATCTCCTCCAGGGGGGTGTCGCTGTCCGGGGAAATCTGGGAGTGGGTGTGGGAATCGCACAGGTACATGGAGGTCACCTCAGGGGGATGGGATATGCCGGCGGGGACTCATAGGGGCCAGCTGGGCAGCCAGCGCAGGAAAGCCTGGCTGTACCACAAGGGCATATACAGGCCGGTGAGAGCGGGATAGAACAGGGCGTACAGCCCCACGGCACACCCTGTGAAGCCGTATACCGCCACCCGGCAGCCCCCCCGCCGGCGGGTGAGCATGTCGTTCATCAGGTAGGCGATGGCGAATACCAGGAACAGGACGGTGGGGAAATAGTGGTAGGCGAACAGGATGCGCCCGATGAACAGCCAGGGGACGAACTGGGACAGGATGGCGATGAGCAGGAACAGCCCCCGGCCGCTCTTGCGGCGGATGGTCTGGATGAGCACCCCGAAGAAGGCCAGCAGGCCGCCCCAGGACACCAGGGGATTGTTGAAGGAGGCGAACAGGCTCTTGACGCCCAGGGTGCCGGCGTAGTCCAGATCCCGGTAGTACAGGATGGGACGGGCGTCCAGGATCCATTGGTACCAGTAGGACTCATAGGGATGGGGGGTATGCACCCCCTGGTGATAGGTGAGCATGAACACCTGGTTGTCCCACACAATGGACAGCAGGTTTTGCAGGCTGGGCTGGGTCCCATCCCGGGCCGCCGCGGCAAAGACATAGGGCAGATAGGTGGCCACATAGATACAAATGGGAATTAACACAAAGAAAATAGCAGATAGGATTACGGTGCCCACCGCGTAAGGGCCAAACCGTGGCCTGGCGATGGGGAGGGCGCTCTCACTGTCTACGAGGGCCAGCCTGCGCCACTCCCGGCGCTTGAACAGCAGACCCAGCAGCCACAATAGGGCCAGCCCCACCCCGGCGTAGACCACCGTCCACTTGCAGGCGCAGCCCACCCCCCAGGACAGCCCGCTCAGGAACAGGGAGGGGACAGACCGGCGCAGCTTGGACCCGGGGGGCACGGTCAGCCAGCGGTACAGGAAGTAGTAGGACAGCAAGATGAAGAACACCCCATAGGTGTCGATGGTGGAGATGCGGGTCTGCACCAGGTGCATAAAGTCGAAGGCGAACAGGCAGGTGCCGCACACGGCCACAGGGGTTTTGCCAAATAGGTTTTTGAGAAAGGCATAGAGGATGGGCAGCATGAGCACGCCAAACAAGGTGCCCATGAAGCGCCAGCCAAAGGGGGTCATGCCGAACAGGGAGATGCCCGCGGCGATGATCAGCTTGCCCAGGGGCGGGTGGGAGACCTCGTAGGGATAGATGTTGTTCAGGTGCTCCAGGGCGGTGCGGGGGTGATAGATCTCGTCAAAATAGGAAGAGTTCAGATAGGTGGCTTTGTCCGCCCAGACGTCCGACTCGTCAAACAGGGCCTGGCCGCCGTCGGACACATACTGGGGGACCAGCGCCTCCCCCTCCCGCCACAGGGCCAGCTCGGCCAGCCACAGCCCCTCATAGCGCTGTACACTGCCCGCGGAGATGCGCCAGGTATCAGCGGTGATCACGCCGGTGGCCTGCTCCCCCTCCTGTGTCGGCTGGACCAGGTCCACCACCTCCCACTTGAGCAGCGCGTCATAGGGCTGCTCCAGGGTCAGGCGCTGCCAGCTCTGCCCGCCGTCGGCGGAGTATTCCAGCAGGTAGCTGCCTGAGCCCAGGGAGGTGTAATAGGAGAGCTTGTCCACCTGCACCGGCTGGCTGAAGGAGAAGGTGAAGGAGGTGCCGCCCTGAAAGACGGTATAGCTCTGGGGAACGTTCAGGTCACCCAGGCGGAAGAAGGCGGTGGCGGCATAGGCCAGGGTGATCACCAGCATGGGCAGCACATCCTTGCGCTGGAAGGGATGGCGGCGCAGGGTGAGGGTCATCCGCCGGCTGCGGGTCCTGGCCTCGGCCATGGCGATCCACTCCAGGGTATAGGGCCGGGGTTTGAGGCAATACCAGTAATAGATGAAAAAGGCCAGACAGACCGCAAGCCCCACCGGCACCCAGATAGCGGCGGGGGCCAGGTTCTGAAAGAACCAGGACAGGCCATAAGAAATGGAGTCCCACACCGAGCCGTTGCCCTGGGCAGCGGAGGGCGATGCGGACAGGGCAAGGCCGGTTAGAGGAAGGGTCGACAAATTCATGGGGCAGCCTCCTATCGCCGCCGCGGCAGCGGCTAATTTCGGAACCGGAGGGGGTGCGAGGGCAGCGGGGGACGTTCTCCGGGACAAATCTTAGCACCATCATACTACGAAATGAGCAGAAAGGAAAGCATTTCTTTCTGTCCCGGCGGGGCATTTTAGCAATCGAACGGCCTTGGTGCGAAAACTGAGGGGCTGTTTTCCCACCGGTAAACATTCACATTTCGTTTACAACTGCCCTATTGACATTCTGGCCGGCAGGTGGTACATTATCTTTAGCACTCGGATAGCAAGAGTGCTAAACCGAGAAGGGGAGGGGCCGGATGTGGAGCTGACCGAACGCAAGAAGAAAATTTTGCGCGCTGTGGTGGAAAGCTATATCCGCACGGCGGAACCGGTGGGCTCCAAGGCCATCCTGGAGCTGGCCGGGCTGAACGTGTCCTCGGCCACCATCCGCAACGAGCTGGCCGACCTGACCGAGCAGGGCTATCTGGAGCAGCCCCACACCTCCGCCGGGCGCATTCCCTCCCCCAAAGGCTACCGGCTATACGTCAACGAGCTGATGCAGCAGCAGCGGCTGAGCCTGGAGGAGACCCGGCAGATCAACGAGGCGCTGCACCTGAAGATGCAGGAGCTGGACAAGGTGATCGACCAGGCTGGGCGCATGGTGTCCCAGCTGACCAACTACCCGGCCTTTGCCCTGGCGGGCAACGCCCGCAGGGCCACCATCCGCCGTTTTGAGCTGATCCTGGTGGACGGCAGCTCCTTCATCGCAGTGGTCCTGACGGACAGCAATGTGGTGCGCAACAAGCTCATCCGCCTGCCCGTCGACCTGTCCGAGCCCCAGTTGCAGCTGCTGACCACGCTGCTCAACACCTCCTTTGTGGGCAAGACGCTGGAGGAGCTCACCCCTGAGCTGATGCGGGTGGCTGAGCACGCGGCAGGCAGTTCCTACGGGCTGATCTCCCTGGTGGTCTCCTTTGCCATGGAGGTGCTGGAGAGCCTGGGGCACAGCGCGGTGGCCACCGCGGGGACCAGCCATATCCTGGACCACCCGGAGTACCGGGACGTGGGCAAGGCCCAGAAGTTGATGAGCTACCTGTCTGAGGAGCAGGCCCTGGCCCAGTCCCTCCCCCTGCCCGCCCTGGGGGACGAGAACACCAAGATTCTCATCGGCCCGGAAAACGTGGCCGAGGAGTTGAAGGATACCAGCGTGGTGCTGGCCAGCTACGACATTGGAGACGGCATGAAGGGCGTCATCGGCGTGGTGGGGCCCACCCGGATGGACTACGCCAAGGTGGCTGCCAAGCTGTCCTATGTGGCCGACGGGCTCAGCAAGCTGTTTGGGCAGACCGAGCTGCCGCCGGGCAAGCCGGAAAAGGAGGAATAGCAGCCCATGTCCGAAAAGAAGAAAGACAGACAGAAAGCCGCCGCCCAGCCGGCGGCCCCGGAGCAGGCCGCCGACCCCCAGCAGGCCGCCAGCGCTCAGCAGCCGGCCCAGGAGCAGGCATCCGTCCCACCCCAGGAGGGACAGGAGGGACTGGGCCAGGGAGCCGAGCTCCAGCAGGCCCAGGCGGCCCTGGCCGACCAGCAGGAGCAGTACCTGCGCTTGGCTGCGGAGTATGACAACTACCGCAAGCGCACGGCCAAGGAGAAGGAGTCAGCTTGGGTCCAGGCCCGGGCGGACACGGTGGCCGCCTTCCTGCCCGTTTATGACAACCTGGAGCGGGCCCTGAAGCAGCAGACCCAGGACGAGGCGTACGCCAAGGGCGTGGAGATGACCATGAAGGGGCTGCAGGACGTGCTGGCCAAGCTGGGCGTGGAGCAGATCCCCGCCCTGGGCGAGCGCTTTGACCCCAACTGCCACAACGCAGTGATGCATGTGGAGGATGAATCGGTGGGGGAGAGCACCGTGGTAGAGGTCTTCCAGCAGGGCTTTGCCTGCGGGGACAAGGTCATCCGGGTTGCCATGGTCAAAGTTGCAAATTAGGAATTAGGAATGGACGCGGATGGACAATCGGAAGCGCGTCTTCACAAGTTAACGATATCTATACCATCTTTCAAAATTGGAGGGATCTATCATGTCTAAGATCATCGGCATCGACCTGGGCACCACCAACTCCTGCGTGGCTGTGATGGAGGGCGGCGAGGCCGCCGTCATCCCCAACGCGGAGGGCAACCGCACCACGCCCTCGGTGGTGGCCTTTTCCAAGGACGGGGAGCGGATGGTGGGCCAGGTGGCCAAGCGCCAGGCCATCACCAATCCCGACCGGACCGTCATCTCCATCAAGCGGGAGATGGGCACGGACTACAAAGTGGACATCGACGGCAAACGCTACACCCCCCAGGAGATCAGCGCCATGATCCTTCAGAAGCTGAAGGCGGACGCCGAGGCCTA
>DVJZ01000025.1 GCA_018716385.1 Candidatus Enterenecus merdae
GCTCGGTCTCGCCGGCCTCCACCAGCTCCCCGTGCAGGAAGAAGGCGCACCGGTCGGACACCCGGGTGGCCTGCTGCATGTTATGAGTTACAATCACTATTGTATACGATTTTTTCAAATCTGCAATCAAATCTTCGATTTTTGAGGTGGAGATGGGGTCCAGGGCGGAGGTGGCCTCGTCCATGAGCAGCACGTCGGGCTCCACAGCCAGGGCCCGGGCGATGCAGATGCGCTGCTGCTGCCCGCCGGACAGGGACAGGGCCGACTTCTTCAGCCGGTCCTTCACCTCGTCCCAGATGGCCGCCCCCCGCAGGGACTTCTCCACGATCTGGTCCAGCTCCTTCTTCCCCCGGATGCCGTGGGTGCGGGGGCCGTAGGCGATGTTGTCGTAAATGGACATGGGGAAGGGGTTGGGCTTCTGGAACACCATGCCCACATGGCGGCGCAGCCAGGTCACGTCCACCTGGGGGTCAAAGATGTTCCGCCCCCGGTAAAGCACCTGCCCCTCGATGCGCACCCCCGGGATCAGGTCGTTCATCCGGTCCAGGGTCTTCAAAAAGGTGGACTTGCCGCAGCCCGAGGGGCCGATCAGAGCGGTGACCTGGTGGCCGGGCATCTCCAGGCTGACGTCTTTCAGGGCGTGGTTGTCCCCATACCACAGGTTCAGGTGCTCGGTCTTTAAGATGGCGTCCATACTGTCGCGCTCCTTACTGTTTCTTCTTCAGGGCCTTGCCCGCCAGGGTGGCGGCCACGTTGATGGCCAGGGTGATGACCATGAGGATGGCGGCGATGGCCAGCGCGGCGGCCACGTCGGCGTGCTCGTTGGCATAGACGTACAGCGCCACGCTCAGCGTGCCCGACGAGGTGGTCAGCGCGTCCCACAGGCTGTTGACGACGCTGCCCATCCCCGCGGTGAACAGCAGGGCGGCCGACTCACCCACGATACGCCCCACGGCCAGGATACAGCCGGTGACGATGCCGTCCACGGCGTTGGGCAGCACCACGGTGCGCACCATGCGCCACTTGCCAGCCCCCAGGCCCAGCGCCCCCTCCCGGTAGGCCTGGGGCACCGTCTTGAGGGATTCCTGGGTGGTGCGCACGATGGTGGGCAGGATCATCACCACCAGGGTCAGCCCCCCGGCCAGGATGCCGTAGCCAAAGCCCAGCAGCTGGTTGAAAAACAGCATGCCCACCAGGCCGAAGATGATAGAGGGGATGCCGGTGAGGGTCTCGGTGGCAAACTCCAGCACCGCCGCCAGGCGCCGGTTGACGGCGTACTCGGTCAGGTAGATGGCCGCCCCCACCCCCAGGGGGAGGACGATCACCATGGAGAACAGAATGATATACAACGTGTTGAGAATGTTGGGCAGGATGCCGTCGGTCTGGTTGATATAGCTTTTCTGGGTGGAGAGAAATTCCCAGGTGATGCCGCCCAAGCCGCGGTAGAACACATAGGCGATCAGAAAGACCAGCAGGGCACAGGTGATCAGCCCGCACAGGTACAGCAGCCCCCGCAGCCCCCGGTCATAGAGCCGCCGCCGCAACGAGAGATGTTCCACCCTCAGTCCCCCTTCCGATTCTTGATGAACACATTGAGGATCACGTTGATGAGCATGATGAACAGGAACAGCACCAGCCCAATGGAGAACAGCGCGTCCCGCCACAGGGAGCCCACGGGGGCATAGTTCATCTCAGAGGCGATGGCGGTGGTCAAAAACCGCACGGAGGTAAACAGGGAGCCGGGCAGGTTGGACACGTTGCCCGACACCATGATGATGGCCATGGCCTCGCCGATGGCCCGGCCCACCCCCAGCACCACGGCGGTGGCCACCCCCGAGCGGGCCGCAGGCAGGGACACCCGGAAGATGGTCTCGATGTGGGTGGCCCCCAGGGCCAAGCTGGCCTCCTCATACTCCTTGGGCACCGCCCGCAGAGCGGTCTCGGCCACGTTGATGATGGAGGGCAGGATCATGATGGCCAGCACCACGATGGCCGCCAGCAGACAGGCCCCCGAGGCCAGGCCAAAGGCCCGCTGGATGGCGGGTACCAGCACCATCATGCCCACCAGGCCATATACCACCGAGGGGATGCCCGCCAGCAGGGAGACGGCGGAGCGGATGACGGCGGCCACCCGGGCCGGGGCCACCTTGGCCAGGAACAGGGCGGTGAGCACCCCGATGGGCACGCCGATCAGGATGGCCCCGGCGGTGCCCGCCAGGGAGGTGAGCACGAAGGGCAGGATGCCAAACTGCCCCTGGCTGCCGTTCCAGGTGGCGCCAAACAGGAAGTCGGCCACACCGATCTGGGCGATGGCAGGCAGGCCGGAGATCACCAGGTACACGCTGATGAACAGCACGCAGGCCACCGCCACAAAGCCGCACAGGAAGAAGAGGGCGTGGACGAAGAACTCCACCACCTCCCGGGTGGTGCGCAGGCCAAAGCGGGCCTTGAAGCGGGCCAGCCCGCTGGGCCGGGCGCCGCCCTGTTCCCCTCGTTCGGGGGCGTGGGGCAGCTCAGCCATGACGTTCTCCTCTTGCACAGCAAGCACTCCTTTCACAGGGGAATAGCCCCCGCCACAGGGCAGGGGCTGTTCCCGGTATTCTCAAGTAGACGCTCACTCGGCCACGGGCACCGCACCGGCGGCGGTGATCAGCTCGTTGGCCTGGTCAGAGGTGGCCCAGTCGAAGAAGGCCTGGGCGGCAGGGGTCAGCTGGGCGTCACTCTTGGTCACCAGCACGAAGGGGCGCTGGATGGCATAGGTGCCGTCCAGGATGGTGGCCTCGGTGCAGGCCACGCCGCCCACGGTGATGGCCACGATGCCCTCCTCCCCCTCCACAGCGGACAGGGAGGCGTAACCGATGGCCTGGGGATTGCTGCGCACCGCCTCGATGACCGCGCCGGTGGAGGTCAGCTCCTGGTCGTAGTCGCACTGATCCTCCGTCTCGGTGATGGACTCAAAGCCGTCCCGGGTACCCGAGCCGTCCTCCCGGCCCATGAGGGCGATCTCCGCATCGTTGCCTCCCACCTGGGACCAGTTGGTGATCTGTCCGGTGTAGATCTGGGCGATCTGCTCCAGGGTCAGGTCGCCCACCGGGTTGTCCCCGTGGACGATGATGGCAATGCCGTCCAGGGCCAGGGTGGTGCCCACCAAGCCCTGGGCCTCTTCGTCCGCGTCCAGCGCCCGGGAGGCCAGGCCGATGTCGGCGGTGCCGGTCAGGGCGGCCTCCACGCCGGCGCTGGAACCGCCGCCCTCCACGGTGACGGTGACGTTGCCGTTCACCTCCCGGAAGCCCTCGGCCAGGTAGTTCATCACGTCGTTCATGGAGGTAGAGCCCAGGGTGGTAACCGAGCCGCTGGCCGCGGCCGAGTCGCTGACGGCCTGGCTGTTATCCGCGGCCGGCTGGGAGTTGGTTGCGGGGCTCTGCTCTCCGCCGCAGGCGGCCAGGGTGCCCGCCAGGGCGAGGGTCAGAAGGGTGGCGGTGATCTTTTTCATGTTCGTTTCTCTCCATTCCTGAATCAAATTCGGTTTTGCCAGGGTTGCGATGTATCTCCCTTGCGGGAGGACAGTTTGAGTGTACCGAAGAAGTGTAAAATGCGCGCTCATGGCTTTGTAAAGTTTTTGTAAAATGCCATGCGCTGGCCCGGATGCTCCTGCTGCCCAGAGCGAGGCGGGTCGATTCCTGTTGCCCTGGCCGGTAAGGTATGATAGAATAGATGAAATGGGAAAGGGGAGACGGCCATGCGCCATCTGATCGACTTTGGGGATCTGGATCGCCGGGAGTGGGACGAGCTGTATGCCCGGGCCGATCAGATCATCAGCCAGCCGGAGGCCTTTGGGGACACCTGCCGGGGTAAGGTGGCCTGCAACCTGTTTTACGAGCCCTCCACCCGCACCAACTTCTCCTTTCAGGCCGCCATGCTCCGTCTGGGGGGCAACGTATTTGGGTTTTCCGACCCCCGGTCGTCCTCGGTGTCTAAAGGGGAGAGCCTGAAGGACACGGTGAAGATGGTGGCCGGTTATGCCGACGTCATCGTCATCCGCACCCCCTGGGAGGGGGCGGCCAGAGCCGCCGCCCTCTACTCCGACGTGCCGGTGATCAACGCCGGGGACGGCGGTCATATGCACCCCACCCAGACGGTGACCGACCTGACCACCCTCACCCGGCTGCGGGGCGGGGTGGACGGGCTGGCCATCGGCCTGTGCGGAGACCTGAAAAACGGGCGCACCGTCCACTCTCTGATCAAGGCCCTGGCCCACTTCCGGGACATCCGCTTCTTCCTCATCGCCCCCCGGGAGCTGGCCATCCCGGAGTACCTGCGCCAGTTCATGCGGGAACAGGGGATGCCCTTTGTGGAGGTGGCCGGCTTGGAGGCGGTCATCCCCCAGCTGGATGTGCTGTATATGACCCGCATTCAGCAGGAGCGGTTCCACGACCCCTTGGAATATGCCCGCAGCAAGGGCATCTATGTCCTCACCCGCGGCAAGCTGGCCCGGGCCAAAGCGGATCTGCTGGTGATGCACCCCTTACCCCGGGTGGATGAGGTCAGCGTGGATGTGGACGACGACCCCCGGGCAGCCTACTTCCAGCAGGCCCGCTTCGGGATGTTCGCCCGGATGGCCCTGCTGGCCGACCTGGCCAACCAACCCCGCATCGCCCCAGATCCGGTGGAGATCGGCAAGGCTCCCCTATGCCACAACCCCAACTGCATCACCCAAACCCAGCTCTACCTGCCCCCCCTGGTCAAGCAGAACGGCGGCGGGGCGTGCTGCGCCTTCTGTGACGCCCCACTCTGACCCCTGGACCTCGGTTTGAGCCGGCGGGGATTGGGAAGGATGTTCCCAAAGGAGAACCGCCCAGGAAAAGGGATTGACAAGGATTGTGGATTGTGCTATTCTGTTAAGGCTGACATTTGCGGCGTCACCCTTTGATGCGGGTGTAGTTCAATGGTAGAATCCCAGCCTTCCAAGCTGGTCGCGTGGGTTCGATTCCCATCACCCGCTCCATACGCGCCTGTAGCTCAGGTGGATAGAGCAACTGCCTTCTAAGCAGTGGGTCAGGGGTTCGAGTCCCTTCAGGCGTGCCA
>DVJZ01000002.1 GCA_018716385.1 Candidatus Enterenecus merdae
CGGGAGCAGACCCTGAACCAGCTGCTGGCGGAGATGGACGGGTTTGATCCCACCAAGGGGGTTATCCTGCTGGCTGCCACCAACCGCCCCGAGGTGCTGGACCAGGCCCTGCTGCGCCCGGGCCGCTTTGACCGGCGCATCATCATCGACCGGCCCAACCTGGCCGGGCGGCTGGCCACCTTGCAGGTGCATACCCGCAACATCAAGCTGGCCGAGGATGTGAACCTGAGGAAGGTGGCCCTGGCCACCGCCGGCTGCGTGGGGGCGGATCTGGCCAACCTGGTCAACGAGGCCGCCCTGCGGGCGGTGCGCCGCGGCCGCCGCCTGGTGACCCAGGAAGACTTGCTGGCCGCCTTCGAGCTGGTCATCGCCGGCACAGAGAAGAAGGGCAGCGTGCTCACCGAGCTGGAGAAGAAGCTGGTGGCCTACCACGAGGTGGGCCATGCCATGGTGGCCTACAAGCAGAAGAACACCGAGCCGGTGCAGAAGATCACCATCGTGCCCCATACCCAGGGCTCCCTGGGCTACACCCTGCTGATGCCGGAGGAGGACAAGACCGAGCTGCGCACCAAGGACGAACTGATGGCCAAGATCACCGTGTCCATGGGCGGCCGGGCGGCGGAGGAAGTGGTGATGAACACCATGACCAACGGGGCCAGCCAGGACATCCAGGACGCCACCAACATTGCCCGGAACATGGTGGCCATGTTCGGCATGAGCGAGCAGTTTGGCATGATGGCCCTGGCCTCCCGCCGCAACCAGTACCTGGACGGGGGCTACGGCATGGACTGCGCCCAGGACACCGCCGCCCAGATGGACAAGGCGGTGAAGGACATCCTGGACCAGTGCTACCGGCAGGCGGTGGAGATCATCCGGGCCAACCGGGAGGACATGGATAAGGTGGTGGCCTACCTGCTGGAGAAGGAGACCATCACCGGGGCGGAGATGGTGGCCATCATCGAGGGGCGCGACCCCGCCCTGGTGGAGGATCCATACGCATCCACCCAATCGGGGCCGCAGGACGGGGATATCGAACCCCCTGCCCGCTCCATCCATATCACCAGCCAGCCTGTGGTTCCTCCCCCGGGACCGTCAGAGGAGGCGGGGAGCCCCCCGCCCGCCGGCCCAGAGGATGGGCCGCCCCCGGCGGAATAACAGGACGGGGAAACGCCCCCGGAAGGGAGACCTTCCGGGGGCGTTCTTGCGCCGTTTTTCTCATGCGTGCAGGCCGTTCACCGCGCCGGGCAACAGGGCGGGGTCGCCCACGGCCAGCAAAACGGTGCGGCCCGCCTGGCGGATGACAGCCCCCTCCAGGCGGGGGACGGCGGCAGGGCAGTAGCTTTCGCATACGGCGATCTGGCTGTCCACCCTGGCCTGGCAGGCCTCCAGCGCCGCCTGGGCCGCCTGCTCGTCGGTGAGCACCAGGACGGTGAGCTCATCGGCGCTGACCGAGGTGTTGGCCGCCATGTAACTCACGCAGTCCTCCACGGTGGCCGGATCCAGCCCGTATAGGGCGGCCACGGCCTGGGGTTCCACCGGGCCCATGGAGGGGTCGAAGGCGCCGCTGGCCAGCAGGGCGTCGGCGTCCTGGAGCTCATAGGGCTGCTGGCCGCCGTCCGGGCCGCAGGCGCACATCGTCAGGGCCAGGGCAGCTGTACAGATCAGGGCTCCGACTCGGGTCGGCCTCATGTCGATTCCTCCTCTCCCGCCGGGGACAGGGAGCGGTTGTAGAAGTAGCGCTCCGGGTCCATCACGTGGCAGCGCAGGTAGTCGGCCCAGCGGGCGTAGCCGCTGAACACGAAGTGGGCTCCGTCGGAGGCCAGCTCGGCAGGGAGCTGCCCGTCCGGCCCGCGGTAGACGCTGGCGGTGTCCAGCAGGACCACCCGCTTTTGGGCGGCCACACGCACAATCGACTGGTTGAACAGGTCCACCTGGGCGTTGTTGATATAGTCGGCCAGGCCGTTTGCCCGGGCCACGGCGTCGTTCACCGGGGGCAGGGTCTGAAGATAGACCACGGCGTTGGGCTGGACGGCGAGGATCTTGTCGATCAGCTCGGCCAGGCCCTGCTCATAGCGCTGGGGAGAGTAGCCCAGCTCATTGATGCCGATCATCACATAGACCGCCTCATACTGCCGCTGGGCCAGGGCGCCCACCAGGGTGAGCTGTTGGCCGTCCACCAGGAATGCCCGGTACTCGTCGCTGTCAGCCCGGAACACGCTCATCCCCCGGGTCCAGTAGAACGTACCGTTTTTCAGGCCACTGAACAGCTGCAAACCCTCCGTGCGGGAGTCCCCCAGAAAGACAGCGGAGTCAAAGAAGCTGTCGTCGGCCACCGGGGCGCTCTCCTCCAGGGGATCGCCAAAGGTGTATAGAGGGTAGGCGTGGGTGGGCTCCGGCGAGGAAGTGGGCTGCGGGGTGGGGCTCGGGGTGGGCTGGGAAGCGGTGGGGCTGGGCAGCCCACCCTGGCCGGGCTTGTCCCCCGCCCTGGCGCAGCCTGCCAGCAGCGCCAGGATGAGCAGCAGCGGGACCAGCCGAAGGGCAGTAGTGGGTTTTAGACTCATTTCGACATAGCTCCCTTATAAGATCGCCTTTACTATATCATTCGACAGGAGGGGAATCAACTACAAATGGGTTACAAAACAACGGCCGTCATTCAGGGAGCGCGCCGGGGAGGGATTAGGACAGAAGGGAGAGGATCTCATCGTAGGAGGCGGCGGTATGGGTGGGGCGGGCCGGGCCGGTGAGGGGAAGGCGACCGGGGTTGTACCAGATGGTGTCCAGCCCCGCCCGGTTGCCGCCCAGCACGTCGGTGTCCAGCCCGTCCCCCACCATGACGGCCGAGCCCCGATCCTGGACGCCCAGGGCCTGACAGACCCGGTCAAAGAAGGCGGGTTGGGGCTTCCGGGCCCCCAGCTCCATGGAGATGAACAGATGGGGGATGTACCGATCCAGGCCGGTGCGCTCGTACCTGCCCCGCTGGGCGGCGGGCAGGCCGTTGGTGGCGATGGCCAGGGTCAGCCCCAGACCGGCCAGGGCGCGGCAGAACTCCAGCGCGCCAGGCAGCAGGTAGGCCGTCTCCCCCAGGGCCAGCTCATAGCTGTGGTTGACCTGCCAGGGGTCGGCCCGGCCGCCATGGATTCGCATGAGGGCGGCAAAGCGCTCGGCGCCCAGGAAGTCCTGGTCGATCTCCCCCCGGGCAAAGGCGGCCCACAGCGCGGCGTTGATCTTGGTGTAGTCGGCCAGCATCCCCTCGTTCCAGGGCAGAGCGTGGGCCAGCAGGGTGGCCCTCAGGGCCTCCCGCTCCGAGCGGGAGAAGTCAAATAGGGTCATGTCCGCGTCCAGCAGGATGGTTTGATAGCGGGGCATGGTCAGTCCTCCTTTCTTTCCCGGGGCAGCAGGCGCATGGCGGTGGACACGGCCAGCGCCCCCAGGGCGATACATCCGGCGATGCCGAAGGTGCGGATGAAGGTTTCCAGAAACAGCTGGGTGTTTCCCTGGATACCGTAGCTCATGGCCTGATAGATGGTCAAGCCGGGCACCAGAGGGAAGTAGGAGATCACCAGATAGGCGGTGGCCGGGCACTTGCGCAACCGGGCCATGGCCTCGGCATAGATGGTTACCGCCACGGCGGCAAAGAGGGTGGGCAGATAGACCGGCTGGCCGGTGAGGGCCTGGACGGCCAGGTAGACCGCCCATCCCAGCGCGCCCCCCAGACCGCACAGCAGCCCGCCCACCCCTTGCACGTTGTAGGGCAGGCAGAAGCCCAGGCAGCCCAGGAAGGCAAATAGGCACAGCAGCGGGACGGGATAGTTCGCCAGCGCCTGGCTGCCGGCGGACAGGTCCCACAGGCGCAGGCAGATCACCAGGGCCGCGCCCGTTCCCAGGGCGATGGCCCCGGCGGTGAGCACCGCCCGGGCGAAGGTGGACAGGCCGGCCAGGATATCCCCGGTGAGCAGGTCGCTCATGAAGTTGGTGAACACCAAACCGGGAACCAGCACGATGATGGCGCCGGGGATCACCACTTGCAGGTTGACAGGCAGGCCCAGGGCCTGCAAGCCGTAGGCGGAGAAGGCCAGCACGAAGGCGGCGGCCAGGGTGGCGATGAAAAAGTTCACCTGGGCCCTGCCCAGGGTCACCAGGCACAGCCCGGCCAATAGGCCGGAAAGGCCGGCGGCCAGCGCTTCCGGCCCGCCGCCGGAGAAAAACAGGGCGAAGCAGAACGAGCCGATGAAGTAGCCCAGCAGGATCAGGACCAGGGGATAGCGGCGCAGGCCGGCCTCCACCTGGCGGGCCAGGGCGAGGATCTGGCCGGGGTCCTCCGGCGGGTCGGCGCACAGCCGGCGGGATAGGGCGTTGTAGCCCTCCAGCGCCTCGATGTCCACGCCCAGGACCTGGGCCCGGCGCATCCGGGTGTGGACCCGGCCCTGGTCGTCGGTGGCGCTGACGATGAGGCAGTTGGGCACGGCGAATACCTCGCCCTGCACCTGATAGGCCCCGCACAGCCGGCGCACCGTATCCTCTACCCGGTGGATCTCCGCGCCGCACCTCAGAAGCCGGCAGCCCATGTCACAGCAGCCCTCTAACAGCAGATCGTAGTCCAAGCCAGAGCCCCCCTGTCTGGGAAAGATGGGATGCCGCCGGTCAGGCCGGCGGCATCCCAATTATAGCGGCTCGAACCCGGCAATGCAAGCTTAGCGTGTCCCTCCAGGCAGGAAAAAATCCGCGCCGCAACGGAGACGGCGCGGATGGGTAAAACGGGGTTGGTCAAGGGCTAAAATGTTTTCGTCCAGGGGAAGAGGGTGTCGTCCCGGTCCAGGGCGCGGATGCGGGCCATCTCCTGGTCGGTGAGGGCGAAGTCGAACAGGGCCAGGTTCTCGGCCAGTCGCTCCGGGCGCTGGGACTTTGGGATCACCGAGATCCCCCGCTGCACCAGAAAGCGCAGGGCCACCTGGGCCGCCGTTTTTCCATAGCCCTGGCCGATGGCGGCCAGGACGGGGTGGGAAGCCACCCCCGCCAGGCCCTGGGCCAGGGGCGCCCAGGCCTGAAGGGCGGTGCCATGGGCGGCCATCTGGGCCTGGAAGTGCCACTTTTGAAACAGCACATGGACCTCCAGCTGGTTGACGGCGGGCACCACCTGGCATTGGCCCAGGAACGTCTCATACCAGCGGGGATCGTAGTTGGAGACCCCGATGGCCCGGGCCTTGCCCGCTACCAGGGCTTGCTCCAGGGCGCGATACATCTCGGGGCCCTGGGGATAGGGTTCGTGCAGGAGCAGTAGGTCCACATAGTCCGTCCCCAGGCGGGCCAGGGACTGGTCGATGGCCAGCCGGGCCTTCTCATAGCTGTTGCTCACCCGGTAGAGCTTGGTGGTGACAAAGAGCTGATCCCGGGGCGTGCCGCTCTGGGCGATGCCCAGGCCCACCGCCTCCTCGTTGCCGTACATCTGGGCGGTGTCGATCAGCCGGTAGCCCATCTGGATGGCGGCGGCCACCGTCCGGACGCACACATCCCCCCGCAGATCCCAGGTGCCAAGCCCAACCAGGGGCATTTGCACCTGGTTGGACAGGGGGATGCTTTCCGCCTGGCCCGCCGCCTTGCTCCCGGGGCTCATCGCAAGTGGGCGGTGAAGAAGCCCGCCAGCTTGTCAAAGGGGATGGCGCCCTTTCCCCCGCCGTCGTACAGGTCGGTGTGCACCACATCGGGGAGGATCAGCAGCTCCTTGTTATCCGGGCAGGGGTTGCCCTGCATCATGGCGGCAAAGGCGTCCCGGCTGAAGTAGCAGGAGTGGGCCTGCTCCCCGTGTACCACCAGCACGGCAGAGCGGATCTCGTGGCTGTACTGGAGGATGGGCTGGTTGAGGAAGGACATGCAGCCCACCACATTCCATCCCCCGTTGGAGTTCAGGGAGCGGGGGTGATATCCCCGGGGGGTCTTGTAGTAGTCGTAGTAGTCTCGCACAAAGGAAGGAGCGTCCTCGGGCAAGGGATCGACCACACCTCCGCCCAGGGTATAGGAACCGCGCCGGTAGTCCTGGGTCCGCTGGGCGTTCAGTGCCCGGCGCTTTTCATATCGGGCCTGCTCGCTGTCCTCTGTGTCAAAGTAACCCTTGGCGTTGACCCGGGCCATGTCGTACATGGTGGCGGCCACCGTGGCCTTGACCCGGGTGTCCAGGGCGGCGGCGTTGAGGGCCAGGCCGCCCCAGCCGCAGATGCCGATCAGGCCGATCCGCTCCTCGTCCACGTCCTCCTGGACGGACAGGAAGTCTACGGCGGCCTGAAAGTCCTCGGTGTTGAGGTCGGGGGAGGCCATATATCGGGGCTGGCCGCCGCTTTCCCCGGTGAAGGAGGGATCGAAGGCCAGGGTGAGGAAGCCCCGTTCGGCCATGGTCTGGGCGTACAGGCCGGCGGCCTGCTCTTTCACCGCGCCGAAGGGACCGCACACGGCGATGGCTGGCAGCCTGCCCGTCATCCCTCGGGGCCGGTACACGTCGGCGGCCAGAGGGATGCCGTAGCGGTTGTAGAAGCTGACCTTGCTGTGTTCCACCTGGCCGCTTTTGGGGAAGGTCTTATCCCATTGCTGGGTGAGGGAGAGCGGTTGCATACGCCCACCGTCCTTTCTGCTTGGATGGAACCCGCCGCTGAGCGGGACAGATTTATTATAGATGGTTGACCCAGAGGGGGCAAATGGTTAAAATGTATATCACGTTATGAGTTTTTTGCATATCAAGGAGGACGGTGGGATGGAGCTGCGTACGCTGCGCTACTTTCTGGAGATTGCCCGGGAGGGGAATATGACCCGGGCAGCCCAGCGGCTGTACCTGTCCCAACCGGCCCTGTCCAGGCAGATGAAGGGGCTGGAGGACGAGCTGGGCAGAACGCTGTTTATCCGCCACAGCTTCCACATCGAGCTGACCCAGGAGGGGATGCTGCTGCGCAAGCGGGCGGAGGACATCCTGGGCATGGTGGACAAGACCAAGGCGGAGTTCCGGGATCTGGATGGCACGGTGGGCGGGGAGGTGTTTCTGGGCTGCGCGGAGTCGGAGGGGATGAAGCGGGTGGCCCAGGTGATGGCCCAGGTGAAAACCGCCCACCCCGGGGTCCGCTTCCACCTGAAAAGCGGCAACACCGAGGATCTGACCGGGGACCTGGACAAAGGGCTGCTGGACCTGGCGGTCATCGCCCAGCCGGTGGAGCAGGCCAAGTATCACTTCCTGCCCATCCCGCTTGCCGACGTCTGGGGGGCCGTCCTGCCCCGGGAGCACCCGCTGGCGAGGAAAAGGCGCTTGACAGCAAGGGACTTGGAAGGGGAGGCGCTGATCGTCTCCCGGCAGGGGATGCTGCAGGACTATCCAAAGCTGTTTGGAGAGCGGCAGGAGAAGCTGAATATTGCGGCCACCTTTAACTTGCCTTATAACGGCAGCGTCCTGGTTCAGGCGGGACTGGGCATCATGCTCTGCTTTGAAGGGCTGATTGACACGGGGGAGGGCAGCGGGCTGTGCTTCCGGCCCCTGTGGCCCCGGCTGGAGAGCGAGGGGAACGTGATCTGGAAGAAGCGGCAGGTGTTTACCCCGGCGGCCAGCGCCCTGCTGGAGGCGCTGAAAACCAGCTTTGGCCCGGCTGATTCCGCCGGTGCTCCGCCCGCCAGGCCAGCCGTACGGGGCGGGGGATGAAGGGCGGCATGATTTCCGTGTGGACAATTTCGCTCTTGTGGGAATAGTGTTTCTGCTTCTGGTCGTATTCGGAAAACAGCCGTTCCCCACTTTGGTAGGCGGCAGACGCAACGGCTGACTGGCGCTTGTTGCGCTGTGATGATTTTCACATTAAAGTGCAGGCATGGCAAGTAGTGCCCTTCTTTCTCCCAACGTTCGGGTAAAGAAAAAGCAGGAAATCGTTTCTGACTTCCTGCCGGGTGGTGCCGCCGGTGGGCGGCTGGTATTTAGTTGTGAAGGTTCGGGCCAGGTTGGCCCGAAGGTGAACAGCCCGATCAATGGGAAGCCATCATTTTGGCAATTCCATTTCATCATTCATTTTTATAAAACCATATTTTTCATACAGAGGGCGTCCCATATCAGTTGCTTCCAAAGAAATGGCTGTAATCCCCTTGCTTTTTGCATCTTTAACCAGCATATCTAATGTTTTATATGCAATTCCCTTTCTCCTGTACTTAGGATTGGTATACATATTTATTATATACGCTTTTTCCCCACTTGGGTTATGATAAGTTGGCATTACTTGAAAAAAACTAACACCACCAGCACCAACAACTTGAGTTTCATCAAAGATCAAGTATGCAATATGCGTATCATCGCAAAGTGCTTTTTTGTAATAACCATAGGACTGTTTTCGCACTTCATCCATATTCGCATCAGTAGATAACTTATTCGCGGCTCTTAATACCTCTACTCTTGTTTCC
This sequence comes from Candidatus Enterenecus merdae, assembly GCA_018716385.1. Lineage (GTDB taxonomy): Bacteria > Bacillota > Clostridia > Oscillospirales > Oscillospiraceae > Enterenecus > Enterenecus merdae. The sequence continues at coordinate 8,413 of DVJZ01000002.1, forward strand.
GTTAATATATCTATATCTTCTATTGTTGCTTTTCTGTATATCAAGTTCATGTTGCATTCCTCGCTAAATCCCGATCTATTGTTGATTCTATATTATATAATGACTTGTCACTTCTGGGAACCGATGAATTCTAAACTTGCTGGACGGGAACAGCTTGCAACGCAAGGGGCTCCCGGGCGGCAAGTCCACAAAAGGGGTGGCTGGCGGCAGCCAGAGCAGGGGAAGTGTAGCTTCCCCTGTGACGATTGAAAGCAGCCGCAATGGTGCTGAGAATCATCCCCTTTGCTTTGCACGCCTGCGGTGTCCGCAGGAAGCACCTGGCAGGGCGTAACACACCTGCGAAAATAGGCCCTTGGCTTTCAGGGATAGGGCTTTGCTCCGTAGGCGGTGGTTTGACATCACCGTGTGGCCCCGATTTTTCTTTGTAGCAACACGATTGTTTCAACTTGTTCTTCATTGTCCAAACTGATGCTCATATCTTCCTCAATGATAGGCAGCTTAAATTTGATGGATTTCAGCCACTGTCCATTAGGTTGCCGCTCCGGGTAAATCTGAATTTCAGAGATCAACGCCTCGATCAACTGCCGCCGCTCCGCTTCATTCATCACGCCATACAGCTTCTCAAAGTAAATCAGCACTTTATAGATATTGTCGCCGGTCAGTTTCTCTGCCTCAATGGCCTGCTTTTTGGCTCTGGCGGCAATCAACAACGATTCTGTATCTTCAATCTTATCATACATCCTGTAAAGGCGGTCATCAAGGTCTGCCTTGCGCCGGACATAGTGCCGGTCGTCCGGGTCGAGAGAATCTATTTCCTCTGCCAGTTTTGCCTTGACGGAATAATGCTGGCGCAGCTGCTTCTCGTAATTGGCAATCTCCTGGTCAATGGCGGTGGTATCCACCTTCGTGTTGATCTTTTCCTGCATCATGGCAGCAAACTTCGGATTGCTCACCAGCTTTACAATGACTTCCGCCACGGCATCGTCCAGCAATTCTTCCCGGATCTGCTTTTTGTAATCGCACTTATGCCCACGTATCATGGAGCGGTGCTTGCAACCGTAATAATAAAAATCCTTGTACTTGGTGCCGTCTGCTTTGTGCTTGATGCTTTTATTCCCATACATTCCGGCTCCGCAGACAGGACATTTTACAATGCCGGAGAGCAAATGTACGTGTTCATCTTTCCCGCGGTTGACGTGTTCGTATTTCTTGGCCTGTGCCAACAGCTTCACCTGCGCCGCCTGCCAGACTTCTTCCGAAATAATCGGTTCGTGCAAACCATCGGCCAACAGGTAATTGTCCTGTTCCACCAGCTTGTATTCATTTCTGGTGCCGCGCACTTTTTCCATCTTGCGGCGGCCATAGGCAATCTTTCCGCAGTAGACGGGATTTTTCAAAATCAAACGGATTAAGTGTGCATCAAACAGGGGATTCTTCCCATTCTGCCGGGGAATCTTGCGGATACCGTGGTTTTCCAGATACTTTGCGATGCCGTTTGCGCCAATGTCCGTGTGAACATACTGGTCGTAGATGACACGAATGGCCTCTGCCTCTTCCTCGTTGATGAGCAATTTACCATCCACCAGTTGATACCCATAGGGTGCAAAGCCGCCATTCCAGCGGCCTTCTCTCGCTTTTTGAATGCGGCCCTCCATGGTTTGGACACGGATATTTTCCCGCTCAATCTCCGCCACAGCAGATAGAACAGAGATCATCAATTTGCCAGCGTCCTTGGAAGAATCAATGCCATCCTCCACACAGACCAGATTGACGCCAAAATCCTGCATGACCTGAAGGGAAGAGAGCACGTCCGCCGCGTTTCTGCCGAAGCGGGATAATTTGAACACCAGAACATAGGACACGCCATCCTTGCCGGATTTGATGTCCTCCATCATCTGGCCGAATTGCGCCCGGCCCTCGATAGACTTGCCGGACTTTCCCGCATCCTCGTATTCGCCGGCGATCTCATAATCGTTATAGTCTGCGTAGGCTTTCATTTTGGCCTTCTGAGCATCCAGCGAGTAACCGTCCACCTGCATAGCGGTGGAGACTCTGGTGTAGGTGTAAACTTTTATCTTTTTTTCTTTATTCATGTTATGCTCTCCATAAAGTATCAATTGTAATAATACAACTTTTTGCGCCATGAACCTATCCTAGACTTTTGACTTTGATTCATTGCGGAACTTTACGGCTTTTGAATCAATGACGCCATTTCCAAACCAAAAGCACATAGGAGATTGATCGTTTAAGCTAAAATTGTTCTGTAGCTTTTCAGAAGAATTGCTTTTCAAAAAAGAGCCTCTACATTTAATCTTTGTCCATACATAATTTGCCGTCACTAATTCAACCATAATTTCTGCTATAAGTTCACAATTTTGTTGTAAAGCATTGACTACTTTTCGTTTTGTATCTGGTTTTAGAAGCACTGTTAGTTCGAATGACTCAGTTTCTTCTGATATAGCAATTCGAGAATAGCAATCATCATATGCTTTTGCAAAAACAAATGCTGATATAGCCTGTTCTCCTACGAACATTGTTAATGATTCTACTCTAACAAAAGCAGCATAACTATCCAAACGCTTGAGCAGCATAGTTAATGAAAAACTGCTGTAGTTAAAATCTTCTAAGCCATCTTCTACAACAATAGGTTCTATATGCTCTGTATCTAAGTTTACGACTTTCTGATCCAATCCTTTAAAGGAAAGGCTTTTCAATAAAACCATACAAGAATTTTGAGCAATAAAGCTGTTGGTTTCTATTCGCTGTAATTGATTGTTTTGACTCCAAGAAATCCATCCTAAAAACATAGTGCCCAAAAATGCCAGTGCACCAGCCGTATAACTTAGAGCATCCGCTGCACTCCACCTTGCAGCTAATATATCTACTGGAGCTTGTCTTTCAAACAAAAAATTGATTACAATTGGTATCAATGCAAACAGAAATATCACACCTAATATAAGCCAACCTAATACCTTAAGCAACTTCTTATCTTTCTTCATAAATGGCTTTTTATTCCTCCGCTTTATGCTCCAACATTCTAATGGAATCCAGATAGTCCTTTTCCACTTCACTAAGCGTCCGGGCCTTGTATTTTTTGTATTCGGTGGTTGCTTTCTCCACAGCCTGTTTATGGCTCACACTCCCGTTTCCTTGCAACAGCTGCTCGCCACTCATCGTAAGAATGCGATCCAGGTGTTCCGCCCAGTCTTTCATGGTCATAGCCTGTTCTCGTTCCGCCTGACGCTCTGCGAAATCCAGATACCCGGAGACAAGCTGACCCATTGCACGAAGTTCCTTTTCATTCAGATAGTTCTTTGCAATTACAGCCTCTTTTAGCGTGGGGTGCTTTCCGGCAAATGTGGTAAGTCCTATAAATTCTTTTTCAGCGTCCGCTCTCGTGTAAATGACCTCAGCCGCTGTTTGCCCATGAATGGCATAGTGGATTTTGTTTTGGACTTTCCTGAAAAACTGAACAGAAATCTCCGCATGGGGATCATAGTCGATGCTGGTAGCGTAGATTTCCAAAACCTGCCGGTAAAATACTTTCTCTGAGGCGCGGATATCCCGGATGCGCTCCAACAGTTCTTTGAAGTATCCACCGCCACCCAGATTTTTCAAGCGTTCATCATCCAAGGCAAACCCTTTTCGCATATACTCTTTCAGAATCCCAGTTGCCCAAATGCGAAATTGGGTGCCACGTTTGGACTTTACACGATAGCCGACTGAAATAATCACATCGAGATTGTAGTATTCAACCTGATAGGTTTTCCCGTCCGTAGCAGTTGTTGCAAATTTTGCAACAACTGAATCGCGTACAAGCTCACCCTCGGTGAAAATGTTCTTGATATGCCTTGAAATCGTGGATTTATCTCGCTGAAACAACTCGGCCATCTGATCAGCAGAAAGCCAGAC
>DVJZ01000026.1 GCA_018716385.1 Candidatus Enterenecus merdae
TCGTTTAGCTGTACAATCTTCTCGGACATGGTTTGCTGTCTCCTTTCGAATGGTGGTGTCGCAACTTCATTCTACCAGAGATCTGCAAACCATGTCTTTTTTTGTTTTTGCGAAACTTATTCTACCTGACCTCATAAATGCATAAGTCAACAGATTCTGCGGGAAGGTAACACCATATCACAGGACTCGTACACTACCGCCCCCCACTAATTCACTGGAAAGCTTGCGGTCAAATAGACGGAAGGAAATCAAAATATCCTTGCGGTACACGAAATTCTTGGTTTTGAAATCTATTTCCCATTCAAGAATACTTCGCAATAATCCCATCCACATCCGCCACATTATAGGACACATCATTGCACCAAACGCCGTATTCTCCCAAACCGTTCACAGCAGAAATCCATTCGGCCAGTGCCTTTCGCTTCTCCTTATCTCTGCGGCTCTCCTGTCCCTTGGCCTCCAGAACCAGAGTTTTCCCGTTGTCCAGCTTGATCAGAAAGTCCGGCGTGTATTTGCGGATGACTCCGTCAAAAACATAAAGAATCTCAAAGCCAAGGTGATCATTTTTTGCCCAGGCAACAACATGGGGATTTTTCTCCAAACGATAGCTCTCTGTCGCCTCCCATGCGCTGTCAAAGACACAGTGACTGATTTGGGAATGCTGTGTAATATAGCAGGGCTTACTGGTAAACCAGGTGGGCATATCGTTGGTAGAGCGAACTCTCTTGTTCTGGTCAAAAATCGGTACGATCTGCTCTGTCTGTTCCATTTTGATGAAACTCCACAGGTGCTGCACGATCTTGTTCATGTTCATCATGTAGATGATACGCTGTCGGACCGGATCAGTATTGAATAAGGGCGGGTTAATGACGATTGCGCCAGACTTCAGATACTGCTCTACCAGCCGGATAACCTGCCCCAACAGGGCAAATTTAGTACCCTCATTCTGCCAAGAAGCCTTCATCAAATCATAAACCTGTCCGGATGCCTCAAACACGATCCGCTGCATCCGCAGTTCCGCGTCCAGCTTTTCCAGGTCGATCTCTGTACACTTGGTCAGGTCGGTCTTGCCATCAATGATCGGGGCCAGGTCGGCCCGCAGACGGGTATCCGATGCCTCCAGCACCAGTGTGTCGATTTTGTCCAAATCAACTGAGAGCTTTGGCTTGAAGCCCCGGTCGATGCGAATAATGTTCGGCCAACTGATAGCATAGTCCATCCGCTCCTTCAGCGCCTCCACCTGGGTCTTGGGCGGTGTTGTGGGCGGAGTGCCAGTTTCATCCGACTCATGGGGCAGGAATGTGAAGGGAATGCCAAAAATATTCACATACTCCGGCGTAAACATATCGCTGCCTTCCGCCAGATCATAGGAGGTCCGCCGCAGTCCACGGCCCACCACCTGCTCGCAGAGCAGTTGGCTGGAGAAAGCGCGCAGGCCCAAAATATGCGTCACGGTCTTGGCATCCCAGCCCTCGGAGAGCATTCCCACCGAAATTACATTGCGGACCTGCTCGCCGCGCTTGCCCCGCTGTCCCACGGTGTCCACGGTCTCACGAAGAATGGCGGCGGCCTCTTTCTTGCTGAGTTTTCGTTCCCCGCTATCATCGTCTTCGGCAGTCATATCCGGTGCGGCAGTTCCCTCTGCCTCGTCCATCGTCTTGGAATCAATATGGATGGTTAGCTCTGGCACGCACAATTCCGGGATAGGGATACGGCCATGGTCAAATGCGTATTTGATTCGGGCGGCAGTCTCCGTCCGGTTGGCAACCGTGATCATCACCGGCGGGACCGGCGAGCCGGCGTCCTGCCACGCATGGAACAGCACCTGCCAGTCCTTCCCCAGCAGATAGAAAGCCTGCATCAGCAGGTCAGGCAGAGGTTCCTCCGGCGGAGCGGGCCGGTTGATGTCGTCCTTCACTGTGTCGTCCGCATAAATATGATACAGCTTGGAGCGCAAGCTCTCAGCATCGGGGATACCATCATCCCGCACCACCACCCGGGGCGTTTTGACCAGGCCGGATTCAATGCCGTCATTTAATCCGAAGTCGCTGACGATCCAGCCAAACAGCGCCTCCTCATCATTTCGCTTGCCGGAGGGAGCAAAGGGAGTAGCCGAGAAATCGTAACAGGTCAAAATCGTGCGGGTCTTGTGGATGCGGTCCAGGCCGCTGATCCAGATGGTGGCCTGCTGTTCCGCCTCCTTCTGCTCCCGGGTCAGTTTCCCCTTGTTCTCCGGGTTTTTGCGCCATGCGTGGTGGGCCTCGTCGTTGATCACCAGGATATTCTGCGCGTTGGCCAGCTCCCCCAGCACTTCCCGGGTGTAGGCCTCGTCGCTCTTGGCTCCTCGCTTGTCCACACTCCTGCGCTTTCTGACGGCTTCCTCGCTCTCCCAAGCCAGTGCCTGCCAGTTGGTGATCAGCACCTTGCCCTGGCGCAGCCTGTCCATCAGCCCCACCGGTACCACATTGAACTGGGTGTAGTAGTTGTCCTCACCGCCGGTCTGGAGCACCTGAAGACGGCTCTTGACGGTCAGGCCGGGGGCTACGATAAACACATACTTGGAAAACCGCTTGTCCTGGGGATAGGTGGCCTTGTTGCAGACCATCCAGGCAATGAGCATGGCCATCACCGTGGTCTTGCCGCCGCCGGTACACAGCTTGGTGCAGATACGGCGAAACAGGCCGCCGTCGCCGGGGATGTCGATGCCCACCTTGTCCGCATCCGGCGCCTCGGTGAGCCAGATAATGGTCTCAATGGCGTCCATCTGGCAGAAGAAAAACTGGTACTGCCGGGCGCCCTTATCGTTCCAGTGTTCCAGCAGCTTCTTGGTCACGCCGGTGACGCCGGGATAGCCCGCCTGCCGCCAGGCTTTTACCCGGGGGCGGATCTTGTTGACCAGGGGCAGCTCGATGAACTGGCCGATGTCGTTGTACTGGTTGGAGCCCTGCCCGGCGATGAAGTAGCCGGCGGGCCGCCTGCCGGGTTCCCGGACAAAGGTCTGCCCGTTCAAGTCGTATTTCCAGTGACACTCCGGCTCCCGGAAGGCGGAGTTGATGATCAACTGGTCGATTCCTGCCATTATTCATCACCTACCTTGATTACCTTCAGACTCTCGATGCCCCGGTCGTCAATGATCTTGACCGCGATTTGAGAGTTGGGCTGGACAGTAAACCAAATAGATTCATTCCCGGCGAATTTCTCAATCAGGTCCGGGTCGATCTCGGCCTTCAAGGTCTTGGCCAGCTTGTTCCAGCCGTCCTTCATGCCGCCCATGGGGAAGAATACCTGGGTGGGCTGGAGGCACATCCCGTCATAATCCGTGTCCAGCATCCACATGGCAATGCGGGAGGTGCTGCCGGATTCCACTGTGCCCTTCTTCACATCGTAGTAATCAAAACCGTTGACCCACACCTTGTAACGGGTCTTGCTGCGCTTGTCCGGGATCAGCTCCACATCCGGCTGTCCCACCAGCCAGAAGGACTGGTCGGAGGATCGTTTTTTCTTCAGATCCTCTGTCATCAGGTCAGTGTTCATCTGGGCTTTCAGGGCGGTGAGGCCCGGCCAGTTCAGCTCGTCGATGTCCTTGGCGGCCTCCGGGTCAAACTGGAAGGCAGCGAAGATGATCAGTTTGGGGGTGGGGCGCAGATTTTCCACCTCGTCCAGGGCCATAGATACCATACGGGAATCCATAGGCTTGGTCTCCCCGGCAAAGCAGATCACCGCCCGGCGGGGCGTATTCTCCTTGGTCTCCGCCTCCGCCTGGAGGAACTTGGTGCCGGCCAGGGGTTCCACCCGACTGAACTCTAGGCGGCTGCCGCCCCGGCCCAGAATGCCGGTGGCCAGCAGCTGGTCCCGCCAGTCAGTCTGCTTGGCGGTGGAGTCCTCATCCCAATCACTTACATCATCCAAAGGCTTCACCACGGGAGCAGGCAGGGCCTCCACGGTGAAAGGGCCGGTGATGCGGATCTTGGTCTTGTCGATCTCCGGTTGGTCGTAGAGGGTTTCCGTTGCAGGCGGTTCGTTATTGGCAATGGAACCGAGTGTAATGTGTGGAACTGTTTTATAGATAAATCCGCTGCCCACGCCCTGCTCTGGATGGGCCAGCTTGTAGTAATCAAAGGTGGCGGTCATCAATCGCTGTTTGGCTAACGTTATTGCTATCCGGGAGGTGTCACAGGTGATCCAGCGGCGGCCCCACTGCTCGGCTACATAAGCGGTAGTGCCGCTACCGCAGGTGATGTCCAGAACCAAGTCGCCGGGGTCGGTGGTCATAAGCATACAGCGTTGGATAACCTTTTCCGATGTTTGAACTACATATTTTTTATCTGTTGCTCCTTGCGTATCATTCCAGATATTCGTCAAGGCCGTTACGGGAAAATCATCATAATATAAGACATATTCTGGACTATCCCCAAGTTTAATAAGTCGATTCTTTTTAATAAGTGTTTGAATTCCATTTTTGTTTGTTTTCCAGCTTCGGCCACGATGTGGGGAGCAAATTTCACCATTAAATTCAAAATCGAATACGCAAGAATCTGTGCGACCAGATGAATGCATATCAAGTGTTCTAAATACACGAGTTCCTTTAGGCAAACATGATGGATCTTCCTTTTCTTCTCGTGTCATTCTTCTTCTTTCGCCATTTGGAAATTCAACACAAGTATACTGACTTCCAAAGCCAATTTCTTTTTCTACAAATAGCTCATGAAACTTTGCCAATTTTTCATTTTTTGCATACCAAATAATATAATCATTTGTAGATGCAAGATATGTACGGCCCAAGGCCATCTTTTTCGTCTTAAAAGAAATCTGTGCTATATAATTTTGAAATCCAAATACTTCATCGCATAATATCCGAACTAAATGAACATTCGCTTCACTGATTTGAATAAACACGCTTCCCGTTTCTGACAATAATTCTCTTGCTAAAAGTAATCTGTTTCGTAAATAGCTAAGGTAGGAGTGTATTCCCAATTCCCAAGTGTCACGAAAAGCCTTTATCATTTCTGGTTCTTGGGACAAATCGTCATCTCTGTCCTTTACCATGTTTTGATTTACAAAAGGCTGGAAATTGGAGCCGTACTTGATGCCGTAGGGCGGGTCAATGTACACCATCTGCACCTGCCCGGCCATGCCCTCTTTCTCCAGCAGGGAGTTCATGATCACCAGACTGTCCCCGGCGATCATGCGGTTGGTCCAGTCCACGCCGTGCTGATAGAACTCAATGGACTCCCGCCGCCGGCGCATCCGCTCCGCCGGAGTTTCCGCCGGGAACAGGTTGACCTGGCCCTCGATCTGGCCCGCCTCCGCCTCGGAGTATTCCTTGGTCACCCGGGCGATGATGTTCAGCGGCTTGATGGATTCGTGGATGTGGATGGAGGAGGTAGGCACCTGAAAGCTCATGCCCTCCGCCTTGCCCGCCCACTGGAGCGTGGGGTCCAGGTGAGGATCGAACTGGTAGGTCTTGAGCTTCTCCTCCGCCTTGTCGTGCTGGGCCATGCCCACCGGCGGATTGTTGGTGCGCTTCTTGTCATCGTGGGTGTAGGTCTCGATGTCGCGCATCTTCTCTGTGTCTGTCAGTTGTTTTCTCGGCCGCGCCATTTACTTGGCCTCCTTTACATCCGGAATATGGATCACTTCACCAGGCTTTGCCTCAAAAAGTTTATGATATATTGTAAACTCTGAGTCCTTTATCTGAAAATGATCTTGATGAAGAGAATCTTGAATGTTATCTTGAAAATATTGGTTTAGATTGATGGGCGTGGTAATACCGTCTTGAATCGTGATTTGAGGACAGTTCCCAGAAATAAAGAATGGAAGGCAATGTTCTATAATCTTCTTTGCAACTACATCAAGTTCTACAGGTGCTTTATTGCGATACTTCGGGATAAATTCACATAATTTTACTGATGTACCACAGAGTTTTTTGTCACTGGATGTAACATTGTCTTGCTCCGGGGAAATTCCCTTTTCCGCCGTAAAGGAAAAATCTCGTTTCATATATTGGCCGTTTTCGTAAAAAACACTATGTATTTCTACAGCATTGAATGCCTTTAGCCATAAGAAACGGCCGATTCCCTTGCATCCCTTTTTGATTTTGAGTGTAGAATAGGCCGTTTGGAAAGATTCATAGTTTGCTTTATTGAATCCTGTGCCATTGTCTGTGATTGTAAATGACTCAAATTTTTCTAAAATCCTTTTTTGCCCTTGTGATAATTGTTCCTGTGTAGATGGTTCTCGCTCTGCAAGGATTGTAATTTTACCGGAATCTTTGTTTGGAGATTCTTCAATAGCTTGAATAGAGTTCACAACAGCTTCAAAAAGCGGCCATAACGCTTTTGATTCAGCAAGATTCATACTATTTAGTTGTCCTTGCACATCAAATAGCATGGTATTCCAATCCTCCTTTTGTCCAATTATCTAAATCAAAGAGTATAGTATTACGGTATTGTCATAGCATAACAAATGACAAGTACCAAAATCTGTACAAATCAATTTTTAATGCAGTAATAGGCGCCATTAACACCTCGTTCGGTTTTCGGTACGCTACGTTGGTCATGTCACACAGGATGTGTAGCACGGCGGGAGACTTTTTCTTGGGGTCAGCCTCGATCTCCTAATTTCTGTAATTCTGATGGCGTCGTTGGATATCCTAAATCTCCCTTACATATTTTTTCAGCGCTTGATAGGTTCGCACATTGTTCGTCAGCACTTCCCGGCAAAGTTTACGGTGGGCCTCCTGCTTTTCTTCCTCCGTCCGCTCAGGGATGTCAAATTTGGCGAAAACCTCCTCCATGGGGACATAGAATTTTCTCTGCTCTTCCTCCGGGAGTTTGCGGATCTCCTCTGCCTCGCGAGCGGCCTCATGGAGTTTCTGCCGCTCCGCCTCCACACGCTCTTCGTCGAACCCAAAGAAGGTCATTTCCCAAATAACAGCAGCGCACAGCTCAGTCGCTCCCACATCGTAGGCATTGCGCACATCGATTTCATAGCCAAGGATCTCATTCCAGGGAGAGAATTCAAAGGCATAGGACTCCGGAAAATCTCGGAGATGCGCCAGCCGCTCAATTTCTTCCTCTGCCAGTTCCCCTATATCCTCCAGACCGGCAAGTTCGGAATCTGCTCTGCACCCAGCCTCCAACTCCTCTTTGCAGTACAGACAGGGATCCAGGAAATCCCCATCTTCATCCACATGGAAAATGCCGAGGATCAAATGCCCGCAGTCAACCGGTTCGATCTGATTCAAGCCCTCAATGAATTTCACGAGGCGTTTCATGACCCGTTCTCTGTCATCCGGCTTGGCGTGGAACTTGTCCAGCAAGAGCGCGGCAATGGCCGCTGGTGGTTGACTGATGATCAATTCTTTTACATTCATAATGGCAACCTCCGCGCTCATGGTTTCAATGCCGTCACCGGCACCACAAACACCCCGTCCGGTCTCTGATACGCCGCGTTGGCCATCCCACACAGGACGCACAGCACCGCTGGCGGCTTGCCCTTGGGGTCCGCCTCGATCTGCTTTTTGATCTCCAGCAGGTTCTCCGCCGCGGCGTCGATCTGGTTGGCCCCCAGTTTGATCTCAAAGGCACACCACTGGCCGTCGGGCAACTCGATCACCGCGTCGATCTCCTGATTTCTGTAGTCCTGATAGTGATAGAGGTGCGCACCGAAGGACTCAGCGTAGATACGCAGGTCCCGCTCGCACAGGGCCTCAAAGAGAAAGCCCAGGGTCTCCAAATCCCCCAGCAGTCCGGCAGGCGTGGCCTTCAGCAGGGCGCAGGCCAGAGAGGGGTCGGCAAAGTGCCGCTTCTCCGCCTGCTTCACTCGCACAGAGGAGCGGATACCAGAGGAGAAGGGCGGCTGGTTGTCCGTAATAAACAGCCGCTTGAAGATGTCCAGATAGGCCGCCACGGTGTTGCCGTCGATGTCCTCGTCGTCCACCGCCTTGATGTCCTTCATCAGCGTCTTGTTGGTGACGGTGGTGCTCTCGTTCCGGGCCAGGGAGCGCAGCAGCAGGCGCATTTTCTGAGTGTCCCGCTTGATCCCGTCAATACGGTATACATCATCGTCGATGACAGCGTCCAAGTATTGAGCCGGGAGCAGCGCCGCCTGCTCCAGCGGCAGCCCCAGGCTCCCTGGCCAGCCGCCCCGGATAATCAGTTCGATCAGTTTCTTCAGATCCACCTCGCCGGTCATGGCGGGGGTCAACTTCCCTTGGCACAGCTGCTCCAGTGACACCTTGCCGCTGGAGTCCCCGGACTCCCACAGGGACATGGGCCGCATTCGCAGTCGGGCGATGCGGCCCGCGCCGCTGTGGAGGATGCCCTTGTGGTTGGGCGTGGCAGAGCCGGTGAGGATGAACTGCCCCTTCTGGGCCGTCTGATCTACCTTGTAGCGCACCGCGTCCCAGAGGGGCGGCACCTCCTGCCACTCGTCGATGAGGCGGGGCGTCTCCCCCTCCAGCACCAGGGCGGGGGACAGTTCCGCCAACTGGCGGTTCTGGAAGTTGCCGGCAGGATCGCCGATATAGATCTCGCTTTTGCTGTGGTAGGAGGAGGTCCAGGTCTTGCCGCACCATTTCGGTCCCTCGATGCAGACGGCGCCAAAAGCGGACAGGTACTCCTCCACCTGCCGGTCAATGATACGGGGCTTGTAGTTCTGCTTATCCATAAACGCTCACCTCGACTATAAGCTATGTCTATCATAGCCCGTTCAGTTGAATTTTACAACTCTATTCAGTCAATTTTTTGTTTTTATCCAGTGCAATTTTAGCCAAGGGTGAATTAGGAATCAAAACGAATTTTCTTCGTTCTGATTTTTATGTCGAAATTTCAAAGCCTCGGTGCTCGCCTATCTGCCCCAGGATCAGAACGTCAATTTGTCGTTTTGATTTTCCGCACCTATCTAGTGGTGACCGAATATTCTTCGCTCACCTACGGTGCTGGCCGACAAATTATCAGCCAGCTAATAAAAAGCCGCACAAAAGACGTAATATAGACTCATTTAAGCTCTTCACCAATCGGAAGACGCATAAAAGAGGCTATACAGGCGTGTTAAAAATTCCGTGCTATTGTCGTACGGCTAAATCCAATCATTGATTTACTAATTTCACACCCTACCTTACAACGTTGGCGAAAATTTTTCTTCCACGTTCTATGTTTATAGAAGAGACACCAGCCGGCCCGCTTTTTCGTAACAACGTGACAGGCAATCTGCCTGCCACGTTATCGGTCGGAACTCATTAGCGCGATGACGCAACCGATAAATTGTCGGCCACATTGCAGGCAGCGACTGCTCCTCTTTCATATCAACGTGGGCAAATATTCTTCGCTCACGTTGTGTTTTCGACAAGATACACCCCTTGACAACCACAATATATTGTGGTAAAAGAAATATATAATTGATTCTTTGTGCGCTCTCCGTGAAAATCGGAGCCAGGTGGTTGACCTGGGATCGGCAGGCAGCCGCATTGCACACGTTGTCAGGTTTGTACGCAGGTGTCTATGGCACTCTGACCCGCTAAGGGTGGAGTCTGCCCGGACGCCATTTTCATTTTAAGTTATCAGGCCGTTTGTGGCTGGGAAAGAATCTCACGCACTCATTGAGGGCGCGAAAAGTTTGAGGATCACCATAAGGTGGTCGCTTTGCTTTTCGCGCCCTTTTTGCGTCTATCGCACCAATGAACCACCTCCGCTCTTTGAGAGCAGCCGCACATCTCTGCCGGATGTGCGGTCGTAGAGGAAACCATCAGATGACATACAACATATCAGTATATCAGTCCCTCTCGTCTTTTGAGGTTTTGCGGGAGAGAAGAAGGATAAACCTCACCGGGGTCATGGCAGAGACTCCACCCCTCCCTGCTCCGGCGTTGTGCCGGTTCGGCAGCATGGAGGCTGCACACTCCTGATTCCAGCCGAAGGGATCACACGACACACGCGGGCCATGGCGTTTGCCATCGCCCGCAGCCGAGTTCAGCGGCCGTGTCGGCAGTTGTCGTCGAAACAAGTTCCGTATCGTTCGTTTCCACATGAATGCGAAAACTCACTCACTTCACTGTTCTTCCTCTCCAAATCGAACCCGCTGCGCCGGGCTTCGATTTGGTTTGGAACCGACGACAGGGACCATCCCCATACTGCATCCGTACTGACCTGGCTTAAAATTGAAGAGAGACAGACGTTCGCCGGCAGATCGCTCTATGCACCAAAGCGCCTCTGTTCCAAAGGATTTCGGCTTCTTCAAGCCGTTGCTCCCCTGGAGATTTCTCTGGAAATCCGGCGGAAACAGACGGACTTGCCAAGGGGTGGACTGCGCCTACCTGAACGACCTATGATAAAAAGGAGAGCTTTTCATATATGGCAAAATCAATCCAAAACTTAGGCCTCTACCTGACTCTGGTGGGCCAACTGGACAAGTTGGCCCGTCACAACCGCCAGGGTAGTTTCCGCACCAAGGAACGCTACTACGAGGCGTTCAAGCGGTTCTGCGCGTTCCTGGCGGACGAGTATCATCTGCAAAAACTGGAGAACATCAGCGGCAAGCACCTGGCCAGCTATGTCCTTTGGATGCAGGAGAGCGGCAAGTCCGCCTCCACCATCAAGACCGACCTGGCGGCCATCCGGTTCTTCCACGACAAGATGAGCCGGCCCAAGTATCAGCTGCCCACCAATGACGAGCTGGCCGTGGAACTGGAGCGGCGCTGTTTTGGCGGCGTGGACCGCACCTGGAGCAACATCGAGTTCAACAAGATGCTGGGCAAGGCACTGGCCGAGGACCGCTATGACTTCATCCTGGCCCTCTATCTGGGCCGATACGCCGGTCTGCGTATCCATGAGTGCTTTCGCATCGACACCGCCACGGCGGAGCGGGCGCTCCGGGAGAATGCCATCACTATCAAGGGCAAGGGTGGCAAGGTACGGACGGTGCCCATCAACGAGCAGATCGCCGTCGCCATGAGGAAACAGCTGGATCGCACGCCCCGGGGCCATAAGCTGCTGGTACCCGACGATATGCACACCGACCGGGCCATCAACCTGCTGCAGCTCTTCATCATGAAACACCGGGACGAGGTGCGGGACGCGGGCTCCGACCGGCCTTTGACCTTCCACGGGCTTCGCCATACCTATGCAGCGGAGAAGTACAAGGAGTTGACCGGCAGCGGCATGAGCGCCCTGGACGCCCATTTCGCCGTGTCCCGGCTGTTGGGCCACGAGCGGGCGGATGTGACCAACATCTATCTGGCCTCTCTGCCCAAGGGAGAGCGCCATGGGAAATAACGGAATGAATCCCAAAAGTCCGGGCCAAACTACACCCGGAGGCGAATGTATGGAACAGCAAGAGATCACATTGGGTCAGGCCACCTATCAGGTCAGCCGGGTCTACGCTGGAACCCGCCCCGCTTCGGAACTGGTGGCGGAGCGGCTGGCCAAGCAGATTTCGGAAAATCCTCCCTTTGACGAAGGGCACACCAAGGTCGTATAATGGCCTTGTGGGTCGGTTCGTCGTAAGGAGGCGAGGATGAGAACCGACAAATTGACGCTGGGGTTCGCCTATCTGCGGCTGTCCAACGAGGAGGCCCAGGGCGGCGAGTCCTCCAGTATCACCAATCAGCGCATGATCGTGCAGAACTACTGCAAACAGAACGGCATCACCCTGGTGCGGGAGTTCGTGGACGACGGCTACTCCGGCGGCAACTTCGACCGGCCGGCGTTCCAGGAGATGATGCGCCAGCTCTCCCAGGGCAAGGCCAACACCGTCATCACCAAGGACCTCTCCCGGCTGGGCCGCGATATGCGGGAGTCCAGCTACTACGCCGAGCAGTTCTTCCCGGAGCACGACATCCACTATATCGCCATCGGAGACAACTTCGACACCGAGCGGGAGAACATCATGGCCCCCTTCCTGTTTGCCATGAATGAGGTCTACCTGCGGGACGGCTCCCGGAAGGTGAAAGATGTACTCCGCAGCAAGCGGCAGAACGGCCAGTACTGCGCCTGCCCGCCCTACGGCTACCGCAAGGACCGGGAGGACAAGCACCGTCTGGCTCCCGACGAGCAGACTGCCCCGGTGGTACAGCGCATCTTCGAGCGGGCGGCCAAGGGGGATTCCTCCCGGAAGATCGCCCTGGATCTGAACGCCGACGGGGTTATCCCACCGCTGAAGTACCGGGTGCTGTACCGGGACGACTTCAGCCAGGAGGGCGCCGCCCGGGCCAGCGATGTGTGGAACTACACTACGGTGAAGCGGATTCTGAAAAACCCGGTCTATCTGGGCCACACCCTGCTGGGCAAAAGCAAAAAGGTCAGCGTGAAGTCCAAGAAAAAAGTCCCGGTCCCCCGGGACGACTGGGCGGTGACGGAGAACACCCACCCGCCCCTGGTCACGAAGCAGCTCTATGAGCGGGCCCAGCAGAATCTGGGACGGGGCAGCCGGGACTACCGGGCCTACGACCAGGTGCGCAAGAGCATTTTCTCCGGCGTCGCCGTCTGTGCCAAGTGCGGCTACTCTCTGTGCTCCTGCGGCACGGTCTATAAGGGAGAGCGGGAGAAGTACTGGTATCTCTCCTGCACCCACCAGCGGCAGGACATTGCCGAGCCCTGCACCGGGGTCCGGGTGCGGTACGCCGACCTGCTGGAGGTGGTGCGGCAGGATCTGAACCACCTGCTGTCCATGACGGACGATCAGATGGAGCGGATGGTGAAAGAAGCCCTCAAGCGCTTTGGCAGCGAGGAAGTCCTCAAGGCGAAGAAGCTCCAGCGGGAGCAGGCGGAGGCCCGGCTGCTGACCATCGACAAGATGGTGGGCAAGCTCTATCTGGACAACGCCGAGGGGCGCCTGGACGACGACCGGCTCCGGCGGATGATGGCCGACTTGGAGAAGGAGTCCGCCGGGCTGAAGGCGACGTTGACCGAGCTGAGTGTGGCCAGCCCTGCCCATGAGGTAGAGGAAAACTACCGCCGCTTTTTTGCCTTGGCCAGGGAGTACACCCAGATCCCTGAAGTGAACCGGGATATTCTGCTGACCTTTGTGGAGAAGATCGAGGTGGGCCCCAAGGAATATCCCGACGGCACCGTGAAGGCCACCCACCGCAACCAGCCCTACCGGCAAAGCATCCGCATCTTTTACAAGTTCATCGGAGAAATGCAGGAGGACGCAATTCGGGCTCTGCCCGTGGATGTCTCCATCTTAAAACAGAGCAAAAATTTGGACGATGAGCCAAATTCGGCATGACGGTTTTGTCGAACAGTGACAAGGAATTTGGCCTCAAACCCCTTTGAGATGGAGAAGGAACACCAAGGGAGGTTGGGGTCAACCTGAAGCAGGGCTACAACGGCGATCTGACCAGCCGTCAGGCCGGCTCCGTGGGCGGCCAGATGGTCAAGAAGATGATCGAGGCCTACGAGAACGGCCTGAAGTAACCAGTTCAAACAGCCAATCCACACAGGAGGCTCCGGGACTGCCCAACAGGGCGGCCCCGGAGCCTCCCTGTTTTCCCAAGAAGGCCGGGCGCTTCCTCGCCGCAGGCGGGCAGCCATTCAGCGGAGAACGAGGGCAGTCAGCGCGCCACGCTCTCCACAAAGCACATCAGAATGGCCGCCAACTGTACCCTCTTCCGTATAGCGCATCCCCTGAAAAAGCCAACTGTTTTTCTCGCCCTTCCCCACCGCCGGCAAGGCTGTCCCGCTCAGGGAGAACCCGGCGGGGACTGCCGCCTATCCCCCCCGGTCTGACCGGTCCGGGTCACACAGCCGTGCCAGCTTCTCCCGGTCCCGCAGCTCCACTGTCCCTCGGGCCAGCCGCACCATGCCCTCGCTTTGGAAGTAACGCAGCATCCGGGTAATCACCTCCCGGGCGGTGCCCAGGTGGTTGGCAATGCGCTCGTGAGTGATGTGCAGAATGGGGCTGCCCTCCAGTGCGCTCTCCCCCAGCAGAAAAGCGGCCAGCCGCTGGTCCATACTGCCCCAGAGGATTTGCTCCATCAGCCACATGACCTCTGAGAACCGGGTGACCATCACCTCGCTGGTGTAGTTTGCCAAGGGGGCGGATCGCTGGGTGACCTGCTGGTAGACCGGAGCAGGGATGACCCAGAACAGGGTGTCCTTCTCGGCCTGGATCATCAGATCAAACTGCAAGTTTTTGATAACACACGCGGCGGAAAACAGGCAGATATCCCCGGAAAACAGCCGGTAAAGCGTCACTTCCCGCCCCTGTTCGGACAGGATGAAAGCCCGCAGCTGCCCCTGGCGGATGGCCAGCAGGCCCAGGCAGTCCGCCTCCCCGCTGTGCACCAGCTCCCCCGGCTTGGCTGACCGCAGCACCGCGGCGGAGGCCAGCTGCTGCCGGTCCTGGATGCTCAGCCTCTCCCAAACAGGCAGGCACTGGGCCAGCTCCAGCCGCTCCAGAGCGGTATTTTTGTCCCCCATCCCGCTCATCGTTCCCCGCCCTGCCCATCCAGCGCCTGCCGGATCAGCGTCACGCAGGAGTCCAGGTAGTGGCGCAAGGGCTGCTCTTCCCCTGCGATGAGCAGGCCGCAGCGGTTGGAGGGCACCACCACCTTCACCCCCCGGCTGGCCCCCACCGCTTGGGCCATGGCCGGGGTGATCTCCCCCAGCAGGGCGTTGGGCAAAAGGATGGCCGCCGGCCCGGCGATGACGTCGGCCAGAGGGGCGTTGACCACCACGGCGTTCTCCCCCGTGGCCCCCTCCGCCGCACCCGCCTTCAGCATGGCCTGGGTGGCCGCCGCGTTGGTCCCCACCGCCCGGATGCGGGCCTGGGGCAGCTGCTCAACCAGCCGGGCGATCAGCGCCCTGCCCACGCCGCCGCCCTGCCCGTCCAGCACCAGGATCAAAGGTTGACGCTCTCCCATCTCATGGCTCCTTTCCGCCGCGGCCCCCGGGCCGCCGGTCTGTTTCTTTTGGCCCTATTCTATCACATCCGGCCCGCTCTGCCAACCCGTTCCAGCCGCCTCGCCCTTGACAGGCCCGCCGCCATCCTGTATCATATCGGTGCCAGCGCCTGCAGGAAGCGGGCGGCGGGGCCGCGGCCCCTGCGTCCGGCCATGTCCCATCGCAATCCCATTTGTAGCACAGAAGGCTACCGGAACGGCCCGCAGGCCGCCCTGGCAGCCTTTTCGCTTTTCCCCGGGCCCAAAACGCCCGGTCCACCCCCAGGAGGTGTTTGATTGATGACCCTGAAAGACTTCTTTTCCCACCACCCCAAGGTGGCGGTGGCCTTCTCCGGCGGCGTGGACTCCTCCGTCCTGCTCTGGGCCGCTAAGACCTACGGTCAGCAGGTGCGGGCCTACTGCGTCCGCTCCCCCTTCCAACCCGCCTTTGAGCTGGAGGAGGCCCGGCTGCTGGCCGACCGTCTGGACGTGCCCCTCACCGTGCTCCAAGCCGACCCCCTGTCCCGCCCGGACATCACCGCCAACGGGCCGGACCGATGCTACCTGTGCAAGCGCCTGATCCTATCGGCCATTCTTCAAGCTGCCCAGCGGGACAGCTTCCCCCTGGTGCTGGACGGCTCCAATGCCTCGGACGACCCGGCCCAGCGCCCTGGGATGCGGGCGCTGGAGGAGCTGGGGGTGCGCTCCCCCCTGCGGCTGTGCGGGCTGGACAAGCCTGCGGTGCGCCGGCTGGCCAAACAGGCGGAGCTACCGGTCTGGGACAAGCCCGCCTACGCCTGCCTGGCCACCCGGGTACCCACTGGCACGGCCATCACCCGGGAGGATCTGGGCCGGGTGGAGCGGGCGGAGACCACGCTGGCGGGGCTGGGCTTTTCCGACTTCCGGGTGCGGCTGTTCCACGGCGGCGCGCGCATCCAACTGCCCGCCGGCCAGCTGGCTCAGGCCGTGACCTTGCGGGAAACCATCACCCACGCCCTGGGCGGCGACTTCCCCGCCGTCCTGCTGGATCTGATCCCCAGGGCTTGACAGGAGGCCTCTCGTATGGACAACAAACAGGATATGCTCGCCCTGCTGCGTCAGGTGCGGGACGGCTCCCTTCCCCCGGAGGACGCCCTGCTGCGCTTGCAAGGCGCCCCCTTTGAGGACCTGGGCTATGCCAAGGTGGACTTTCACCGTGCGGTGCGCCAAGGGGCCACCGAGGTGATCTACGGCCAGTCCAAGACCCCGGAGCAGATCATCGGCATCCTCACCGCCATGGGCCAGCGCGGGTGCCGCAACGTGCTGGTCACCCGCCTGGAGGCGGACAGCGCCCGGCAGGTGGGCCAGGCCCTCCCCCTGGACTACCATCCCCTACCCCGGCTGGGCCTGGCCTTCCCCGCGCCCTTCCAGGGCCGGGGCCATGTGGCGGTGGTGTCCGGCGGCACCAGCGACCTGCCCGTGTGCGAGGAGGCCGCCCTCACCGCCCAGGCCCTGGGCAGCCGGGTCACTCGGCTGTACGACGTGGGAGTTGCCGGGCTGCACCGGCTGCTGCACAACCTTCCGACCATCCAGTCGGCCCGGTGCGTGGTGGCCGTGGCCGGCATGGAGGGGGCGCTGGCCTCGGTGTTGGGCGGGCTGGTGGACTGCCCGGTCATCGCCGTGCCCACCAGCGTGGGCTATGGAGCCAGCTTCGGCGGCCTGGCCGCCCTGCTGTCCATGCTCAACTCCTGCTCCAGCGGGGTAAGTGTGGTTAACATCGACAACGGCTTTGGGGCGGGCTATCTGGCCAGCCGCATCAATCTCATGGAGGGTCCCCCTCCGGAAGAGGAGGAGAAGGGATGAAGACGCTCTATCTGGAATGTGCCATGGGGGCCTCCGGCGATATGCTGCTGGGGGCGCTGTACGAGCTGCTGCCTGACCGGGCAGGCTTTTTGGACACCCTGAACGGCCTAGGCCTGCCCCAGGTGGCGGTGGCCGCCCAGCCCGCCCAGTCCCTGGGCTTGTCGGGCACCCATATGGCTGTCACCGTGGCCGGCCTGGAGGAGGATGAACTGACTGGCCAGGGCCACCTCCATGGCCATGGCCATCTCCACCATCCTGACCACGAGCACGGGCACGACCACCACCCTGGCCACGGCCACGGGCACAGCCATGACCACGGCCATAACCATGACCATGGCCACGGGCGCACCCACGAACACGACCACAGCCCCCACCAGGGCCATGGACACGCCCGCGTCTCGGACGTGGCGGCCATCCTGGGCCGCCTGCCCCTGCCCGCCCCGGTGCTGGCCCATGCCCGGGCGGTGTATGACAGCATCGCCCAGGCGGAGGCCAAGGCCCACGGCCGACCGGTGGAGCAGGTGCACTTCCACGAGGTGGGAGCGCTGGACGCCATCGCCGACGTGGCCGGGGTGTGCTACGCCCTGCACCTGCTGGCCCCGGATGAGATTGTGGTCTCCCCCGTCCATGTGGGCAGCGGGCAGGTGCGCTGCGCCCACGGCGTCATGCCGGTGCCCGCCCCTGCCACCGCCCACCTGCTGGCCGGGGCGCCCATCTACGGCGGCGCCATCCAGGGGGAGCTGTGCACCCCAACCGGCGCGGCCCTGCTGACCCACTTCGCCACCCGGTTCGGCCCCATGCCCCTGATGCAGGTGGAGCGTGTGGGCGTGGGCCTGGGCAGCCGGCAGTTCCCCGCAGCCAACTGTCTGCGGGCCTTCTGGGGCCAGGGTCAAGGCCTGGAAGAGGGCCGTGGGGAGGTCAGCCAGCTGGTGTGCAACCTGGACGACATGACTCCGGAGGCCCTGGCCTTCGCCTGCCAGCGGCTGCTGGAGCTGGGGGCGCTGGACGTATACACCCTGCCCGGCCAGATGAAGAAGGGCCGGCCCGGCTGGCAGCTCACCCTGCTGTGCGACCCCGCCCGGGAGGAGGAGTTTGCCCGGCACCTGTTCACCCACACCAGCACCAACGGACTGCGGGCCCTGCGGTGCGGCAAGTACTACCTGGCCCCCAGCCGGCACACGGCGGGCACCCCCTACGGCCCGGTTGGCATCAAGCGGGCCCAGGGGATGGGGGTGGAGCGGGCCAAGCCGGAGTATGACGACGTGGCCCGCATCGCCCGGGAGCGGGATCTGCCCTTCCCCACGGTGTGGCGGGCGGCGGACCAGGCCGGCCAAAGGCCGGACTGAGCGGGGCCGACTGAACCTCCTGTTTATTGACTTCCCCACCGGTTTCGGGTATAATCTGTCCATCTGCTTTTGGCCCGTCGGGCCGGAGGCCTACCTCGGATATGCAGCGCCACCCGGGCGCGTGGAGGTCTTCTATGAAGGGTATCATTCTGGCCGCCGGGCGGGGCACCCGGCTGTATCCCATGACGAAACCTGTCTGTAAGCCCCTGCTGCCCGTCTATGACAAGCCGCTGCTGTACTATCCCCTGTCCGTGCTGATGCAGGCGGGCATCGACCAGGTGTTGGTCATCGTCCCTCCGGGGGAGACGGGCACCTTTTCAGCTCTGTTGGGGGACGGCGCCCAGCTGGGCATCTCCATCCAGTACACCGTGCAGCCGGTGGCCCGGGGCATTGCCGACGCGCTGCTCATCGGCGGAGACTTCCTGGCCGGGGAGGACGTGTGCCTGGTGCTGGGGGACAACCTCTTCTGGGCCCCCGACCTGGCCGGCGTGCTCAAACGGGCCGCCCGGGACAACCGGGGGGCCACGGTATTCGGCTGCTATGTGCAGGATCCAAAACCCTTCGGAGTGGTGGAATTTGACGCAGACGGCCGGGCCATCTCCATCGAGGAAAAGCCCAGCCACCCCAAGTCCCACTATGTTGTGCCCGGCCTGTACTTCTATCGCAACGACGCGCTGGACATCGCCGCCGGCCTCACCCCCTCTGCCCGGGGGGAGCTGGAAATCACCGATGTGAACCTGGCCTTCCTGCGCCGGGATCAGCTCCAGGTCATCCCCTTGCAGGACAACTACCTGTGGATGGACGCGGGCAGCGCCGACAGCCTGCTGGCCGCCGCCCAGGCCATCCATGACCTGCAGCATACCACCGGGCAGTATGTGGGGTGCATCGAGGAGGTGGCCTATCGGGAGGGGCGCATCACCAGGCAGCAGCTCCACCAGCTGGGCAGCCAGCTGGATATGACCGCCTATGGCCGGCACCTGCTGGCCCTGTAAAGGAATGCTGTCCAACAACTCGGGCCCGCAGCCTTTCGGCTGCGGGCCCGTTTCTTCCGCTTCAGTCGTCCCGGTGCTTCACCGGACCGCCCGGGTGCGCAACATCCCGGGGATGCGGGCAATGTGATCCAGCACCCGCTGCTCCACCACGCTGCCTGTATCCACGATGGTGTAGGCGTACTCTCCCTTGGACTTGTTGGTCATGTTCTCCACGTTCACCCCGTCGTTGGACAGCTGCAGGGTGACGTTGGCCAAGATGGCCGGGATATTGCGGTGCATCAGGCACAGGCGCAGCGCGCCCGAGCGTTCCATGATGACGTCGGGGAGGTTCACCGAGTTTCTCACATTGCCGTTCTCCAGGAAATCCCGCAACTCCTCGGCGGCCATGACCGCACAATTGTCCTCGCTCTCCGGCGTGGACGCGCCCAGGTGGGGGAAGGCCACCACCCCCTTGGCCAGGGTCACGGTGTTGTTGGGGAAGTCGGTGACATAGCGGGCCACCTTGCCCGACTCCAGCGCCGCCAGCATCGCCTGGTCGTCCACCAGCTCGCCCCGGGCCAGGTTCACCACCCGCACCCCGTCCTTCATGGCGGCCAGGGCGTCGGCGTTGATGGTGTGCCGGGTCTGATCGGTGTAAGGCATGTGGATGGTGAGATAGTCAGCCGCCCGGTAGAGCTCCGTCACGTCCTTGACCACATGGATGTGACGGTCTAGGCGCAGGGCCGCGTCCACCGACAGGAAGGGATCGTATCCATACACCTCCATGCCCAGGGACAGGGCGATGTTGGCCACCAGCGCGCCGATGGCCCCCAGGCCGATTACGCCCAAGGTCTTGCGGTACAGCTCGGGGCCCACGAAGGCGGACTTCCCCTTCTCCACCACGGCGGCCACGTCGGCGCCGGCCTGGGCCTGCTCCCGCACCCAGGCGCTGCCCCCCAGGACGTCCCGGGAGGCGGCCAGCAGGGCGCAGATCACCAGCTCCTTCACCGCGTTGGCGTTGGCGCCGGGAGTGTTGAACACGATGATGCCCGCCTCCGAACAGCGGTCCACCGGGATGTTGTTGGTTCCCGCCCCCGCCCGGGCGACGGCCCATAGCTTAGGGGGGAACACATAGTCATGGAGCTTGGCCGACCGGACCAGGATGGCGTCCTCGTTTGCCACATCGTCCCCCACGGTGTAGCGCTCCCTGGGCAGCCGCTCCAGCCCCTTGGCCGAGATCTGATTCATGGTCTTGATCTGAAACATATCCAATCTCCTCTTTTGATCCATAATGGTATGGCCGATTCCCTCGGCCTGCTGGCTTTCGTTGACCCTGTCAAAGGCCTGGATGAAGTCCGCCAGCTTCTCCACGCCCTCGGCGGGCATGGCATTGTAAATCGAAGCCCGTATCCCGGCCCCACAACAGGCAACCCCTTTTGTGAGGATCCCATTTCCTCCCTCAACGGAAATGAATTCCGCCTGCGGCAAGGTTTTGCTGCGCAAAACGCTTGGGCCCGGCCCGCCGCCGCGCCCCGCTGCGCGGGGCCTCGGGCGGTATGCGGGCTTTAGTTGGCCCTGTCGAAGGCCCGGATAAAGTCCGCCAGCTTCTCCACGCCCTCGGTGGGCATGGCATTGTAAATCGAAGCCCGCATACCGCCCACGGAGCGGTGCCCTTTCAGGTTGACAAAGCCCGCCTGGGTGGCCTCGGCCACAAATTTGGCGTCCAGCTCCGGGTCGGCGGTGCGGAATACCACGTTCATATCCGAGCGGCTGCCCGGCTGGGCAGGGCAGGTGAACAGCTTGGAGTTGTCCAGCGCGTCATAGAGCAGCTGGGCCTTGGCGTGCTTGATCTTCTCCATGCCTTCCACGCCCCCTTTGCTGTCCAGCCACTCCAGCACCAGCCCCAGCATATAGATACACCAGCAGGGCGGCGTGTTGTACATGGAGTCCTTGTCGATCATGGTCTTGTAGCTGAGCATCAGCGGGGTGTTGGGCAGCTCCTGCCCCGCCAGATCCTTGCGGATGACCACGATGGTCAGCCCTGCGGGGGCCAGGTTCTTCTGGGCCCCGCCGTAGATCACGCCATACCTGGACACATCCACCACCCGGCTGAGGAAATTGGAGGACATGTCACATACCAGGGGCACCTCCCCGGTGTCGGGCACATACTGCCACTCGGTGCCATAGATGGTGTTGTTGGCGCAGTAGTGGAAGTAGCTGGCCTGGGGGTCCAGCTTCAGCTGGTCCTGGGTTGGGATATAGGTGTGCTCCCGGTCCTTGCTGGAGGCGGCCAGGTTGATCTGGCCGTACTTGCCCGCCTCCTGATAGGCGATGTTGGAAAAGCTGCCGGTCACAGCGTAATCGGCCTTCCCCGTCCTGCCGATCAGGTTCAGGGGCACCATGGAAAACTGGGTGGACGCCCCGCCCTGGAGAAACAGGATGCTGTACTGCTCCGGCACATGGAACAGGCGGCGGAAATTGGCCTGGGTGTCCTGAAAGATCTTGTCGAAAACCTTAGATCGGTGGCTCATCTCCATCACGGACATACCTGACCCCTGGTAGTTGGCGATCTCCCCGCCGGCGCGCATGAGCACTTCCAGTGGCAGCATGGAGGGGCCTGCTGAAAAGTTGTAGACGCGTTCTTTCCCCATGAGTAAGTTCTCCTCTCTCAGATTTCCGTCATGCGTTCTTTGCTCCATGTTGTTATGAATAAATTAAATGCATGGATTGAATTTATTATATGAGTTCTCGCACCCTGGTGTCAATGGCAGATACCACAAAAAGGCCGCCCCTTCCCCTTCCTCTTTCTGTTCCTCTTCACGCCAAGGCCCCCATCCGTCGGCGCGAACAAGAGGACGTGGGCCGGTCACCCGGCTCCGGTTCTACCTCAGCCTATGCCCGCATAGGCTGGGGTGAGGTGACATCCCATGCGAAAGAAACGGACAAGGAAGCCCTTTGCCCAGTGGCTGCGCCAGGCTGCGGCCCTGTTTGTGGCCTGCGCCGCCCTATGGCTGGTCTGGCTCACCGGTGACCCTGCCGCCGCCCTGTCCCAGCTGGCTGCCAGCACCCGGCTGGCCACCACCTTGCTGTCGGCCGAGCTGGGCGCCCCGCCCCAGGACGGCACCCAGCTGTCCAGCTGGGACCGCCTGGTGCTGGCCCAGTCCTCCCTGCTGGGCGGCCTGCTTCCCCAGGACGCGGACAACCCCGATCCTCAGCAGGACCCCTCCCCCCAGCCAGCCCCCTCCGTCCAGCCCTCCCAGGAGGCCGACCCCCTGCCGGCCGCCACCGCCCAGCCGGACGGCATCATCCCCCGCACCCTGGTGGCGGGCACCTCCGCCAGCTATGTCACATCTGGCGCGGTATCCATCTACAACCACACCGACTATGCCCTGGACATCGACCAGCTGCTGGCCGACGCCCCCGCCCTCACCGCCGGGGGAGACGGCCCCCAGGTACTTATCTTCCACTCCCACGCCACCGAGGCCTACACCATGTCCGGCTCCGACGTGTACGAGGAAAGTGACAGCTACCGCACCCTGAACACCGAGCAGAACATGGTCCGGGTGGGGGCGGAGATGGCCCAGATCTTTGAGCAAGCCGGCATCCAGGTCATCCACGATACCACTCTGTACGACTACCCCAGCTACAACGAGGCCTACATCCGATCCTCCCAGGGGGTGGCCCATTGGCTGGAGCAATACCCCTCCCTCCAGCTGGTGCTGGACGTCCACCGGGACGCCCTGGCCGCCAGCGATGGCACCATTTACAAGACCGTGGCCGGCACCGTGGACAACTGCGCCCAGGTGATGATGGTGATGGGCAGCGACGCCATGGGACAGGAGCACCCCAACTGGCGGGTCAACCTGTCCCTGGCCGCCAGCATCCAAAAGGACCTGGCTGAAAAGTGGTCCACCCTGGCCCGGCCCCTGGTGCTGCGCACCTCCCGGTTCAACCAGCACCAGTCCACCGGGGAGATCCTGCTGGAGGTGGGGACCCACGGCAACACCCTGCAGGAAGCCATCACCGCCGCCCGGCTCTTTGCCCGCACCGTGGCCGACCGGATGACCGGCGCGTCCTGATCCCGCGCAGGACAGAATTTTTCAAAAATCCCTTGCCTTTTGAGGCCGGACATGGTAGAATGATGGGCACGACATGGGGCGGGCCCGCCCAGCTCCCCGCCCCGCAGACGATTCTACCGCCGAAAGGAATGCAGTCCTATGACCACTACCCAGCTCGTTTTGTCCATTGTCTACTTCGTCATCGCCCTGGTGCTGGTTGCCATCGTGATGCTTCAGTCTGGCAAAAGCGCCGGCCTGTCCGGCGCCATTTCCGGCGGGGCGGACACCTTCCTGTCCAAGAACAAAGCCCGGTCGGCCGATGCGCGCATGGCCAAGATGACCAAGTGGGTGGCCGTGCTGTTCCTGGGCCTTACCATGGTGATCTGCCTGGTCAATTGAGCGCTCCCCAAGCCGGAAAAACGGGCGGCATCCACGAAAGCCAACCACCGGGCAGGAAGCATTGAAAACAAACTAACTTCGCGGCCGGCAAATAGATCGCGCTAAAAGCGGGCAGGAAGCCTAACAGCTTCCTGCCCGCTTTCTCTATATTTCATGGAAGGATAGGGCGGCAGTTCCCCGTTGTCGAGAGATGATTGTATTACCTGCCTCGCTTCCGCGCTTTGAACGCTGCATAATGAGTATTCGGATTGTAGGAAATAACAATGATACCCCCGATACCGCCGCATCCTTAAAAGAAAGCGGCTTCGCATCCCCCCGTAATCCGATTTTTGAAAAGGAACACGGCGGCTTGAAATGATAGTTTCAAAACCGCCGTTTTATTAGGATGCTCCAGCCGTAAAACAACGGCTTTCAGAATCGGAATCATCCATTTACAAACTCAATATTGACATCGCCGTTATTGCTGGACACATTTAGCGTTTTTTCGCCGCCATCTTTCTGATCCGGCAGATTACTGTCACCTTTTTTTATTTCTGACCGAATGGTAAAATCATCATAACTTCCCACAACCGTTCCCACAATGTCCCCATTTTTAACCGTTAGATATAGGGCGTTTCCTACCTCTAAGTTTCCAAAGGTGATATTTCCCCCATTAGAAGAAATATTTATGCGTCCGGTTACAGCCAATGCAGAAAGTGTTATATCCTCGTTTGTTGTGGATAGTGTCAGGTTTCCTAAACGTGCGTGCGGTATCTGCAACGATATTTTCCGATCTTCGGCGGAGGGTTTTCCACCAATATAATCCGTCCACTCTTTATCGCTTGCACTCGTCATAGTCAACACATTTTCGTCTGAAACGGAAATATCGTAATACTCCTTGCTGTTTTCAGAATATTGAATATGAACTTGTTCGTCCTCGGACAACGACACTTCAATTTCTCTATCCTGTACATCCAGATTGATTTCATGGATCTGTGTATCCGGCGTATAGCTTTTTTCTTCAAATGGTTCTCCGCTGTTCGAGCAGCCCGCCAAAACAAAACAGCCCAATGCGAGGCACAATGCAAGCGAAATGATTTTCTTCATTTTAATTCCTCCATATTTCGTAGATTAGATTTACAACGCTAACTCATAGTAGCCTTCACTTTTATCAGTCTTCCCAGTGGAACGAAAGCCGAAAGAAAGATATAGATTTTTTGCTTTTTCATGTGCGCGGCCTATTACTATGGCCACTTTTCTAACGCCTTGTATTTTTAAGCCTCGCAAGATATGCTCTAAGGCTTTTTCCTCCAGCCCTTTGTGTTGAAATCTATCATCTACCATAAAGCGGCAAATGGTTGCTGTATCGGCCCGATTTTCTGCACGCTGATACATGAAAAAACCAATTAGCACATTGTTGTTATAGATTGCATTGGGGTGCATTTCTGGATGATATTTGGCTTCCGCTATGGAAATTGCGTTGCAGCAAAAATGCCCCTCCATCGTCGTCCCAATACCATCTTGGTTTGTTGTCAATTCGCACACGTCCAATATATTTTGTGCGTCAATTGCTTTTATCCGAATCACGGCTATCCCTCTTGTCTATAAAGTTTTTCTTTTCAAGACCACAAGCCCCCCGAGAGATAATGCGGCACTTAGTAACAGGCAAATACAAATGTGCAGGACGGCATTGTCGTTAAGCATGATCGTCTGAAAAAATTCAGCCAAAATCGCGCGCAATGGCGCAATCGGCGTAAAAATACAAATCATTGCAACGAATAATGCGTCAGTCAGCCACCCATACCAACGTGTCTGCATGGATAGCAGCACATGAAGAAAAACCATAACAAGCAGTAAAAAGAACATCTGCTGTAATCCGGCAACGACCATCCCGTTTCCCGTCCATTTGCACACGTCCATCATATTGATGACTGTTTGCGCTGAATATACGGGGTCAATCAGGAGATGAATGACTGTGTTGACAAGGGAAATGCAAAACGCCAGAAGCCCGTAACTAATCAGGCAGCCGAAAAAGTAATCCCTTTTGCTCGCTCCCAGATGCATTAACTTTGAGAAATCATAAAACACAAAGAAGAATGGGGTCAAGACAGCAAGCAGCCAAGTATAATTTCCATTGCTTAAAACCACATCGCCGGAGGATGTGGCGCAAAGCACCACAAGCGCCGTAAGGATGAAACTGATCTTATCGCTTGCAAGCAACCGCTTTACAATCGCAACAATGGCCGTCATCTCTTTACGCCTCCCTTATGTCCCACCAGTTGAATAAAGAAGTCCTGCAAAGACAGTGGTTGAATTTCCAATGAGGCCGCCTGCTTTGGCGGGGTGTCGAAGATATAGCTTGTTACAAGGCCTCCAACAGCATCTTGGCCGATGATATTGAGCCCTCGGGTCGCAGCCTCCACGTCTTTTTTCAGTCCGCTGATACAAAATGCTTTTGTTTCAACCGATTGTAGGGTATCAAAGAAGCGGACGCTCCCTCTATCCATTATGATCAGCTTTTGAATTGTCTTTGCGATTTCCTCGATGATGTGGGTGGATACGATTATAATGCGCGGGTGTTTCTGAAAGCTCTCTGTCAGCATATCGTAAAACTCCACGCGCATCATTGTGTCAAAGCCGAGGACCGGTTCGTCTAAAAGAATGACCTCCTTATGGCTTGCCAAACAGATAATGGTGGAAACCATCGTTTTCATGCCCAGAGAGAGATGGTTAAACTTCTTTTTTCCGTCCAGCTCAAAACGCTCCATCATCTCCGACGCAAAGTCATCATCATAGTTGGGGTTTACTTCGGAAGCAATCCGCAGCAGCTTCCGCACCGGAAGGTTAAAATGCTTTGCAAAGTTTTCGACATAGCTAACGCCTGGATCCAAGGTGGACGTCGTTATTGTCTTGCCGCCAATTTGAATCGTACCGCTTGTAAGATTCTGGTGCCCGGCGATGGATTTGAGAAGCGTTGTTTTCCCTGCGCCATTCCTGCCAAGCAAGCAATAAATACCCGGTTCATCAATCGATAACGTAATGTTTTTCAGTACGGTTGCTTGCCCGTACTGCTTTGTCACTTGTTTGAGTTCTATCATGCGGTCATTCCTCCTAAACAGCATTGCAACATCTATTGCTTTCCGCCATACCCTATGCTAAAATGGATTGTAAACCTTTGTGCAACACAAAGGTCAATGGGGGAAAATAAAAATGAAGAAATATTTTTCTGTTGGAGAAACTGCAAAGGCCGTCCATGCAACGAGCGAAACGCTGCGGCATTATGACCGCATTGGATTGGTGAAGCCAAGCAAAAAAGACGAATGGACCAATTACCGCTATTATACCGAGCAGGACATTGTTCGGTTGAATACGGTGCGGGCTTTACAGCTTATGGACTTATCTTTGCAGGAGATAAAAAAGGTTTTAGAATATGACGATCTGGAAAAAATAGTGGACTTTTTAGCGCAGGCGGAGAAAAAGGCCGATGAAAAAATGGAGGCCTTGCAATACAGCAAATCCAAAATTCAGTTGGCAAAAGCGGACTATGAAAGAAAATTACACAGGCGTGAGAATCTAAACGGCACTGTTCTCAAAGATGTTCCGGAGCGTGTTATTCTCCTGTCAGATACGCTGGAAACGCCAACGCTTGATAACCTTTGGAACTATCTCAGCCACTTCTATGATAAAGTTACCCCCGCCTTAAAAGAGCAGTTTTCCTTTGAGGATTTAGCCGGCATATACACCGAAAACGGAATCACAAGGCTCTTTGCCGTCTGTACTCGCTATGTGAATATAGCCGGATTAAAGGTATTGCCAAAGGGGAAATACCTATGTGCTCACTGCACGGAAGAATATAGAAAAGATGTATTGGACGAGTTGATAGATAAAGCTAAAACAGAGTATGGCGTGGACCCGGCATTTACGGTGCAGCTCATTGTTGTATCGGGTATTTTGCAATGGAATTATGAAGTGCAGGTGTTTTTGACGGACGATAAATCAGAGAAATAAAATCGCAAAAAACACAATGGCACAGCCTTTCAACTATGCCATTGTGGAGAAGATTATCGTCCATGGGCCGGACAAGTCCAGCGGCCACCGCCGGCAGAACATTCAAATTATTTGCAACTTCACCTGGGAACTGAAACAGGACGAGGACAAGCCGCCCAGTGAACGGCAAAGGAAAAGCAGGACAGCATGGCAATTTGCCATGCTGTCCTGCAAGATAGGATTACTTCCTTATGGGTATGCGGCTAAGGATGCCGCCCGTTTTGCTCTTATCTATTCCCATCCCCTACCGCCGGAGGTAGGCCGGCGGCCGGTATTGCAGCGCTTCGGCCAGATGTCCCAGCCCAATCTTCTCCGCCCCGTCCAGGTCCGCGATGGTCCGGGCCACCCGGAGCACCCGGTCATAGCTGCGGGCAGTGAGGCCAAGGCGCTCGTAGGCATCCTGGATCAACTGCTGGCAATCCTCATCCAGCCGGCAGTGGCGCTGGAGCTGCTCCGGCCCCATCTGGGCGTTGCAGGTCGGTCCGTCCGGCCCAAAACGGCCGGCCTGGACAGCCCGGGCTGCGTTCACCCGCTCCCGGATGGCCGCCGACGGCTCGCCCGACCCGCCGGGGGCGGCCAGCTCCTCATACTCCAGGGCCGGGACCTCCACACAGATGTCGATGCGGTCCAGCAGGGGACCGGACAGCCGGCCCAGATACCGCGCCACGGCCTGCTGGGTGCAGGTGCAGCGGCCGGAGGGATGGCCGTACCAGCCGCACCGGCATGGGTTCATCGCGCACACCAGCATGAACCGGCTGGGGTAGGTCACCGAGCCGGACACCCGGGTGATCTGGGTCTGGCCGTCCTCCAGAGGCTGGCGCAGCACCTCCAGCACACTGGGGTCAAACTCGGGCAGCTCGTCCAGGAACAGCACGCCGTTGTGGGCCATGGAGATCTCCCCTGGGCGCAGGCCAGTGCCCCCGCCGGACAACCCAACCTGGGAGACGGTGTGATGGGGGGCCCGGAAGGGCCGGTGCAGCACCATAGGCCGCTCCCGGCTGGTCAGCCCCAGCACGGAATAGATCTCAGTGCACTCCAGCGCCTCCGCCCGGGTCAGGCTGGGTAGAATGGAGGGCAGGCGCTTTGCCATCATGGACTTCCCGGAGCCCGGGCTGCCCGACAGCAGCACATGGTGTCCTCCGGCGGCGGCCACCTCCAGAGCCCGGCGGGCTTCCTCCTGGCCCTTGACGTCCCGAAAGTCGGGCATAGGCCGCCCCGGACCGCCGGGCTGCCACACAGGGGCGGGCCGGATGGCCCGCTCCCCCCGCAGGTGGGCGGCCAGGTCTGCCACCGTCTCCACCGGATAAACCTCCAGGCCGTCGGCCAGGGTGGCCTCCGGCGCGTTGTCCGCCGGCACGAACAGCTGGCGCAGCCCGGCCCGCTGGGCTGCCAGGGCCATGGGCAGCACGCCGGACACCGGCCGCAGATTGCCCGACAGGGACAGTTCCCCCAGGAAAGCCGCATCCTGCGTCTCCCGGAGCTTGATCTGGCCGCTGGCGGCCAGGATGCCCACCAGGATGGGCAGGTCGTAGACGGTTCCAGCTTTTTTCCGGTCCGCGGGAGCCAGGTTGACCGTGATGCGGGAGACGGGGAAGTCGAACCCGCTGGCCCGGATGGCCGCACGCACCCGCTCCCGAGCCTCCTTCACCGCCGCGTCGGGCAGCCCCACCACGTCAAAGGCGGGCAGGCCGCTGGACAGGGCGCACTCCGCCTCCACCAGATAGCCCGACACCCCATGCAGCCCAAGGGACAGCACCTTGCAGACCATGTCCTCCCCTCCTCGCCGTCCCATCATACCATGATTCTCCTGACCGTGCAAGGCAGCGGGCCTCAGCTCGTCCAAGTCAAGATATTTCCACGCTTTGCCGATAAACCTGTCAGGGTTTCTTACTTTGTAATTTCTTCCTCCCGCCGCAACAGCTTTTCCTGTCCTCTCCTTGTTCTTGAATGTGATACGTTTTGTAGCAAGCATAGGAAAGAGGTGCCCTTTCCTTATTTTTACCCTCCTGGGGCATCGTGCAAAAATGTTTTTGGGACGTGTCTAAAATCCCCTCATTCCCTACATAACGAGGCAAAATGGATTTTGCCAGCCGGACAATAGCTTTTGGGGGGAAGCGGAATTGTTCTCTTGACGAAATCATGCTTCTTGATTATAATTTAGCGCGATATTCTATGTCAATTCGGGCGATAATCACTTAGGAAAACAGCGGTTGTATGTTTGTTTGATAGAGATAAATACCGCGAGAATTTAGGAAAAAGGACTTGGCTTTTATGCTAAAACCATTCGCAGACAGGAAAAGCCTTTCTTTTTTACATGCCCATATGATTAGGCGTGCGTCGCCTATGTAGAAATTATTGTGGATGGGACGCGCCTTTTGCGTTTTATCATAAAACAAACATTTCAAAGAAGGGATTTGGAGATTGTGAAAAAAAGAATATTTGCATTGTTGTTAGCCGGGCTGCTGTCCGTGTCGCTGACCGCCTGCGGCGGCGAAGGAGAGCGGGAGGCTTCCTCCGCCCCTGCAACACAGAGCAGCAGTACGGACAGCACAGAATCGTCCCCGGAGCCGACGGAAAGCAGTGATCCCGAAACCGCTGAGCAGCCTACGCCTACCAAACAGGAAATCAACCAGACCATTACAGACCCCGAGTTGGGCTATACCATTACTTTGAAGCAGGCCATTATTGATATCCCCTTTGATAATCCGGATATCTGGTACAATGGGTACAGAACGGGTGTTTGCGTAGAAGTGGAGTTGAGAAACGACAGCGAATATACCGGCAGGTTGTATGCTACCGATCTGAAGTTGCTCGTGAACGGCAACCCTGTGGATACCAACAGCTCCAGGATCAGCAGCTTTCAGACCTATGCGGATGAAAACAATCTCACAGCTTTGACCTCAACGGGTGTCCAACAAGGTGAGAGCGCCAGCGGGTGGCTGTTTTACTATTACGAGACCGGCTCCGGTGACAATGAACTGGCCCTGCGCTATTCCCGGCAGGAAACAGAAATTACCGTAATCGGCGGCCCCGATGGCGGAACAAGCTCTACACTTCCTGCTCAGGATTTTGATATTCCGTTCTAAGCTCTTCTGCCTGAACTGTCGTCACAGATATATTGTAACCTTACTCACAGCACGATGAGCTATGTAACTTTTGGGGCGGGGAGCTGGAAAGCTTCGGGGAAGCGGCGTTTGACAAGTCACCGATGGAGTGATTGTGCCATGATTCCCCTGACCGCCCAAGGCGGGGCGCAGCAGGCCGGATCAAAGGCGGGGCGGCCAAAGGCCGCGGAAGCCAAAAGGAAAGGACGTCCTGATGGGCGTCCTTTCCTTTGCTTAGATCCGATCTGCAATACCTTTGACACCATGGGAAACAGTCACACACCGATCCATTTGGACGCCAACGCAATGAGATATCTGTGAACCGGATAGTAGAGGTAAAAGAAGTATTGATCCGACCGCCCTCTCTTCCCATTATACAAAAGCATCATGGGCAGCGCGAGGATCATCCAGAACTGCTGGCTCTCAAAAAACTGATGAAACGGCCACAGGTCCCTGTCTGCCCTGGAGCCCAGGAAGGACAGGATGCAAAACCCAAGGAACACGAGCGCCTGCCATTTCCGGTTCCCCCTTGTAAAGTAGAGAAGGATCCCCATGAGCACGAACAGGGCGGAATACTCCACTTGCGAGATCCGGAGCAGGAGCCCCGATACGATATCGTCCCTTAAAAAGATGTGCTGTGAATGCGGCAGCATTCGCAGGCCATCGACGAACTTCCATAACAACTCCGGCACAACGGTTGCCAGGAGCAATCCGAGCCAGAGCGCCATTTTCTTGCCCGCCCGCTCTTTCCAGGCACGAACGAGGTTCTCGATGAGGTAGACATATATCGCCACATAAAGATATGTAAAGATGATGTTCCCCGGCGTATAGATCAACCGATCTCCAAACACCAAGTTTGTCACCGTGGTAAAGAGCGACGTCAACACCCCCGCAAGGTATAGCCGCAAGAGAAACCTTTTCTTATCTCGCGTATGGGAAATGCTCTCCGTCAATACAAACAGGAACAAGGGCGCCGCCCCCCGCCCCAACAGCCGCAGGATCGTGGCGGAGGAGGAGAGCGGGGGAATCTTTTCCACGATCATCGCAAGGTGATCGGCCGTCATGAGCACGACCGCAATCCATTTTAATTGATATGCCGTGAGCCCAAATGGTTTTGCTCCCATAATGCCTCCTTTATGAAAGCAGGGGCGGGTTTGCCGTCCCGGGCATTGATCCAGAGGATGGAGCGGGCCGATGGCCGCCGGAACCCAAATGAGGGGGCAACTGCAAAAGCAGTTGCCCCCTCATTTGGAGCGAGTGACGAGGCTCGAACTCGCTACCTCCACCTTGGCAAGGTGGCGCTCTACCAGATGAGCTACACTCGCACAATAGCGAGTATGATTTTAGCAGGAACGCACCCGCTTGTCAAGGGTGAAATTGCGGCTGGGAGCCGGATCCTAAAATATTCCGGGCCGTTTCTTGACTGTCCGGCCGATTTAGAGATATAATAAAAAATGATTTGATCTGGCTAAAAGTAGGTGCAGACATGGCAAATCCGAAATCGGAAGCACAATATGGCAACCAGTCCATCTCCGCGCTAAAGGGGGCTGACCGGGTGCGCAAGCGCCCAGGGGTCATCTTTGGCTCGGACGGGCTGGACGGCTGCCAGCACGCGGTCTTTGAGATCCTGTCCAACGCCATTGACGAGGCCAGAGAGGGCCACGGCAACCTGATCATCGTCACCCGGTACGAGGACAAGTCCATTGAGGTGGAGGACTTCGGCCGGGGCTGCCCGGTGGACTGGAACGAGGCGGAGGGGCGCTATAACTGGGAATTGGTGTTCTGCGAGCTATATGCCGGCGGCAAGTACAAGAACGGCGAGGGGGATAACTACGAGTACTCCCTGGGCCTGAACGGCCTGGGCTCCTGCGCCACCCAGTACGCCAGCGAATACTTTGACGCGCTGATCTACCGGGACGGCTTCCGTTACACCCTCCACTTTGAAAAGGGCGAAATCGTGGGCGATATGAAGAAGGAGCCGGCAGACCGGAAAAAGACGGGCTCCAAGTTCCACTGGAAGCCTGATCTTGACGTGTTCACCGACATCGACATCCCCCTGGAGTACTATACCGACACCCTCAAGCGCCAGGCGGTGGTCAACGCGGGGGTCACCTTCCGGCTGCGCAACCAGGTGGGCGACCGGTTTGAGACCATGGAGTTCCGCTATGACAACGGCATCATCGACTACGTCCGGGAGCTGGCTGGGGAGGACACGCTGACCCAGCCGGTGTTCTGGCAGGCCGAGCGGAAGGGCCGGGACCGGGCGGACAAGGAGGAGTACAAAGTCAAGCTGTCTGTGGCCTTTTGCTTTTCCAACCGGGTGCAGCGCATCGAGCACTACCACAACTCCTCCTGGCTGGAGCACGGCGGCGCACCGGAAAAGGCGGTGCGCTCTGCCTTTGTCTCGGCCATCGACGGCTGGCTGAAACAGAACGGCAAGTATCAGCGGGGGGAGAGCAAGATCACCTTCAACGACGTGCAGGACGCGCTGGTGCTGGTGTCCAACAACTTCTCCACCCAGACCAGCTATGAAAACCAGACCAAGAAGTCCATCACCAATAAGTTCGTCCAGGAGGCCATGACCGAGTTCCTGCGGGCCCAGCTGGAGGTGTACTTCATCGAAAATCCTCTGGACGCGGAGAAAGTGGCCGGCCAGGTACTGGTCAACAAGCGCTCCCGGGAGACGGCGGAAAAGACCCGGCTTGGCATCAAAAAGAAGCTGTCCGGCACGCTGGACATCTCCAACCGGGTGCAGAAGTTCGTGGACTGCCGCACCCGGGACGTGTCCCGCCGGGAGCTGTATATCGTGGAGGGGGACTCGGCCATGGGCAGCGTCAAGCTGTCCCGGGATCCGGAGT
The DNA here is from genome assembly GCA_018716385.1 of Candidatus Enterenecus merdae. Classification (GTDB taxonomy): domain Bacteria; phylum Bacillota; class Clostridia; order Oscillospirales; family Oscillospiraceae; genus Enterenecus; species Enterenecus merdae. The sequence goes on from DVJZ01000026.1 coordinate 33,486, forward strand.
TCCAGGGCATCATGCCCGTGCGGGGCAAGATCCTCAACTGCCTGAAGGCCGACTACGCCAAGATCTTCAAAAGCGAGATCATCACAGACCTGCTCAAGGTCATGGGCTGCGGCGTGGAGGTGAAGGCCAAGGGCAGCAAGGATCTGGCCGAGTTCGACCTGAACAACCTGCGGTGGAACAAGATCATCATCTGCACCGACGGCGACGTGGACGGCTTCCAGATCCGCACCCTCATCCTCACCATGCTCTACCGCCTCACCCCCACCCTCATCCAAGAGGGGTACGTCTACATCGCCGAGTCCCCGTTGTACGAGATCACCTGCAAGGAAAAGACCTGGTTTGCCTACTCCGACCAGGAGAAGACCGCCATCTGCCGGCAGCTGGAGCAGGAGGGGAAAAAGTACGATTTGCAGCGCTCCAAAGGACTGGGCGAGAACGAGCCGGACATGATGTGGCTGACCACCATGAGTCCGGACACCCGCCGGCTGATCAAGGTCATGCCCGAGGACGTGGAAAAGACCGCCGCGGTGTTCGACCTGCTGCTGGGGGACAACCTGCAAGGGCGCAAAGAGCACATCGCCGACAACGGCTATAAATACCTGGATCTGGCGGACATCTCCTGAACCCGCCGCCCTTTGCGCCCTGCCCCGGCGATGGGCTCCTGCGAGCGGAAGTGAACCGCCGCCTTTGCGGCGCACCAGATTTTGTCCCTGACAACGCCTTGCCGCAGAGGCAACTCACTTGCCCCGGGGAAGATCCATGCGGGGCCCCCGGCCGGCTTGCCGGCTGGGGCACACATCGCCACAACAGCTATCAATACCCTGGACTTGGCGGACCGCTCCCGAGCCCGCCGCCCCATCTGATGGAGGGATGACACCCAATGGCAAAACGCAGCCGGCCCCAGGACTCGGGCCCCAAGAAGGTCGATAACCCCAACGTCATGGGCCTGCGGGCCCAGGTGCTGGAGCAGCCCATCACCCAGACCCTGGAAGTCAACTATATGCCCTATGCCATGTCGGTCATCGTCTCCCGGGCCATCCCGGAGATCGACGGCTTCAAGCCCAGCCACCGCAAGCTGCTGTACACCATGTACCAGATGCACCTGCTGGGGGGCAGCCGCACCAAGAGCGCCAACGTGGTGGGGGCCACCATGAAGCTCAACCCCCACGGGGACGCGGCCATCTACGACACCATGGTGCGCCTGTCCCGGGGCTACGGCGCTCTGCTCCACCCGCTGGTGGACTCCAAGGGCAACTTCGGCAAGGTCTACTCCCGGGATATGGCCTGGGCCGCCTCCCGGTACACCGAGGTGCGGCTGGACCCCATCTGTCAGGAGTTGTTCCGGGACATCGACCAGGACGCGGTGGACTTTGTCCCCAACTACGACGGCAAGCTCCAGGAGCCTACTCTGCTGCCCACCACCTTCCCCAACGTGCTGGTGGCGGCCAATCAGGGCATCGCCGTGGGTATGGCCTCCAACCTGTGCGGGTTCAACCTGGCCGAGGTGTGCCAGGCGGCCATCGCCCGGATGCGGGACCCGGAGGCAGACCTGATGGCCATCCTGAAGGCTCCCGACTTCTCCACCGGCGGCCAGCTGCTGTACGACGGGGCTGCCCTGGCCGAGATCTATCGCACCGGGCGGGGCAGCGTGAAGCTGCGGGCCAAGTGGCGGTATGTGCAGCAGGAGCACCTCATCGAGGTCTATGAGATCCCCTACTCCACCACCGTGGAGGCCATCCTGGACAAGGTGGCCGAGCTGGTCAAGTCCGGCAAGGTCCGGGAGATCTCCGACATGCGGGACGAGACCGGCCTGGACGGATTGAAGCTGACCATCGACCTGAAGCGGGGGGCCGACCCGGACAAGCTCATGGCCCGGCTGTTCCAGCTCACCCCCTTGCAGGATACCTTCTCCTGCAACTTCAACATCCTCATCGCCGGGATGCCCCGGGTGATGGGGGTGGGCGAGATCCTGGACGAGTGGATCGCCTGGCGGATGGACGGCGTGCGCCGGCGCACCTATCATGTGTGCAAGAAGAAGGAGGAAAAGCTCCACCTGCTCAAGGGGTTAAAGCGCATCCTGCTGGACATCGACAAGGCCATCCGCATCATCCGGGAAACGGAGGAAGAGTCCGAGGTGGTGCCCAACCTGATCATCGGCTTTGGCATCGACCAGATCCAGGCCGAGTATGTGGCCGACATCCGGCTGCGCAACCTCAACAAGGAGCACATCCTCAAGCGCATCCAGGAGGTGGGCGCGCTGGAGGAGGAAATCGCCGACCTGAAGGACCTCATCCAATCCCCCCAGCGCATCCAGGCGGTGATGGCCGGCGAGCTGGAGCAGGTGGAGAAAAAGTTCGCCCTGCCCCGCCGCACCGAAATCATATACGACTATCAGCTGCCCCAGGATGTTCCGGAGGCCGCCCAGCAGGCGCCGGAGTACCCGGTGCACGTCTTCCTCTCCCGGGACGGCTACTTCAAGAAAATCACCCCTCAGTCCCTGCGCATGAGCGGGGAGCAGAAGTACAAGGAGGGGGACGGCCCCTTCCTGCAGTGGGAGGGGAACAACCGGGACGAGCTGCTGGTGTTTACCGACCACCAGCAGTGTTACAAGACCCGGCTGGCCGACTTTGAGGACAGCAAAGCCAGCGTGCTGGGGGACTACCTGCCCACCAAGCTGGGCATGGACCCGGACGAGCGGTTCGTGTGGGCCTGCGACCCCGGGGACTACCGCGCCCACCTGCTGCTGTTCTATGCCAACGGCAAGGCCGCCCGGGTGGAGCTGTCCGCCTATCAGACCCAGACCCGGCGCAGGAAGCTCACCGGGGCGCTGTCTGACAAGGCCCCCCTGGTGTCCGCCATGGTGCTCCAGGAGGACATGGAGGTGGCGGTGTGCTCCACCCAGGGGCGGTGCGTGGTGTTCCACACCGCTTCCCTCACCCCAAAGACCACCCGGTCCACCCAGGGGGTCAACGTGATCACCCTCAAACCCGGCCATCAGCTGGCGTGGGCCAAGCCCCTGGCCGAGACCCAGATCGTCCACGCCGCCCGGTACCGGGCCCGCTCCCTGCCCATCGCCGGAGCGCTGCTCCAGGAGGAGGACCGGGGCGAGGCCCAACTGTCCCTGCTGTGACGGCCCCTCGGCAAACCCCTGCGGAAAAGGAGGTCCCATGAATCCCGCCACATTCCGAAAGCAGCTGGTATCCTTTCTGATCATCACCCTGGCCGCCGCGGCCTACGCCATTGGGTTTGTCTGGTGCTATGAACCCAACAACATCGCCTTCGGCGGCATCACCGGCCTGGCCCAGATCGTCAACCACCTGATCCCGGCCGTCCCCATCGGCGTCACCGTCATCGTGCTCAACCTCCCCCTGTTCCTGCTGGGCTGGCGGCTGCTGGGAGGCAGGATGCTGCTGGGCTCGCTGTACGCCATGGCCCTGTCCTCGCTGTTCATCGACCTGTTCTCCTCTCTGTGGGACTGGCAGCCCATGAACCCCATGCTGGGGTGCATCTTCGGCGGGCTGATCCTGGGGGTGGCCCTGGGGCTGGTGTTTCAGCAGGACGCCACCACCGGCGGCACCGACCTGGCCGCGCGGCTTTTGAAGCTGCGCCTTGCCTGGCTGCCCATGGGCAAGCTGCTCATGGCGGTGGACCTGGTGGTCATCGTGCTGGTGGCCCTGGCCTTCCGCGCCCTGGACACCATGCTGTACGGCCTGGTGGCCCTGTATATCTCGTCCATCGCCATGGACGGCGTCCTTTACGGGCTGGACAACGCCAAGGTGGCCTATATCGTCAGCGAGCGCAATGGGGAGATCAGCCGCGCCATTGTGGAGCAGCTGGAGCGTGGGGTCACCATCCTCCAGGGGCAGGGGGCCTACACCGGCGCAGACCGGAAGGTGCTGCTGTGCGCCTTCAAGCAGCGGGAGATCGCCTCCATCAAGAACTTGGTCAAACAGATCGACCCGGACGCCTTCCTCATCGTGTGCCCTGCCCACGAGGTGTTGGGAGAAGGGTTCCGGGCCTATCGGAAAAACGACCTGTAAGCGCCCGGGCACCGCGGGGCCATCGGACCAAGGAGGGATGCGCATGAGAAAACGGATCGGGCTGGCGCTGCTGGCCGGGGCGCTGCTGTGGGGGACAGGGTGCGCCTCCCTGTTGGAGCGCAGCTATGTCTCAGCCACCGCCCATGTGGACTACTACTATGTGCCCGAGGATCCCTCCACCCTCCGGGCGGAGACCTACCAGGGGCTGGTCAACGCCATCTTGTACCTGGTGGAGAGCTATGCAGACACGGGCACCATCCGGCTGTACAACTACACTGGCGACGTGGAGGCCGACCTGGCCAACGCCTGCGCCGAGATCCGCAGCGAGGACCCTCTGGGGGCCTACGCCGTGCAGGACATCCGCTACGACACCACCAGGATCGTCACCTACTATGAGGTCAACCTGGACCTTCTCTACTCCCGCTCGGCCCAAGAGGTAGAGGGCATCGTGCCGGTCACGGGGCTGGGCGGCCTGCAGACGGCCTTCTCCGAGGCGGTGGCCGCCCTGGATGAACAGGCGGCCATCCGGGCCGCCCGCTTCTCCTGGACCGAGCAGGAGCTGAGCGAGCTGTTTTGGACCGCCTACTACGGCCAGCCTCTCTACGCCGTGCCGGGGTCCCAGGTGTCCTTCACCTTCTACCCGGACACGGGCACACAGCGCATCATCGAGTTGTCCATCCTCTGGCCCCAAACGGTCCAGGAGCTGGCGCAACGGGCTGAGCGGCTGGAGCGGGCCGCCCTGCAAGCGCTGGCCGCCCTGCCCGCCGCCGGTCAGGCTCCCACCCTGTCGGAGGTGGCCGGCGCGCTGGGTTCCACCGCCGTCTATGACCCCCAGGGCAGCCCCGATCCGGAGCAGGCCCTGGCAGGCGCCCCCGCCAACGGGCTGGGGCTGGCGTTGGCCATGGAGCTGCTCTGCCATCAGGCCGGGCTGGAGGCCTTTCTGGTACAGGGCGCCTCCCCCCAGGGACAGGAGCCCTGGCTGATCGTGGAGCAGGGGGAGGGATACCGGCACCTGCTTGTTTCAGACCTGGCCGCCTTTCTGGTCGGCGGCCTGGGGGAGCTGCCGCTGTACACCGATCAGGAGCTGGCCCAGATGGGTCATTCCTGGCCGCAATCCTTTTACCCGGTCTGCTCGGACTGACCAGGCCGCGCGGCAAGGCAAGAGGACGGGGGGACGCCGTTGGCGTCCCCCCGTCCTTTTTGACTGTCTCAACCGATCCCTCAGTTCCGGGTGAAGGGGGCCATCTCCAGCCGAATGAAGTGGCCCTGGTCATGGCTGCACACCGGGCACAGCGCAGGGGCCTGGGAAGCCCGGATGAGCTCCCCGCAGTTCAGGCACATCCACACCGTCTCCTCCCCGTCGGCAAAGAGCTTTTTCCCCTCCAGCAGGTCGGCAAACAGCCCAAAGCGGTCCCCGTGGGTCTTTTCGATCTGGGCGATCATCTCAAACCGGCCGCCGATCACCTCAAACCCCTCCTGCCGGGCAATGCGGCCAAACTCGGCATAGTCGTGCTCAAACTCCTGATACTCGTTGTGCTGGGCGGCCCGGAGCTGGCCCAGGGTGTCCGGGTACAGGTCCACCGGATAGGTACCGTCCACCTCAATGGTCTGCCCGGACAGCTCCTTGAGCAGGTTGTAGAAGACCTTGGCATGGGCCTGCTCCTGGGCGGCGGTGAAGGCGAACACCTGGGACACCACCGTCAGCCCCTCCTTCTTGGCCAGGCTGGCGGCAAAGGTATAACGGTTGCGGGCCTGGCTCTCCCCGGCGAAGGCCCGCATCAGGTTCTCCCGGGTCTGGCTCTTGGCAAAGTCCACGTTGCCTTGGGTGAAGTTCTCGGCAGTCATAAAGGGATCCCTCCTTGCAAGATACCGCAAGTATGCCCCTTTTTGGCCAAGCGCATACCCAACCCCGAAGAGGGGTATGCCGCCCACAGCGCTACCGGATCTGACCGCTGCCCTTGATGATGTATTTATAGCTGCACAGCTCGGCCAGCCCCATGGGCCCCCGGGCATGGAGCCGCTGGGTAGAGATGCCCATCTCGCAGCCCAAGCCGAACTCTCCCCCATCGGTGAAGCGGGTGGAGGCGTTCCAATAGACCGCGGCGCTGTCCACCGTAGACAGGAACCGCTCCGCCGCCTGCTCGTCACCGGTGACGATGGCCTCGGAATGGCCGGTGGAATGGGCGGCGATGTGGGCCACGGCATCCTCCAGGCTGTCCACCACCCCTACGGCCAGGATGTAGTCCAAAAACTCTGTGTCGAAATCCTGCGCCCCGGCGGCCTTGCCGGGGATCAGGCCCGCCGCAGCCCGGTCCAGCCGGAGCTCCACCGGGGGCAGGCCCTGGCCCGCGCGCCCCTCCACCAGGCGCTGGCGCAGCGCCGGCAGAAAGTCGGGGGCGAGGTCCCGGTGCACCAGGCAGACCTCGGCGGCATTGCACACGCTGGGCCGGCTGCACTTGGCGTTCTCCACAATGTCCAGCGCCATGTCCCGATCCGCCGCCCGGTCCACATAGATATGGCAAATGCCCGTGCCCGTCTCGATCACCGGCACCGCCGCGTGCTCTACACAGGCCCGGATCAGCCCCGCCCCGCCCCGGGGGATGAGCAGGTCCACCAGGCCCCGGGCGGTCATCAGTTCGTTGGCCGACTGGCGGGAGGTGTCCTCCACCAGCGCCACCGCATCCTCGGGCAGTCCCGCCTGGGCCAGGCCTGCCCGCAGGGCGGCCACGATGGCCGCGGCGGACCGGTGGGCTTCCTTCCCCCCCCGGAGCACGCAGGCCGACCCCGCCTTCAGCGCCAAGGCTGCGGCGTCCGAGGTGACGTTGGGCCGGCTTTCATAGATGATGGCGATCACCCCCATGGGCACGCAGGTCTTTTCTATCACCAGCCCGTTGGGCCGCTCCACCCGGCGCAGCACCTGGCCCACCGGATCGGGCAGGGCAGCCACCTCCCGCATCCCGGCGGCCATGCCCCGGATCCGCTCCGGGCTCAGCGCCAACCGGTCCAGCATCACGTCGGACACCGTACCACGGGCCGCCTCCAGATCCTTCCCGTTGGCGGCCAGGATCGCTTCCGCCTGCCCCTCCAATGCGTCGGCCATGGCCAGCAGGGCCGCGTTTTTCCGCTCTGTCCCGGCCAGGGCCACGGCGGACTTTGCCCCCTGCGCCCGGCGCAACAGTTCCTGTGTGGTCATGATTTCGTCCTCCTCTCCCGCTGGCCCCCTGCCTCCGAGGGCTTTGCCCGGGCCACGAACCGGGTGCCGGCGGGACGGCCAGCCACGATGTCATAGAGTAGCTCCGGCCTGGCCCCGTTGGCAATCACCATGTCACAGCCCCCCTGCATGGCCATTTGGGCCGCCTTCAGCTTGGTTGCCATGCCGCCGGTGGCCAGGGCGCTGCCCGGACGGCCGGCCAGGGACTCGATGTCCGGGGTGATCTCCTCCACCAGGGGAATGAGGCGGGCTTCAGCATCTCGCCGAGGGTCTGCGGTGTACAGCCCATCCATGTCGGTGAGCACCACCAGCAGATCGGCCCCCACGCTGCACGCCACCACCGCCCCCAGGGTGTCGTTGTCCCCCACGCAGATCTCCGCGGTGGCCACGGTGTCGTTCTCGTTGACGATGGGCAGCGCCCCCAGCTCCAGCAGCCGGCGCACCGTGTTCTCAAAGTTATGCCGGCGCTCTTGATGGTCGATGTCCGCCCCGGTGAGCAGCAGCTGGGCCACGGTGTGGTTGTACCGGGAAAACAGCTCGTCATAGGCATACATCAGCTCACACTGGCCCACCGCGGCGGCAGCCTGCTTGGTTGGCATATCCTCCGGCCGGCCGGGCAGGTTCAGCTTGCCCACCCCCATGCCGATGGCCCCGGAGGAGACCAGGATCAGCTCATGCCCCTCGTTTTTCAGGTCGGAGAGCACCTTCACCAGCGCCTCCACATGACGGATATTCATCCGCCCGGTGGCATAGGCCAGGGTGGAGGTGCCCACCTTGACGACCACTTTCATACCCATCCCTCTCTTCCACCCGCTGCAAAGTAAAGCCATGATACCACAGCCGGGTTAAAAAGAAAAGCGCGGGACGAAAAATTTCGCCCCGCGCCGCCCCGTCAATACCGGCGCACCACCGCCACCACCCGGCCCAGGATGGTACATCCCGTCCCATCGATGGGCTGGTACTCAGGGCTGGAGTTCTCCGGGTAGAGCCAGACATGGCCGTTCTCCCGCCGGTAGGTCTTCACCGTGGCCTCCTGGTCAAACAGGGCCACCACGATATCGCCGCTGCGGACCTGCTGCTGCTGATGGACCACTACCACGTCGCCGGGCAGGATGCCCGCCTCCAGCATAGACTCGCCCCGGACCCGAAGGGCGAAGTGTTCCCCTACCCGGCCCCCGGTGTCAAAGCTCAGGTAATCCTCGATGCACTCCTCAGCCAGAATGGGCGCGCCGGCGGCCACCGAACCCAGCAGAGGGACCTGGTTGCGGCGGTTGTGGGCCCCGTCGGTGACGGTGATGGCCCGGGTCTTGCCCTCCGCCTGGGCGATCAGCCCCGCCTCCCGCAGGCTGCGCAGATGGAAGTGGACCGTAGAGGGGGAGCGCAGCCCCACCGCCTGGGCGATCTCCCGCACGGAGGGAGGATAGCCGTGATCCTGGGAAAAGTCCAGAATGTAGTCATAGATCTGCTGCTGTTTGGGGGATAATTTGCTCATCGCGCCCACTCCTTCCCACCGGGTTGGGTTTTGGATGAAACCATTCTACCACATCCCCATCCAGATGTCAAACATTTGTTCCAGACAGGCTGAGAGAGGTGAATTTCCGCTCCTTAACCCCTTCCCCCAGTTGAAAGCGGCGGCTTAATTTGTTATAATAGAGGCAATTTTATGTCTGAAGCTTGAGGATGGAACCATGAGATACGAACAGTGGAACCTGCGCCGCCCCCCATCCCCGGAGGCGCTGCGCCAGATGGAGCTGGCCGGCCTGCCGCCGCTGTGCGCCGCTGTGCTGTGCGCCCGGGGCGCGGACACGCCGGACAAGGCCGCCGCGTTCCTCACCCAGTCCTCCGTCCTGCTGCGGGACCCCTTCCTGCTGCGGGGTATGGATCGGGCGGTGGCGCGGATCGGCCGGGCAATAGAGCTGGGGGAGGGCATCGCCGTCTACGGGGACTATGATGTGGATGGCATCACCGCCACCTGCCTGCTCTTGGAGTTCCTGCTGGAGCAGGGAGGGCAGGTGGTCTGCCATATCCCGGAGCGCACCCAGGAGGGGTATGGCCTGAACCCAGACGCCATCCGGGCCCTGGCCGAGCAGGGGGTAAGCCTGATCGTCACGGTGGACTGCGGCGTCACTGCGGCGCGGGAGGTGGAGTACGCCCGCAGCCTGGGGGTGGATGTGGTGATCACCGACCACCACCAATGCAAGGGGGAGCTGCCCCAGGCCGCGGCGGTGGTGGATCCCCGCCTGCCCGGCTGCCCCTATCCCTTCAAGGAACTGGCCGGGGTGGGGGTGGCCCTGAAGCTGGCCCTGGCCCTCACCCCGCCCCCTCGGCGGGAGCAGGTTTTGCGCCGCTACGGGGAGCTGGCCGCCATCGGCACCGTGGCCGACGTGATGCAGCTGGCTGACGAGAACCGGGCCCTGGTGCGCCTGGGACTGACCCTGCTGGCGGACACCCAGCGCCCCGGCCTGCGCGCCCTGCTGCGGGAGGCCGGGTGCGACGGGGAAAAGGCCCCCACCGCCGGCACCATCGGGTACAGCCTGGCCCCCCGGATCAACGCCGCCGGGCGGATGGGACAGGTGGGGATAGCTCTGGAGCTACTGCTCACCCGGGACGAGGAGCGGGGCCAAGCCGCCGCCCTGGAACTGTGCCAGCTCAACCGGGAGCGCCAGGCCATCGAGCTGGCCATCTACGAGCAGTGTGACGCCCTGCTCTCCCGCCAGCCCCAGCTGGCCGCCCCCGTCATCGTGCTGGCCGGGGAGGGCTGGCACCAGGGGGTGGTGGGCATCGTGGCCTCCCGGATGGCGGAGCGGTATGCCTGCCCCGCCTTTATGATCAGCCTGGAGCACGGTAAGGGCAAGGGCTCTTGCCGCTCCTTCGGGGGCTTTAACCTGTTTGCCGCCCTGGAACGGTGCGCACCCCTTCTGGAGCAGTACGGCGGACACGAGCTGGCCGCCGGCTTCACTATTCGGGAGGAGAACATCCCCGCCTTCCGCGCGGCCATGGCCGATCTGGTGACCCAATATGCCCAGGGGCAGCCCATGGTGGCCTGCCTGGACATTGACGCGGAGATTGACGACTGCGCCGGATTGAGCTGCCAGGAGGTGGATGCGCTGGGCCTGCTGGAGCCCTTCGGTGCGGGCAACCCCAGGCCAGTCTTCCTCCTGCGCTCGGTGTGCGTGCTCTCCTGTGCCGACGTGGGGGGCGGGCGGCACCTGAAGATGAAGGTGCGCCGGGATGGGGTGGTGCTGGACGCCATCTTCTTTGCCGCCAACACCGCCGCCTGTGGCGTGGCCCGGGGAGACCGGCTGGACCTGGCCTTCCATTTGCAGGTCAACGAGTACCGCAACTGCCGCGGGGTACAGCTGCAGCTGCGCGACCTGCGCCCCGCCCCCACCCGGGCCCAGCTGGAGAGAACCCTGTTCCGCCGCCTGCGGCAGGGGGAACTGCTCTCCCGGTGGGAGGCCTCCCTGCTGCTGCCCGACCGGCGGGATTTCGCCCAGCTGTGGCGGGTCTTGGAGCACAGCTGCACCGACGGCTCGGCCGTGTCCCGGCTGGACCAGCTGGTGCGCCACGCGGTGAAGGGCCGGGGTGGGAACTGCTCGTACGGGAAGACCTTGGTGTGCCTTCACGTCATGGACGAGCGGGGGCTGATCCATCTCACCCTCACCGGGGACAAGGTGTGCGTTTGCCTGCGCCCCCAGGCGGACAAGGTGGACCTGGAACAGGCCCAGATGATGAAACAGCTCCGGGCCATCCTGGGCCCGGGGGCTGGAGAAGGGGGGGGAAGGCGCCGTGGAGCAAACCATTCAGGCGCGCTATGAACAGCTGGAGCGCCGGGTGCTGGAGGGCAACCCCGGCGCCGATAAAGACCGGCTCCGCGCCGCCTTTGCCTACGCCGACGAGCATCACGGCAGCCAGCTGCGCAAGAGCGGAGAGCCCTATATCACCCATCCTGTGGCGGTGGCGGAGATCGTGGCCGAGTTGGGCCTGGATCTGGACTCCATCATCGCCGCGCTGCTGCACGACTGCATCGAGGACACCGACTCCACCCATGACGATATTGCCAAGCAGTTTGGCCCCATAGTGGCCGACCTGGTGGAGGGGGTCACCAAGCTGACCCGGATGCAGTACACCTCCAAAGAGGAGGAGCAGATGGAGAACCTGCGCAAGATGTTCATGGCCATGGCCAAGGACGTGCGGGTCATCCTCATCAAGCTGTGCGACCGGCTGCACAATATGCGCACCCTTCAATACCAGTCCGAGCGCAAGCAGAAGGAGAAGTCGCTGGAGACCATGGAGATCTACGCCCCCATCGCCCACCGGCTGGGGATGCAGCGGCTGAAGTGGGAGCTGGAGGACCTGTCCCTGCGCTATCTGGACCCCATCGGGTACCGGGAGGTCCAGCGGGAGCTGGACGAGCTCACCCGCCAGAACTCCGAGTTCCTGGCCCGGATGCAGGCGCAGATCGAGCAGCGCCTGGCCCAGGAGCGGGTGGCGTGCACCGTCTACGGCCGGCTCAAGCACATCTACTCCGTGTACCGGAAAATGTACGCCCAGAGCAAGACCATCCGGGAAATCTTCGACATCTACGCCTTCCGTGTCATCGTGACGGACATCCCCGCCTGCTACACCGTGCTAGGCTGCATCCACGATATGTTCAAGCCGGTACTGGGGCGGTTCAAGGACTATATCGGCACCCCCAAGCCAAACGGCTACCAGTCCCTGCACACCACCGTCATCGGCCGGGAGGGCCTGCCCTTCGAGGTGCAGATCCGCACCTGGGACATGCACCAGACCGCCGAGTACGGCGTGGCCGCCCACTGGAAGTACAAGCAGGGGATGGCCAACAGCAAACTGGGCAGCGAGCAGGAGTTTGAGTGGGTGCGCAAGCTGCTGGAGAGCCAGCAGGACACCGATCCGGACGAGTTTGTGCGCACCTTGAAGATCGACCTGTTTGCCGACGAGGTGTTCGTCTTCACCCCCAACGGGGACGTGAAGAGCCTGCCCGCCGGGGCCACCCCCATCGACTTTGCCTACTCCATCCACTCCGCCGTGGGCAACTCCATGACAGGGGCCAGGGTGAACGGGCGCATCGTCACCTACGACACCCCGCTGAAAAACGGCGACATTGTGGAGATCCTCACCTCCAAGTCCGCCAAGGGGCCCAGCCGGGACTGGATGAAGATCTGTAAGTCCAACGAGGCCCGCAATAAGATCCGCCAATGGTTTAAGAAGGAACGCCGGGAGGAGAACATCGCCACCGGCCGGGCGGCCTTTGAGTCGGAGCTGAAGCACATCGGGCTGTCCATGGCCGCCATCACCGCCACCCCTGAGGTGCTGGAGACCCTGCTCAAGCGGGTGCGCTTTGGCGCCCTGGACGAGCTGTACGCCGCCATCGGCTACGGCGGCATGTCCGCCCAGAAGGCGGCCGCCCGCATGAAGGAAGAGCTGGTCCGGATGGGCCGGCTGGAGCGGCAGAACGCCGAGCGCCAGGCCATGCAGGACAGGCTGAGCGCCGGCCAGACCATCTTCCCCGCCGCCCACCGGCAGCCCGCCCCAACCCCCGGTCAGCCCCGCCATTCGGAGAGCGGCGTGGTGGTGGAGGGGCTGGACAACTGCATGGTGAAGTTCGCCAAATGCTGCACCCCCGTCCCCGGCGACCCGGTGGTGGGTTTCATCACCCGGGGCTACGGGGTGTCCATCCACCGGCAGGACTGCCCCAACGCCGACCCCGCCCGGCGCGCCCCGGAGGAGGCGGGGCGCTGGGTGGATGTGTCCTGGGTGGAGGGGGATCAGGCGGCCTACCGCACCTGCCTGGAGATCTCCGCCAAGGATCGGGACGGGCTGGCCCTGGACGTGGCCATGGCCCTGTCCACCCAGAAGGTAAAGGTGAACAACCTGTCCGCCCGCAGCCAGCCCGACGGCTATGCCCTGGTGTCCCTGGAGCTGTCCGTCAAGGATCAGCAGGAGCTGGCCGGGGTCATCCGCAAGCTGTCCCAGATCCAGGGGGTCTTCCTGGTCAAACGGGCCGGGAGCTAACCCCCGCCGGCTGCCCCCCTCTGGGGCGGCCGGGTACAAAAGGAGGCCGATGTCAAGATGTCCGTCCCCCCGTTCCAGCCGCTGCTGTTTGGCGGCGACATCAACGTGTACAGCATGGCCCGGGCCTTCCATGAGGCCTATGGGGTGCGCAGCATTGCCTATGGCAAGTATGTCAGCTTCCCCTGCGCGTACAGCTCCATTCTGGACTACCGCCCCTGCCCGGACAACGAGGACGCCGAAACCTTCCTGCGCAATGTAAACACGGTGGCCCGGGAGTGTGGGGACAAAACCGTGCTGGTCATCGGCTGCGGGGACAGCTATGTGAAGCTGTGCGCCCACCTGAAGGAGCGCTTCCCTGACAACGTGAAGTGCAACTATATCAGCGGGGAGCTGCTGGACCGGCTGACCGACAAGGAGCAGTTCTACGCCCTGTGCGACCGCTACGGCATCGACCACCCGGCCACCTTCGTCTACGACGGTTCCATGGGCCACGATTTTACCCTGCCCTGGCATCCCCCCTATATCGCCAAGCCTGCCGACGGGGTGGCCTACTGGGCCACGGGACACCAGGAGCTGAAGAAGGTCTACCTGTGCCAGAGCTGGGAGGAGCTGCTGGCCGCTCTGGATGAGGTATACGCCGCGGGCTATCCCGGCAAGATGATTCTCCAGGAGTTCATCCCCGGGGACGACACCTATATGCGGGTGCTCACCAACTACTCGGACACCCGGGGCAAGGTGAAGCTGATGTGTCTGGGCCATGTGCTGCTGGAGGAACACTCCCCCCACGGCATCGGCAACCATGCCGTTATCCTCACCGAGCATGACCAGCCCCTGTGCCAGCGCATCCAGGCCATGCTGGAGGATTTGGGATACGTGGGCTTCTCCAACTTTGACCTGAAGTTCGACCAGCGGGACGGGACGTACAAAGCCTTTGAGATCAACTGCCGGCAGGGGCGCAGCAACTACTATGTCACCGGGGCGGGGGCCAACATTGCCCGGTACCTGGTGGACGACCTGCTGGAGGGGCGGGATCTTCCCTGCACGGTGGTGGAGCGGGAGACCCTCTGGCGGATGATCCCCCGGCGGCTGGCCCTGGCCTTCATCCCCAAGTCCTACCACCGGCAGATGAAGCGGCTGTTTGGCCGGGGCACCGACCACCACCCCATGGAGTACCGGCCGGACTATACCCCCAGGCGGATCTGGCGGGTGTGGAAGAACCACATCGGCACCTATGTGCGCTTTCACCGGCACAACCGGAAGCCCAATGGATAAGGAGCAGGCTATGGAGCAGAAATTAGGCGTGCTGGGCGGCATGGGCCCCCAGGCCACCCAGGTATTCTACCAGTTCGTGCTGGACCGCACCGACGCGGCCCGGGACCAGGACCACCTGCCCACCCTGATCCTCTCGGACACCCAGATCCCCGACCGGACCCAGGCCATCCTGTCGGGGAACACTGAGGCGCTGTACCGGAGGCTGCGGGACGACGCCAAGCTGCTGGAGCGCTACGGCTGCACCGCCATCGCCATCCCCTGCAACACCTCCCACTGCTTCGTGGACCGACTGCAGGGGGAGGTGGGCGTGCCCATCCTCCACATGATCCGGGAGACCGCCCGGGTGCTGGCCGGCCAGGGCAAGCGCCGGGCCGGCATCCTGGCCACCGACGGCACCCTGCGCATGGGTCTGTACCAGCGGGAGTGCGCCGCGGCGGGGCTGGAGGCGGTATCCCCCGACCCGGATACCCAGCGGCTGGTGATGTCCATCATCTATGACGAGATCAAGCAGGGGGAGACGGGCAGCCGGGAAAAATTCGCCCACATTGACCGGGCTGTCCGGGCCGCCGGTTGCGACTGCGCCGTGCTGGCCTGTACCGAGCTGTCCGTATTCGCCACCCACCACCCCCTGCCTCCCTTCTACCTGGACGCCATGGCGGTGCTGGCCCAGCGGGCGGTGGCCGCCTGCGGCTATCCCCTGCGCACCATCTGACCATCCCATTCCGGAGGTGACCCATCGTGGAGCTGACCCGCTATCCCCTGCAAGACTACTGCGCGCTGCTGGCCCGGGAGGGGCTGCTGGCCGCCCCGCTGCCCGCCGGGCTGGATCTGGAGCGGACGGTGGAGCTGGTGTGCTGCGACTCCCGACAAGTGGGGCCGGGCACCCTGTTTATCTGCAAGGGCGCCCACTTCCGACCGGAATTCCTCTCCCAGGCCGCCCGCCAAGGGGCCTTCGCCTATGTGAGTCAGACCTCCTACCCTCAGGTGGAGCTGCCCTGCATCCTGGTGAGCGACCTGCGCCGGGCCATGGCCCGGCTGGCGGTGCGGTACTACAACGACCCCTCCCAGCGCCTGGCCGTCATCGGGATCACAGGCACCAAGGGCAAGTCGTCCACCGCCTACTACTTGAAAGCGATCCTGGACGAGCACCTGTCGGCCAAGGGCGGCACCTGCGGCGTCATCTCCTCCATCGACACCGATGACGGGGTGGAGCGCTTTGAGTCCCACCTCACCACCCCCGAGCCGCTGGAGCTGCAGCGGCACTTTGCCAACGCCCTGTCCGCCGGGCTGGAGTACCTGGTGATGGAGGTGTCCAGCCAGGCCCTGAAATACCACCGCACCCTGGGCGTCCGGTTCGCCGCGGCCTGCTTTCTGAACATCGGCCGGGACCATATCTCCCCGGTGGAACACCCGGACTTTGAGGACTACTTTCAGTCCAAGCTCAAGCTCTTCGCCCAGGCCGAACTGGCCTGCGTCAACCTGGACTGCGACCGGGCCGGGCAGGTGCTGGCCGCCGCCCGGCGAGACTGCGGGCGGGTGCTCACCTTCTCCCGGCGGGATCCCAACGCCGACGTGTATGGCAGCGGGATCGGCAAGCAGGGGCATGGCATCCGCTTCCACGCGGCGGCCCAGGGGCTGGACCGGGACTTCCGCCTGGGGATGCCGGGGCTGTTCAACGTGGACAACGCCCTGGCCGCCATCGCGGTGTGCCGGGGGCTGGGCATCCCGGAGAAGGCGATGGCCACGGGGCTGGAGCGGGCCCGGGTGCCCGGCCGGATGGAGGTGTTCACCAGCGCCGACGGCGGGGTGACCGCCATCGTGGACTACGCCCACAACCGCATGAGTTTTGAGACCCTGTTCCAGTCGGTGCGCGCGGAGTACCCCGGCCGGCGGATCGTCACCGTGTTCGGCTGCCCCGGCCGGAAGGCCTTCGACCGCCGCCGGGACCTGGGGGAGGTATCGGGCCAGTCCTCCGACCTGGTGGTGCTCACCGAGGAGGACTCCGGCGAGGAGGATACCCTGTCCATCTGCCGGGAGATCGCCGGCCATGTGTCCGCCCAAGACTGCCCCTATGAGATCCAGCCCAACCGAGGGGAGGCCATCCGCCAGGCGGTGCTCAGCTGTGCGGAACCCTCCGTGCTGCTCATCACCGGAAAAGGGGCGGAGACCAGGCAGAAGCGAGGCACCGAGTATATCGACACGCCTTCCGACGTGGACTATGTCCAGGCCTTCCTCCGGGAGTACGACGCCCGCCGGGCCGCCCAGGTACAGCCGGGCACGGACGCTCCCTCCACCCAGGCCGGCGCCTGATCGGGCCGGTTGCCGCGCCCCTCTTCCCATTGCCCCGTCCCTCCCTTTTCAGGAGGGGCGGGGCAATCTGCGTCCAGAGGCGGGGACGGGCCTATTTCCCCCTGTTTTGAGGCAAAAGGATGGGCAAATGGGAACCCTTCCTCCATCTGGGGCATAGGCTGGGGCAGCAATCTGCAAAGGAGCGCTGCCCATGAAACTCTCCCAACTGCTCATCCCCCTGAACCTGGCCTGCTCCGGGGGCGACCCCGAGCTCACGGGGCTGACCTGCGACTCTCGGCAGGTGGGGCCGGGGATGCTCTTTGCCGCCCTGCCCGGCGCCCGGACGGACGGCGCCCGCTTCCTGGCCCAAGCCAAGGCCCAGGGCGCGGCGGCGGTGCTCACCTCCGGCCCTGCCCTGCCCGGCCTGCCTACCGTGTCGGTGCCCGACCCCCGGCGCACCCTGGCCCTGCTGGCCGGGGCGTTCTACCGCCACCCAGCCCAGTCACTGGTGACCATCGCCGTCACCGGCACCAAGGGCAAGACCTCCACCACCCACATGATCCGGGACATCCTGGCCGCCGCGGGGCACCGGCCCGGGATGATCGGCACCCTGGGGGCTTTCGCAGGGCGGGAGAAGCTGGCCGAGACGGGCAACACCACCCCGGAACCGGTGGCCCTCCACGCCCTGCTGCGCCGCATGGCCGACGCCGGGTGTACCCATGTGGTGATGGAGGTGTCCTCCCAGGCCATGAAGCTGGACCGGGTGGCGGGCATCCGGTTTGATGCGGGGGTGTTCCTCAACCTCTCCCCCGATCACATCGGCCCTGGGGAACACGCCGACCTGGCGGAGTACCGCGCCTGCAAGGCCGCCCTGTTCTCCCAGTGCAAGCTGGCCGTGGGCAATGCCGATGACCCCAGCTGGCCCTCCATGGCCCAGCAGGTCCCCCCCGGCGTACCTGTGGCCACCTTTGGTGCGGAACCGGGGGCGGACACCCGCCTGCGGGCCGTCTATCCCGATCCCAGCCATCCCCTGTCCACCCTGGTGGAGCTGGACGGATCCCAAGATCCCTACTTCCTGCCCATGCCCGGGCAATTCAACGGGGAGAACGCCCTGGCCGCCATCGCCCTGGCCCGGGCCCTGGGGGTGGAGGACGGGGCCATCCGGGCAGGGCTGGCCCAGGTGGTGGTACCCGGGCGCACCCAGCGCTTCCCCACCGGCAACGGCGTGGGCGTGCTCATCGACTACGCCCACAACGGCGACAGCTTCCGCGCCCTGCTGCGGGCCTTGCGCCCCCATGTGTCCGGACGGATCATCCTGGTATTTGGCGCAGGGGGCGACCGGCCCCCCATGCGCCGCCGGGACATGGGCCGGGCCGCCGCCCAATGGGCCGACTGCGCCCTGCTCACCGAGGACAACCCTCGCAGTGAGCCGGTGCGAGCCATCTGCGAGCAGATCGCCCAGCAGCTGCGCGGACACATCCCCTTCCGCGTCCTCCCCCTGCGGCGGCAGGCCATCCGGACCGCCCTGGCCTTGGCCCGCCCCGGGGATCTGGTCGCCCTGCTGGGCAAAGGCCACGAGGAATACATCGAAACTCACGGGGTACGCCGCCCCTTCTCCGAATGGGCGGTGCTGGAGGAGTGCCTTGCCTCCCGGCGGCTGGCCGGATGACGTTGGCTTTGTTACAGTTTTGTTACAGTTGGCAGAAATCGGTTGACACTTCCCCCCGCCGGTCGATATAATCACAATATCCCCAATATTGGGCAAAGATGGGCTGTTGCGCCCGGCCTGGCCGGCCGGGTCAAAGGATGGGAGGTCGCGCCCCTCCCGCCCCTTGACGCGGTGGTTGAAGCCGGGAGACAGCAAGTCCCGTCCCAACCCGAGTAAGCGGGAAACTTTCGACAAGGAGGAACATCTGAAACATGAGAAATCTAAAGAAGATCCTCGCTCTGGTTCTGGCCCTCATGATGACCGTGTCGGTCATGATGTTTGCCAGCGCTGCCAGCGTGGAGGATTACAACGACGCCGATCAGATCAACGCGCAGTATGTAGAAGCCGTTGACGTGCTGACCGGCATGGGCGTGTTCCAGGGCTATGGCGACGGCTTCCAGCCCACTGCCAACGTCCGCCGCTCCGAGGTGGCCGCGCTGGTCTACCGGTCCCTGACCGCCGACGTGGCTGACGAGCAGACGCACATCTGGGAGGAGAGCAACTACTTCGACGATGTGAACACCAACTCCAGCCTCTGGGCTGCCGGCTACATCGGCTACTCCGCCCACTACGGCTTCGTGATCGGCAACGGTCAGGGCCAGTTCATGCCCGAGGACTATGTCACCGGCTATCAGCTGCTGGTCATCATGCTCCGGGCCCTGGGCTATGGCGAGAACAACGAGTTTGTGGGCGCGCAGTGGGAGCTGAACGTGGCTCGGATCGCTTCTGAGCGGGGCATCCTGGACGGCTTCACCACCTCCCGGCTGAGCGACTACCTCACCCGTGAGGAGGTTGCCTACCTGCTGTTCAACGCCATCCGGGTGAACAAGGTGTCCTACACCCCCGCCTTCGGCTACCAGATCGGGGAGTTCTCCATCGGCGAGCAGATGTTCAAGCTGGACTCCGATGTGAACACCGCTGACAACTACGGCCGGCCCAGCACCACCTGGTTCTCCAACAACAGCTGGACGGTGAACATGGGCAACAACACCGTTACCACCGACACCACTGCCTATGAGGAACTGACGGACACCGCCTATGCGGTGATCGAGGACACCCCCGTGGCCGTCTACTACACCGCCGAGACCCTGTGTGACGTGGCTGCCGCTGTGAACGAGGGCAACGACTTCACCTCCAACAGCGTCTGGACCAACGGCGCGGAGAGCACGACCGCCTTTACCGTGAACGCCACCAACACCGTGACCACCATGGGCAAGCAGGGCCAGGCCACCGAGATCTACAAGGACGGCACCGAGTGGGTCATCGTCTATGTGGACACCTACCTGGGTGAGGTCACCGCGGTCAGCCCGGCCGTGGTGGACACCGCCGGCCATGAGGTTCGTCCCGCCCAGCTCACGCTGAATACTGGCACGCTTGCCTCTTCCATCAGCGGGATCGTGGGCGAGGGTTACGCCGTGGGCGACTACGTGCTGTTCACTCAGTACGGCGGTACCGCCGCCCCCACCAGCACTCAGATTGACATCGTGGGCGCGGCTCCCACCGTGGATGTGACCATCTCCGGCCTGCACACCACCATGAACGCCTATGACGGCGTGATCGCCAACAGCACCACCTATCTGAACAACAACACCTTCGGCACCAGCCCCCTGACCATGACGCTGGCTCCCACCACCCACATCAACCGGAACTACCGGCTGTACCTGGACAATCAGGGCAACCTGATGGGCCTGGACGGCATCGGCCTGATTGAGAGTGTGGGCGTGGTCACCGCCGCCGAGCTTGTCAGCGCGGGCACCGGCCGGTATGTGATGCAGGTCGACCTGTTCCTGGCCGACGGCACCACCGTCACCCGTCAGTTCGTGAATGGCAACACTGGTACCACCAGCGATTTCTTCCCCGTGGGTGGTTCCGCCTCCTGGGCGGCTGCGGGCACCTTTGTCCGCTTTGAGACGGTGTCCATCAATGGTTCCACCTACTACACCATCAGCGACACCGCTAAGGACGTTGTCCTGCCCTACGGCACAAGTGCTACTGGCTTTACTACCGCTTCTGCTGATAGCGACAGCTATGCCGAGACCGGTATCGCCAACACTCTGGATACCACCGTTCTGCTGAATGACGCCACTCGGTTCATCGTGGCCAACTACGTCTATGACTACTCCATCAATCAGACTGTCCTCCAGGGCTACAGCGTGTACACCGGCTTCAAGACCATCCCCACGCTGACTGGCACCACGTATTATGGCAGCCTGACGGATACGGAGGGCACCCAGTATGTGCTGCTGACCAGCGCTCTGACTGGGGCTGCGGTTCAGAGCGCCAAGCCCACCTACCAGGTGGACACCTCCGCCCTGTTCCTGTCCAAGGGTCAGACCTATCAGTACTACAGCACCTACAATGTGGTACTCAACGGCCAGAAGACTACGGTCAACGTGAGCAACAACGTGGAGAGCGTCATCAATACCAACGGGATGAACCGAGTCTATGCCCTGAGTGGACTGAATACCAGCGGCTACTACACCGGTCTGGCTCTGCCCGTGGATGGTGCAGGCAACCAGATGGGCTACCTGGCTGCTGGCGGCACCGCGACCTATGCGGACGGCGTGTTGACCTACGTCAACGGCACTGCGACCACTTATCTGACGGTTGCCGACAACTGCACCGTCCAAGTAGTCAACTACGAGACTGAGGAAGTGTACGCCGCGACGCTGGATAACCTGAGCCAGTACAGCGCTCAGGCCATCAGCTACGAGCTGGATGCCAACGGCTACGTGTCCTACCTGTATCTCACTGACGTGGACGCCTAATCAGGGCTCCCTTCGGTGACTGACGCGGCCAACCGGCCCGTCAACAGGCAAAGCGCCCCCGGGCAAAAGCCCGGGGGCGCTTTTTGTCCTCTGGAGCCCCCTCCCGTCAGCAGGAGGACGGATAACATCCTCGGGTAGGTGTCCGGGGCGCTGGTTTAGTAGCCCAGCGCGATGTAGTGGTAGGTGATACCCCCGCTGTTGCCTTGATGATAGGCATTCCCGTCCCCGCTCACATACCACTGCACACTGTGCCCTCCCCAGGTGAGAAAGACCCCATAGGCCACGCCCCCCAGCTGGCAGCTGGCGCTGGGTGCCGGGCGCATGAGAACCATGGGTGGCGCACCGGTAGCTGCTGTGGTGAGCGCCACCATCACCACCACCGGGTGGAGCTGGAAAGTCAGGGTGTTGGGTTGGCTCTCTCCATATCCCCCTGTGCCCACATAGCTGCCCGTCTCCACCCGGAGGTTCTGCCCGATGGTCCCCAGGTTGCCCAGCAGCGAGCTCTCCAGCTCGGTCAGGGCTTGCTCCACCTGCTCCATGTTGTCGTTAAGGGGCTGGGGCGAGAAGGCGTCCGTCCCCTCAATGAGCTTGAACTGGTACTTATCCGTCTGCTGCATAGTTTTCTCCCTCCTACCCAGGGCCGGGCAGGAGGGAGATGTTGTACATTTCGATGCATCTTGGGGGATATGCTTGCCGCCCCTGCCAATTGGCTGGGGCGGCGCTCTCAGGGGATCAGCTCCCCCAGCAGACCATCGTTGTCAGCGGCGATCAGGCGCACCGAGCGCACCTGGTTGTGCAGGCCCTCCCCCTCTGCCCGCACCAGGACGTAGTTGGGGGCATGGCCCTGCCACAGCCCGTCCCGCTGCTCCTCAAAGAGCACCGGTACGGTGCGCCCCACCTGCCGCTCCAGATAGGCCTGGCGCAGCTCATCAGCCACCTGGGCGGCGGCCTGCACCCGGGCCTCCTTCACCGGCTTGGGCACCTGCCCGTCCATGTCTGCCGCCGGGGTCCCGGGGCGGGGGGAATAGGGGAAGATGTGCATGGCGGAAAAGCCACACCGGCTTACAAAGGCCAGGCTTTGGTCAAACTCCTCCTGCGTCTCCTGGGGAAAGCCCACGATGAGATCGGTGGTGATGCCCGGGTCGGGAAAGGCCGCCCGCAGGAGCTGAATGGACTGCTCATATCGCTTGGAATCATAACCCCGCCGCATCCGGGCCAGGGTGGCGTCGCAGCCGGACTGGAGGGACAGGTGGAAATGGGGGCACAGGTTTGGCAGGGCAGAGGCCCGGCGGCAGAACTCCGGGGTGACGGTGCGCGGCTCCAGAGAGCCCAGGCGCACCCGCATCCCAGGCACTGCCCGGCACACCGCCTCGATCAGCTCCAGGTAGGTGGGCCGCCCTGCCAGGTCGCGGCCCCAGGAGGAGAGCTCGATGCCGGTGAGCACCAGCTCCCGATAGCCTGCCTCCTGCAACTGCCTGGCCTGATCCACCGCCTCGGCCATGGGCAGGGAGCGCACCGGCCCTCTGGCATAGGGGATGATGCAATAGGTGCAGAAGTAGGCGCAGCCGTCCTCCACCTTCAGCATGGCCCGGGTACGCCCGGCCGGGCCGCCGGGGCTCAAGCGCTCAAATTCCCGGCGGGCCATGGCCCGATCCACCGCCACCACCGGCGCGCCCCGGCTGGCCAACTGGCCCTCCAGCCGGTCCAGGAAGTCCATGCGGCCAGCTGAGCCGGACACCAGATCCACCCCCAGCTCGGCCACGGCCTGGGGGTCGGTCTGGGCATAGCAGCCGCACACCGCCACCACCGCCTCCGGCGCCTGCTTCCGGGCCCGGCGGATGAGGTTGCGGCACTTTTTATCGCTCACCGCGGTGACGGTGCAGGTATTGATGATGTAGGCGTCCGCCGGAGCGTCAAATTCGGCCAGGGCATGACCCCGGCGCAGAAGCTCCCGCTCCATGGCCTGGCTCTCATATTGGTTCACTTTGCACCCCAGGGTACAGATGGCAACCTTCATTGCGTTTCCTCCGCAGATCAGTCAAATCCGCCACACAGTATATCAAGTTTCCCCCGGTTTGTACAGCCTGGGGCGTTTACTTTTCCGCCGATTCCTGCTATACTGTCCCAAGACACGTCCCGACCCCAGCGGCGGGACAGAGGGGGGAGCGGTGTTGGCTCACAGTTTTTTCGCCTATATCTTCCGGATGCGCTACATCGCCCGCTGGGCCCTGATGCGCAACACCCGCACGGAGAACGTGGAGGAGCACTCCTATGAGGTGGCGGTGCTGGCCCACGCCCTGGCCGCCATCGGGCAGGAGGTCTTTCACCGGGCGGTGGATCCGGCCAAGGCGGCGGCTGCCGCCTTGTTCCACGACGCGCCAGAGATCATCACCGGCGATATGCCCACCCCCATCAAGCACCACAACCCGGGGCTGAAGGCCGCCTACCGCCAGGTGGAAGCCGTGGCCCAGGACAAGCTGCTGTCCATGCTGCCCCAACAGCTGGCACCTGCCTACCAGCCCCTGGTGCGGCAATCCGACCCCGTGCTGCGCCGCTATGTCAAAGCGGCCGATAAGCTGGCGGCCTGGCTCAAGTGCCAGGAGGAGCTCAAGGCGGGCAACACCGAATTTCAGCGGGCCGCTCAGGAGACCATGGACGCTCTGCGCGCCATGAAGATGGAGGAATTGGACTGGTTTTTGGAGCATCTGGCCGGCCCGTTCCAGCTGACCCTGGACGACCTGGGATAACCAGGCCCACAATTTTGATCTGCAGGAGGAAGGATTATGAGAGCAATCGTCACCGTCATCGGCAAAGACCAGGTGGGTATCATCGCCGCCGTGTGCACCCTGCTCAGCGCCAGAAACGTCAATGTGCTGGACATCAGCCAGACCATCGTGCAGGAGTACTTTACCATGACCATGCTGGTGGACCTGGCCCAGGCCGCCGTCCCCTTCGCCGCGCTGCGGGAGGAGCTGGCCGAGGCGGGGAAGTCCCGCAGCCTGGACATCCGCATCCAGCGGGAGGACATCTTTGACTCCATGCACCGCATCTGAAACCTGCCCGGGCATCTCAGACAAACGCCAAGGAGGGTTACCATGCTCAACAGCAAAGACATCCTAAGTACCATCCGCATGATCGACCAGCAGCACCTGGACGTGCGCACCATTACCATGGGCATCTCCCTGCTGGACTGCTGCGACCCTGACCCAGACGCCGCCTGCCGGAAGATCTACGACAAGATCGCCACCAGCGCGCAGCATCTGGTGCGCACCGGCCAGGACATCGAGACGGAGTTTGGCATCCCCATCGTCAACAAGCGTATCTCCGTCACCCCCATGGCCCTGGTGGCCGGGGCCTCCCGCACCGACGACTACCTTCCCTTCGCCCAGGCCATGGACCGGGCGGCCAAGGCGGTGGGGGTCAACTTCATCGGCGGCTTCTCCGCCCTGGTGCAAAAGGGCATGACCGAAGGGGATCGGAAGCTCATTTCCGCCATTCCAGAGGCGCTGGCAGCCACCGATGTGGTGTGCGCCAGCGTCAACGTGGGCTCCACCAAGGCGGGCATCAACATGGACGCGGTGCGCCTCATGGGAGAGGTCATCAAGGCCACTGCCCAACGCACGGCAGACCAGGGCGGCTTTGGCTGCGCCAAGCTGGTGGTGTTCTGCAACGCCGTGGAGGACAATCCCTTCATGGCCGGCGCTTTTCACGGCGTGGGGGAGGCCGAGCGGGTCATCAACGTGGGGGTATCCGGCCCCGGCGTGGTGCACCACGCCCTCCAGGCTGTCAAGGGGCAGAGCTTTGACGTGCTGGCCGAGGCCATCAAGAAGACCGCCTTCCAGGTCACCCGCATGGGTCAACTGGTGGCCCAAGAGGCCAGCGCCCGGCTGGGGGTCCCCTTTGGCATTGTGGATCTGTCCCTGGCCCCCACCCCCGCCGTGGGCGACTCGGTAGCCCGTATTCTGGAGGAGATGGGCCTGGAAGTGTGCGGCACCCACGGCACCACCGCCGCCCTGGCCCTGCTCAACGACGCGGTGAAGAAGGGGGGCGTCATGGCCAGCTCGTCGGTGGGCGGCCTGTCCGGCGCTTTTATCCCAGTGAGCGAGGACGAGGGGATGATCGCCGCCGCCCAGTCCGGCAGACTCACCCTGGACAAACTGGAGGCCATGACCTGCGTGTGCTCGGTGGGGCTGGACATGATCGCCGTCCCCGGGGACACCAGCGCAGCCACCATCTCCGCCATCCTGGCTGACGAGGCGGCCATCGGCATGGTCAACACCAAGACCACCGCCGTGCGCATCATCCCCGCCCCAGGCAAGCAGGTGGGGGATACGGTAGAGTTTGGCGGCCTGCTGGGCTCTGCCCCGGTGATGCCCTGCCACACCGGCTCTGCCGAGGACTTCGTGGCCCGGGGGGGACGAATCCCCGCCCCCATGCACAGCCTGAAAAATTGAGCGGCCAGACCGCAAAAAGCCCCCTGGGCAGCGTCCGCCATGCGGGCGCGCCCAGGGGGCCTTATTGATCCCATCATTCGTACTCCACGGATTTCCTGCGCCGGCCCCGGCCGGCGGCAGGGGCGGCAGCCCAGGCGGACCGGCCATACACCACGATGTAGCCCACCGCGCACACCGCCAGCGCCGCCAGAATATCCAGCACCGAGTGCTGCTTGAGAAACACCGTGGACACACTGATCAGCCCAGCGGTCACCCCGAAGGCGGCCCGCCAGAGGGGGGTGGACAGCCGCGGGGTGTCCCAGGCGGCGAACATCACCGCCAGCGAGCCCACCACATGCAGGGAGGGGCAGACGTTGGTGCTGGTGTCAAAGGCATAGAAATCGGCCATGAAGCGGGTCAGGGGATTGTCCCGGGCAAAGCCGGTGGGGCGCAAGTGCTGGCAGTTGGGGAACAGGAAGAAGATGAGCAGGCTGACGGAATAGGTCAGGATGATGAAGCGCATCATCCGCCGGAAGGCAGCCGGATCATACCACAAAGTATACAGATGCATCCCGATCAGAAAGACAAACCAGAACAGGTAGGGGATGAGAAACCATTCGTTAAAGGGGATGTAGTCGTCCAGCCAGCAGTGCATGGGGTAGTAGAACTCCACGTCCATCCCCCGCTCCGCGTACCAGAACAACAGGCCAAACACCGGCCAGTAGAGCAGCAGCGCCCAATGCCGAAACCGGTCTATGTTCCATTCCTTCAGACGCAGCCGTCTGCCCCCCATCGGGGTATGTTTTGCTCGCATGGTAAATCCTCACTCTGTGGCAGGTGAACGGCAGCCCTGCGTACCCGTGAAGCCACGGGCACAGGCCGCCGGCAGCCTGCTTGTCCAAACTTGTGAACGTCTCGTCTTCTGTGGGGAAGGCCACCGCTCAGGGCAGCCCACGGCTGTATGTCCCGCCATTTCCGGTTCCGGAGGATGCGGCAACAGCCGCAGGTCATGATGGCAACCGCGTCCCCAATCCCCGCCGCGGCAAGGCCATCCCGCCAGGCCGTCCCCGCGGTAAAGCCCAGATAAAAAATATAAGGAAAAACACGATGGGGTAAGGGGGGCGACAGATAGATGGGCTTCCGGTTCACGATCCTGGCCTGGGGAAGAAGTGCCGCCCAATCAGTAAGGGTGCGGGGAATACGAACTTCCCCTGGTCGGCACCAGCCGCGGGAAAAGGCCGCATCATCCCGTGGGGCGTAATGTTTTACGCAAGCGCGCCAAATACCCGTTCGGCTGAGTTGGTCGCCATCTCAAGCCCCATCCTGCTCCACGCTTACCATTCCGCTCTGATTATAGGCGATTGCCTGGGAAAAAGGAAGAGGGAATTCTTTAAGGTTTTTACAAATTTTTTGCCCGTCCGCTGTGGCACTCATCCCTCCGCCGCGGCGGGGCCGAGGGCGGAGCGGCGGCGGGCATGGCCCACAGCGGTGACGATTCCCGTGACCACCAGCACCAGGTAACAGCTCATCGTCCGGCTGAGGATCATGGCGGGGGCCACCAGCCCCATGCCAAAGATGGTCTGGAACCCCCTTAGGAACACGCTCTCTGCCGCCCCGGCAGAACCGGGCAGGGGCAGGTATCCCACGGCGATGGACACCAATACCTGGAGGGCACACACCTGCCACAGGGAGAAACCGTCCAGGCCGAAGGACCGGTAGACCAGATAGGGGATGAAGTAGGTGCAGGCCATCTGGCCCAGGCTGCAGGCCAGCACCTTGGGCAGCAGGCGGGGGGTGCCCCGGATGACCGACGCCCCCTGGCGGTAGCCGTCCAGATAGCCGTCCAGCCGCGCCTCCAATCTGGCCCGGTCCAAGCTGGGGCGCACCCGCGCCGCCGCCCCGATGGCCAGCCGGCACAGGCGGCGGGCCGGATTGGGCAGGAACAGGAACAGGATCATGGCCAGGTTCAACACCAAAAACACCGTGAACCCCACCCCCAGCAGGAACCCCACCTGCCCGCCCAGCTGACGGGTAAGTCCCCCGCTGACGAACAGGGCAGCCACGCCGTACAGGACGATGGCGGTGTGGTAACCAATGGTGACCAGCAGCATGTCAATGGTGCCGTTGGCCACGCTCACCCCATCCCGGTTCATGTAATAGACCTGGGCGGGTTGGCCGCCGGTGGCGGAGGGGGTGATGTTGCTGAAGAAAAAGCCCGTGCAGGAATAGAAGTAGCACTTCCGAAAAGGCTGTGGGCTGCCCAGCACCCGCAGGATGCTGTGGGTGGACTTGGCCTCGCAGGCGATATACAGCGCCATCACCGGCACCCCCAACAGCAGCACCCGCCAGTCCGCCTGGGCGATGGCTCCGGCCAGCTCTCGGGGGGTCTGCTCCCGCAGGATGGTATATCCCGTCCAGCCCAGCAGGGCGGCCACCACCGCCAGCCAGATCAGCCTCCCCTTGCTCACGCGCAAACCGCCTCCTCACTCCAAATTTGAACCGCAGCGCACACCGCATCCCGGCACAGCCCGGCGGCCAGCCGGTCCATGGCCTGCTCCATACCGGCCAGCAGCGGCCGGTCGTAGATGGTCTGCCGGATGGCCGCCAGGCAGGCGTTCTCCTCCTTGCCTACCACCCGGGCCATGCCGTGGCGCACCAGAAAGCGGGCGTTCTCCCGCTCCTGCTCCAAAAACGGCTCCCAGGCCAGCATGGGCAGCCGGGAGGCGATGGCCTCAAAGCAGGTGACGCCACCCGGCTTGGACAGCATCAGGTGGGACTGGGCCATATACTGCGCCACCCGGTCTGTGAAGGGCACCGCCTCCAAGTTGGCGTACCGCCCCGCCAGACGGCGGTACAGCCGCTGGTTCTTCCCCGTCAGGATGGTGGTGCGCACCCCCTCCAGGTCATTGAGCGCCTGGTAGAAGGAGTCCCGCCGGGGCATCAGCCCCAGTCCACCCCCCATGATCAGCAGCCGCCGGGGGCCATCCTGCCGCCGGGCGGCGGCGAAGCCATCCTTGACCGGGACGCCGCTGACCAGGATCCGCCCCGCAGCCACCCCCTTGTCCACCAGGGCCTTCCGCACGTCAGGGGAGGGGACCAGGTAGCAGTCGGTACCAGGATGGATCCATTCACTGTGGTCGGTGACGTCGGTCATACAGGTGATTAGGGGCAGGGTGCTGCCCGCGACCCACTTGTACCGGGCCGCAGCGCCGGAGCACACCGGGTGGGTGGACAGGATCAGCGCCGGGCGCAGCGCCCCCGCCAGCTCTCCCACCTTGCGCTCCAACAACCTGGCCAGGGGAATCTCCCCCGCCTCGTCCCGGGTCCGGCGGTGGTGGAGGTTGTACACCCCGCCCAACCGGCTCACCAGGAATTGGAACCCCCGATACAGGGCGGGGGCCAGCTCGGGCATGGCATAGTGGAAGAGGTCGGTCAGGGCCACGGTGTGCCCCGCCCCTTCCAGCTGGGCCGCCAGGGCCTGGGCCGCCGACCAATGCCCCATTCCAAACTTTCCAGTCAGCAGCAAGATGTTCACAGCGCTCCCCCCTCGGGGCGGGGCTGGCCCTCCCGCCCGGTTTTCAAGGGCCATGATACACCATGATTCTTAGCTTTCCCCAGGGGTTTCCTTTAAGTTTTGATAAAGAATCCCTCAAGATTCCCGAAGAGAACTGTCCCATCCCTCCGGCCCCAGCCACCGGATCTCCTCCGGCGGCCTGCCCCGGCAGCAGATCGCCGCCCGCCAGCCCGCCCCCTCGTAGCTGCGCTGGGGGCAGTCCTTGGGTACGGCGGCCTTCCTGGGCGGGTAAAGGGGAAGGTCGGTCATCTTGCACCAACTCTCTTTCAGGGTCCACAGCCGGGTAAAATCCTCCCAGGTGCCGTCAAAGCAGGCGGCCTCCTCCCTGGTCAGGGCAAAGCCGGGCACCTCAGGCCGGTGGGGACGCACCACCTCGATGTCCACCCCCACCGGCCCGTCGTCGGACAGGGCGCACAGGGCGTAACCGCCGCTGTGGGATAGGGACAGCCATCGGCCCGGCACCCCCAGGAAGAAGGGTTTGCCCCGGGGGCTGCGCCCCAGCGAAGGGCGCTCCCACCCCCAGAGCAGCCTGGCTCCCTGTTCCAGCAGCGGGTGGGCCAGCGCCCGCCCGTCCTCCCCCTTTGTTCCGAAGACCACCGTCATGCTCCCCTGCCTCCCTGCGCCGCCCCCCCATGGCCAACGCCAATGGGCGGGGCAGCCCCTGTGTGCATATTATAGCAGATTTTTTGGAAAAGGGAACTCCTACGCCCGGCCCAGGGCAAAGAATTCCCGGTCCCTTTTCAAGGAAAGTAGCGATTTCACGGAAAATTGAAAATTCCCGTCAAATTGACAGGAATCCCGACAGCTTATTAAAATTCCTCATACCGCCGGATTTTCTCCTGATTGTTCTCAATCTCGTTGGTTAATTCCTCGCGTGTTTTCTCCCTCCGTTTCGTCATAGCTGGTCGCTCCTTTCTACCCGCAGGCACAAAAAGGAGCAGCCGTTTTCTTGGTTGAAGATAGCTGCTCTGGGTGGATGGGTTCAGTTGTTTAAGCTGGCGGCAAACTCCCCGATAAATGGGAATTTAGCTTACTTTTCTTTCAATCCTAAGATTGCAATGACTATACCTACAACAGCAATAACTACTGCTACATACAGAAATGGTGTAAGACCATACTCTGCAAGGATTTGCATCGTCATAGAGAATGGACTTAAGTTTATATGCTCAAATTGATAAGCCATCGCTCCCCCCAATAATACAACGGCTGAGATGATGCCTGTCATAAACATAGCTGAACCAACAATAACTTTTTTCATAGCGAAACCTCCATCAAATCCCGATTTGTCTCTCTGTTGTTTTAAGAAGATTATACCATAAGGCTGTGAACAAATCCACATCATTTCAGCCTGTCGGCGGCGTTATTCTCTCTGGCATACCGCCGCGCTGCTTCCCGGCGTTCCTCGCCGTATGGGGCGGTCAGACGAAAAGAGAATCGGCCTTTCTCCATGTCAAACTCCATGCAGCCCGTTTCCAGGCCGCTGCCGGCCTGGCGGCACGCGCCGGGGTGCTGCTTTGCATAGGCGGCAAGCCGCTTCTTCAAGGCGGTATTGTGGGTGCGGATATGGATAAGGGGGGACTTTCTCGTCAAACCAAACAAAGGCAATGCCTGCTGTTTGGTAAAACCGGCGGATCTTGTTTCATCACTACCAATCTTGTAAAAGGGGCAATTCCCGGTCCCTTTTCAAGATAAGTAGTGACGGCCCAAACTCCGTCGGTTTCGCCAAATAGAAGTCCCTAACCTGAAAACGGCTGAGTGAGACAGTTTATCATGCCTTGCAAAAAACATCTTTTTATTTTATAATGATAAAAATAAAATATCAGCGAAATTTTGCGTCTATACCAGCAAGAACATGCTAGGATGGAGGTTGAACCATATGAAAAAGTTCGCTGTTTGTTTCTTATCAGGATTGGTCTGTATTTCCAGCTTGACAGGTTGTTTAGGTCAATCTGGACAGGCTGAAGGACCTGGACCAGAACCCATCTCTGCTGAGATGCTTGCTCAGGACGTCTATGATGCGCTGCAAGAGGAATGGGATTCCTATGACAGCCTCAGTACGGAGCAAAAAATGCTGTCCAGTCACTTGCCTGGGGCCTTTTATGAGGACTTTTCGGATTGGGCAGCCTGTGAGGAATTCTTGGGCATGTCCGTTCCAAATCCGCTGGAGGAAGCGGCCTGGCTTGACCATGGAACGTATGTGGGTATGCCAGAGGGATTCCAGGATGCTCCCAATGTGCGGGTCAGCTTATGTGGCACCCGAGAGGGACATGTGGAGTGGCTCAGCGTCGAGAGCGGCTATCGGGACGGCGAGATCAGGGTCACTCTGGACGCGATGCTGTATGGTGACCCCGCAGAGGGGATAAGCACGGACAGCGGGTGGTCTGTGGAACTGAAGCGGCAGTCCTACATTGCGAATGTTGACGATGATCCCGTGTTGATTACAGAGGACAGCGGGGAGCAATACGTCTCCCGTACCGCTTATCTGGCCCAGGGTCATGTGCTATATCGGGTCAGTGTGATTGGGGATCCAAATCTGCAAGACCATGTTCAGGAGACGTTGGAAAATGTGTTGTCTGAGTTTGAAAATGTTTGACTGTCTGGATATGCAAAGCAATAAAAGTAACGGTAACAGGTTCTTGCAAAGATAATCCGGCAAAGAGAAAGCACTTTCTTTCACCCAAATGTTTAGGACACGACTGCTCCCAAATCTGGGGGCAGTCCTTTTTTATGCAATTTGACGAAAAATTTCAATTTCCCTTGAAATCACTACTTTCCTTAAAAAAGGGCAATTCCCGCTTCCCCTTGACTTTCCTCCCCGCAGGCAATACAATAGGAACTTACAGGAATCCCCGCCCTGCCCCTGCCGCTCCGGCGGATGGAACCGGCCAGGCGGGCCGTCAAAGGAAGGGTCGCTATGGCACAAGAGAAAAGCAAACAGGTCCGGCAGATCACCGACATGGAGGCCGACTTCGCCCAATGGTTCACCGACGTGTGCCGGAAGGCGGAGCTGATCGACTACTCCTCCATCAAGGGAATGTTCATCCTGCGCCCCTATGGCTACGCCATCTGGGAAAATTTCCAACGGATTCTGGATGAAAAGTTTAAGCAGACCGGGCATGAAAACGTCTACCTACCCATGCTCATCCCCGAGTCCCTGCTCCAGAAGGAGAAGGACCATGTGGAGGGCTTCGCCCCTGAGTGCGCCTGGGTCACCTACGGGGGCAGCGAAGAGCTGGAGGAGCGCTACTGTATCCGCCCCACCTCCGAGACCCTGTTTTGTGAGCACTATGCCCACATCATCCAGTCCCACCGGGACCTGCCCAAGCTGTACAACCAATGGTGCTCTGTGATTCGCTGGGAGAAGACCAGCCGGCCCTTCCTGCGCCACCGGGAGTTTTTGTGGCAGGAGGGGCACACCATGCACGCCACCGCCCAGGAGGCGGTTGAAGAGACGCAGCGGATGTTCAACATCTACGCCGATTTCTGCGAGAACTACCTGGCCATGCCAGTGGTCAAGGGCCGTAAGACCGATAAGGAGAAATTTGCCGGAGCCGAAGCCACCTACACCGTGGAGTGTATGATGCACGATAAGAAGGCCCTCCAGGCAGGCACCAGCCACTACTTTGGCGACGGCTTTGCCAAGGCCTTTGGCATCACCTTCGCGGGTAAGGACAACCAGCCCCACCATCCCTTCCAGACCAGCTGGGGGGTGTCCACCCGGCTGATTGGCGGCCTCATCATGACTCACGGGGACAACAACGGTTTGGTGCTGCCCCCCCGGATCGCCCCCATCCAGGTGGTGGTCATCCCCGTGGCCCAGCACAAGGACGGCGTGCTGGAGGCCAACCGGGCGGTGGTGGATACGCTGCGGGCAGCCGGGCTGCGGGTAAAGCTGGACGAGAGCGACAACTCCCCCGGCTGGAAGTTCGC
Organism: Candidatus Enterenecus merdae; assembly: GCA_018716385.1. Taxonomy (GTDB): domain Bacteria; phylum Bacillota; class Clostridia; order Oscillospirales; family Oscillospiraceae; genus Enterenecus; species Enterenecus merdae. Next base: position 66,747 of record DVJZ01000026.1, read on the forward strand.
AGAGTACGAGATGAAGGGCGTACCCCTGCGCCTGGAACTGGGCCCCAAGGATATGGAGAAGAACCAGTGCGTACTGGTACGCCGGGACAACGGCGAAAAGGTCTTCGTGTCTCTGGACGGCATCGAGCAGACTGTTGCCGATATGCTGGATAGGGTGCAGCAGGGGCTGTATGACAAGGCCAAGCGCAACCTGGAGGAAAACACCTATCCCTGCGCCACCCTGGAGGAAGTGCGGGAGAAGATGGCCGCCCGGGGCGGCTTTGCCAAGGCCATGTGGTGCGGAGAGCTGGCCTGTGAGCTGCGCATGAAGGAGGAGGCGGGGGTGTCCTCCCGGTGCATCCCCCTGGAGCAGGAGCGCCTGGGCGAGGTGTGCGCCTGCTGCGGCAAGCCCGCGCAACACATGGTATACTGGGGCGTCTCCTACTGATCCCCCATGTTTGATGATCTCAAGACAGCTCCGGAGGGCCGCAGCGGCCCTCCGGAGCTGTGTTTTCCCCTCGCCGGGACTCCCCGCGTCACAGCAGCCGGATCTCCGCCCTGCTGCCCCCCGAGCGCTGCTTGTACACCACGATCTGCCGGTCGATCTTCTCCTTCAGCTCGGCCACGTGGGAGATGATGCCCACCAGCCGGTTGCTCTGGGCCAGCCCGGACAGGGCCCGCATGGCCTGTTGGAGGGACTCCTCGTCCAGCGAACCAAAGCCCTCGTCCACAAACATGCTCTCCAGCCGGATGCCCCCGGCGGAGGCCTGGATCTCATCGGACAGGCCCAGGGCCAGGGAAAGGGAGGCCTTGAAGGTCTCCCCGCCGGAGAGGGTCTTGACGCTGCGCGTCGTGCCGTTGTAGTGGTCGATGACGTCCAGTTCCAGCCCGCTCTGGCTCCGATGGTCGTCTCCTTCCCGCCGGCGGGCCAGCTCGTACTGCCCGCCGGACATGACCATGAAGCGGGTGTTGGCCCGCTGGATGACCCGGTCGAAGTAGGCTGCCTGGACATAGGCCTCCAGGGCGATCTTTTGCCGATTGGCCAGAGCGCCGTTGGCGGTGTCGGACAGGGCCTTGACCCAGCCCCACCGCCCCTGGATACCCGTCAGGCCGGCCGCCCGTGCCCGCAAGCCCTCCAGGGCGGCCTGGTTGGTGGATAGCCGGGTGTGCACCTCCTGCTCCCGCCGGGCCAGCTCCGCCCGCTGGGCCAGCAGCTCCTCCTTGGCGGCCTGCCAAGCCTCCTGCTGAGGCTCTGGCTGCCCCGCCAACAGGGCCTGGGCCTGGCTGATCTGGGCCTGGAGGGCGGCGGCCTGGTTCTGGAGCCGGTCAAAGGCCGCCTGACGCTCAGCCAGGGCCTGCTTCCCCTCCTGGGCCTGCCTGGCCAGCTCCGACGCCGCCTGCCGGGCGGCCTGGCCGCTGTCGTAGCGCAACGTACCGGCCAAAGCCTGGATGCGCCCCTCCAGGGCCTCCGCCTGGGCGGCCTGGGCCGCCAGTTCCCGGTCTAGCCGGGCGCAGGTCTGTTCCAGCTCAGCCTGCCGGACCCGTCGCTGGGGGATCAGGCCGTCCAGCTCGGCCCGGCGGGCCAGCGCCGCCCGCACCCGAGCCAGTTCCCCCTCCATCCGCTCTAAGGCGGCGGTCAGCTCAGCCCGGCGCGCTGCAATCGCCTGGGGCAACCTCTGGCCCTGAACTCCGGGCATCAGGGCCTCAGCCATCCGGGCCAGGGCGGCCTGCCGTTCCTCCAAAGCGCCCCGCTTGGCCCCAGCCAAAGCGCTGGCCTGAGCGGCTTGCTGTCCGGCCTGATCGGCCCGCTGCCGGGCCTGGTCCAGCTGCCCCTTGGTGGGGGCTTGGGTAGACTTGTGGGCGGGCGCCGGGTGGTCTGGCGCACCACATACCGGGCAGGGTACGCCGGGCAGCAGGGTCTCGGCCAGGATGCCCGCCTGCTCATCTAAGTAGGCCCGGTGAAGCCTGTCATGGGCCCGCTGGGCGGCCTGGGCCGTCTGCGCCAGGGACAGGTACTCCCCCTGGGCGGTCTCCAGCTCCCGGTTCAACCGTTCTACCCCGTCCAGTTCCCGGCCCAGCCCGTCCAGATCCGCTTTTTCCCGCTGGGCGGTGGCCACCTCTCCCTCCAGACGGGCCTGCTGCCCCTCCCCCGTGGCCAGCGCCGCCTGTTCCGCCAGCAGCCCGTCCAAATCGGCCTGCCCCGCGGCCAGCTCCCCCCTCATGGCCTGGAGCTGGCTCCTCTGCCGGTCTGCCGCTTGGGTCAGGGCGGCCAGCGCATCCCGGGCCTCGTCCAGCTCCCCATACCGGGGCAGCTCCGCCTGGATGGCGGCAATCGCCGTGGCGGTCTCCTCCTGGGCCTGGCTGTCCCGCTGCGCGGCCAGCGCCCGCTCCGCCTGGGCTAGCTGGGGCAGGCAGCTTTGCAGGGCGGCCTGGGCCTGCTGGAGGGAGCGCTGGGTGCGCGCGCGCTCCTGAGCCTGGGTGAGCAGGGCGTTGAGCCGCTCCAGTTCCTGCTCCACCCCCTGGCGGGCCTGGCGGCAGCCATCCTGATCGGCCAGGTCAGCCTGGATCAGGGCTTGGATCAGCCCCGTCACCTCGTCCAAGGGCAGCTGGCGGGCCTGGGCCTGCCCCACCTGGGGGGCCAGCGGACTGTCCGGCGGGCAGCGCAGGCCGGACAGATACTGGTCAATGCTGGTCCAGGCCGCCTCGTAATCCCCCCGCAGCTGGGCTACCTCCTCCTTCAGCCGCTCTTGCAGGCGCTGGTAGGGCTGGGTGCGAAACAGTTTTTGAAAGATCCGCTTGCGTTCCTCGGTGGGGGCCAGCAGCAGCTTTCGGAACTCTCCCTGGGCGATCATGGCGATCTGGGTGAACTGGCCCCGTTCCACCCCCAACAGCTCCACAATGGCCCGGTTGACCTCGGCCTGCTTGGTGATCACCCGGCCGTCTGGCGTGTGCAGCTCCGCATTGGCCCGCTCCACCGTCACACCCTGCCCCCGGGCCTTGGGGCGCGGATATTCGGGGTTGCGCTTGACATAGTACTGCGCGCCCCCATAGCCAAACAGCAGCTCCACCTGGGTGGGGGTATCCGGGGCGGCATACTTGGAGCGGAGCATGGAGGGTTCCCGGGCGTCTCCGCTGGCCTGGCCGTAAAGGGCAAAGGCGATGGCGTCAAAAATGGTGGTCTTGCCAGCCCCGGTGTCCCCGGTGATGAGGTACAGACCGCCCGTGCCCAGCTGGGACAGATCCAGTTCCGTCCTGCCCGCATAGGGGCCGAAGGCGGACAGGACAAGCTTCAGCGGCCTCATGCCTCTCCCTCCCACACCGTTTGGATCAGCCCTTGCAGAAATTCCGTCTGCTCCGGGGAGAGAGGCTGGTTGTTCTGCATCTGATAAAACCGGGCGAACAGCTCCAGCGGGTTCTGGCGCTCCACCGCCGTCCCCGCCCCCTCCACCGTCCCGGAGCGCCGGGTGCGGGCGTTGTCATAGTCCAGCTTCATCAGGTTGTGGTAGATCGCCCGCAGCCGGCCAATGGCGTCCGGGACGTCCTGCTCGTCGGTGAGGGTGATGTGGACATAGTCCTCCTGGTAGGTGGTGCCCTGGTAGAAGCCTCGGAAGGTCAGCTCCTGATAGCTTCCCCGCAGCTCCACCAGATCCCGCAGGGGGCGCAGGGGGAGGGTGCGCACCGTCAGCTCCCCCTTGGCCCCCAGCTCCGCCACCGTCATGGACTTGCGGTGGGCCGCCTCGGAGAAGGAGTACTTTAGCGGACTGCCCGCGTAGCGCACCCGGGGAGACCCGACGTTCTGGGGACTGTGGATATGGCCCAGGGCCACATAGTCGAAGGGGGCGAACACCGCCCCGTCCACGTTGTCCAGCCCGCCCACAGATAACTCCTCCGAGTCTGATCGCTCCGCCCCGGTGACAAACTGATGAGCCACCAGGACGTTGCGCCGTGCGGGATCCAGCCCCAGGTGGCCGATGGCCACCCGCACCGCGTCGGTGTAGGTCTCCACCTGCTCCTGGGGGCAGTGGAGGCGCACCTGGGCCGGCTTGAGGAAGGGCAGCAGATACACGTCCACAGGGCCGTGGGCGTCCTCCAAGGTGATGGGGCGGATCTGGCCGGCGTATACCGGGGCCAGGTGGATGCCGCTGTCCCCCATCAGCCGGCCGCCAAAGGCCAGCCGCTCGGGGCTGTCATGGTTGCCGCTGATGACGAATACCTGGGTGTCCAGCCGGGACAGGCGTACCAAGAACTCGTCAAACAGCTCCACGGCCGGGGCGGGCGGCACGGACTTGTCATAGATGTCCCCGGCCAGCAGCACCCCATTCGGGCGCTCCTGCTCGATCCCGCGCAGGGCCTGCTTCAGGATATGGGCCTGATCCTCCAGCATGGAGAAACCGTTGACCCGCTTGCCCAGGTGCAGGTCGGACAGATGGATGAACTTCATGGCCGCTCCTCCCTTCCCAGCCCATGGCCGGGCGGTTCTAAGGGGCATTATACCGCCCCGCCGGGCTTTTCACAAGAGGGGAGAGGCTCCAGCCTGGGGCCGGGTCAGCAAACAAGGACCCCAGCCCGCGCTCCCGCACGGACTGAGGTCCTTGCCCAAAGGAACCCCGCCGGAGTGGGGATCCCAAGCCAAGCGCAATAACTCTTCCATAATGACCGGCAAGATCATCGGGTTGCGCTTGTGATTACCTCTCTTGGCGCAGGGGAGTGAATCCCCTACGCCGCCGGGCTTCGCCCGCCCACCTTCGGCGGGGCCCCAAACCAAGCCCAATTACACCTCCATGATCACCGGCAAGATCATCGGGTTGCGCTTGGTTTTCTTATAAAGGTAGTTGGACAGCGCGCCCTTGATCTCAGACTTGATGGCCGCCCAGTCCCGGGTGTGCCGGGTGGCACAGCGCTCCAGCGCCTCCACCGCCACCTGGCGCAGCTCTTCCATGAGTCCTTCCGACTCCTTGACGTAGACGAATCCCCGGGTGATGATGTCGGGGCCGGAAATGACCTGCCCGTCCTCGCCGGACATGGACACCACCACCACCAGCATCCCGTCCTGGGCCAGGTGCTGCCGGTCCCGAAGGACCACCGCCCCCACGTCGCCCACGCCGTAGCCGTCCACGAACACCTTGCCCGAGGGCACCGTGCCGTTGACCTTGACGCTCTTGGCGGTCAGCTCAATGACCTTGCCCACGTCGCTGATGACGATGTGCCGCGGGTCCATGCCCATGTCCCGGGCCAGCTTGGCGTGGGTCTTGAGGTGGCGCTGCTCGCCGTGGACGGGGATGAAGAAGCGGGGCTTGGTCAGCGCGTGCATGATCTTCAGCTCCTCCTGGCAGGCGTGGCCGGACACGTGCAAGGGCAGCTCCCGCTCGTTGACCACCTCGGCGTCCCGGCGGTAGAGCTCGTTGATCACGTTGCCCACCGAGTTCTCGTTGCCCGGGATGGCGGAGGCGGAGATGATAACCCGGTCCCCCGCCTGGATGTCCACCTGCCGGTGGGTGTTGAACGCCATCCGGGTCAAAGCGGACATGGTCTCGCCCTGGCTGCCGGTGGAGATGATGCACACCTTGTTCTTGGGCAGGGTCTTGATCTGGGCCAGGTCCACCACCGTGCCCGCGGGCACTTTCATATAGCCCAGCTCGGTGGACACCCGCATGGCGTTCTCCATGGACCGGCCGGTCACCGCCACCTTGCGGCCGTACTTGGCAGCCACGTTGATGATCTGCTGGATGCGGTCGATGTTGGAGGCGAAGGTGGTGACGATGATGCGTTGATCACATCCCCGGAACAGCGCCTCAAAGGAGGCGCCCACGCTGCGCTCGCTCTTGGTAAAGCCGGGGCGCTCCACGTTGGTGGAATCGGCCAGCAAGGCCAGCACCCCCTCCTTGCCCAGCTCGCCCAGGCGGGTCAGGTCGGCCATGCCACCCTGGATGGGGGTGGGGTCGATCTTGAAGTCGCCGGTGTGGACGCACACCCCCAAGGGGCAGCGGATGGCAAAGGACACCGCGTCGGCGATGGAGTGGTTGATGTGGATGAACTCCACCGAGAACTTGCCCGCCCGGACGGTCTCACCCGCCTCGCAGGTCACCAGCTTCACCTTGTCCACCAGGCGGTGCTCCTCCAGCTTCAGGCGGATCAATCCCGCGGACATTCGGGTGGCATAGATGGGGGCGTTGATGTCCCGCATGAGATAGGGGATGCCCCCGATATGGTCCTCGTGGCCATGGGTGATGAAGATGGCCCGGATCCGATCCCGATTCTGGATCAGATAGGTGAAGTCGGGGATGACCACGTCGATGCCGTACATATCGTCGTCAGGGAACCCCATCCCCACGTCCACGATGATGATGTCGCCGCCGTACTCATAGACGGTGAGATTCTTGCCGATCTCGTTCAAACCGCCCAGCGGGATGATTTTTAATTTTTCTGCCATACATACTCCTTTTCCAATTTTCCAATGGATGCTTCCTGTCATTGCGCGCAAGTTCACCAGGCCAGGCGGATGGAACCTGCCTGTCCTGTCTGATGAATCCGAGCGAAAGCAACCCTCCGGCGCCAAAGCCGCTCCAGCCCCCAACAGGGTCCGGGCTGGCACACGGGAAACAGGCGGCAGCCGGGCCGCGCCCACGCCGGCCCTGTCTCGCCGGATGGGATGCGGCTGGCTACTTGCCTCACCCGCGCTGTGCGCCCCTTCAGGTCACAGCTTCACGCTCCAAATCAAAAACGCTGAAAGCCAGCGTCTCACGCCATGTTCGAGAACGCTCAACCCCCATCAGGGGGGAGCAATTCTCGAATAGTATAGCACAGAAATCGGAAAAAGTACAGCATTTTTTACCCTATGGCCAAATTTGGCCGTCTCCACCGGTCCGGCCTCACCTGGCCCGGGCCAGGGTGAGGGCCACCACGCACGCCGCCCCCGCGGCCCGCAGGCAAGCGGCGCATTGGGCCAGGGTCGCCCCACTGGTTGCCACATCGTCCACCAGTACCACCCGCTTCCCAGCCAGCTCCACCCCTGGCAGGCAGTCGTAAGCCCCGGCCACGTTGGCTCTCCTGGATTGCTCCGTTCCCAGGCGGGACTGGGCCCGGGTGTGCCGGCGCTTCTCCAGGGTGGGGATCACCGGTAGCCCCGTCACCTCACCCACCCGACGGGCCAGCAGTTCCGCCTGGTCATAGCCCCGGGCCCGCAGGCGCTTGCGGGACAGGGGCGCCCAGGTGACCAGGTCCACCGGCCCCGCCCAGTCCCGCGCCAGGCATTGGGCCATGAGCGCCCCGAACAGGCGGCTGTGCCCCCGTCCGTGCTGGAACTTATAGCGGCGCACCCCCTCCCGCGCACCGTCCCGGTACCAGAGGGGGGCCAGGCAACGGGCACAGCCGTCCACCTGCTGCCGAGCCTCCTCCGGCTCCACCCAGGGCAGGGCCCGCTGGCAGGCTCCACACATCCCGTCCTCCCACCGCTCCAGCACCCGGCCGCAGAAGGGGCAGCGGACTGGGTACACCAGGGACAACAGCAGGGCTAAGGGCCGGATCATCGCTCCTGGCCGGGCAGCTCGATGGGGCCGTGCTCCCGCTCGAAGCTACGGATGCACTGGTTGACCAGGTAGAGGATCTGCTTGCTCATGGAGCGGCCCTCATATTCGGCAACATATTTGAATTTATCGTGAATGTTTGGATGCAGACGGATGCTGAGATGGGTCAAGTCTTGGTTTGCCATATGCCGCGCCTCGCTTTCGGTAATTCCACCATACCCAAAACAACTAATAATTAGTTATCTTTAAGTGCAAAATTACGGCATTATTTGAACAGCCAGCGGCCCCTCATTCTGGAGGGTGCTGGCTGTTCAAACCATTGTGACATTCAGCGGCATCATCTTGGCGCGGAAGCCCCCTTTCCAGCCTGCGGACACAATAAGCGGCAACGAAAGTGCTGCGGAAGCCCACAGCCCGCTTGCCATCAAAAGGCCCGCTCCGGTTGGAGCGGGCCTTTTGCGGTGAAATTTTTTATTTGTACAGCTCGATGAGGCGCTGCAGATGATCCCAACGCTCCATGGCCGCCTGCTCGCTCTCGGCGAACAGCTGCTCCGCCCGGTCTGGGAAGGAGCGGGTGAGGGAGGAGTAGCGGGCCTCGTTCATCAGGAAGTCCCGATAATTGCCGGTGGGCGCTTTGGAATCCAGGATGAAGGGATTCTTACCCTGGGCCTTTAGGGCGGGGTTATACCGGAACAGGTTCCAGTAGCCGCAGGCCACAGCGTCCTTCATCTCCACCTGGCAGTTGGCCATGCCCCCCTTGATGGCGTGCATCTCGCAGGGGGAATAGCCGATGATGAGAGCGGGGCCAGGGTAGGCGTCCGCCTCCCGGATGGCCATCAGGGTCTGGTTGGGGTTCGCGCCCATGGCCACCTGGGCCACGTAGACGTAGCCATACTGCATGGCGATCTCGGCCAGGCTCTTCTTGCCGATGGCCTTACCGGCGGCGGCAAACTGAGCCACCGCGCCGAGGTTGGACGCCTTGGAGGCCTGACCGCCGGTATTGGAGTACACCTCGGTGTCGAACACGAAGATGTTCACATCCTCACCGGAGGCAATGACGTGGTCCAGCCCACCGTATCCGATATCATAGGCCCAGCCGTCCCCGCCGAAGATCCACACCGACTTCTTGGTCAGCAGGTCGCTCATCTCCACGATCTGGCGGCAGCAGTCGCAGGCCTCGCAGGGACACTGCTTGCCGTTGTCCAGCCAGTCCTTCTCATAGGGGGTGCCGGTAAAGTCCCGCTGGGTGTTGGCCTTGCACAGCTCCAGCAGCTTGGCCCCCGCGGCCTTGGAACCCTCGCCGTCGTCCTTCTTGTCCAGCCACTCCCGGGCGGCGGCGGCGATGGCCTCGTCGGTGTAATCCAGGCTGGCCAGCTTCTCCACCACTTCCACCAGCTTAGCCCGGCGCTGGTTCACGCCCAGCAGCATACCCAGGCCGTGCTCGGCGTTGTCCTCAAACAGGGAGTTGGCCCAGGCGGGGCCGCGGCCGTCCTTGTCCACGCAGTAGGGGCTGGTGGCCGCCGGTCCGCCCCAGATGGAGGAACATCCGGTGGCGTTGGAGATATACATCCGGTCGCCGCACACCTGGGTGACCAGGCGGGCATAGGCAGTTTCGGCACAGCCGGCGCAGGCCCCGGAGAACTCCAGCAGGGGCTTCTTGAACTGGCTGTCCTTGACGGTGGTCACACTCTCCACCTCGGGCTTGGGCGCCACCTTGTCCACCAGGTAGTCGAACACCGGCTGGCGAGGCAGTTCCTGCTCCAGGGGCACCATGGTCAGGCTCTTGGTGGGACAGGCGGTCACACACACCGCGCAGCCCATGCAGTCCAGGGCACTGACGGACAGGGTGTACTGGTACACGCCCTTGCCCTTGCCAGCCTTGATATCCATGATCTGGGCGCCGGCGGGGGCGGCAGCCGCCTCCTCCTGGGTGAGGGCAAAGGGCCGGATGGTGGCATGGGGGCAGACATAGGAGCACAGGTTACACTGGATGCAGGTCTCCGGCTCCCAGGTGGGCACGGACACAGCCACGCCCCGCTTCTCGTAAGAGGAGGCCCCCAGCTGGAAGGTGCCGTCGGCATGGGGCACGAACTTGGACACAGGCAGGCTGTCCCCGTCCATGCGGTTGACCGGCTCCAGGATCTCCTCCACCATCTCCACCAGGTCGGCGGGGCCGGTCAAGCAGGCCGCCGCGTCCTCGTCCTGGACGGTGGCCCAGGCGGCGGGCACTTCCACCTTGGTGAAGGCGGCGGCCCCCAGGTCGATGGCCTTGTGGTTGGTATCCACCACGTCCTGCCCCTTCTTTAGATAGGAATGGGTGGCCGCGTCCTTCATATACCGGACGGCCTCATCCTGGGGCATGACGTTGGCCAGGGCGAAGAAGGCGGACTGGAGAATGGTGTTGGTGCGCTTGCCCATGCCGATCTCGATGGCCAGGTCGATGGCGTTGATCATATACAGCTTGATGTTGTTCTTGGCGATATACCGCTTGGACGCCGCGTCCAGGTGATGCTCCAGCTCCTCAAAGTTCCACTGGCAGTTGATGAGGAAGGTGCCGCCAGGCTTCACATCCCGGACGATGGGGAAGCCCTTGGTGATATAGCTGGGCACATGGCAGGCCACGAAGTCGGCCTTGTTGATATAGTAGGCAGAGCGGATGGGCTGATCGCCAAAGCGCAGGTGGCTGATGGTCACGCCCCCGGTCTTTTTGGAGTCGTACTGGAAGTAGGCCTGCACGTACTTGTCGGTGTGGTCCCCGATGATCTTGATGGAGTTCTTGTTGGCGCCCACGGTGCCGTCGCCCCCCAGGCCCCAGAACTTGCACTCGATGGTGCCCTGGGCCGCGGTGTTGGGGGCGGGCTTCTCCTCCAGGGACAGGTGGGTCACGTCGTCCACGATGCCGATGGTAAACACCCGCTTGGGATCGTTCTTGGTCAGCTCCTCATACACGGCAAACACGCTGGAGGGGGGGGTGTCCTTGGAACCCAGGCCGTACCGGCCGCCGATGACCGAGATGTCGGTTCGCCCGGCGTTTGCCAGGGCGGTGATCACATCCAGGTACAGCGGCTCACCCTGGGCGCCGGGCTCCTTGGTCCGGTCCAGCACCGCGATGCGCTTGCAGCTGGCCGGGATGGCAGCCAGCAGCTTATCCGCCCGGAAGGGCCGGTACAGGCGTACCTTCACCAGGCCCACCTTCTCCCCGTGGGCGTTGAGGTAGTCGATGACCTCCTCGGCCACGTCGCAGATGGAACCCATGGCCACGATGACCCGGTCGGCGTCGGGTGCGCCGTAGTAGTTGAACAGCTGATAGTTGGTGCCCAGCTTGGCATTGACCTGGGCCATGTACTCCTCCACGATGCCAGGCACCGCCTCATAGTAGGCGTTGCAGGCCTCCCGGTGCTGGAAGAAGATGTCACCATTCTCATGGGAGCCGCGCATCACCGGGTGCTCGGGGTTCAGGCAGTGGGCTCGGAAGTCGTTGACCGCGTCCATGTCCACCATGCTGGCCAGATCCTCATAGTCCCAGATGGCGATCTTCTGCACCTCATGGGAGGTGCGGAACCCATCAAAGAAGTTCAGGAAGGGCACCCGGCCCTTGATGGCGGCCAGGTGGGCCACCGCGCTCAGGTCCATGACCTCCTGGGCGTTGGTCTCGCACAGCATGGCAAAGCCGGTCTGACGGCAGGCCATGACGTCGGAGTGGTCCCCAAAGATGTTCAGCGCGTGGCTGGCCACGGTGCGGGCCGGGACGTGGAATACCCCGGGCAGCAGCTCGCCGGCGATCTTGTACATATTGGGGATCATCAACAGCAGCCCCTGGGAGGCGGTGTAGGTGGTGGTCAGCGCGCCAGCAGCCAGCGAGCCGTGGACGGTTCCGGCCGCGCCAGCCTCGGACTGCATCTCGATGACCCGAACCGTCTGGCCAAAGATGTTCTTCCTGCCGGCCGCCGCCCACTGGTCCACGCTGTCCGCCATGGGGCTGGACGGAGTGATGGGGTAGATGCCGGCCACTTCGGTAAAAGCGTAGGATACATGGGCGGCTGCGGTATTGCCGTCCATCGTCTTGAACTTGCGAGCCATTGGCGTTCTCCTCCTTAATTGGTCCGGTGAACCTGCCCGGACATGATTCGTGGTTGGGATGGTGCGATGCGATGGCCCGGGCCCGGCCCGGCGCGCATCGGGGCAGCCCCGCGGGGCTCGGCTACACCTCTATATTGTAACACGGCATCTTCCCTTTTGTAAATAGAATTCTGCATATATCGTGATTTTTTTATCAATGTTCACGGGCAATCCAGATGCCACTGCCCCACACCCTCAAAACACCGCCTGCACCAGCACCATATACAGTATGGTGCCTCCCAAAATCGACAGCATATTGTTGCGTTTCCACAGGTGCAGCAGGGCTACCGCCAGCCCGGCGATCAGGGCTGGGGCCCAGTTGGCGGGGGCCTGAAAGCTCACCTGCCGGAAGCAGTAGACGATGAGCATAGCGATCACCGCCGGGGGCAGGTACCGGCCCAGGTAGAGCACTGCCCGGGGCGGGTTCCCTCGCCGGCCAAAGAGCAGGAAGGGCAGGGCCCGGGTGAGAAAGGTGATGGCGGCCATCACGGCGATGGCGGCCACGGCTTGCCACGCGCTCACCGCTCCTCACCCCCTTGCCCGGCATTCGCCCGCTGCCCCTCCAGTCGAGGGCGCAGGAGCATCAGCAGGGCCACCATCAGCACCAGGGCGGGGATGAGGAAGCGGCCGTTTTCCTGTCCCATCACCAGCAGGCAGGCCAGGGTGACCCCCGCCCCCAGCAGGGCGGGCAGATGCTGGCGGCTGGAGCGCCACTGCTCCACGGCGATGACGATGAACAGGGCGGTCATGGCAAAGTCAATCCCCTCGGTGTTGATCTGGATGAGGGAGCCGGCCACCGCCCCCAGCACGGACCCACTGATCCAATACAGATGGTCCAGCACAGCGATGGAGAAGTAAAACCCTTTCTCCTCCACCCCCTGGGGCGGCTGGACGCCGGCCAGCAGGGCATAGGTCTCGTCGGTGAGGGAGAAGATCATGTACAGCTTACGCCAGCCCATGCCCTGGAACTTATCCAGCATGGACAAGCCGTAGACCAGGTGCCGGAAGTTGATGATCAGCGTGAGAAAGGCCACGTCGCCCAGGGGTGCGGCGCGGTCCAGCAGGTCCACCGCCAGGTACTGGCCGCTGCCGGCATAAATGGCCGCCGACATGGCCGCCGCCCAAGTTGGGGTATATCCGATGGCGGCCATCATCCAGCCGAACACGACGCCGATGGACAGGTAGCCCATCAGCACCGGCAGGGTATAGGGAAAGGCTGCGGACAGGGTTTTTCGGGACATGGCGGCGCGCGCCCCCTCTCAGGCAAAGTCTCCGGCGCAGCGGGCCGGAACGCGCCGGCCCCAATCAGTGCGGATTGCATCTATCGTATCAAATCCGCCCTGGGTTGACAAGGGCGCGATTTACAGAAAGCACCTTGTAATGCTGACGTAAATTGGCTATAATGGTACCCGTCAAAAGTCTCTTTGCCCCCCGGTCTGGCCGGGGCGCGCGCCCGGCGGAGGGGATCGGATGAAACGACTGCTATTCCTTTACAATCCAAAGGCTGGCCGCCAGCGGGTGCGGGGAATGCTGCCCGTCCTGTTGGAGGTGTTCGCCCGGTCAGGGTACGAGATCACCGTCCACCCCACCATGGCCCCGGAGGAGGCCGTCCAGGTGGTTGCGGAGCGGGCCGGTCAGTATGACCGGCTGGTGTGCTGCGGGGGGGACGGCACCCTCAACGAGACGGCCCGGGGCCTGGTAACCCTTCCGGAAGGCCAGCGCCCTGTGCTGGGCTACATCCCCACGGGCACCACCAACGACTTTGCCAAGACCCTGGGCCTGCCGCGATCCGCCGAGAAGATGGCGGAGGTAGCCTGCGTCGGGGTGCCCCGGGCGGTGGACGTGGGCGACTGCTCTGGGCGGCTGTTCACCTATGTATCCGCTTTCGGGCTGTTTACCGACGTGTCTTACTCCACTCCCCAGACCACCAAGAACCTGCTGGGCCACTTCGCCTATGTGCTGGAGGGGGCTGGCCGGCTGCTGAACGTGCCCAGCTATCCCATGGAGGTGTCCACCGACACAGGGCGGACGATCTCGGGGGACTTCATCTATGGCATGGTGTCCAACACCCTGTCGGTAGGGGGGATGATGTCCCTGCCCAGGGATCAGGTGAAGCTGGACGACGGCCGGTTTGAGGTGCTGCTGATCCGTCCTCCCCACACCCCCCGGGACTGGCAGTCCATCATCGCCTCCCTCAAGGCCCAGCGGGCCGAGCGGGAGGACGGCGCGGTGGTGGGCTTCACCGCCAGCCAGGTCACCTTCCGCTGCCGCCAGCCGGTGGCCTGGACGGTGGACGGGGAGTTCGGCGGCCGGCGGGAGGAGACCGTGATCCAGAACCGGCCCAGATCCCTGGTGATCGCCTGCGGGGCCTGAGCCCTCGCCCATCCAATGTCAAAACAGCCTGCCCGGCCATGCGCAGCTGCATGGTTGGGCAGGCTGTTTTCTCAATTGCCGGCTACCACGTCACCCCATGGTCGGCCAGCACCCGGTAGTAGTCCTGCTGGATGATCTGCTTGGCATAGGTGTACTTGGCCTGGACCAGCTGGGTCACAGCCCTCACATAGCCCTCGTCCACCGTCACGCCCGGGTTGGGGGTAAAGGTGCCGGTGGACGCCTCATAGGTGCCCGCCGCGGTGATCCAGCTGTTGCCAAAGCCGGTGTTGGCAAACACCACCAAGGGCATACAGGTGGAGACCTGATCCACCTCATAGTTGGTGGCGAAGACGTCCCGGCCGGAATACAGGCGGGAGTCATAGTCCAGGCCAAACAGGTTGCAGAGGGTGGGCACGATGTCGATGGACGAGCAGGGGGTGTCCACCTCCACGGGCTCCTCGATGGCTGCCGACCACATGATGAGGGTGTTGCGGTAGCGGGAGGTGTCCCGCTCGGTATCGCTCATCCCCCGCAGCTCGTTGTAGTAGTCCACCTCCCCGGCGGCCATCTGATAGGGATAGTGGTCCGAGGTGAGCACGATGAGGGTGTCGTCGGCGATGCCCGCCCGTTCCAGCCGGCCCACCAGGTCGGCCATGGCCGCCTCCAGCTCCAGGTTGCAGGCGATGTAGGCCTGCACCTGCTCGGAGGCGTCGGGATAGGCGGCCTGGGCCTCCGCCTGGTGCTTGCGGGCCATGGCGTTGGCCGACCAATAGTAGTTGCAGTGGCCGCTCACCGTCATATAGTAGGCGTGGAAGGGAGTGCCGTTCTCCACATAGTCCTGGATATAGCTATCCGCCGTGGCCTGGATCATCTCCAGATCGGACTTGGGCCAGACGGTGGGGTCGTCGGTGGCCAGCACCAGGCCGTTGCCGATGCCGTGGTAGTCATAGCCCAGGTTGGTGTGGGTCTGGTCCCGGCCGTAGTAGTTGTAGGTGTGGTTGTGCCAAGCCGGGACATTGTACCCCAGCTTGGCAAACTGCCGGGCCAGGGAGATGGGCATATCCTTATCCTTGCTGGCCCCAAAGGCGGTCTGGCTGCCAAACCAGTTGGGGATGAGCCCCGTCATCACCGCGAACTCCCCGCCGGAGGTGGATTGGGTCCAGTTGGGCTGGTAGTAGTTCTGGAATACGAACCCCTCATGGGAGAGCCGGTACAGGGTGGGGGTGAGCTCCTGGCTGATCAGGTAGGGGGAGAAGGCCTCGGCGGTGATCAGGATCAGGTTCTTGCCCTGGAACATACCGGTGTACTGGTTCTGCTGGGATGGGGTCAGCCCGCCCAGATACTGGTGCAGGGCCTTTAGGTTGCTGTCACTGGCGGAGGCGGCCAGGGCGGCAAAATCGATGTCCAGCGCGTTGTCCCCATAGACCGTCGGCTGGCTGGCAGCGCCGGAGGGATCGGCTTCCGGCGAGGCCGAGCCGCCGGGCAGCAGGTCCGGGTGGAGCTCTGGCAGGGGAGCCTCAGGCTGGCCAAACAGGGCGTACTCCAGCTCCAGCCGAAGGGCGCTCACCAGCCCGAACTGGGGGATGGCGGTGTTGGCGGTGAAGTCGTAGGTGTAATAGCTGCCCGCGCCCCCCAGGGAGGAGATGAGGAAGGCGGCCAGCTGGCACGCCACCATCCCCCCCGCCAGCAGGCCCCGGACCAGGGCGGTCTGCCCCTCCTGGGGCACGATGGCCCTGCCCAGCAGGCAGTAGGCGACCAGGGGCAGGAAGGCCAACAGGAGGAAGGGGAGGATGCCCAGCAGCACATCCCAGATGGTGGAGGCAAAGTTGCCCACCACATCCCCGGCCATCCCGCCCATAAAGGTCAGCCCATAGTAGACCCCGAACATGCTCCGGCAGCCCCGCTCCACGCACAGGATCGCCCCGCCCAAAGCCACCAAGACACCCCCGGCCACCCGGGCCGCCCGGCGCCAGGGCAGCAGGTCCAGCACCAGGAAGAGGGCCAGGCCAGCGGCCACGGAGAACAGGAAGATGCGAATCAGCGCTGGGGTAAAGAAGGGGGTCCCCCGGTCAAACAGGCGCAGCAGCAACTCGTGATAGAGCACCGTCACCGGAAAGAACAGCAGGGATAGCAGCGGCTTGCCGCCCTCCCTCCAGCTGCGGCTAGTGGGGCGGCCAGCCGGACTGCCCGGTTGCAGGTATCTGGGTTGGCGCATCAGGATCCCTCCGTCTTTGCCTCATAGTAAAACACTCGGCCGCCTGCCAGGGCAGACGGCGCTTTATGTCAACAAGTTTGTTTTATCTTACCACAGCCCTCATGGGATTTCAATGACAAAACGATGACAATGCGATGACAGGTACAATCTTAAGAAAACCATAAGAAATGTCCCCGATCACCCTATATACGCCCCAGAGGGGCAAATGGCTGCGGGGGTGGGAGGGCGGGTGCAAAAATCCGCCCCGTTTGTGTCGGGGCGGGCGGAAAACGCTTGCGCCCCCGGCAGGCCAGTTTGCCGGGGACGCGTTTAGACAGTCGGGTTCAGCCCAGTTCCCCTGGGCAGAAGGACTCTGGCGGCAGCAGCTCGCTAAAGGCCACCAGGGCCTCGTCAAACCCGCCCGGGTCATAGGCGGGAGTGGGGCTCTCCAGCCAGTTGGTGGGCCGGCCCAGACCCAGCGGCAGCGAGGCCACCAGGGACAGCCGCTCCCCGGGAGCCCGCTCCTCCACCAAGCTGCCCGCGTGCAGCTCGGCAATCTGCCGGGCCAGGGGCAACTCCCAGCCCTGGGCCAGCTCCTCCTCACCGGGGGCGGCCAGCCGCTGGAGCGGCTCCTCCCCCGGGCGGGCCGGCCCCGGCCCGCGCACGGTGAAGCAGGCGCTGTCCTCCTGCTGAGTCAGGGTGAGGCTCACCTCTCCCCCCGGCCGGGCGACTGCAGCCACCAGGGCCAGCACCATCTGCTCGGCCAGGGCCTGGTCCACATGCGCCAGCAGCCGCTCCGGCCCCTGGTAGCTCAAGCTCACCCCCGCCCCGCCCAGCACCCCTCGGGCCCGGGCGGCCAGCTCGGCGCTCCACGGCCCCAGGTCCACCGGCGCAGGGAAGGCACGGATCTCATCCTCGTCGGTCAGGCGGTCGAGCAGTTCCATCTGCCCCACCGCCCGCAGCATCCGGCAGATGCTCTGGTTGAGTATCGCCAGATAGGCCCCGGCCTTTTCTCCAGTGGCCGTCCGCTCCAACATCTGGCTGGCCGCGGTCAGGTTGGAAAGCTGTATGCGCAGCCGTGCGGCCACCCCGGCCACGCTGGCCGCCAGTGTCTCTCGATCCATTCCATCTGCCCCCTATCCCATCTCTCTATATTGTATGCGCGGCGGCACGCAGGCTACCATGGAAAAATCTGTGCGCCTCTCGGCCCCCAGTTTACCAGATTTTTCGCCCCTTCACAAGCCGGAAAACATCCCCAAGCCCGTCAGGCTCCCTCCGGCGCGTCCAGCAGGGCGGCTACCTCCGCCAGGGGATTGGGGGCATACTGCTCCAGCCGCCCCTCATCCATGGCCTGGGACAGGGCCGGATCCAGCGGCAGCTTGGCCAGCACCGGCAAGGACAGCTGGGCCCCCAGCGCATCAATGGTGCTCTGCCCAAAGATGGGGTGGCGGGCGCCGCAGTCGGGGCACTGGAAGTAGCTGTAATTCTCCACCAGCCCCAGCACCGGAACCTTCATCATCTCGGCCATCCGCACCGCCTTTGTGACGATCATGCCAACCAGGGTCTGGGGGGCGGTGACCACGATGGCCCCGTCCACCGGCAGGGACTGGAACACCGTCAGGGGTACGTCTCCCGTCCCAGGGGGCATATCCACGAACAGGTAGTCCAGCTCCCCCCATACCACGTCGGTCCAGAACTGCCGCACCGCGTTGGCCACCACCGGGCCGCGCCACACCACCGGGTCGGTCTCCTGCTGGGTGAGCAGGTTCAGGCTCATCAGCTTCACCCCACCCCCGCTCACCGCGGGGATCAGGCCCTCCTCCCCGCCGGTGGCCCGGGTGTGCACCCCAAAGGCCCGGGGCACCGAGGGGCCGGTGATGTCCGCGTCCAGCACGCCCACCCGCTTCCCCCGGGCGGCCATGGCCGCGGCCAGGGAACAGGTGACGGTGGACTTGCCCACGCCCCCCTTGCCGCTGGCCACCGCCACCACCTTTTTGATGTGGGAGGCCGCGTTGGCCGGCCTGCGCAGATCCTGGGGCGCGCGCCGCTCCCCGCAGCTTGCGCCGCAGGAGCCGCACTCATTGCTGCATTGACTCATGTTATGCGCTTCCTTTCAGCCCCGCCAGGCCAATGGCCTGTGGGAAAATTTTTTGATGAAATACCTTGACAGGCGAGGTATTCTATGTTACCCTCTCCTCAGAAGTACTTCGGCAGACGATGTATATCCGCCGTGACTGGGAGGGCTGTACAATGCCTGGCATCCCCGCGGACCGGGTTCCCGGATGGGCTCTGGGCACGCGGCCGCCTTCCCGGCGGGGGCAAGGTCCGGAGGTTTCCGGGACCGGGCCCTGAAACGGCGAGAAGGGAGGCAGCGCCGCCATGTCCATTTCCGGCGACACCTTGCGCGGGCATACAGACACCATTATTTTAACACAGCTGCTGCGCGCAGACAACTATGGTTATGAGATCAACAAAAAGATTCAGCAGCTCACCCACGGGCAGTACGGTCTGAAGGAGGCCACGCTGTACACCGCCTTCAAGCGGCTGGAGCAGAACGGGCTGATCCGCTCCTACTGGGGGCAGGATGGGCCCGGCGCCCGCCGGCGCTACTATTCCATCACCCAGGAGGGCCGCCGCCGCTGGGAGGAGAACACCCGGGAGTGGGCGGCCACCCGGGCGCTGCTGGACGCGCTGATTTCCATCGAGGAGGAATGAGCAAGCATGGAACCGATGAAGCAGAGATTTGTCAACGCTGTGGCCGGCCAACTGACCGGCGCACCCCACTCCACCGCCAAGGACGAGCTCATCGAGGAGCTGTCTGACAACCTGTACCGGCGCTATCAGGATCTGGTGGGCGCCGGCCTGGGCCAGGAGGATGCCTGGCGCCAGGCGATGGACTGTCTGGGGGACACCGGCGAGCTGGTAGAGTACCTCAACGGCCTTCAGCCCGACGAGTCCCTGCCCGAGCCGGTGGCCCGTCCCGGCCAGGGGGACGGCGGGCAGATGGAGGAACTGCTGAGAAATGTGGAGGAAATGGTCAAGGGCGCGCTGGGCAAGGCCAAGAGCGCGCTGAAAGACGCCAAGGATCGGGCGGAGGACAGCCTGGGCGTGTCCACCGACGAACTGGCCCGGGAGGCTAAGGAAAAGGTAGGCCAAGCCTTCCGGAAGGCCAAGGACGCGCTGGAGGGCACCGTCTCGGCCTGGGCCGGTGGCCGCGGGGAGGAGGAAGCGCCCGATCCCGTGCCGCTGGACGGGCCTGTCTGGGCAAATAAGCTTACGGGGCTGGACGTGCAGGTGGCCGGCGACGTCACCATCCGCCTGAACCAAGGGGAGGACGGGGACGTGGTGATTGGCGGCGATGTGGGGCGGCTGGAGGCCTTCCGAACCGAGGACGGGGTGCTCACCATCCGGCAGGACAGCCGGACGGCCAGCTCCTTCTTCCTGTTCCGCCGGGGGCTGTATGCCGCCGACGTCACTCTGGATCTGCCCCGGCGCTGGTGGGACTTCATCCGGGTGTCCACCGCCGCAGGGGACGTGGAGGTGAGCGGTGACGTCCCCCTGGGCCAACTGACGATCCAGACCGCCAGCGGAGACCTCTGCGGCCGGCTGCCCCAATGCCAGCAGCTGGAGGTTCGCTCCACCAGCGGAGACGTGGAGTGGGAAGGCTGCGTGGACACGCTGCGGGTGGAGACGGTCAGCGGCGATGTGCACCTGCGCGGCCAGCTATCCCGGGTGGACCAGATGGTATGCAAGAGCGTCAGCGGCGACATAGAGTGGGAGGGGGCCGCCGGCCAGCTCCAGGCAGAGACAGTCAGCGGCGACATCCTGCTCAGCGGCCGCATGGGCCAGGTCCAGGCCTCCAGCACGAGCGGCGAGGTGGAGCTGACCGGCCAGGTGGAGCAACCCCGCTGCTCCTCGGCCAGCGGCGGCGTGCGGCTGGAGAGCGGCCAGCTGCCCCGGCGCATGGAGCTGTCCTCCAAGTCGGGGGACTGTGAGGCCCGCATCCCGGACGACGGCGCCTTCCTCCTCCACTTCAAGACGGCCAGCGGCCGGATCCAGTCCGATTTCTTCCCCGACGCCAAGGGCGGCCGGAGCAGCACCTTCTCCTACCGCAGGGACGAGGCGGCCGGCCAGGAAGTCCCCGTCTACCGGATCTCCAGCATCAGCGGCGACCTGCACCTATATCAGTATTGAACGCGGGGTGGGCCGGGATGCATCCTGCTCTGTGGATTGTTATCGACTCGGCCCTGCTTTACACCCTGTCCGTATGTTTATCAAGGCGGAAACAGCCAGGTTTCGGATTTCAGGAAGGAAGGCATGATATTCTTATGATGAGACGACTCTATCGCACCACAAGCTCCGACTCCGTGTTCTGCGGTGTGTGCGGCGGCATCGCCCGGTATCTGGGCCTGGACTCCACTATGGTCCGGGTAGCCACGGTGCTGCTGGTGTTCGTGTTCGGCCTGTCCCTGTGGGTCTATGTCATCGCAGCCCTGCTCATGCCCAAGGAGAGCGCTCTTTGGAAATGAGCCCGCGGTCAAAAGAAAGGCTCCGCTTCCCATGGGAAGCGGAGCCTTTTCCGATTCTCACCCAATGAACTCGTGGAGCAGGGAACCCGCCGGCACCAGCTTTGGGTCGATGGTCTCAAACCAATCGAAGGCGGCCACCAGTTCCCGCAGTTCCTGGGTGCGCTGGTTGTCCTCAGGCACCGCCTCCATCAGCGGCCTGGCGTAACAGGCCATCACCGACACCTCGTAGGGCAGGGAGGAGTCAAAGAGCAGGTGGGCGGTGTGTTTGTAAGGGGAGATATACAACTTCTCCCCCCGGCGCACGTTGTCCCACATGCCCAGCGTGCCCATCACGTCGGTGCCCCGGAAGTTATAGTCCCGCACCGCCCGCCGGGTCAGGCGCATCCAGGTGCCCTTAAAGCGCAGCGCCGCCCCGTCCAGCACGCTGCTGCGGGCGGAGATATACAGGCGGGTGGCCTCCGGATGGCTTCCGGTGATCTGTGGATTCAGGGCATGAATCCCCTCAAAGATGGCGATCTCGTCCCGGCCCAGCTTCAGGGGCACCCCCGCGCTGTCATTGCGCATCTGCCGGGCGAACTCGAACTTGGGAATGACGATCTCCTCCCCCCGGGTGAGGCGGGAAAAATGCTCGTTGAGCAGAGCCAGGTCCATCACCTGGGGGGATTCATAGTCGATCTCCCCCTCGGGCGTGCGGGGGGCAGTGCGGGGGTCCTGGTGGACGAAGTAGTCGTCCATGGAGATGGTGTGGCTGCCCACCCCCCGGCGCTCCAACTCCCGGCAGATCATCCCCGCCGTGGTGGTCTTGCCCGAACCGGAAGGTCCGGAGAGCAGCACCACAGGGCTGTCACCCATCCTGCCGCAGATGAGCTGCGCCGCCGCGCCCACCTTATCCGCAAACTCCCGGTCGCACCGCTGCATATACCCCGACGCGTCCTGGCGGACGGCCACGTTGATGTCCTCCAGCTGATAGGCCATAAAATCCCCCATTCCGCCGCTGTGCACGGCACAAATCAAACCAACCAGATTGCCCACATACAACGAATCCGCTCCCGCCTCCGGTTGGTCGGTCAGGGCAAGACGATGGACAATCCCGGCCCCCGTGTGAGGCGGCCCACGGACCGTTCCCTCAGGTCCGTTTGAACTGCTTTTCCAGCTGGGCCCGGGTCAGCTCAATGGCCACCGGCCGGCCGTGGGGGCAGTAGCGCACCTGGCCGGACAGCACCATTTGGGCCACCGCTTCCAGCTCCTGGGGCCCATTGCGCTGGCCCCCCTTGATGGCCGCCTTGCAGGCCATGGTGTGCAGCAGCTCGTCCCGGGCCTGGGCCGGGTCGGCCGCGCCGGTGCGGCGGATGCGCCGGGCCAGCTCCACCAGGGCGGGCTCAATCTCCCCCGCGTCCAGATAGTCCGGCGCGGCGCGCACCGCCAGGGCGTCGGCCCCAAACTCCTCCACCTCAAAGCCAAACTGGGCCAGCAGAGGCAGCCGCTCCAGCAGGATCGCCCGCTCCTCCGGGGCGGGGGTGAAGCTCACCGGCGCGAGCAGCCGCTGCACCATGGGCTGGTAGTCCTCCGCCTTCAGCCGGTCAAAATTCACCCGTTCGTGGGCCGCGTGCTTGTCGATGAGCACCACCTTGTCCCCCTGCTCCACCATCACATAGGTACGGAACAACTCCCCCCGCACCTGCCAGCACTCCTCAAGGGCCGGGGCAGAGACCTTGGGCTCCTGCGGCCCGGAGGCGGGTGGGGCGGGGTAGGGCGGGTCGGGCCTGGTATCGGCAGGCGGAGCTGGGCTGGGCCCGGGCTGGGCCCGGGCTGTCACGGCTGCCGGGGCAAAGCAGGCCACCGCCCCGTTCTCTTCCCCCGTCGGGGCATGATGGGGCTGGGACTGGCCGGGCGCAAAGCCGGGTTCCTGGGGCAGGGGGGTCACCCGGCGCAGCCGGGGCATCGCCGCCCCCGCCGGGCTCCGGCCCGGCTCCTTCTCCACGGCGGGGGGCGGCGTGAGCAGCTGGGCCGGCCCGCTCCGCAGGGGCAGGACAGTCTGGTTGGGGGTCACCGTGTCCTCCCGGGCCTCCCGCAGCACCGCCTGGGGCCGGCTCTGGTCCCCGCCCAGGGCGGAGAGCACCCCGTGGTACACCGTGGAAAACACCTGCTGCTCGCTCTGGAACTTCACCTCGGTCTTGGCCGGGTGGACGTTCACATCCACCTCGTTTGGCCGCACCGTTAAGTGGATGACGCAGCTGGGGAAACGCCCCACCATCTTCTGATTCTTATAGGCTTCCTCCACCGCCGCCATCATGGTGCGGCTTTTCACATACCGGCCGTTGACGAAGAAGTGCTGGTAGCTGCGGCTGCCCCGGCAGCAAACGGGCATGGAGGTAAAGCCGGACACGCTCATATTCGGCCCAGAGCCGGCCACCGGCAGCAGGCCCAGGGCGATGTCCCGGCCCATGACGGCGTAGACCGCGCTCTTAAGCTGCCCGTCCCCGGGGGTGAGCAGTTCCTGCCTCCCATCCCGGATGAACTTCACCGACAACTCGGGGTGGGACAGGGCCGCGCGCTGAACCACAGCGAACACCGCCGCCCCCTCCGCCGCGTCCTTCTTCAGGAACTTCTGCCGGGCGGGGGTGTTGAAAAACAGGTCCCGCACCACCAGGGTGGTGCCCAGGGGACAGCCCGCCTCCTCCTGCCCCAGCACCTTGCCCCCCTCCAGGGTGAGGGCGGCGCCCAGCTCGGCCTGGGCCGGGCGGGTGAGCAGCTCCACCCGGGACACCGCCGCGATGGCTGCCAGCGCCTCCCCCCGGAATCCCAGGGTGCCGATGGCCTCCAGGTCAAACTGATTGGAGATCTTGGAGGTGGCGTGGCGCAGGAAGGCCGTCTGGACCTGATCGGCCGGGATGCCGCAGCCGTCGTCGGTCACCCGGATGAAGCTCATCCCCCCGTGGGCGATCTCCACGGTGACGGCGTTGGCCCCGGCGTCGATGGCGTTCTCCATCAACTCCTTGACCACCGAGGCAGGCCGCTCCACCACCTCACCGGCGGCGATCAGGTCGGCCACATGGGGTTCCAGTTGTCTGATTGCAGGCATAGCGCGCCTCCTTTTGCACATCCGCCCTCCAGGGCGGGGTCACACCTCCAGCAGAATGGTCACCGGGCCGTCGTTCTGGGAGAACACCTGCATATCGGCCCCAAACTCCCCGTGCTCCACCGGGAAGCCCCGCTGCCGGCACTGCTCCATGAACCGTTCATAGAGGGGGCGGGCCACCTCCGGCCTGGCCGCCCCGGTAAAGCCCGGCCGGCGGGAGGAGGTGTCCGCATACAGGGTGAACTGGCTGACCACCAGCAGGCCGCCCCCCACCGCCGCCAGGTTCCGATTCATCTTGCCCAATTCGTCCTCAAAAACCCGCAGGCCGCACACCTTGTCGGCCATCTTGTCCGCCGTGTCCGGCCCGTCCTGCGGGGCCACCCCCAGCAGCACCAGAAAGCCCTGTTCAATCTGGCCGTTGACCCGGCCGTCAATCTCCACCCGGGCCTGCCGCACCCGGGTCACCACCGCGCGCATCCGCCCGGCCCCCTTTCCGCTTTGTCCTCCTGCCCCGGCTCACAGCCCCTTGCGCCGGATGTCCTCCCCATAGAAGGTCAGCTCCCGGAACAGCCCCCCGATGCGGGAAACCGTCTGGGCGGCATACCGGTGGGCGATCTGGTCCAGGGACAGGTTGGTGGAGATGATGGTGTGCCGACCGGCCTGGATACGGCTGTTGACCACCTCGTACAGGGCCTGCTGGGCCATGGGCCCGGTCATCTCGCTGCCCAGGTCGTCCAGGATCAGCAGCTGGCAGCGCAGGTAGCGCCGGGTGTCCTCCCGGGCCTGGCGCTCCTGCTCCGCATCCCGGGTGAAGCGCCGGGTCTCAAAGGCCGAAAACAGGTCGATGGCCGTCTCATACACCACCGAGTATCCCCGCCGGGACACCTCCCGGGCGATGCACCCGGACAGGAAGGTCTTGCCCAGCCCGGTGCCCCCCGACAAAAGTAGGTATTTGAGGGGATAGTCGGGGAACTGCCGGGCAAACCCCTCGCACACCTGCACGATCCGCTTCATCTGCTCCCGGGGGGAGCGCTCCTCCCCCTGCCAGGGCAGGTCGGAATACACATCCAGCCGGATCTGGTCAAAGGACTGCTCCGGCGTCAGGTTCATCAGCCTGGTCAGGCGCTTAATCTGCTCCTGGGCGCACAGCTGCCGCAGGCAGCGGCACATCCTGCCCTCGGCCCAGCCCGTGTCGCCGCACAGGGGACAGGCGGGGACATCCTCCAGCTCCTCAGGGCTGTGGCCCAGCTGCCGCAGCAGCGCGGCCCGGCGCGCCTGCAGCTCCAGATTCTTGCTCCGCACCGCCTGGAGCTCCGGCCCGCCGGCCTCCAGCGGCTTGCCCGCCGCCGCCAGGTTTGCCAGCTCCAACATCGTGCCCCGCAGCGCCTGGTCCAGCTGGCGCAGCTCCGGCTCCCGCCGGTACAGCTCCTGTTCCAGCTGGTCCCGGCGCAGGGCCCGGGCCTGCTTTTGGCGCAGCAGCTTCTCGCCGGCCTGGCGCACCACCCCCGGTTCAAAGGCCATGTCCCGTCACCCCCCTTCCCCCTGTTGCTGCAAGAATTGATCCAGCCAGTCCGCGTTCTTCCGGATGCGCTCGGCGCTGGGCTGGAAGGTTTCCTCCCCGGCGCGCTTTTTGCCTCCCTGGCCGCGCTGGGGCGGCCGGTCCTCCCGCTCCACCTGCTGGGCGGTGGTGTAGCCCGCCTGGTGCCAGGACAGCAGGATCCGGTTCATATAGGGCCAGCTCATCTCCTTCTTCTGATAGACCGTGCGGGCATAGGCCAGGGCGATGAGCTCGTCGCTCAGCCCCAGCTCCACCCAACGCTCGATGTACGCCCGCTCCTGCTCCACCGCCGGGCGGGGGGTGCTCACCCCAATGGCGGACAGGATCTGCCACTCCCGCTGGTCCACCAGCTCCTGCCGGCGCAGATAGGCCTCCGCCCGCTCCACCGTGTCCACCCCCAGGCGCTTCCATCGGAAGGCCTCCTTCTGGATCTGGGGCAGCCGGAGGCGCTGGCCGCCGGGCTTGCGCTGCCGCTCCCGCCGGGCCACATGGCTGGCCAGCAGCAGGATCACCTCCGGAGGCAGGGCCAGATAGTCGTAGATGGTGTACAGGCACTTCAGGTCGTTGTCGGTGAGGGGGCGGCTGACGATCCGCTCCACCTCCCGGTACAGACCCTGGAAGTCGGGCTCCCGCTCCAGCGCGTCGGCCAGGTCCTTCCGGCTGTACTCCGGGCGCTGGGGGGCCGGTTCCGGCTCCGGGGCGGCGGGCTCAGGGTCCCGGGGTTGGGCCAGCTCCAGCTTGGCCAGCCGCTGCCAGGCCCGCTCCTCCCGGGCCCGATCCCAGCCCAGCTTTTCCCGGGCCTTTTCCGCTGCCCCGCCCCCCTCCAGCAGAGCCAGGTAGAGCAGGGCGGCGTCCCCGTCGCCGGCCTGCACCAGCCGCCGGGCGGCCTGGGCGGACATGGACAATATTTCGTTGGGCAGCAGCAGTGCGGACAACGCCCCCGCCTCCCCTTTGCAGAGATTCCCGTCAAGGTTTTATTGTACACGAACGGCCGGGAAATGACAACCGGGAAATCCCCCGGACAGACACAGGCCCCGGTCCGCGGACCGGGGCCTGGGATGTATCAAGGCATCTGGGGCAGGGAGTCGTCTTCGTCCACCCACTCCCGCTGCACGTCCACCACCCGGTATTGGGTGGGGGTGTCCCGGATGACCACCCTGGCGATGCCCGCGTTGATGATCAGCCGGCGGCACATGGAGCAGGAGGTGGAGCCGGCAATCAGCTCCCCGGTCATGGGGTTTCGGCAGGCCATGTACAGCGTGGCTCCCAGCACCTCCCGACGGGAGGCAGAGATGATGGCATTGGCCTCGGCATGGACCGCCCGGCACAGCTCGTAGCGCTCCCCGGAGGGGATGCGCATGACCTCCCGGGTGCAATAGCCCAGGTCGACGCAGTTCTTCCTGCCCCGAGGCGCGCCGTTGTAGCCGGTGGACACGATCTCGTCGTGGTTGACCACGATGGCGCCGTAGCTGCGGCGCAGGCAGGTGGCCCGCTCCAGCACGGTCTGGGCGATGTCCAGGTAGTAGTTCTCTTTATCTATGCGCTCCATGGGGGTCTCCTTTCCCGTCGCGGGATGTGCTCCCCGCCAGTATACCAAGTTTTCCCCCTGCGCGCAATGTGCAAATTCACACATTGTTTACGGATACCCCATTGACGGCGACTTCCTTGGCGATTATCATAAAGAGTAGACCCACAAAGCCCCTTGCGGGCCCAGGAGGTGACATGGGGATGATTCGACAGTGGCTAGGCCGCTTTCTGGCGGGGCGCTACGGCATGGACCCGTTGAACACGGCCATGTTGACCCTGTGCCTGGTGCTATATGTGGTGTTCCTGTTCGCCCGCCTGCTGGTGCTGGAGGTCTTGGTGCTGGCGCTGATGCTGGTCATCCTCTTTCGGATGTTGTCCCGCAATCTGGAGCGCCGGCGGGCCGAAAACGCCAAGTTCCTTCAACTGGCCCGCCCCATCTGCCGGCGCTTCAAGTCCTGCCGCGCCCGGATGCAGGACCGGGAGCACCGCTACTTCAAATGCCCCAACTGCGGCCAGCAGATGCGGGTTCCACGGGGCAAGGGGCGCATCACCGTACACTGCCGCACCTGCGGCGCAACCTTTGAGGAAAAGTGCTGAACTGCCACGGGCAATCCGGCCCGTCCGCCTGAGGGCGGACGGGCCGTTTTCGCACCCTTACATCTGGGCAGGGCCGGGGTCCTTGTGGTTGACCGTCACATTGTCCCGGTTCATCTTTTGGCGCAGCAGCAAGAAGTTGGGCATCCCGCCCGCCGCGCACACCTGCTTGGCCGTCACCTCGGCATAGGGGAAGAGCTGGTGGTAGCACTGCACGTGAAAATCCCGCTTGTCCTCGTCGGTGACCGGGCCGCCTGTGATGGCAAACACCCCCACAATGTCCACCGAGACGAAGAAGCGGTGGTCCGGCCCGTCACTCTTATCCTTCACGCATTGGTAGAGCTTGGCCACACAGCGGCTGTTATCCGGAGCATAGCTCACGGAGAAGGAGAAGTTGTTCTCCAGCTGCACCTGGCCGGGCTTGTCCAGCTTGTTGAAAAATTGCAGGTCCTGCAGCTTATAGGACAGCATGTTCAGTTCCGCCACGGCTTGCACCTCCTATCGGTTTGCTCCATTCTACCACATCTGCGCCCCCGGCGCAACCGCCCACGCCCCATTGCCAAACGCTCCGGAGCGTGATATCCTGTCAGGGCGACAACCCCCGCGGCAAGCCGTGGGGCAGCTTGCCCTTTCCGAGGTGACCCTGTTATGAACGATACCATTGCCGCCATCGCCACCGCCCTGGCCCCCGCCGCCATCGGCATCCTGCGCCTGTCCGGCCCGGACTCCATCGCCGTGCTGGGCCGGGTGTTCACCCCCACCCACGGCGCGCCTATGGCCCAGCGCCCCGACCGCACCCTGGTCTACGGCGCCCTCCGGGGCCCGGACGGGCAGGTGATCGACCACTGCCTGGCCACCGTCTCCCGCGCCCCCCACAGCTACACCGGGGAGGACACCGCCGAACTGCAATGCCATGGCTCTCCCGTGGGGCTGACCCTGGGGCTGGAGGCCCTGTTTGCCGCCGGCGCCCGGCAGGCCCTGGCCGGGGAGTTCACCCGCCGGGCCTTCCTGGCCGGCAAGCTGGACCTGACCCGCACCGAGGCCATCGCCGACCTCATTCACGCCGAGTCCGCCGCCGCCGTCGTCCAGGCCGCCGGCCAGCTGGGCGGGGCCCTGGCCGGGGCCATCGAGGAGATCTACCAGTCCCTCACCGACCTGCTGGCCCACTTCCACGCGGTGCTGGACTATCCCGACGAGGACATCCAGCCCCTCCAGGCCGCCCACATCGCCGCCACCCTGGCCCAGACGGAGGACAGGCTGGCACGGCTTGAAGGCAGTTACCGCCGGGGACGGGCGCTGGTGGAGGGGATCCCCTGCGCCATCATCGGCCGGCCCAACGCGGGCAAATCCACCCTGTTTAACGCCCTGCTGGGCTATGACCGGGCCATCGTCACCCCCACCGCCGGCACCACCCGGGACACAGTGGAGGAACGGTTGAACCTGGGCGGGGTGCTGGTGCGGCTCATCGACACCGCCGGCCTGCGCCAGGCCGACGACCGGGCCGAGCAACTGGGCATCCAGCGCAGCCACAGTGCGGCGGAGCGGGCGGAGCTCGTGCTGGCGGTGCTGGACGGCAGCGCCCCCTTGACACCGGAGGATCGGGAGGTGCTGGCCCTGGCCCTGCGCGCCCCCCGGTGCGTGGTCATCCTCAACAAGGCCGACCTGGCCGGGGACGCCCCCCCGCCCCCCGGCCTGCCCGAGGGGATGCCGGTGGTCCGGCTGTCCGCCCTCACGGGGGCGGGGGTGGACGGGCTGGAGCGGGCGATGCAGGCGCTCTTCCCTGCGGATCCAGGTCTGCGCCCCGGCTGCCTGCTCACCAACGCCCGGCAGGCCCAAGCCGCCCGGCAGGCCCGGCAGGCGGTGGGACGGGCCGGGCAGGCCCTGCGGGACGGGCTGCCTCCCGACGCGGTGCTCTCCGACGTGGAGCTGGCCCTGGCCGCCCTGGGGGAGCTCACCGGCCGGGTGGTGCGGGACGACGTCACCGCCCGCATTTTCCAGCGCTTTTGCGTGGGCAAATAGAAAAGCAGGCCCCCCGCCGGGGGCCTGCTCTTTTCACAGCTTCTGCTTGAGCTCATACAGCAGATTCAGCGCCTCCAAGGGCGTTAAGGTATCCACGGCCGTGCCCCGCAGCGTGTCCAGCACCTGCGCCCCCGCCATGTCCCCCAGGGAGAGCTGGTCGTCCTGGGGCCGCGCCGCCTGGGGACGGGGGGCAGGCCCTCCCTGGGCCTCCAGCTGGGCCAGGACCTCCCGGGCCCGCCGGATCACCCAGTCGGGCGCGCCGGCCAGCTGGGCCACCTCGATGCCATAGCTCTGATCCGCACCGCCGGGCACCAGCTTGCGCAGGAACACCACGTCGCCCTCTCGCTTCTTGGCGGCAATGTGATAGTTCTTCACCCCCTGGATCTCCTGCTCCACCTCCGTCAGCTCGTGGTAATGGGTGGCAAACAGCGTCTTGGCCCCCAGCCGCTTCCTGTCCGCGCAGAACTCCAGCACTGCCCGGGCGATGGACATCCCGTCGTAGGTGGAGGTACCCCGGCCGATCTCGTCCAGGATGAGCAGGCTGTCCGTCGTGGCCTGACGCAGCATCTGGGCCACCTCGGTCATCTCCACCATAAAGGTGGACTGCCCGGCCCCCAGGTCGTCCGAGGCGCCGATGCGGGTGAACACCCGGTCCACCACGCCAATGCGGGCCGAGCGGGCCGGGACATAGGCGCCCATCTGGGCCATGAGCACGATGAGGGCCACCTGGCGCATATAGGTGGATTTGCCTGCCATGTTGGGCCCTGTGAGGATGGCCAGCCGGTTCTCCTCCCCGTCCATCTGCGTGTCATTTGGCACGAACAGGCTGTCCTTACGCATCCGCTCCACCACCGGGTGGCGGCCCTCCCGGATCTGGATGACCCCGCTGCCGTCTACCTGGGGCCGGCAGTAATCGCAGTCCACCGCCACGGCGGCAAAGGAGCGCAGCACGTCCAGCGCCCCCACCCCCGCCGCCGCCCGCTGTACCTGGCGCACCTGGCCGGCGGCCTCCTCCCGCAGCTGGCAGAACAGCTGGTACTCCAGGGCGGTGATCCGGCTTCTGGCCGACAGGATGTCGTGCTCCAGGTCCTTCAGCTCCTGGGTGATGAAGCGCTCACAGTTGCTCAGGGTCTGCTTGCGGATGTAGTCGGGGGGCACCAGGTCGTAGTTGGCCTTGGACACCTCGATATAATAGCCAAAGACCTTGTTATAGCTCACCTTCAGGTTTTTGATGCCGGTGCGCTCCCGCTCCCGGCCCTCCAGGGCCAGCACCGCGTCCGCCCCGTGTTCCACCAGGTCCCGCAGCCGGTCCACCTCCTGGTCGTACCCCGGTCGGATGAAGCCCCCCTCCCGGATGGTGAAGGGCAGCTTATGCCCCTCATCCTCATCCAGGATGGCCCCGTCGATGCGGGCCTGGAGCTGCTCCAGGCCGGACAGACTGTCCGCCGCCTGGGCCAACAGCCCGCCGGGCAGCCCATGGGTATGGGCCAGCAGGGCGGGCAGTACCCCCAGGCCCTGGGCCAGCTGCTTCATGTCCCGGGCGTTGGCGCTGCCATAGACCACCTTGCCGATCAGCCGCTCCAAGTCGGGCACCTGGCGCAGGGTGAGGGCCAGCTCCTCCCGGGCCACGGTGTGCTCCACCAGGGCGGCCACCGCGTCCTGCCGCCGGGCAATGTCCACCGGGTCCCGCAGGGGCCGCTCCACCCAGGCGCGGATCATCCGGTGGCCCATGGCCGTCCGGGTCCGGTCCAGCACCCACAGCAGGGAACCCTTCTTCTCCTGGCTCCGGAGGGTCTCGGTGAGCTCCAGGTTGCGCCGGGCGGTGAGGTCCAGCTCCATGTACCGCCCCTCCGCCTCCTCCTCCTCCAGCACCAAGGGCCCCAGGTGACTCAGGTCGGTCTTTTGGGTCTGGGTCAGGTAATCGGCCAGCGCCCCCGCCGCCCGCAGCCCCAACTCCCGCCGGCTCCCCTCCGGAGGCAGGGCCTGGTCCGGCTGCCACAGGCCGCAGGCGGCCAGCGCCTGCGCCCCCTGGCCGGGCTGAAAGGGGCCGTCCTGCCCCGTCTGGCACAGGCAGCCCAGCCGGTCCCGGAGAAAGCGCACCAGCTCCTCCTGGGCCGCGGCGGCGGGGGAGAGGATGGCCTCGCTGGGCGACCAGGCGGAGAGCTGATTGAGCAGTTTGCCCAGGGCCTGTCCCCCCTGGAAGGCGCAGGCGGCAAACTGCCCGGTGGACAGGTCGCACCGGGCCAGGGCGTAGTCCTGCCCGTCGTGGTAGACCGCGCAGAGAAAGTTGTTGCGGCTCTCGTCCAGCATCACGTCGTCCATGGCAGTGCCGGGGGTGACGATGCGCACGATGTCCCGCTCCACCAGCCCCTTGGCCGTGGCCGGATCCTCCAACTGCTCGCAGATAGCCACCTTATACCCCCGTTTGATCAGCCGGGCGATATAGTTCTGGGCGGAGTGGTAGGGCACGCCGCACATGGGCACCCGCTCCTGCTCGGGCTTGTTCCGGTCCCGGGTGGTGAGGGTGAGGCCCAGCTCCTCGGCGCCGATCTTGGCGTCGTCGTGAAACATCTCGTAAAAATCCCCCAGCCGGAAGAAGAGCAGACAGCCTGGGTTCTCCTGCTTCATCTTCAGGTACTGGCGCATCATGGGGGTCAATTCAGCCATGGGGCGGTCACGTCCTCTCTCTTTCTTTCAACCTGCCGCGGCACGCGCCTTATCCCTCGGCGCCGAAATCGGTGATCACATATACATAGCGCACCCGCTCCAGGTCTGCCGCAGGCTCTACCTGGGCGTAGCGGCTCACCCCGTCGGCCTCGGTGAACAGCCCCGTGACGTTGCCCACCACCAGGCCCGCCGGATACACCTGCCCCAGGCCGGAGGTGACCACCTGGTCCCCGGACACCAGCTGGGCCTCCTCGGGCAGATAGGACAGCTTGAGCAGCCCGTCCAGCATCAGGGTAAAGTCCCCCTCCAGGATGGCGGTGTCGTCGGTGCGGGCCACCCGGCCGCCCAGCTCCACATCTGGGTCCAGCACAGTGTCCACCAGGGCCCAGCTGCCCCCCACCTCGCTGACCACCCCCACCAGGTTGCCGTACTGGTCCACCACGCAGTCGTTGCGCTCCACCCCGTCCTCCGCGCCCTTGTCGATGGTCAGGTTGGCCTGCCAGTTGTCCGAGGTGCGGCGGATGACCTGGGCGTCCTCATAGGCAAACTCGGGCCGCTCCTCGGCCAGCCCCAGCAGATCCTCCAGACGCTGGTTCTCCCGGATGGCGTCCTGGTACTCCCGCTCCAGCTCCTCCAGCTCGGCGATGCGCTGGCGCAGCTCCTCGTTGGTCTGCTCCAGCGCGTCGTACCGGAAGGCCCGGTCATACCGCTCCTGGGTCCAGGTGGCCACCGCCGAGGAGGCGGCGCGGAAGGGGGCGGAGACCAGCTCCACCAGGCCGGTCAGCGGGTTGAACCCCAGGATGGAGGACCCCACCCCCACCACCGCCGCCAGCAGCGCCGCGATGAGCACCAAAAGCAGCCCATTGTCATGAAAAAATCGCTTCATGCCGCCTCCTTCCCGCCCTCAGCGGCACGCCAAGGCCAGCAGGTCCACCCCAAATCCCGCCAGCATCTGGCCCAGCCGGTACAGCGGCAGGCCCATCACGTTGTAGTAATCTCCCTGGATGCCCGACACCAACAGCGCACCCAGCCCCTGGATGCCGTAGGCCCCCGCTTTGTCCATGGGCTCCCCGGTGGCGATGTAGCGGGTGATCTCCTCCGGCTCCAGCGGCCGGAAGGCGACGGTGGTCACCTCGTGCCCGGTATCCTCCCGGCCGCCCTGGAGCAGGGTGAGGCCGGTATACACCTCGTGGCGGTTGCCCGACAGGGCGGACAGCATGGAGAAGGCCTCCTGCTCCGTCTTGGGCTTGCCCAGCACCGCCCCATCCAGCGCCACCACCGTGTCCGCCGCCAGGATCAGTCCCTGCCCGTCCCCCTGCCGGGCTACCGCCCGGGCCTTGCGCAGGCTCAGCTCCTCCACCAGCTGGGCGGGGGAGGGGTTGCCATCCACCCGCTCGTCCACGTCGGGGGAGACCGCCTTGAACTTCAGCCCAATCTGTTCCAGCAGCGCCCTGCGCCGGGGGGACTGGGAGGCCAAAATCAGCTCCACAGGATGTTCCTCCTTCCACATGGGCCCGCCCCGCCAGGTAGGGGGGAGGGGCCCTGCTTGCCACGGTTCTTGCCCGGGCCGGTCACTCCACGTCCCGGTAGTACAGCCCCCGGGTGTAGTTGTTGGGCGTGTAGCTGCCCACCCCCCGGTACCGCTCCAGCACCCGGGCGCACTCCAGGGCGTTCTCGGTGGTGAAGCTCAGCCGGATGGCCCACAGCCCCGCCCGGCGGTAGTCCTGGGCCTTGTCGGCCAGGAACAGCTTATTGGCATTGAAGATCTCGTTGCGGCAGCCAAAGGCCCGCAGCACCGGGAACTGCACGCCCTTCCGGTCGGTGAGGGTGTTGGCATTGGCACACACGCACTTGCCAAATTGGTTCTTAATGACGCAGTTCTCGGTGATCATCAGGGGCAGGCGGCCGTAGGCGAACAGCTCGGTGTCCACCGCCTTGGACAGGTCCCGGATCTGAGCCAGCTTCAGTTCGAAGGAGGCGGTGAGGGAGACAAAGCCCATGCGCTTATACTCCTTGACCGCCTGGCTGTTGAACACTTGCAGGCCAAAATCCCCCCGCAGGGCCATGCCCGCCTGCCGGGCCGGCTCCACCATGCCCAGGTTGCCCACCAGGGCCTGGGTGACGCCCAGGGCCCGGCACTGCTCCAGCATCTCCCCCAGCTGGTCCAGCTCCCGGTCAAAGCACACCCGGGGCAAGACGGCAGCCACAGGAACGTCCCGCTCCTGGGCCTGCTCGATCTCCCCGGGGTGGGCGCTGATCTCCTCCACCGGCAGGTAGAGCAGGTCGGGCTTTTGCTTGAGCAGCTCAAAGCTGAGCTGGTCGGCCCGGCGCAGGGATAGGTTCAGTTTGGGCTCCTGCCGGGGGTTTCCATACCTGGCGCCCACCTTATAAGGATTGTGCCGGCGGCGGGGCAGCGCCGTGCGCTGCTGGGACAGCTCGTCCAGCACCTGGCGGCGCAGGGCGTTGAGCACCGACAGGGGGACGGCCAGCCCGTCGGCCACCAGGCTGCGCACCCCAGCGCAGCGGTAGGGGGTACCGCCGGTCTTGACCAGCTGGCCCTCCACATCCTGCTCCGTCACCGCCCGGGTCCGGGCCAGCTCGGGCAAGGGCCCCGCCGCGGTGACCACCCGGCCGCAGTCGTCCTCCACCCCCACCTGTACCGGCTCGCCGGGGCGGATCATGGCGTAAAAGGTCACCGGGACGCCCGGCCCCTCCCCCTTTTCGTAGGCGGCCCGGGCCTGGGCAAAGAGCTGCTTGGGCTCCGGTTCCTTCTCCCGCACCCCGAACATCTCGGGGCCCAGGCTTCCGGTGAAGTACCCGTCGGTAAAGCCCTGCCGGGAGAAGGCCGCACGCAGCTGGTCCAGCTCCTCCCGGGTGGGTTCCCGCCCTTCCCGCAGGGCGTCGGCATACACCTTGGTCACCACCCAGACGTATTCCGCCCGCTTCATCCGGCCCTCGATCTTGGCGCTGGCCACCCCCATCCGCTCCAGCTCCTGCAGGTGGCCGGCCAGGGACATATCCTTCAGGGACAGGGGGTGCCCCTCCGCCGGGCCGCCCCCCCAGCCGTAGGGCAGGCGGCAGGTCTGAGCGCACACCCCCCGGTTGCCGCTGCGCCCGCCGATGGCGCTGGACATGAAGCACTGGCCGGAGTGGCACATACACAGGGCCCCGTGGACGAAGGTCTCGATCTCGATGGGGGCATTGGCACACAGGTACTCCAAGTCCGCCCGCCCCAGCTCCCGGGCCGCCACCACCCGGCTGATGCCCAGGTCCGCGGCGGCCTTCACCCCGTCCAAGTTGTGGATGGACATCTGGGTGGAGGCGTGGATCGGCAGGTCGGGAGCCACCTGGCGGAGCATCCGCACCACCCCCAGGTCCTGGGCGATCACCGCGTCCATCCCCAACTGGGAGGCGGCGGCCGCCTGTTCGGCCGCCTGCTCCATCTCCCGGTCGGACACCAGGGTGTTCAGGGTCAGGTACAGCCGCACCCCCCGCAGGTGGCAGTAGGAGACGGCCTGGGCAAGCTCTTCCCGTGTGAAATTTTTCGCGTTGCGCCGGGCGTTGAAGCTCCCAAAGCCCAGATAGACCGCGTTTGCGCCGGCGCACACCGCCGCGCGCACCGCCTCGGGGCTTCCCGCCGGGGAGAGGATCTCCATGTGCTCTCTGCTTCCTTCCTGGATTCTGATGTACTCGTTGGGCCGCGGGCCTCCTACTTCCTCTGCTGCAGCTTGAAAATCTCCCGCTTGGCCTCGCTCAGCTCCAGCTTCTGCTGGGCCGACTCCTCCAGCAGATCCTTGATCTGCCGGCGCAGGTTCTCCGCGGCCTGCTGCTCCTTAAAGCGCTCATCGGCGAGGTTCAGCGCAGTGAGCACAGCGCAGTCCACCATGGCCATGCCGGCCTGGCTGGCGGTCTGGGCCAGCTTCTCGTCCACATAGGCGGCCACCCGCTGGACATACTCCTGATCCTCGGCCGCAAGCAGGGTGTACTGCCTGCCCTGGACGGTGACGGTGATTCGGTTTTGCATGGCTGCCCCTCCCAAAATTTTTGTTGCCTTATAGTATAACATAAACCTCTGAAAAAGGGAACGAGAAAATCTCCGGCCCCACCCCCCGGCACTTTTGCCCATTGACGGCCCCCTGTTTTGGTGGTAAAATGCCTTTAACAAAAGGCATGGACCGGGAAGAGTACCCGTTCTGTCCGGGCGCAGAGAGAGGCCGGCTGGTGCAAGGCCTCCCCGGACGGCGGAGAAGGGCGCCCGGGAGCCGCGGGCAGGCAATGGCCCGCCGGGCCGTCCCGCCGTTACCCGGGGCGTGGAGCGCGCATCCTCCGGATGCGAATTCAGGTGGAACCGCGGATTGCATGATTCGCCCTGAGCCAAATCGGCTCGGGGCGTTTTTTCCTGGGCCGCACCAAGTGGAAAGGACTGTGCCGACATGAAAAACACGGAAAAGACCATGGAGCAGATCGTCAACCTGTGCAAGGGCCGGGGCTTCATCTTCGCCGGCAGCGAGATCTACGGCGGCTTGGCCAACACCTGGGACTACGGCCCCCTGGGCGTGGAGCTGAAAAACAACGTCAAGCGGGCCTGGTGGAAGAAGTTCGTCCAGGAAAACCCCTACAACGTGGGGCTGGACGCGGCCATCCTCATGAACCCCCAGGTGTGGGTGGCCTCCGGCCATGTGGGCGGCTTCTCCGACCCGCTGATGGACTGCAAGGAGTGTCACGAGCGCTTCCGGGCCGACAAGGTCATCGAGGACTGGTGCCAGGCCAACCAATTTGACCTGGGCCACAGCGTGGACGCCATGAGCCAGCAGGAGATGAAGGACTTTGTGGCCCAGCACGCCATCCCCTGTCCCACCTGCGGCCAGCACAACTGGACGGACATCCGCCAGTTCAACCTGATGTTCAAAACCTTCCAGGGGGTCACCGAGGAGGCTAAAAACACCGTCTACCTGCGCCCGGAGACCGCCCAGGGCATCTTTGTCAACTTCCAGAACGTGCAGCGCACCACCCGGCGCAAGCTGCCCTTCGGGGTCTGCCAGGTGGGCAAGAGCTTCCGCAACGAGATCACCCCGGGCAACTTCACCTTCCGCACCCGGGAGTTTGAGCAGATGGAGCTGGAGTTCTTCTGCCAGCCGGGCACCGAGCTGGAATGGTTTTCCTATTGGAAGGACTTCTGCCACCAGTGGCTGCTGGGCCTGGGCATGAAGGCGGAAAACCTGCGCCTGCGGGACCACGAGCCTGAGGAGCTCAGCCACTACTCCAACGCCACCACCGACTTCGAGTTCGTCTTCCCCTTCGGCTGGGGGGAGCTGTGGGGGGTGGCCAGCCGCACCAACTTTGACCTGAACGCCCACCAGACCACCTCGGGCAAGGATATGACCTATTACGATCAGGAGAAAAATGAGCACTATATCCCATATGTTATCGAGCCCTCCCTGGGCGCCGACCGGGTGACCCTGGCCTTCCTGGTGGACGCCTATGACGAGGAGGTGGTGGACGCAGACAAGCAGGACGTGCGCACTGTGCTGCGCCTGCACCCAGCCCTGGCCCCCTACAAAGCGGCGGTGCTCCCCCTGTCCAAAAAGCTGGGGGACAAGGCCCGGGAGATCCAGGCCATGCTGTCCAAGCACTTCATGGTGGATTACGACGACGCCGGCTCCATCGGCAAGCGCTACCGCCGCCAGGACGAGATCGGCACCCCCTACTGCGTGACAGTGGACTTTCAGACCGTGGGTTCGGATACGGAGGCGGCGGACCACGCCGTCACCATCCGGGACCGGGACTCCATGGAGCAGGTGCGCGTGCCCATCGACCAGCTGAAAGCCTGGCTGGACGAGAAGCTGGCGTACTAAGGCGTCATGGGGGGGATCTTTCGGTGCTTTCTGTTCCAGACCCGACCCGACCCCGGCCTGTCCCGGGGAATGCGGGCGGCGTTCTGGATCTGGAATTGGGGGCTGGTGGTGGCCGCCGGGCTGGGCCTGGGGCTGGTCTGCCTGGTCCTTGCCCCGGGCAGCTACGGCTGGGACGTGTTTTGGGACTACTGCTCCAGCCCCGCCTTACTGGCCCTCAACCTGCTGCCCACCGCGCTGCTGGCTGCCCTGCTGTACGGGCTGCTGGGCCGGCCCTGGCTGGCCCAGCTGCTCACCGCCGTCCCGGCGCTGGCCCTGGCTCTGGGCAACTATTACAAGCTGGCCTTCCGGGACGACCCGGTGGTGGCCTCCGACCTGGCCTTGCTGGGCGAGGCGGGGCAAATGGCCGGCCGGTATGAGCTCTTTCTCACCACCAAGCTCGTCTGCGCCCTGGCCCTGGGCGGGTTGAGCGTGGCCGCCCTGGCCCTGCTGGCCCGGGGCAGGCCCCGGCGGAGGGGGCGGCTGGCCGGGGTGCTGATCCCCCTGGCGGCCATTGCCGCCCTTGTCCCCGTCTACGCCAGCGAGCAGCTCTATGACGACACCGCTCAGCTGGGCCACCTCCAGCAGTGGTCGGCCACCCAGCAGTATCTCTCCCACGGGCTGTTCTACCCCTTCCTGCACAGCATCCAGGACGCGCTGCCCAGCCCACCCGAAGGCTATTCCCAGCGGACGGCCGCCCAGCTGCTGGCCCAATACCAGGATGGGGACATCCCCGAGGAAAAGCGGGTGAACCTGGTTGGCATCATGCTGGAGGCCTTCTGTGACCTGTCCGAATTCCCTCAGATCGAGTTCCAGCAGGATGTATATGCGGACTTCCACCAGCTACAGTCAGAGAGCTACCACGGCAACCTGCTCGCCGACGTCTTTGCCGGGGGCACCATCCAGACCGAGCGGGCTTTCCTCACGGGGTTGTGCTCCGGCTCGTTCAACTTCCGCTCGACCGCTTCCTCCTACGTATGGTATTTCAAGCGCCAGGGTTACCAGACCTCCGGCGACCATCCCAGCAACCGGTGGTTCTACAACCGCAGCAATGTCAACGTCTATCTGGGGTTTGACCGCTACCGCTTCCTGGAGGACTTCTATACCCAGTTCACCGGGGGCTGGACCGCTGATGACAGCATCTTCTTCCCCCAGCTGACCGCCTCCCTGCTGGAGCAGATGGAGGACGAGGCCCCTCTGTTCTCCTTCTCCGTTTCCTACCAGGGCCACGGCCCCTACGACGACCAGGTGTGCGCCTGGGGAGACGTGGACGACTTTGTGGGCAACCAGGAGCTGGACGACGACGCCCGCACCATCTTGGCCAACTATCTGGGCTCGGTGCAGGACACCTCAGCGCGCCTGCTGGCCCTGGCCGACACCCTGCGGGATCTGGATGAGCCGGTGGTGTTGATCGTCTTTGGCGACCACAAGCCCTGGCTGGGCAACGGGAACAGCGTGTATGAGGCCCTGGGCATCGACCTGTCCCAGAGCGACCGGGATAGCTTTTACAACTACTGGGCCACCCCCTACCTCATTTGGGCCA
Source organism: Candidatus Enterenecus merdae (assembly GCA_018716385.1). Classification (GTDB taxonomy): domain Bacteria; phylum Bacillota; class Clostridia; order Oscillospirales; family Oscillospiraceae; genus Enterenecus; species Enterenecus merdae. Next base: position 106,342 of record DVJZ01000026.1, read on the forward strand.
ACGACGCGGCTAAGCAGGTGCTGGACAATGACTTTGTGGGCCAGGGGCCGGACCTCTCCCCCTGCTTCCTGATGAACCTGCTCTTCCAGCAGTGCGGGTGGGCAGGGGACGCCTATATGCAGGCGGTGTACGACTGCTGGCAAGCCCTGCCTGTGGTCCACGCCAGCGGGGCCTACCTCACCAGCGGCGGAATCCTCACCGACCAACTGTCCGAACAGGAGCAGGCCCTGGCCCAGCGCTTGGCCCATCTGGACTATTACCGATCCACCCATTTTGCCTACGGATAGAGAAAGGAATGACCTCCATGACCCACCAGGAATTGGCCCTCACCGCCGCCCGCGCGCGGCTGCTGGGGCTGGAAATGGTGTACCGGGCCGCCTCCGGCCACCTGGGCGGCTCCTTCTCCGCCCTGGACCTGCTCACCGTCCTGTATCAGAACGTGATGCGGGTCGACCCCCAAGATCCCCAGGCCCCCGGCCGGGACCGCTTCGTGCTCAGCAAGGGCCACTGCACCCCGGCCCTCTATCCCACCCTGGCCCTGCGGGGGTATTTCCCCGTGGACGAGCTGGGGCAGTTCCGCTCCATCCGCGGGCACCTGTCCGGCCACGCGGAGATGTGCCATGTCCGGGGGGTGGATATGTCCACCGGTAGCCTGGGCCAGGGCGTGTCCGCCGCCGTGGGCATGGCCCTGGCGGGCAAGCTGGATAAGCTGGACTACCGGGTCTACGCCATGCTGGGGGACGGCGAGGTGGAAGAGGGCCAGGTGTGGGAGGCGGCCATGTCGGCGGCCAAGTTCCAGCTGGACAACCTGTGCGCCATCGTGGACGTCAACGGCCTGCAGATTGACGGCCCCACCGCCGAGGTGATGCCCTCCGAGCCCCTGGATCAGAAATGGGCGGCCTTCGGCTGGCACGTCATCCCCTGTGACGGCCACGACTACGCCGCCATAGAGGCCGCCTACGCCCAGGCCGCCGCCGTCCGGGGCCAGCCCAGCGTCATCCTGGCCCGCACCGTCAAGGGCAAAGGGGTATCCTTTATGGAGGGCAGCGCCGGCTGGCACGGCAAGGCCCCCAACGACCAGCAGTACCAGCAGGCCAAGGCGGAACTGGAGGGTCAGATCGCGGCCCTGTCCCAGCCGGCGGGGCAGCCCGGCGCGGCCCAGGCCGCTCCTGCGGAACGGAAGGAGGGAAAGGCATATGTCTGAGACCATCGCCACCCGCGCCGCCTATGGCCAGACCCTGGCGGCCTTAGGGGAGGAGTATCCCGACCTGGTGGTGCTGGACGCCGACCTGTCCGGCTCCACTATGAGCAAGCAGTTTGCCGACGCCTATCCCCACCGGTTCTTCAACGTGGGCATCGCCGAGGCCAATATGACGGGCATTGCCGCGGGGCTTGCCACCTGCGGCAAGCGGCCCTTCCTGCACTCCTTCGCCATGTTCGCCGCCGGGCGGGCCTGGGAGCAGGTGCGCAACTCCATCGCCTATCCACGGCTGAACGTGAAGGTGGTGGGCTCCCACGGCGGGCTGTCCGTGGGGGAGGACGGGGCCACCCATCAGTGCATTGAGGATTACGCCATCATGCGCGCCATCCCCGGCATGGCGGTGGTCTCCCCCTGCGACGGGCCGTCCATGCGCCTGGCCGTCCGGGCCCTGCTGAACTATGACGGGCCGGCCTACCTGCGCCTGGGCCGGCTGGCGGTGGAGTCGGTCACGGACGGGATCCCCGGCTACCGGTTTGAGCTGGGCCGGGGCTTCCAGCTGCGGGATGGGACGGACGTCACCGTCATCGCCACGGGCATGATGGTGCAGGAGGCGCTGAAGGCCGCCCAGGAACTGGAGGCAGAGGGGATCGGGGTGCGGGTGATTGACATGCACACCATTAAGCCGCTGGATGAGGAGATCGTGCTGAAGGCCGCCCGGGAGACCGGCGCCCTGGTCACCAGCGAGGAGGCCACCGTGCTGGGTGGGCTGGGCTCGGCGGTGTGCGAGTGTGTGGCTGGCTCAGGCCTGCCCGTCCCCGTGGTGCGCCACGGGGTGCAGGACGTGTTTGGCCGCTCCGGCGCGGCCCGGGACGTGCTGGCCGCTTACGGCCTCACCGCCGACGGCATCCGGGAGGCGGTTGGACGGGCCCTGGCGCTGAAGGGCTGAAACGGGGGTTCTCCGCCCGTCCGGGCCCCGGGCCTGGGCGGGCGGAAGGCCGCTCCAGCGGGGAAAAAAGTTGTTGACAAACCCCCTGCCATCGGGTATACTAATGCTTGCCCTATTGAGGCCACCCATGGCGGCATAGCTCAGTTGGCTAGAGCGCACGGTTCATACCCGTAAGGTCATGTGTTCGAATCACATTGCCGCTACCACCCGAAGAGGCGGCGATGGCCGCCCCTTCGGGCCCACCAGTTCCCCCTTGGGCAACCCGGCCCGTTGGTCAAGTGGTTAAGACACCGCCCTTTCACGGCGGTAACACGGGTTCGAGTCCCGTACGGGTCACCAATCTGGAGGCTTAGCTCAGCCGGTAGAGCGCTTGCTTCACACGCAAGAGGTCACAGATTCGAGTTCTGTAGTCTCCACCAAACACAGCCCTCTGGGCCGTAAAACCCCCGGCTCCCTGCACGCAGGGAGCCGGGGGTTTTCTGCAATTTTCTCCATTCTATCACATCCCTCGCCCTCTTGCACCAAAGGTTTCCCTTTCCCCCTTTCTATCCGGGGAAATGGGCTCCATTCCCGCCCCTTTCCACCACTGTAAAATATTTTCTACTTTCCCATTCCAGTTTCATCTTCCTTTCATGTTTCATTGGTAGGATGTGGCCAGAAAGAAGAAAGGAGCTCTTCCCTTATGAACCGGAAACAAAGAAGAAACGCCCTCACCGCCCTATGCGCGGCGGGCCTGCTGGCCTTTGCCGCCGGCTGCGGACAGCAGCAGGGCTCGGCCGACTATATCGGCCTGGACGCGGCCAAAACCATCGCCCTGGAGGACGCGGGGGTGGACGAGTCAGCCGCCTCCTTCTCCATCACCGGGCTGGACCGGCAGAACGGCACCGATTTCTATGCCATCGACTTCACCGCCAACGGCCAGAGCTATACCTATGACATCGACGCGCTCACCGGCAACATCCTCAACAGCGGCGATGGGGCCGGGGCCTCCCCCGCCTCCATCACCGAGGAGCAGGCCCGGGAGATCGCGTTGAGCCATGCGGGGCTCAGCGCCGACCAGGTTACCTTCCTGCGGTGTGTGGCCGACCGGGAGGACGGCCGGCAGGTGTACGACGTGGAGTTCTACACCGCTGATTTCACTGAGTACGATTACGAGATCGCCCTGGACAGTGGCGAAGTCCTCTCCTATGATTTCGACGTGGAGGGCTATGACCGCCCCGCTCCCAGCGCAGATCCCACCCCCGTACCCAGCGCCCAGACCGGCACCACCTCTACCGCCGGCAGCAGCGGCTCCACCTCCAGCGGGGCAACATCCGGCGGGTCTGCCGCCAGCGGCGGTACCTCTGGCGGGAGCACCTCCAGCGGCAGCTCTGGCGGCACCACTTCCGGCGGTGGGTCTACCTCTACCGGTACCGGCATCACCGCCGATCAGGCCCGGCAGATCGCCTTGAACCACGCGGGGCTCAGCGCCAGCCAGGTCACCTTCCTGCGCAGCCATCTGGACTGGGAGAACGGCCGCCGGGTGTATGATGTGGAGTTTTACAGCACCTCCAACTATGCCGAGTACGACTATGAGATCGACGCCTCCAGCGGTACGGTGCTCTCCTATGACTACGACGCGGAGTACTATACGCCCCCCAGCTCCGGTGGAAACACCGGCGGCAGTTCGGGCGCCACCATCTCCTTGGACCAGGCCCGGCAGACCGCCCTGGCCCGGGTGCCCGGCGCCACCGCCAATGACATCCGGATCCACCTGGACTATGACGACGGCCGGGTGGAATACGAGGGCACCATCTACTACAACCAGACGGAGTATGAGTTCACCATCGACGCCTACTCCGGCGTCATCCGGGAGTGGGACGTGGAGTCCCACCAGGGCCGGTGGTAAGCCCGTACCGCACCGCTTCCTGTAACAGACCACCCCAGGCAACGCTACCTGAAGACCAAATCTTTGAGAAAAGGAGACCTGAACCATGAAGCTACAAACCATCTTCCGTCGCGCGGGGGCCATCCTGATCGGCACGTCCCTGGCTGTGGGCCTGCTGATCACCTCTGCCGGCGCAGCCGTCGCCAGCGGCGTGGCTGCCCAGCTGTCCCCCAACTTCACCGTGCTGGTGGACGGTGAGTCCCGCACCTTCTACAACGTGGCCGGCGTTGAGGTACACCCCATTTTGTACAACGGCACCACCTACCTACCCGTCCGGGCCATGAGCGAGCTGATCGGCAAGAACGTCAACTGGGATCAGAGCACCTACACCGTCTCCCTGGGCGGAACCCGCACCACCCCGCCCACCGTGGGCACGCCTGACCTCTACGCCGTGACCCGGGATGTGACGGTGCGTCTGTCCCCGGACATCACCGTGCTCATGGACGGCGTACAGCGCCAGTTTGCCGACGCCAACGGCAACACCGTCTATCCCCTGCTCTATGACGGGTCGGTCTACCTGCCCATCCGGGCCATCGGCAACCTGATGGGAATGAGCGTGGGCTGGAACGGCTCCACCCAGACGGTCAGCCTGAACGGCAGTACCGCCGGCGAGGGCTCCCTGGTCACCGACGCGGACAGCTTCGGCCCCACTGATCCCAACACCGGCAACACTGGCACCACCACCCCCACCTATCCCGACACCGGATCCGGCTCCACCGGCACCGGCATCACCGCCGAGCAGGCCCAGCAGATCGCCCTGAACCACGCGGGGCTCAGCGCCAGCCAGGTTGCCTTTGTGCGCAGCCACCTGGACTGGGAGCACGGCCGCCAGGTGTACGATGTGGAGTTCTACAGCACCTCGAACTACACCGAGTACGACTATGAGATCGACGCCACCAACGGCACAATCCTCTCCTACGATTACGATGCAGAGTACTGGAACCGTCCCAGCTATCCCAGCTATCCTAACACCGGCTCCGGCGGCACCAGCGCTGCCATCTCCCTGGAAGAGGCCAAGCAGATCGCTTTGGCCCGGGTTCCCGGCGCCACCAATATCCGCATCCACCTGGAATGGGATGACGGTCGGCTGCAGTACGAGGGCTCCATCTACTATGGCTACTGGGAGTATGAGTTCTCCATGGATGCCAACACCGGCACCATCTGGGAGTGGGAGCGGGATCACATCTACGACTGATCTCTTCCCCTGATCCTACTCTCTTTCACATTTTATCAGTCAGGAGATCCCTATGAAAAAGCATCCTTGGTTTCAGCTCTATCCGGAACATCACGGGGCCTCGCGCTGTTCCATCGCCGGCGGCGGCGTAAAACTCCTCTCCCTCTTTATCCTGGCCGCCGCCATCCTCTACTCCCTGGCCCTTCTGCTGTGCGGCTTCCGGGTGGCGTCCGCCGCCGGGCTGGGCACCGCCCTGGTGTTCCTGATGGACGAACTGGATGACATGGTGTTGCTCGCCTTCTTCCTCTGGGGGGCCTTCGCCGCCTGTCGGTTCGCCGCCAGCGTGCTCCACGCCAAGGCGGAGCTGCTGGCCAGAACTGACCAGCCGGCCACCGTCACCCAAACCGCTCAGGACACCACCACTTCTACCTGACCGGGCCCTCTCTCCCCGCCCTCCCTGGAAAGTTTCCAGGGAGGGCGGGTCTTTTCCGTTCTGGCCCCTATGCTGCAAGGTTTCTCCGCCGTCGTCCCTTGGCCGGGCCGGCCGGGTTTTCCCGGGGAATCCGCCCTGTTGCAACCCCGGTTTCCCCCTGCGTCATGCAGGTTTTCCCCTGCGCCGATTCATTTTCTCCCGATGCCTTTTGCCTAAAAAGCCCACCAATCCCCTCTGATTTTTATCTATATCCCCGGCCCCTCCCAGTTGACAAATCCATTTATTTCACGATATAATGCAATAAAGTTTTCTTGCGGATTCCCTGTTCCCACGCTCAGGCTTCCCCATCCGCCCAGATCCGGTTCGCAGAGAGGAGATGGTTCCTGTGGTCAAATTGGTCAACGTCAACAAGTTCTTCGGCAGCCTTCACGTTTTGAAGGACATCAACCTTCAGGTTGCAGAGGGAGAAAAACTTGTCATCATCGGCCCGTCCGGCTCGGGCAAGAGCACCACGGTGCGGTGCATGAACTTCCTGGAAGAGCCTACCTCAGGCCAAGTGTACATCGACGGGGTGCAGCTAACCCATAAGAACAAGACCGAATTGGTGCGCCGCTCCACGGCCATGGTCTTTCAGCAGTTCAATCTCTATCCCCACAAGACGGTGTTGGAAAACCTCACCCTGGCCCCCATCAAGCTCCAGAAGGTCCCCAAGGCGGAGGCGGTGGAGCGGGCCTACAAGTACCTGGACATCGTGGGCCTGCGGGAAAAGGCGGGCAGCTACCCGGCCACCTTGTCCGGCGGGCAGCAGCAGCGGGTGGCCATCGCCCGGGCCCTGTGCTCCCGGGCCAAGATCATCCTGTTTGACGAGCCCACCTCCGCCCTGGACCCGGAGACCGTCCAGGAGGTGCTGGATGTGATGATCCGTCTGGCCAGCGAGAAGAACATCACCATGGTCATCGTCACCCACGAGATGGGCTTTGCCCGCCAGGTGGCCGACCGGGTCATCTTCATGGATGACGGGCGCATCGTCGAAGAGGGGCCGCCGGAGCACTTCTTCACCAACCCCACCGAAGAGCGCACCAAAGCGTTTTTGAGCAAGATCCTGCGCTGATTTCCCGCTTGCAGCGGCGCTCGCGCCTGTAAGAATAGATCGTCAGTCTTGATTTGGAAATGGAGGACCCTGTTATGAAACATCGCAAGAAACTGCTGGCCACCCTGCTGGCCGGGGCCATGTGCCTGGCCCTTTCCGCCTGCGGTGGCGGCGACACGCCCGCCTCTGCCAGCCCCGCCTCGTCCGGCGCCGGCACGTCTGCCAGCCCCTCTGGGGAACCCCTGGCCGCCGACGTGCAGGCCATCGTGGACCGGGGTGTGCTGCGGGTGGGTGTAAAGCCCGACGTACCCGGCTTCGGCTATCAGGACGTGCTCACCGAGGAGTATTCCGGCATGGAGGTCGACCTGGCCCATCAGATCGCGCAGAGCCTGGGCGTGGACCGAGTGGCATTCACCCCCGTCACCGCCGCCACCCGAGGCCAGCTGCTGGACTCGGGGGACATTGATATGGTCATCGCCACCTTCACCATCACTGACGAGCGCCGGGACAGTTGGAACTTCACCACCCCCTACTACACCGACGCGGTCTCCCTGCTGGTCAAAACCGACAGCGGCATCGCCGACTATGCGGACCTGGAGGGCAAAGTCATCGGCGTCTCCACCGGCTCCACCTCAATGGAGTCGCTCATCGCCGTGGCGGCGGAGAACGGCGTCACCCTGACCCAGGCGGACAACTTCTCCGAGTACGCTACCTATCCCGAGATCAAAACCGCCCTGGACGCCGGCCGGGTGGACGCATTCTGCGTGGACGGCTCCATCCTGTCCGGCTATCTGGATGACAGCGTGGAGATCCTGGACTCCATCCGCTTCTCCCCCCAGGAGTACGGCATCGCCACCGCCCTGGCCAACACCGGCCTGGCCGAATATCTGGACGAGCTGATCAACACATGGCTGGATGACGGCACCATCGATCAGATGATCTCCGATAACGGCGTGGCCCCCTCCTTTGAGGGCTAAGCCAGGCCGCACCAGCGGTCCATTGGGGATCGCCCCCAGAATTTCACCCGGGGCCGGAGCGGCAGCTCCGGCCCCGTCAGGAGCACCTCACCCACCCGGTGGGATGCCCCTGACGGAGCATACCACCCCGGCAAAGGAGGTTCTTGCATGATTGAACAGATCCTGACCCCTTGGCGCTGGCAGACCCTGCTCACCCAATGGCCCACCCTGCTGCGCGCCTTTCTCACCACGCTGGAAGCTTCGGTGCTGGCCCTGCTGCTGGCCCTGGCGCTGGGCGTGATCTTTGGGCTGATGTCCACCTCCCACCACCGCCTGCCCCGGGTGGTGGCCCGGATCTACGTGGAGTTCTTCCAAAACACCCCGCTGATGATCCAGCTCTTCTTCGTCTTCTTCGCCCTGCCCTATGCGGGTGTCTCCCTGCCCTCCTTCGCCTGCGGGGTGCTGTGCGTGGGGGTGTACACCGGCGCGTACATCTCCGAGGTGGTGCGGGCGGGCATCCAGTCCATCCCGCTGGGACAGTTTGAGGCGGCCCACTCCCAGGGCTTCACCTACCTGCAGACCATGCTGCTGATCATCCTGCCCCAGACGGTGCGGATCATCCTGCCTCCCTTGGTCAACCAATGCGTCAACCTGATCAAGAACACCTCGGTGCTGGCCATGATCGCCGGGGGCGACCTGATGTATGTGGCCAACAACTGGGCCACCAACGGCAACGCCAGCTATGGCCCGGCCTATCTCATCAGCGGGGTGCTCTACTTCCTGCTGTGCTTCCCCCTGTCCACATGGGCCCGCCGGTATGAGGAGAAACTAAAGCGGCAGGACACCCAGCGCCCTGCCGCCGGAAAGGAGGCGGCCGCGTAATGTTTGACCAGCTTGCAGACCTGTTCACCCCCACCATCCTGCTCTACCTGCTGCGGGGGTTTGCCATCACCCTGCGGGTGGCGGCCATCGCCATCCTGCTGTCCATCCTATTTGGCACCATCCTGGGCCTGATCCGCGCCTATGCCCCCAAGCCCCTGCGGATGCTGGCAGGGGCCTACATCGAGTGGTTCCGCAACACCCCCCACCTGCTGTGGGTAATGGTGTGCTTCATCGCCGCCCCCTTGCCCAGCGACTGGGCCCGGTGCGCCATGGCCTATGTACTCTTCACCTCTGCCATGATGGCCGAGGTCATCCGGGGTGGGCTGAACGCCATCCCCAAGGGCCAGTTCGAGGCGGCCCACTCCCAGGGCTTCACCCTGGTGGGCACCCTGCGCTACATCATCCTGCCCCAATGCTTCCGGCGCATTGTGCCCACCATGCTCAGCCAGATCATCACCGTGGTAAAGGACACCTCTTTCATGGCCCAGGTGGCGGTGGCCGAGCTGCTGTTCCGCACCAAGAACCTGATGAGCATCTTCTACAACGTGGTGGGCCGGCAGATCACCGCCCCGGACGTGTTCCTGCTGTTCGGCTTTGCCATGCTGCTGTACTTCCTGGTGAACTTCGCCCTGTCGTGCATCGTGCGCTACCTGCAAAAGCGCAACCGCACCGACCTGCCCCACAGGTGATCTGCCCTAAAATCTTTCCCTGACCGCGCAAGCCCCCCAGCGCCATACTGGCGCTGGGGGGCTGTTTGCCTGTCCCAGAGCGTCATCCCCAGGGGGTGAGGGCAATCTCCCCGCCGGCAACTTCCGCCCGGTAGAGCTGCCCCAGCCGAGTCCCCGGGGGCAGCAACTCCAGCAAGGCCTGGTCACACTCCATGAGGTAGAGATAGCCACAGTGGTTCTCTTGCAGCGCGGCGGACAGGGCATCGTAATCCGCCTGTCCCCCCTGATTCAGATAGGTGTAGGCGAAGGACACCGGAGAGGCGGCGTTGACCACCACGGGGTTCATCTCCGACTGGGTCAGCGCCAGCAGCACCCGGGCGCCGCTCTCCCGGTAGGGGACGGCCTCCAGCGCCTCCAGAAAGGCCCCGTAGTCCGTCTCGAAGCGGGCCCGGTGGGCCAGGCGGGAGGCGTCTATCTCATCGTGGATGAACCTGCGGTAGGCCTCGTCATAGCTGGTGCAACCCAGCAGGATCAGCGCCGTCAGCGCCCCCGCCACCCATTGCCGCCGGGCAGGCAGCCCCCGCAGCTGCGCCCCGGGAGCCAGGCCCGAGGCCAGCGCCGCCACCAGCATCAAAAGCCCCGTGTTGGCCGGCTCACAGTACCGGCTCATCAGGGTGACGGCGTTGACGGGTTCGAAATACTGGCTCTCGTCATAGAACATGGTCAGCTGGCCCACGGACACCACGAAGTAGATCAGGAACGTGACGCCCAGGATATAGGCCAGCAGCAGCTTCCCCCGCCCCTTGGGCACCGCGCCAAACCGCCACAACAGCGCGGCGGCACACACCAGCAGCACCACGATGGCAAAGGGGGTCAGGTCGATGGCCAGGGTGCTCTCCCGGTGGACGGGGGTGAGGAAGAAGGCCTGGAGATAGGAGCGGATATACCCCCGGGTCACGGCGGAGTCCAGGAAGGTGCCGTTGGCCAGCTCAGACAGTCGTTGGGCGGCCCGGTCGAAGAACCCGCTGGCCAGGTATCCGCTGCGCTCCATCACCCGGCAGTAGATCGACCAGCTCTGGGCCAGGAGCACTGGGACCGCCAGCAGCAGGCCGGCAAAGCGGTACTCCCGCCGCCCCCGCCACCACAGCAGAAAGAACAGGCCGGCCAGCACGCTCCACAGCAAGCCGATACCTTTCATCAACGCCAGGTATCCGGCGGCCACCGCCAGCTCCCCCTTCCAAAAGGCCACCTGGCGGTCAGGGCGTAGGACGATCTTGCACAGGATCATCCCGAACAGGATGGCCATGACCGGGTCCACGCAGATGGTCCGGTACAGGGCGGTGCTGGACACGCCGGGCAGGCACAGGGCGCACAGGGGGATGAGCAGCCAGGTGACGGGCCGTCCCCTGGGATAGCGCGTCCAAAAAACCGCCCCCACGGAAAAGAGCATGAGGCTGCTGAAGATGAAGTAGCCAAAGAACAGATACTGCTCCTGGTAGCCGCCAAACAGGTGGGCAAACCACCACAGGATCAGCTGTAGACCCGGGCTGTAATCCCCAAACCCCTGGGCCACGTTGCTGTACCTGGCGGCAAAGCCCTCCCGGAAATACAGGCTCTTGGTGTCCGGGCCCCAGAAGTTGTAGGCGTCCCACTCCAGGATCTGCTCCCCGCGCAGCAGCAGGCACATGACGGCCAGCAGCAGCACGCAGCCCCAGAGATAGGGATCGGCCAGCTGCCGCTTCAGCTCTTGAACCAGGGCCCTGGCGCCCTCTCTCCGAACGGTTCGGGCGGCCCAGAGGATCCCGCCCACTCCGGCCAGCAGCAGCACGCCATCGATCATCCCCATCCCCCCGAAGAAGGCCAGGACATAGAGGATCAGCCCGATGGCGCACAACAAGTAGGGGGCCAGCTCCACCGGCCGACGCCCGGTGCGCCAGGCCAGGGCAAATAGGGCGCAAAACAGCCCCAGCAGGGAGAAAACCGCCATGCCCTCACCCTCTCTCCGCCGGCGATCCGGTCACCTCCCGGAAGATGAGCCGGCGCTGCACCCAGTAGTTGACCACGAACAGCACCCCGTCCACCAGCGCCTTGATCAGCGTCAGGGGCAGGGGCAGCGGGCGCAGGAGGATGACCAGGCCGCCGCTGGCCAGCATGGCGCAGACCCACAGCAGCGCATATTTCCAGAACTGGCTCCAGGTACGCTTGCGCACCTGGAAGCTCCAGCGCTGGTTGAGCTTGAAGTTGACATAACCTGACACACACCGGGCCAGGGCGGTGGCGGCCAGGATGCCCAACCGAGGGGCAAGCAGGGCGAACAGCAACAGATCCACCCCACAGCCCGCCAGGGAGGAGGCCGCATACTTCAGGGGCCGCTGATAGATCCGCGCGCTGTCCACCACCGTGCGGAAGTGGGAGCCGCGGTTGTTGTCCTCGTAGACGGTCTGGATGGGGATCATCTGGATGGGATAGCGGGCCTGGGTCACCTCGGTGAGCATATTGGTCTCATACTCGTACCGCTCCCCAGGCAGGTCCAGCAGCAACTGGAACAGCGCCCGGGGAAGGCCCCGCAGGCCGGTCTGGGTGTCCGGGCAGTCCAGGCCCGTGCCCAGGCGGACAAAGAAGGATGTAATCCGGTTGCCCATCCGGGAGCGCCAGGGCACATTTCCTCCGGAGAAGTCCCGGATGCCCAGCACGAAGGGGTGATCCGGCCCGGCCAATGCCTGGGCCACCCGGCGGATGTCCTGGGGCAGGTGCTGTCCGTCCGCGTCCGCGGTGACCACCCCGGACAGGGCGGGGAAGCGCTCCAGGGCGGCGCGCAGCCCGGTCTTTAGGGCCGCCCCCTTGCCCCGGTTGACATCGTGGCGCACCACCACCGCGCCCAGGGCCTCCACCTGCTGGAAAACCTGGGCGTAGGAGGGGCCCGAGCCGTCGTCCACCACCACGATGTCCCCCATCCCCTCCCGCAGGCAGCCCTGGACCACCGCGGGCAGGTGGCCGTCGGGGTTGAGCGAGGGGATCAAAACAACGCTGTCCATAGCGCCCTCCTTTCCGGCCACCTCAGGCCCCGGCGTCCGGGAGCTGGACCGCGAGATAGGGGGGGAAGGGGATGGGCTCTGCCTTGGCGTACTCCAGCAGAAGGTTGGCCCCATCCTCCTCCACCTCGTCAAATCCCGCCAGCTTGTAGGTGATATACATGATCCGGTTGTGCTCGGTCTCTAAAAATTCCGCCTGGAGCGCCTTCCCCTCCGCCTGGGCCAGCTGGGTGGCGTAGGCCAGCAGGGCCGAGCCGATCCCCCGGGTCATCACCCGGCAGGAGACGATCAACAGCTTCAGGCGCAGGGCCTGGGCCTGCCGCTCCAGCAGCAACAGGCCCACTTTGCCGCTGTCGCCATAGCGGTCCTGGAGCCCGCAGATGCAGAAGATGTGCTCCGGCGACTGGGCCAGGGCCAGCAGCTGCTCATAGGAGTAGGTGTACCCGGTGGAGTTGAGCTGGTGGGTGCGCACCGTCAGCTCCTCCACCCGCTGCAGGTCCTCCTGCGTCACCCGGGTGATCTCCATGCGCATGCCCAGCGTGGCCAAAAACTCCTCCGCGCTGCCCCCAAAGTCCCGCTCCGCCGCCTGGCGGTTCAGGTCCGCCTGGTACATCTTGCGGCGGTTGGCCGAGTCCTGGGTGATGAAGCGCACACGGCACTCCGGCAGCTGGGGCAAGCCGGCGGCCTGGGCCGCGTCATAGGTGCGCACCTTGGGGTGGGCAAAGCGCACCTCGTCCCGCTCAAAGGGGCTGTCGTCCACAAAGGCCACCGCCTCGGGCTTGAGGTTGAGGGTGTCCAGGATGGCCTGCACCGCCCCGGACTTGGGCCCCCAGGAGATCTGGGGGCACAGGAAGTAGTCGGCCAGGCCAAAGGCCTCCAGCCGCTTTAGGGCAGGGGAGGCGTCGTTCTTGGAGGCCACGGACTGGATGATGCCCCGGCGGTCCAGCTCCCGGATGGCGTCGGCCACGCCGGGGCGCAGCGCCTGGGCGCCCCCCTCGGTCAGGGTCCCCTCCCACACGGTGCCGTCCAAGTCCCAGATCACGCACTTGACCTGCGCGGGCTTGTCAGCCATTCCCTTCACCCCCGTCGCCCAGGCGCCGCTGGACCAGCTCAGCCATGGCGTCGATGGTGTGGAAGTTCTGCTCCGTGATGTCCCGGCGGCCCAGTTTGAGATGGAACTCCCGCTCGATGAACTGCACGATCTGCAGGGCGAATAGGGAGGTGATATACTTGCTCTGAAACAGCTCCGTGTCATATTGGAGCCCGTCCGCCTGCTTCAATTGAATGAGAAACTGATAGATGCGTTCCTTGATGGCTTGCGCTTCCATGTCCATTGCCTCCTTATCCCTATGGGCTCACTGTATGGCCTGTAACGATTCCTCGATCCGCTCCAGCAGGGCCTGGGCCGTCAGCCCGCCCTCCACCGTGAGCCGCCGCAGCTGGTAGAGGGACTGCTGCGCCCCCTTCAGCAGCTGGTTGGCTCCGCTCTGGGTGGTGACGCTCACCTGCACACCCAGCTCCTGCAGCACCACCTCGGACAGGGGGGAGCACAGCCCGTTGGGATAGGTGTACACCGGGCAGGTCTCACCCACCGCCTCCTCCAGCTGCTGCCGGGCCTGGAGGTAATCCTGGGTGAGGGCGGCGACGTACGCCTGCTCGCTCTCCCCCTCCATCTGGAGCACCCCCTGCCGGCAGCCCTCCCCATCCAGGGCGGCCACCTGGTGCATGTCATAGCTGTGGGTGGTCAGAGTCAGCACCCCCCGCTGCACCCAGGGCAGGGCCTCCTCCAGAGAGAAGTGGGGGGTGATGGGCTGGCCGGTGTCCTTGTAAGTGGATTTCCCCACGGACACGCCAATGACGGCGATGTTGGCCGTAAAGCCGTACTGCTCCAGCAGAGGGGCGGCCAGCTCCAGGTTGTTCCGGTAGCCGTCGTCAATGGTGATCACCACCGGCTTGTCCGGCAGGTCGGTCCCCTGGGTGACAAAGTCGATGAGCTGCTGATAGCTCACGCTGGTATACCCCGCGTCCCGCAGGGCCTGGAGCTGGGCCTCAAAGTCAGAGGCGAGCACAGTCGTGCCGCTGACCTCGTCCTCCCGATCTGTAAAGGAGTGGTACATCAGGATGGGCACCTGGGCGGTGAGTTCCTCCCCACCCTCCCCCTGGGCATAAGCGGCCTGGATCACCTCCGCCACGTTCTCCGCCGTGGTCAGCGCGCCAAAGCCCTCGGGCACATAGACCGACGCATCGTCAAACAGGGTGGCCAGCACCATCGCCCCGGCGTTGTTGCGAAAATGCTGCACGTCGTAGAAGTAACGCAGGTCCCCGTTGATGCTGTTGTTGCCCCAAAAGGCGTAGAAGTCGTCGATCTGAGCCGCCCGGGTCCAGAACTCCTCCACCCCCTCCCGGGGGTAGGCGGAAAACTCCGCCTGGGACACGGGCACGCCCACCATGGTGAATCCGATGCCGTTTTGGTCGCACAAGTCCTTGATCTGCTGGATGGCGGAGATGGCCTCGTCGATGTAGTCCATGGACGCGGGGGCCAGGGTGGTGGCCATCCCCTCGTAGGCCAGGTAGCTGGCCATGTCCTGAATGGGGGAGGAGTCCCGCAAGGTCTTGTCATAAACCCCCGTCTCGGGCACATAGACCGTGGAGTCGTCGGGCAGGTAACCTGCGTCCAGGCGGCTGACCAGCTTGTCCCAGGCATAGCCCAGGTTGGCGAAGAGATAGCGACCGTAAAACAGCAGGCCGCTCTCCCCGCACACCTTGCCGTGCATCGCCTGGCGCAGGTCGGACTGGCTGCCCTGGTCATAGAGGCTGGCGCTCTCCGGGTCGATGGTCAGCAGGATATGCTCCACCTGGTAGTGCTCCACCAGGTAGGCGGCCAGCTGCGCCTCGTCCAGCAGATCCCCGCCGTACCAGGTCATGTTGTAGTAGCGGTCCCCGGTGTAGGCGTTGAGCGCCTCCACGCTGAGGGAGGAGGCTTTGGAGCTGCCGATGACATAGGCGTTGTAGTCCTGGTAGTGCTGGTCCAGATAGGCGATCTTGGCCACCCTGGGGTTCTGGGTCATGTCGTAGGCATACCATTGGAAGAACCGGTCGCCAAACACCCCGAAGGGGTCTACGATCACATTGCAGGCCGCCAGCAAAACCACCCCGCCCAGCAGCGCGGCCAGGAATCCCAAAAGCCACTTTTTGACCGACATAGCAAGCTCCTTTTGCGCCAGAGGCTTAGAAATTAAAGTAGAGGAAGGTGGACACCTGGCTCATGTTCAGCAGGGAGGCGGCCAGCACCAGGCCGCTCCACACCCCGTCCCGCAGGGAGAAGGTCTTTTTCTCCATGATCCCGTTGGAGTTGGGCAGGCAGAAGGTGATGATGGCCGAAGCGGCCAAGATCAGGCACAGCAGAAGATGCTCCCCCACAAAGCCCGCCGCGCTGGCCAGCAGGCCGGCGGGGTCGGACCAGGCCGAGAGGGAGAACATCCTCCGGTACACCTGGGCTGCCTGGCCCAGGTCGGTGCAGTCAAACAGCACCCGGATGAGCACCGAGCAGAAGAAGGTCATGGCCACGGCCAGGGCGGCGGGCAGCGGCTTGCGCATCTTCAGCGCCCGCAGGTTGGCCAGGCAGACCAGCACGCCGTTGACCAACCCCCAGGCCACAAAGTGCCAGCCCGCCCCATGCCAGATGCCGGAGGCGGCAAAGGTGAGCAGAACCGCCAGGATCATCTTTCCCGTCCGATCCCCAAAGTGGAAGACGTTGTGAAAGACATACTCGTTGAAAAACCGGGACACGGTGATGTTCCACCGCCGCCAGAAGGTGGCAAAGTCCCGGGCTTTGTAAGGGGAGTCAAAGTTGATGGGCAGGTGCACGCCGAAGAAGCAGCCCAGCCCCCTGGCCATGTCAATGTACCCGGAAAAGTCGAAGTAGTAGGCAAAGGTGTAGCACAGCACCCCCACCCAGGCCTCCACCGTGGTGGCCTGGGCCACCTGCCCGCCGTAAAAGGCGGTGGCAAAGTCGATCATAGGATTGGCCAGCAGGATCTTCTTCCCACACCCCACGCAGAAGAGCATCACGCCCCGGCAGACGTCCTGGCCGGAAAACTCCAGCAGCTTCCGCCCCTGGATCTGGGGCACGATCTCGTCCTCCTTGACCACCGGGCCCACGATCAGCTGGGGGAAGAAGGTGATGAACAGGGTGTAGTCCAGAAAGGAGAGATAGCCGCACTCCCCCCGGTAAAAGGAAACGGTGTACATGAGGATCTGGAAGGTGAAAAAGGAGATGCCAATGGGCAGGATGGTGGACAGCAGGGCAAAGTCCGTGCCCAGCACCAGGTTGAGGTTCTCCAGGAAAAAGTTGGCGTACTTGTAGTACCCCAGCAGCCCCAGGTTGAGCAGCACCGCCGCGGCCAGCAGCAACCGCCGGGCCGCAGTCCGCTCCACCCGGTGCAGGAGGGTGACCAGCAGGTAGTTGACCAGGATGATCCCCAAAAAGCCCAGCACAAACTCGGGCTGGCCCAACCCGTAAAAGACCAGGGAGGCCAACACCAGCCAGCCCTTCATCCCGGCCACATTCCCCCAATGGCGCAACAGGTGATAGCCCAACAGCACCACGGGCAGGAACAGGAAGATAAATTGGTAGGAGGAGAAGATCATAGGCGCGCGTCCGTTCTTTCCGTTTACAGGTTGAGGATTTCTTGCTATGATGGTGATCACAAGGCGGCGGGGCAGGCGTGTCCCGCCGGCAAAGGAGGGTTGTCCATGCGCGTTTACTGGTGCGACCTGGCCCCGTTGCTGACCCAGCCGGAGCGGTTTCTGGGCTGGTGCGTCAGCCAGGGCCTGTCCCTGGCTCCCTACCTGCGCCTGGACGACGCGGCCCGCCATCTGGCCGGGGCGCAGCTGCGCCGCCTGGCCGGGGCGGACGGCGCCCCGCCGGCCCGCCTCAGCATCAGCCACTCAGGTGCCCTGGTGGTGTGCGCCCGGGGAGCCGGCCCGCTGGGCATTGACACCGAGCAGGTGTGCCCGTCCACCGCGCCCCTGCCCCTGTCCTGCCTCACCGGCCAGGAGTGCCGCTGGCTGGCCGGGCAGGCCCAGCCCAGCCGGGCCTTCCTGCGCCTGTGGACCCGGAAGGAGTGCCTGCTCAAGGCCGAAGGGGGCGGCCTGGCCGACCTGGCCAACCTGCCCTGCCTGGTGGAAGGGGGGCTTCTGCGCCCCCGGGCCGGCCGGCTGCGCCTCCGGGAGCTTTCCATCTTACCCGGGTATGTCACCAGCCTGTGCGCCCGGAAGATGGGGCCGGTGGCGCTGCGCCCCCTATCCCTGGACCAGGTATTCCCGCTCTGACGGGAAAAAGCCTTTCCTTATGTTATCACATCGGCCCCTGGTCTGCAAGCAGAGAATTCCATCTGCCCTGGGGCGGGAAACGGCAAAGGCCGCCCCGAAGGTTTGGGGCGGCCTTTGGCTTATCTTGGGCGTTGGCTTATCTCGGGCGGCGGTGGGCATTCTGCCGCTTGATGACCTTCAGACGGACAAACTCCTCCCGCTCCTTCTCCTCCAGCGCCTCGGTGATGGAGCGGATGGTGTCCTCCAGGCCGGGGATCACCACGTTTTTCAGCGCGTTTGCCCGCTTCTGGGCCTTCTTGATGGCCTCCGCCAGGCGATAGATGGAGGTCTCGATCTCCGCCATCCTGCGCACCAGCGCCTTCACCTTGGCAAACTCGATGTAAGCCCGGTCAAAGGCGGCGTTGGTGTAGGCAAACCCATAGGTGGGCTTTGGGGCAGGGGAGTGGCCGGGGATATGGGGCAGCTCCACCCCCATCACCGAGCGCCAGCGGATGTCCAAGCTGTCGTCGGGGGCCACCCCCTCGGCGATGCGGCCGCACAGCCCCAGTTCCATGTTGGCCCGGGCCAGGGCGGCGTAAGCGGCGTGGAACACCTGGTCAATCTCCCCCTGTACGGCGGAGGCGTCCTCCAGCAGGGTCATCATCTCCCGCACCAAGATGTTCCGCTTCCGGTCCATCAACTCATAGCCCGCCCGGGCCAGCGCCCTGGAGCGCTGGGCTGCCATCAGGTTGCCCTTTGTGGGGGTTGCCGCGGCCATGGGGCCACCTCCTTTTCTGAATCCCCCAGGCAAACCGCTCACGCTGGGTTTGCCTGGGGCCCCCTTCCTTTCCCTTCCTCGGGCGGGAGTGAATCCCGCCCTGCGGGAAATGCCTCCCGGCATTTCCTCGCGCCATCCGGCGCGGCGGCCAGAAGGCCGCTATTCCCACCGCAAACCGCTCACGCTGGGTTTGCCTGGGGCCCCCTTCCTTTCCCTTCCTCGGGCGGAAGTGAATCCCGCCCTGCGGGAAATGCCTCCCGGCATTTCCTCGCGCCATCCGGCGCGGCGGCCCAGGGGATCGTCACACCTCCGGATCCTCGGCGGCCAGCGCCTCAAAGGCGCCCTCCCGGTAGTGGGCCTCCAGCTCCTGATCGGACACCCGGTCCAGCTCCCCCCGGGGCAGGATGGACAGCAGGATCCAACCCAGAGCCAGGGTCTGCTCCAGGCTCCGGTCCTCCTGCTGGCCCTGGCGGACGAAGTACTGCTCAAAGGCCCGGCCAAACGTCAGGTACCGCTTGTCCAGGGGGGAGAGCTCCTCCTCCCCGATGACCGAGGCCAGGCTGCGGGCGTCCTGCACCTTGGAGTAGGAGGCGAACAACTGGTTGGATACGGCGGGGTGGTCCCCCCGGGTGAACCCTTCCCCGATGCCGTCCTTCATCAGGCGGGACAGGGAGGACAGGATGTTGACCGGGGGATACACCCCGGACTGATCCATGCCCCGGTCCAGCACGATCTGCCCCTCGGTGATATAGCCGGTCAGGTCGGGGATGGGGTGGGTGATGTCGTCGTTGGGCATGGTCAGGATGGGCACCTGGGTGACCGAGCCCGGCCGGCCGGCGATCATGCCCGCCCGCTCGTACAGGGAGGCCAGGTCGGAATACAGGTAGGCGGGGAACCCCTTCCGGGACGGGATCTCCCCCTTGGAGGAGGAGAACTCCCGCACCGCCTCGCAGTACGAGGTCATGTCCGTCATCACCACCAGCACATGGTAGCCATGGGTGAAGGCCAGGTATTCCGCCGCGGTCAGGGCGCAGCGGGGGGTCAGGATGCGCTCCAGGATGGGATCGGAGGCCAGGTTCAGGAACATGACCACCCGCTGCAACGCCCCCGCCTCCTCAAAGTTGCGGCGGAAGAACTCGGCCACGTCGTGCTTCACCCCCATGGCGGCAAAGACGATGGCAAACTCCCCGTCGTCGCCGGCCACCCGGGCCTGACGCACCATCTGGGCGGCCAGCTCGTTGTGGGCCATGCCCGCCCCCGAGAAGATGGGCAGCTTCTGCCCCCGGATCAGGGTGGCGCAGCCATCGATGGCGGAGACGCCGGTGTAGATGCAGCTTCTGGGATACTGGCGGCTGACCGGGTTGATGGCCGAACCGTTGATGTCCCGCCGCTCGTCGGGGTAGAGCTCCCCCAGCCCGTCGATGGGGCGGCCCGCCCCGTCAAACACCCGGCCCAGCATCTCCTTGGACAGGGGAATGTCCATGGGCCGGCCGGTGAAATGGGTACGGGTGTTCTCCAGCGAGACTCCCCGGGTGCCCTCAAAGACCTGGAGCACCGCCCGGTCCCCCTCCAGGAGGATCACCCGGCCATAGCGGCGCGCGCCGTTGTACATGGTCAGCTCGGCCAGCTCGTCATACCCCACGCCGGACACCCCCTCCAGCACCACCAGGGAGCCGTTCAGGCCAGACAGGCCGGTATATTCCAATCTCATGCCATCACCTCAGCTGTTGGCGGCGTTGACCTTGGCCAGGGCCGCGTCGATCTCCCGCTCATACCGGTCAAAGCCGGACAGGTCGTCGTTGGGCAGCTCGTACTTCATCTTCACCAGCTGGTCGAACACGCCGGTGGCGGTGAACTGGGACAGGGGCACCGCCTGGTCCACCACCGCCTTCACCCCGTCGTACAGCCGCAGGATGACCTGCATCATCCGCAGCTGCTTGGTCAGGGGGACATAGGTGTCCACCGGATGGTAGGCGTTCTGCTGCAGAAAGCCCAGGCGGATCACCCGGGCGATCTCCATGGTGAGCTTCTGGTCCTCGGGCAGGATGTCCGCGCCGATGAGCTTGACGATCTCCATCAGCTGGCTCTCCTCCCGCAGCAGGTTGGCGATGCGCTGGCGGCACTTGTCAAACTCGGGGGAGATGTGCTCCCGGTACCAGCCCTTCAGCTCCCCGGCATACTCCGAGTAGGAATTCATCCAATGGATGGAGGGGAAGTGGCGGGCATAGGCCAGGGTCCGGTCCAGGGCCCAGAAGCAGCGGATAAACCGCTTGGTGTTCTGGGTGACCGGCTCGGAGAAATCGCCCCCCTGGGGAGAGACCGCCCCGATCACCGTGACCGACCCCTCCCGGCCCTCCAGGGTCTGTACATAGCCGGCCCGCTCGTAAAACTCGGCCAGGCGGGAGGCCAGGTAGGCGGGGAAGCCCTCCTCGGCGGGCATCTCCTCCAGCCGGCCGGAGATCTCCCGCAGGGCCTCGGCCCAACGGGAGGTGGAGTCGGCCATCAGGGCCACATGGTAGCCCATGTCCCGGTAGTACTCGGCGATGGTCATCCCCGTGTACACCGACGCCTCCCGGGCGGCCACCGGCATATTGGAGGTGTTGGCGATGAGCACCGTGCGGTTCATCAGGGGCAGGCCGCTGCGGGGGTCCTTCAGTTCGGAAAACTCCTCCAGGGCCTGGGTCATCTCGTTGCCCCGCTCGCCGCAGCCCAGGTAGACGATGATGTCCGCGTCCGACCACTTGGCCAGCTGGTGCTGGGTCATGGTTTTCCCCGCGCCAAAGGGGCCGGGGATGGCGGCCGCGCCTCCTTTGCCGATGGGGAACAGGGTGTCAATGATCCGCTGCCCGGTAACCAGGGGCTGGGTGATGGGCAGGCGGCGACGGATGGGCCGGGCGCCCCGGATGGGGCCCTGGGCGGCCAGCCGAAGCTGGATCACTCCGCCTCGCTGGTCGGTGACCTCCACCAGCACATCCTCCACGGTATAGGCCCCCGGCGGCGCCACCTTGGTCACCGTGCCGCTCACCCCGGCGGGCACCAGGCAGCGGTGGACGATGGCGGCGGTCTCCTGGCACTGGGCGTACAGGTCGCCGGGGGCGACCTCGTCCCCCTGCTTCACCGCCAGGGTGGTCTCCCACCGGCGCGTCCCGTCCAGGGTGGGCAGGTTGATCCCCCGGCCCAGGAAGGGGCCGGAGACCCCCTCCAGCGCCCGCAGGGGGCGGCCGATGCCGTCGAAGATGTTGCCCAGCAGCCCCGGCCCCAACAGCAGGGACATGGGCGCGCCAGTCCCCCGCACCGGCTGGCCAGGGGCCAAGCCGGCGGTGTCCTCGTAGACCTGCACCGTGGTCAGCCCGTCCTCCACGCCCACCACCTCGCCGATGAGCGCCTCCGGCCCGACATGCACCATGTCCATCATGGCCAGCCCCCGGCCGCCGCGCACCTTCACCACCGGGCCGTTGACGCTGTAAATCTGATCCTCAACCATGGCCGGTCGCCCCCTCACAGTTCATCGTCGGAAACAGACAGCCCGAAGGACTCGGCAAAGTGGCTGACCAGCTCCTCCAGCCGGTTGTCGAAGGAGCAGTCCACCCGCAGCCCCAGCTCCGGGCAGCGCAGGGCCAGCCCGCCCAAGGAAAAGGAGCCTTCCTGGCAGTCCACCTCCACCGGGGCGATGGACTGGGCCAGCCGCTCCAGCAGGGGCAGGTCCTCCCGCCGCAGGCGCAGGGACACCCGCTTGGCCCCGGGCAGCTGCCGCATGGCGGCGGCCAGCAGCTCCTCCAGGTGCTTGGGGTATTCAGGGGAGGCCGTATATTGGGCGATGCGGGCGCGCACCTGGTCAAAGACCTCCTGGCCGATCTGCTTGCGGCGCAGGTAGATCTTCCGCTTGCCCTCCATCAGGTGCTGGGACACCTCCCGGCCCGCCTCCGCCCGGATCCGGGCCGCCTCCCGGTCATAGTGGCTCCGGGCCGCCTCCTGAGCCTCCTCCCGGACTTGCTCCAGGGTCTTGGCCCGGGTTTCCGCCATCTGCGCCCGCAGCGTGTCCCGCTGCCGGGCTGCGCCTCGGGTCACCGCGTCGGTGAAGTGGAGCAGTTTCTCCATCTGTTGCTGCATCGACAAGTCCTCCTTTTGCCCATCCCGGCCGTCACAGTTTCACCCCGATGGCCTCCCGGATGTATTTCGTGATGGAGTCCCGGGCCCGCACCCCCTGCCGGTCTGGGATCTCCACCACCAGAGGGGCGCCCCCCTCCATCTTCCGGGGGGCCAGCTGGTCGGCGCACTGCTCGGCCAGGCGCTCGGTGACCAGCAGGATCCCAATGGTGGGGTCGGCCAGGGCCTGGGCCAGGGCAGCCCGGGCCTGGTCGGGACTGCGCACCACCACGCCCTCGATCCCCGCTAGGCGCAGCCCCACCTGGGTGTCGGTATTGTCCGAGATCACAAAGTATCGCATCTCAGGACACGAACAGCAGCACCAGGGCGATGATCAGCCCGTACAGGGCCACCCCTTCCGCCAGCCCCACGAAGATCAGGGACTTGCCGAACATCCCCTCGTCCTCCGAGATGGCCCCCAGGGCGGAGGAGGCGGAAGCGGCCACGGCAATGCCGCCGCCGATGCCCGACAGGCCCACGGCAAGCCCTGCGCCGATATACTTCAGCCCCTCGGCCAGCCCCCCTGAGGAGGCGGCCTGGGCGGCGGACGCCGCCTCCGGCGCGGCGGCAAAGGCCCCGGTCAGCCCCGCCACCGACGTGAGCAGGAACAGGCCAAAAAACATGGCCACGTTGCCCAGCAGGGCCCGGCGGGCAGGCGCGCCGGTCAGCCGGCGCACAGCGATGGTCACCAGGGGCAGCGCCAGCAGCAGGGTGCCCAACAGCACAAGAATGATCTTCATGGTCCATAACCTCCTAATAATGCCTCCACCCGCTCAGTTCAGCTTGGCGGAGTAGTCTACCGTCTTGGGCTGGAACTGCCGGCCGCCGTCCTGATAGAACCGGCCAAACAGTTCGTAAAATTCCAGCCGCAGCACCTGGATGCACACCATCACGCTCTCCAGGCCCATGACGAACAGGTTGCCCAGCACCAGCACCGCCACGTTGCCCGACCCGGCCAGGGCGTGGACCACCAGCATCAGCGCCACGTGGGTGATGGCGTAGGCCCCCACCCGCAGGAAGGACAGGGTGTTGGTGAGGAAGGATAGCAGGGTTTCAAACAGCTCGAAAAACCCGCCCACCAGCAGCCCGCCCACCGACTCCGGCCGCCAGTCCGCCCGGCCCGCCGCCCGCTTGGACAGCGGCTCCCGGAAGAGCATCACCACCAGGGGCAACACCAGCACCGGCAAGACGTACCAGACCCGGAACAGGTTGGCCACCCCCAGCAGGGTGAGCACCGCGGCCAGGATCAGCCCGAAGTAGAACACCATGCCCGCCACTCCGTTGGGGCCGAAGAAGATTTTATCAAAGTCCCGCTGGCGCACCCCGTTGACGATGTTGAGCACCATGGCGTAGCCGATGAGGGCCGCCCCCATCCCCAGGCTGGCCAGCAGCAGATACAACACGTTGCTCCCCTCCAGGATCTTGAAGCCGGGCAACAGGTCCTCAAAGCCAAAGACCGACCCGTACACCAGGCCAAAGACCACGGAGGACACCCCGCAGCAGGCGAGGATCCGGCCCAGCCACATCTTCCGGCCCAGGGCCAGAAACAGCCCAAACAGGATCAGCAGGGCGCCCTGGCCCGCATCGCCAAACATGATGCCGAAAAACAGGCAGTAGGTGACGGCCATGAAGGCCGAGGGGTCCAGCTCCTGGTAGTTGGGCAGCCCGTACATGCGCAGGAAGGGGGCAAAGATCCGGCCCAACGGCCCGTTCTTCAGCTTGGTGGGCGGGGTGAGCCCCGCGTCCTGGGCGTCGTCGGTCACATAGTCCAGGCCGCCGAATGCCTCCACCCCGGCCAGGAAATCCGTCAGCTCCCTCTCAGGCACCCAGCCCATGAGGGAGAAGGTCTCCTCCGTCCGGGCCGCGTACCGGCGCACGTCCATCACCTGGTTCTCCCGGCACAGCCAGGCCCGCAGGCCGAGCAGGCGCTCCCCCTCCCGCTGGGCCAGGGCCTGGGCCTGCCCCTGCAGGTCGGCCAGGCGGCTCTCATCGTCCTGGGCCTGGCTGGCCAAGGTCTGGATGGCCTGGCGCGCGGTGCCGTTGACCTGGTCGCCCAGCTCCACGGGGACGAAGTGCATGGAGGCAAACAGCGCCGCCACCACCTCCGCCCGGTCCCGCAGGGCAAAGTAACAGCCATACATCTGGTCCCCGTCGGCCTGGGTGGGGAAGAAGAAGCAGTCCTCCCGCTTCTCCATGGCCGGTCGGAAGGACTGATAGCTCTCCAAGGGCATGTGGCCGAAGCAAAAGACCAGGTGGCGCAGCTGCCGCAGCTCGGACAGCTCCAGGGACAGCCCCTCCAGCTTCTCCAGCTGGCTGGCCGCCGACCGATCGTCCACCGCCTCCTGCCGCAGCCGCTCCATCTGCCCCTCCATCTGATCCAGCTGCCGGGCCAGCCCGTCCAGGTACTCCTTCGCCCCCGTCAGGTCCATCCCCTCCGGAAACGGGCGATAGGCCGGGTCCAGCCCCAGCCGCCCCATCAGGCCGTCAGCCTGCCGCAGCAGGGGCGCCACCGGGTTGGCCGTGTCCACCGGCCGCAGCACCCGGTTGTGCCGGCCGGCGGGAAGGGCGGCCTCCAGGTGGATCGGCCGGTCGACCACGCAGCTGCGGGCCACCTGGTCCAGGGCCTCCACCGGGCCAGTGATGGTGACCAGTTTCATCGCTTGTACGGACATGAAACGCTCCTCCTCTCCGCCGGCTCACCCGTCCAAAACTTGCAGCAGGGCCGGGTCTAGGGCCTGGTGATACTTCACGCTCTCCACCGCGGACACCACCGCCCGCAGCTCCAGTTCCCGCAGGTTCAGATAGGCCACCGCGGTGTACACCGATGGCTTGCCCATCCGCAGCTGCCGCCGGCTGAGCCGGTACAGCATCCCGTCGTACCGGCTCTGCAGCTGCTCCGGCGCGGCCCCGCGAAAGACGGCGGCGTAAGGGGTCTGTTCGGCCAGCTCCAGCACCGCCTGGGGGTCTGGCGCGGCGCACATGGCCCGGATCTGCTCCGGCCCAACCTTATAGTGATAGGGCAGCAGCACGGGCAGGTAGTTGTCCTCCTGGGGGAAGTACTGCTTCATGCGCAGGATGTGCATGAGGTTGAGCAGATCCACCTGACCGCCCACCGTCTGCTCCAGCAGCCGCCGGGCGTCCCCCGCGTAGCGCCGGGCGATCAGGCGCAGCAGGTGCCGGTAATACACCGACCACAACAGCGCCTCCGTCACCCCGTAGTCAGGCAAGGGCTGCCCGGGGCGCAGGCGGCTGAGCGCGTCGTAGAAGATGCTGCCCCGGGCCGCGTCCACCAGGCCGGCAAAGTCCGTGCACCGGCGCAGCTGCTCCAGGTCAACCCGGGCCCGGGACACATAGCCCAGGGGCAGCTGCTCCGTCTCCCGGTACAGGCTGGCGTGCAGCCGCCGCAGCGCGGCCAGGATGCGCTCCAGCTCCGCCTGGCGCACCGGGGCGTCCATCAGCGCCCAGTCGTCCTGGGGCAGGAAGGCCATCAGCCCCAGCCCCTCCCGGCGCACCTGGGCCCGCAGAGCGTCCTCCAGCCTTTCCCGGGTGACCAGCCCCTCCCCGGCCAAGGACCGAGCCGCCGGGGCCCAGGCAGGCAGCTGGCCCAGCTGCGCCAGCACCTGCTCCACGCTGTCCAGCCGGGACACCCGTATCAGCTCCCCCCGGCGCAGCCGCCGGCCATACATCGCCCTGGCCTTGGCCGCCAGGGCTTCGTACCGGGCGCTCACGGGATGTCCACCGTCTGCCGGAACAGGGTGTCCACCCAGTTGTCGCCGTACCGGACATAGGCCCGCTCCATCCTGGCGCTGGCCTCGGCCAGGCGGGTCTGCTGGGCCGCGATGGCCCGCTCCTTCTTATCCCGCTCCTCCAGGCGCAGCTTGTCCAGCCGCTCCTGGGCCCGGGCCATCAGGCCTTCCCGGATCTTCCGGCCCTCCGCCTCCAACCGGCTGTCCAGGCCCTCCAGCTCCTCCCGCGCCTCGTCGGCGATCAGCCGGGCGGCCCGCTCCGCCTCCAGGATGCGGTCGATCAGCGCCGAGTCCTCCATAGCAACGCCCCCTTTTGGCCCGGGCCAATCCCCCGAGCCCATTTCCCCGTCATTGTACCACCCCGGCGTCGAAATGGAAACCGCAATTTCCACAAACATTTGGCCCTTATTGGCCAAAAAGTACACCGTTTGCGAGAATCGCACCCCCACCGGAATGGGGGATTGCCATCTTTTCCGGGCCGGTATATAATGCATTATGCATACAATCACACTGGAGAATTCCTGATGCGTCCGGCTCAGCGGCATTCCGCCTGCCGCACGCGCCAGTTTCCAGAGGGCTCCACCCATTTTGCAAGGAGGGACTGCTATGAAAAAGCTGTTGCAGCTGCTGGAGGACGACTGCACCCTGACCCACGCCCAACTGGCCTCCCTGTCCGGCCTGAGCGAGGCGGAGGTGGCCGCCGCCATCCAGAAGTACGAGCAGGATCGCGTCATCCTGGGCTATACGGCCATCGTAGACTGGGACCGCACCGACCGGGAGAGCGTCACCGCCCTGATCGAGGTCAACGTCACCCCCCAGCGGGGGGACGGCTTTGACCGGGTGGCCCGTCGCATCTACCAGTACGACGAGGTGGAGTCGGTCTACTTGATGAGCGGCTCGTTTGACCTGACGGTCATCATCTCGGGCCGTTCCTTGAAAGAGGTGGCCCTGTTCGTGGGGGAGAAGCTGGCCCCCCTGGAGGACGTCACCGGCACGGCGACCCATTTCATCCTGAAGAAATATAAAGAAAAGCACCTGGTCTTCCCCAAACAGGAGGCCCAGGAGGAAAGGTTTGTTTTTGAATGATACAGTATGACCAGATCCTGTGCCGGCGCATCCAGGACGTCCCCCCCTCCGGCATCCGCAAGTACTTTGACCTGCTGGAGGGAATGGACGACGGCATCTCCCTGGGCATCGGCGAGCCCGACTTCCCCACCCCCTGGCACATCCGGGACGCGGGCATCTACTCGCTGGAGAAGGGCTTTACCAAATACACCCCCAACGCCGGCCTGTCCGACCTGCGCCGGGCCATCAGCCGGTATCTGAAGCGCCGCTTTGACCTGGACTACGCCCCCATCGGCCAGGTGCTGGTCACCGTGGGGGGCAGCGAGGGGCTGGACCTGGCCTTCCGCTGCCTGCTGGAGGAGGGGGACGAGGTCATCATCCCCACCCCCTCCTTCGTGTGCTACGGCCCGCTGGCCTCCATGTGCCACGGCACGCCCGTGCTGGTGGAGACCAAGGCCGAGCACGAGTTCCGGCTCACCGCCGACGAGCTGCGCGCGGCCATCACCCCCCGCACCAAGGCCCTGGTGCTGCCCTTCCCCAACAACCCCACCGGCGGCATCATGGGCCGGGAGGACTTGGAGGCGCTGGCCGAGGTGCTGCGGGGCACCGACATCATGGTGATCTCCGACGAGATCTACGCCGAGCTGACCTATGGCCAGCGCCATGTGTCCATGGCCAACCTGCCCGATATGTACGAGCGCACCATCGTCATCAACGGCTTTTCCAAAGCCTACTCCATGACGGGCTGGCGCATGGGCTATGTCTGCGGCCCCCAGGAACTGGTGGCCGCCATGACCAAGCTGCACCAGTACGGTATCATGTCCGCCCCCACCACCAGCCAGTACGCCGCCATCGAGGCGCTGGAGAACGGGGATCGGGACATCGAGA
Source organism: Candidatus Enterenecus merdae (assembly GCA_018716385.1). Taxonomy (GTDB): domain Bacteria; phylum Bacillota; class Clostridia; order Oscillospirales; family Oscillospiraceae; genus Enterenecus; species Enterenecus merdae. Next base: position 134,587 of record DVJZ01000026.1, read on the forward strand.
ACATGCGGGAGGAGTACGACGGGCGCCGCCGCTTCCTGGTGGACGGCTTTCGCAAGCTGGGCCTGGACTGCTTTGAGCCACGGGGCGCTTTCTACACCTTCCCCTGCGTGAAGTCCACGGGCCTATCCAGCGAGGACTTCTGCGAGCGGCTGATCATGGAGGAAAAGGTGGCCGTCATCCCGGGCACCGCCTTCGGCCCCGGCGGGGAGGGCTATGTCCGGGCCTGCTACGCCGCGTCCATGAAGGACCTGGGGGAGGCCCTGGATCGCATGGGCCGGTTTGTGGAAAAGTTGAAGCGGGGATGACCCACCCCAAATTGTGACGGGAGTTGACAGGATGAATATCGTATGTTTGGATATGGAGGGCGTGCTGGTCCCAGAGATCTGGATCGCCTTTGCCCAGGCCAGCGGCATTCCGGAGCTGCGCCGCACCACCCGGGACGAGCCCGACTACGACAAGCTGATGAGCTGGCGGCTGGCCACGCTGCGGGAGCACGGCCTGGGGCTGAAGCAGATCCAGGCGGTGATCTCCGGCATCGACCCGCTGCCCGGCGCCCGGGCCTTTTTGGACGAGTTGCGCCGGCTCACCCAGGTCATCATCCTCAGCGACACCTTTGAGCAGTTCGCCCAGCCCCTGATGGAGAAGCTGAACTGGCCCACCCTGTTTTGCAATACGCTGGAAGTGGCTCCCGACGGGTCCATCACCGGCTACCGGATGCGCTGCCCCCAGTCCAAGCTCACCACGGTGCGGGCCTTGCAGTCCATGGGCTACGAGACCATCGCCGCCGGGGACAGCTTCAATGACCTGGCCATGATCCAGGCCAGCAAGGCGGGGTTCCTCTTCCGCACCACCCCCCAGATCCAAGCCGACCACCCGGAGCTGGAGGCCTTTGAGGAGTTTGACGACCTGCTGGCCGCCCTGCGGCGCGCCCTGGACTGACGCCCATCCCTCACGCTCAACGGAAAGGAGCCCTGCCCCATGTCAGACGACTTCTCCGCCCTGCCCTTTCGCCCCGCGGACATCCTGCTGCCCCAAAATTGCGACCTGTCCCTCTGGTCGGTGGTGGCCTGCGACCAGTACACCTCCCAGCCGGAGTACTGGCAGCGGGTAGAGCAGCGGGTGGGCCGCGCCCCCTCCTCCCTGCGCCTGATCCTGCCGGAGAGCAGCCTGGACGGCCCCCATGTGGAGACGGACATCATGGAGGTGAACAACACCATGAGCCGCTACCTCCGGGAGGGGCGGTTTACCCAGCTGGACGGGGCCATGGTCTATGTGGAGCGCACCTTGCATGACGGGCAGGTGCGCCGGGGCCTGGTGGGTATGGTGGACCTAGAACAGTATGACTATGAGGCGGGTTCCAACGCCCTTGTCCGGGCCACCGAAGGGGTGGTGCTCTCCCGCATCCCGCCCCGGATCGCGGTGCGCAAGAACGCGCCCATTGAGCTGCCCCACGCCATGCTGCTGTGCGACGACCCACAGCGCACTGTCCTGGAGCCACTGGCCGGCCAGAAGGACCAGATGGCCTTCCTGTACGACTTCCCCCTCATGGAAAACGGCGGCCGGGTGGCCGGGTGGCTGCTGGGCCCCCGGCAGCTCGGGCAGGTGGCCGCCGCCCTGGGCCGGCTGGCTGACCCGGCGGCCTTCCGGGCCCGCTACCACACCGGGCCGGACGCGCCGGTGATGCTCTTCGCCGTGGGGGATGGCAACCACTCCCTGGCCACCGCCAAGGAGTGCTACGAGCGGCAAAAGCGGCTGACCGATCCCCAGGTCTGGGCCACCCTGCCCGCCCGCTTCGCCCTGTGCGAGCTGGTCAACCTCCACGACGACAGCCTAGCCTTCGCCCCCATCCACCGGGTGGTCTTTCACACCGACCCCCAGGCGCTGCTGGCCGCGCTGATCCACCGCTTCCCGGGGGCCGGCCGGGGCCGGGGGGAGCAGGGCCAGGTCCTGCACTATGTCCACGCCGACGGGGAAGGGGAGATCACCATCCCAGATCCCCCCTCCCAGCTCCCCGTGGGCACCTTACAGCTGTTCCTGGACGAGTACCTGAACGGCCACGGCGGCCGGGTGGACTACATCCATGGGGAGGAGGTGGCCCGTCAGTTCGCCGCCCAGGCGGGCAACCTGGCCTTCCTGCTGCCCGCCCTGGACAAGGCCCAGCTGTTTCCCGGCGTCATCCACGACGGGGTGCTGCCCCGCAAGACCTTCTCCATGGGCCACGCCCATGACAAGCGGTTCTATCTGGAGGCCCGGAAGATCCGCTGAGCACCGTCCCATTTCACCCAGGAGGGAGGCCCCGCCATGCAGGTGCAGGCCCACGCCAAGCTGAATCTCACCCTGGACATCCTGGGCAGGCGGGAGGATGGCTATCACGAGATGCAGATGGTGATGCAGTCGGTCGCCCTGTCCGACCTGCTCACCATCACCCCGGGGACGGGGCAGGTGAGGGCCAACCTGTCCTACCTGCCCGCGGACGGGCGCAATCTGGCCCAGATGGCCGCGGCCGCCTTCTGCCAAGCCACCGGCCAGGACGTTCCGGTGGACATCGCCATCCAAAAACGCATCCCCGTGTGCGCGGGGCTGGCCGGCGGCAGCGCCGACGCCGCCGCGGTGCTGCGGGCGCTGAACCAGCACACCCGCGCGGGGCTCACCCCGTTCCAGCTGGCCCAGGTGGGCGCAGGGGTGGGCTCGGACGTGCCCTACTGCGTGCTGGGGGGCACCGCCCTGGCCGAAGGCAGGGGAGAGCGGCTCACCCCGCTGCCCCCGCTGCCCGTCTGCCAGGTGGTGGTGTGCAAGCCCCCCTTTCCCGTCTCCACCCCCCGCCTCTTCGCCCGGGTGGACCTGCGAAAAATCACCCGCCGGCCGGATACCGCCGGGGTGGTGGCCGCCCTGGAGGCGGGCGATCTGGCCGGAGTGGCCCATCGGCTTTACAACGTCTTTGAGGACGTGCTGGAGCCCCGCCGCCGGGCCAAGATCGACGAGATCAAGGCCCAGCTCATCGACTGCGGCGCCCTGGGCGCCTCCATGACGGGCAGCGGCCCCACGGTCTTCGGCCTGTTTGACAGCCCTCAGGCCGCCCGGCGGGCCGAGCAGCGGCTGCGGGAGCAGTATCGGGAAGTTTTTCTCACCCAAACGGTATAAAATGACCTGACACCGTCCACAATGTAGGCACAAACCTACATAAGGACGGTGCGTTTCTATGATCTCCAATAAGCTGCGCCTCTGGGAGGCGGCCCTCTTCCTGGCCCTCGGCCTGACCCTCACCGCCGGCGTGTGGTCCTCGGCCAGCGCCAGCGCCCTGGCCGGCCAGGTGCTCCGGCTCCATGTGGTGGCCAATTCCGACTCCCCCCAGGACCAGGCCCTCAAGCTCCAGGTGCGGGACGCGGTGCTGGACCGGGCGGGCGAGCTGCTGGAGGGGGCTTCCTCCCAGGCCGAGGCGGAGCAGATCCTCACCCCCCATCTGGAGGAACTGGGCTGGGCGGCCCGGGCGGTGCTGGACCAGGCGGGGTGTGACGACGCCGTGGCCGTCAGCCTGGACAACCAATGGTTCCCCACCAAGGTCTACGACGGATTCTCCCTGCCCGCGGGCACCTACCGGGCCCTGCGGATCGTCATCGGGGAAGGGCAGGGGCAGAACTGGTGGTGCGTGGTGTTCCCGCCCCTGTGCCTGGCCACGGTCACCGAGGAGGTGGCCTCCACCGCCACCCAGGCCGGCCTGTCTGAGGACCAGGTGAACCTCATCACCGGCCAGGACGGGGGCTATGTGCTCAAGTTTAAGTTCATGGAGTGGTGGGACAGCCTGCTCCACATGCTGGGCCTGGGAGATTAGCCTCTCCCGTGGCCGGCGGCAGAACCTCGGATGCGGATGGACAAAGCGCCCGGAAGGCCAATGCCTTCCGGGCGCTTTTACTCTCCTTTGCAGCGCGGCGGCCCGCTCAGTCCAGGGGCACCACGGCCCCCTGGTACTCCTGCTCGATCCAGGTCCTGATCTCCTCGCTGCGCAGCGCGTCCACCAGGGCCTGGATGGCCTCGTTATTCTCGTTGCCCTCCCGAACGGCCACCACATTGGCGTAGGCCGTGGCGGCGGCGCCGTCATTGGACTCGATGGCCAGCGCGTCGGCCACATTCAGCCCTGCGTCAATGGCGTAGTTGCCGTTGATGACGGCGATATCCAGGCTGCTCAGGGAGCGGGGCAGCTGGGCGGCCTCCAGCTCCTCAATCTGATAGTTGTGGGGGTTTTCCACGATGTCCAGCACCGTGGGCTCCAGCCCGGCGTCCTCAGGCAGGGTGATCAGCCCCTGCTCCTGGAGCAGCAGCAGCGCCCGGCCGCCGTTGGTGGGATCGTTGGGGATGCCGATGACCGCCCCGTCGGGCAGCTCCTCCAAGCTGGACACCCGGCCGGCATAGATGCCGAAGGGCTCGTAGTGGATCTCGCCCACGCTGGCCAGGTGGGTGCCGTGCTCGGTGTTGAAGTTGTTCAGATAGGTGATGTGCTGGAAGTAGTTGGCGTCGATCTCGCCGGATTCCACCGCGTTGTTGGGCACGATGTAGTCGGTGAACTCCTGGATCTCCAGGGTGATGCCCTGCTCGGCCAGGATGGGCACCACCTGCTCCAGGATCTCAGCATGGGGGGCGGGGGAGGCGCCCACGGTGATGGTGACGTTCTCCGCCGGGGCGGAGTTCTCCCCGCCGGCGGCGCTGCCCGTGGGGGCGGCGGAGTTGCCGGAGCCGTCATTACCGCATCCGGCCAGCAGGGACAGGCTGACCGCGCAGGCCAGCGCCAGGGCAAACACTTTCTTCTTCATCATGGTAACTCCTTTTCTTGCAATCTTGATCTAAATCATGTGAACCACGCCTTTGTGGGTTTCACCGGGATAGGGCCAAGGGATTGGCAAAAGAAAAACGCCCTTGACCTGCGTCAAGGACGATAGCATACGCTTCGTGGTACCACCTTGCTTCACCCGCACCTCACGGTGCGGGCCTTTGGGGGTGCGGGACGGAATGTCCGATACCCCTGCGCTATGACGGGCGCCCCCGTCGCGGACTCAAGGGTTTCCCCGTCGCCCGCGCGGCTCCAAGACCATGTTCGGCGCGGCCTTCGGTACCCGTTTTCAGCTGCCCGGGCTCTCTGCCACCGATCTCCACGCTTACTCTTCTCTTCCTCGCCTTTTTCAACCCTATTCAGTTGATTGCACTTAGTCTACCTGAGAACAGCCCCGGTGTCAATCGGATATGTTGCACAGAAGAAAGGCAGGCAAAAGGGCATCCTTTTGTCTGCCTTTCCCAATTCACTCTGCCTCTTCCCGGTGGGCCGGGTCGTTGAGACGCACCCGATAGCGGACCTTTCGGGCCTTGCCCTGGTGGTCCACCCGGGCGGCAATGGCGCTGCCAATGGTCTGGGCGATCTGCACTAGGATGACGATGAGCACCGTGGCCACCAGGCAGACGGCCAGGTTATAGCGGTGGTAGCCGTAATTGATGGCGATCTTCCCCAGCCCGCCGCCGCCAATGGCCCCCGCCATGGCCCCGTAGCCCAGGATGGTGATGAAGGCGGTGGTGAAGCAGGAGATCAGGGAGGGCAGGCACTCGGGCAGGATCACCTTGCGGATGATCTGGAAGGGGGTGCAGCCCATGGCCTGGGCGGCCTCGATCACCCCCGGGTCCACCTCCCGCAGGGAGGTCTCCACCAGCCGGGCCACAAAGGGGGCGGCGGCCACCACCAGGGGCGGGATGGATGCTACGGTGCCGATCTGAGTGCCCAGCAGGATCAGGCTCAGGGGGGTGACAAACAGCATCAGGATCAGGAAGGGCACTGAGCGCAGGATGTTGATGACGATGTTGACCACCTTCATCAGCGGGCCTGGCAGGGGACGCACCCCGTCCCGCTCTCCAGCCACCAGCAGCACCGCCAGCGCCAACCCCAGCAGGAAGGCCACCACAGTGGCGATGACGGTGGAGTAGAGGCTCTCCCAGGTGCCGGTGAGAAACTCCTCCAGGTATCGGTCGCTGGCAAACACCTCCGCCAGGTCGTTCCAGAACTTATCCATGGCCCTCACGCACCTCCTCCACCGTCACGTTGGGCTGGTTTTTGATGTAGTTCATGGCCCGGGCGATCTGATCCGGGTCGTCCGGCAGGCCCAGCAGCATGGACCCAAAGGCCTGGCCGTTGACATTGCGGGTATCCGCCCCCAGGATGTTGGCCTTCACCCCGCAGTCAATGGCCAGGCTGGCGATGAGCGGCTCATAGGAGGAGCCTCCCTGAAAGGCAATGCGGATGACATTGGTTGCGGGCAGCTGGTCGATGACCACCCCGTCGGGGTAGACCAGGCGGCGGCCCGCCTCGGTCTTTGGGCTGGAGAAGATCTCCTCCACCGTCCCCGTCTCCTGGAGCACCCCGTGGTCCAGGATGGCCACATGGGAGCAGATCTCCTCCACCACCCCCATCTCATGGGTGATGACCACCACGGTGATGCCCAGGCGCCGGTTGATGTCCTGGATCAGGCGCAGGATATCCCGGGTGGTCTTAGGGTCCAGGGCGGAGGTAGCCTCGTCACACAGCAGGATCTTCGGGTCGGAGGCCAGGGCCCGGGCGATGGCGATGCGTTGGCGCTGCCCGCCGGACAGCTGGGCAGGGTAGGCCCCCGCCTTGTCAGGCAGGCCCACAATGTCCAGGTATTCCAGCGCCCGCTGCCTGGCCTGGGCGGGCTTCACCCCGGCAATCTCCATGGGAAAGCAGATGTTTTTCAGGCAGGTGCGCTGCATGAGCAGGTTAAACTGCTGGAAGATCATGGCGATGGACCGGCGCTTCCGGATCAGCTCCCGCTCCGGCAGGGCGCACAGGTCCTGCCCGTCGATGAGCACCTGGCCCTGGGTGGGCCGCTCCAGCAGGTTGATGCACCGCACCAGGGTGGACTTACCCGCCCCGCTCATACCCACAATGCCAAACACGTCCCCGTCCCGGATGGTCAGGTTGATGTCGTCCAGCGCCCGCAGCTCCCCCTCGGCAGTGGGGAAGACCTTGGAGATATGCCTCAGCTCGATCATGGCGCACCTCTTTTCCGCCGGTCTGCCCGGCAATGGGTCAATTTTATGCCAAAACCCCCTGGGTGTCAAGCCTATGCGGGCTTGGCCCGCCGCCCTGTCCCTGCCGGGTGGATCATTCCATATTGTATTTTTTATTTTCTAAATTCCATATGGTTGTTAAAAGCCCACCGCAGCATAGGGCTGCGGCGGGCGCGTCGGATGGTTCCATGGGCGGTTCCCACCACCCGTCTGGCCCGGGCCCTACCCCTGGGCCAGGGGCAGGCGCACCGTGATGGTGGTGCCGGAACCCACCACGCTGGCCAGGTGGATCTGGCCGTTGTACAGCGCCACAATGTGCTTGACGATAGCCAGGCCCAGCCCCGTGCCTCCGGCGGCCCGGCTGCGGCCCTTATCCACCCGGTAGAAGCGCTCAAATACCCGGCCCTGGCTCTCCGGCGGGATGCCGATGCCGGTGTCTGCCACGGTGAGCACCGCCTGCTCCCCCTCTCGGGCCAGGGTCACGGTCACCCGGCCGCCGGGGCGGTTGTACTTCACCGCGTTCTCCATCAGGTTCAAGGCCACCTCTTTGAAGCGGTCGGCGCTGATGGCCCCCTCCACCTCCTCCCCGGAAACCAGCAGGGTCACCCCCGCCTGCCGGGCCACAGGCTCCAGGAACTTCTCCGCCTCCCGGGCCACCTGGGTCAGGCTGCACTGCTCCCCCGGCAGGACGCCGGCCACCGTCTCCAGCTCGGTCACCTGGAGGATGTCGTCCACCAGCTTGGTCAGCCGGTCCACCTCCACGGAGATCATGGACAGGAAGCGCTGCTGGTCCTCCGGATCCCGCACCAGGCCGGAGGCCATCATATCGGTGAACCCCTTGATGGAGGTCAGGGGGGTTTTCAGCTCGTGGGTCACGTTGGCGGTGAACTCGCTGCGGGCCGATTGCAGGGTTTCGTCCACCTGGCGAGCTGCCACCTGGGCCTGCTCCACCGGCTTGGCGGTGTCCGCGGCCAGCTTGCGGGCCAGGATCAGGGCCAGCACCAGGGCCAACGCCACGGCGGCGGCCACGCTCACCGCGCCCTGGGCCACCAGGGTATTGACGGAGGACACCGGCTGGGCCACCCGGCCTACGACGCCGTCTGCAAACTGGCGGGCCACATAGACGGTGGTGACCCCGGTGGTGGCCGAGCGGCGTACGTCGCTGCCCTGGCCCTGGGCCAGGGCTTGCTCCACCTCCGGGCGGTCGGAGTGGTCCTCTCCCGTGTCCGCATCGGTGTCGCCCAGCACCGTGCCGTCTGGAGCGATGAAGGTCAGGCGCAGGCTGGGAGTCGCGCTGTCAAACTGCGTCAGCAGGCGCTCCACCTGGGTCTCCCCGTCCTGCGCGTCCATCAGGGCCAGCACCTGGCAGAGCGACTGCTTGGCCGCCTCCAGCTCCTGCTTCCGGAAGACGGCCACCCCCACCGCAGTAGACACCGCCACCGCCACGGCGGCAATGAGAAAGATGGAAAGGGTCAGTTTGCGCTTGAGCACACTCTCACCTCACGCCATTTTGTATCCCACGGAGCGCACCGTGGTGATGTATCCCTCCCCCAGCTTCTGCCGGAGGGATTTGATGTGCATATCCACCGTCCGGGTCTCGCCGGCAAAATCGTAGTCCCACACAGCGGCCAGGATCTCATCCCGCGTGAGCACCGTACCCCTGCGGCTGACCAGCAGGCGCAGCAGCTCAAACTCCTTATAGGTCAGCGGGATCTCCGCCCCTTCCCGGCGCACCGTCCGGCCGGCCGGATCGATGACCAGATCTTCATAGACCAGCTGGGGGGCCCGCTCCCCCATCCGCCGCAGCACAGCGTTGATGCGGGCCTGGAGCTCCATGACGCCAAAGGGCTTGGTGATGTAGTCGTCCGCCCCGGTGTCCAGGGCGGTCACCTTGTCCATCTCTGTCTGCCGCGCCGTGAGCATGATGATGGGCATTTTAACCGTCGCAGGGTCCTGGCGCAGGCGGCGCACGATCTCCAGCCCGTCCATGCCGGGCAGCATCACGTCCAGCAGGGCAATGTCCCCCTCCACCTCGTTGGCAAACAGCTCCTCGCCGCTGTCATAGGCGTGGACCTGGTGCCCCATGGACTTGAAGTAGTACTCCAGCATGGCGCGGATGGAGGCGTCGTCCTCCACGATGATGATCTTCAGCGGCATGGGCCACTCCTCCTTTTGGCCCCTTTCAGGCCCCGCTTTAGCTTTTGGCTCCGCTCCGGTCTTAGCCCGCTGCTGCGCTCGCCTGCGCGCTTCTCCATTGTCACGCTCCGGCGGCTGCGCGACGCGGTTCTAAACCCTCCGACTGCGCCAAAATCCATCCGGCATCTTCGCTGCCTCCTTGGGTTTTTGGCTCCGCTCCGGTCTTAGCCCGCTGCTGCGCTCGCCTGCGCGCTTCCTTATTGCAACTGCCCGGTCACGCAGAAGATGGCCCAGTTTGCAATGTTCACCGCGTGGTCGGCGATGCGTTCCAGGTACTTGGCGATGATGATCAGGTCCACCGCCCGGCCGGTGTGGTCCTCCTGGTGGGCAATGCGCGCGGTCAGATCGTGCTTGATCTTGACAAATAGCTCATCCACCACGTCGTCCAGGTTGATGACCGCCTGGGCGGTGGTCTCGTCCCGGTCGGCGTAGGCCGCGATGGCCTGGCGGACCATCAGGCCCGCCTGGCGGCTCATGATGGCCAGGTCCTCGGGCACCTCGGGCTTGGTGCCGTCGGAGGCCATGAGCAGGGAGATCTCCGCGATGTTGGCCGCCTGGTCGCCGATGCGCTGCAGGTCGGTGACCATCTTCAGGGCGGTGGAGATGGTGCGCAGATCCCGGGCCACCGGCTGCTGGCGCATGAGCAGGGACATACAGTGGTTCTCAATGGCCCGCTCCATCTGATCCATGGAGGCGGTCAGCTCGATGGCCGCCCGGGCCCCCTCCTCGCCGCTCTTGGCCAGGGAGGCGGTGACCAGGTCGATGGCGTCCTGGGCGGTGCCCGCCATGGCGGTCAGCTCGTGGCCCAGCTCCAGCAGTTCCGCGTCAAAGGTTTTCCTCATCTCAGCTCACTCCTTCGCCTCAGCCGAACCGGCCGGTGATGTAGTCCTCCGTGCGCTTGTCCCGGGGCACGGAGAAGATCTGCTCGGTCTC
>DVJZ01000027.1 GCA_018716385.1 Candidatus Enterenecus merdae
CCCTGGGCGGCAAGGCTCAGTTCGGCGGCCAGCGCTTCGGCGAAATGGAAGTCTGGGCGCTGGAGGCTTACGGCGCTGCCTATACCCTGCAGGAGATCCTCACGGTCAAGTCCGACGACGTGGCCGGCCGCCACGGCAACAAGGGCGTCGTCTCTCGCATTCTGCCCCAGGAGGACATGCCCTTCCTGCCCGACGGCACCCCCCTGGACATCGTGCTCAACCCCCTGGGCGTGCCCTCCCGCATGAACATCGGCCAGGTGCTGGAGGTCCACTTGGGCTACGCTGCCCAAGCCCTGGGCTGGAAGGTGGCCACCCCTATCTTCAACGGAGCCGACGAGCAGGACATCGCCGACACGCTGAAGCTGGCCGGCTTGCGGGAGGACGGCAAGAGCTGGCTGTACGACGGGCGCACCGGCGAGCGGTTTGACAACCCGGTCACCGTGGGCTACGTCTACTTCCTCAAGCTCCACCACCTGGTGGACGACAAGATCCACGCCCGCTCCACCGGCCCCTACTCCCTGGTGACCCAGCAGCCGTTGGGCGGCAAGGCCCAGATGGGCGGCCAGCGCTTTGGCGAGATGGAGGTGTGGGCGCTGGAGGCCTATGGCGCGGCCTATACCTTGCAGGAGATCCTCACCGTGAAGTCGGACGATACCACCGGGCGCATCAAGACCTACGAGTCCATCGTCAAGGGCTACAACGTGCCCAAACCCGGCGTGCCCGAGTCCTTCAAGGTGCTGGTCAAGGAGCTTCAGGCCCTGTGCCTGGACATCCAGGTGCTGGATGAGCAGGGCAACGAGATCGAGCTGAAGGACGATGAGGAGGATACCTACCAGCCAGGCCGTTTCCGGGAGGAGGACGACGACCGCTACCAGGACTACGGCAGCGAGAGCGAGTTTGCCCAGGCGGGCTTCACCATGAAAGAGACCAGCGACGACGACGATCTGGCTGCCTCCGACGAAGGGCTGGAAGGCGCTGGCGAGGACGAGCTGTTGCTTGACAGCGAAGACTGAGAAGGGAGGAGCAGAGCATGAGCTACGCGGAGTTTAACGCCATCCGAATTGGAATTGCCTCCCCGGAGAAGATTTTGGAGTGGTCCTACGGCGAGGTGACCAAGCCAGAGACCATCAACTACCGCACCTTGAAGCCGGAGAAGGACGGGCTGTACTGCGAGCGGATCTTTGGCCCAACCAAGGATTGGGAGTGCCACTGCGGCAAGTACAAAAAGATCCGATTCAAGGGCAAGATCTGCGACCGCTGCGGCGTGGAGGTCACCCGGGCCAAGGTGCGCCGGGAGCGCATGGGCCACATCACCCTGGCCGCCCCGGTGTCCCACATCTGGTACTTCAAGGGCATCCCCTCCCGGATGGGGCTGCTGCTGGACATCAGCCCCCGGATCCTGGAGAAGGTGCTGTATTTCGCGGCCTATATCGTCACTGACCCCGGCCCCGAGTACACCCACCTGAGCAAGAACCAGATCCTCACCGACGCGGAGTACAAGAAGCTGCGGGAGTACTACGAGGACGACTTTGACGCGGGCATGGGGGCTGAGGCGGTCAAGAAGCTGCTGCAGGACCTGGACCTGGAGGAGCTGTCCGAGTCCCTGCGCGCCCAGCTTCAGGACGCCTCCGGCCAAAAGAAGGCCAAGATCGTCAAGCGCCTGGAGGTGGTGGACGCCTTCCGGCTGTCGGGCAACCGGCCGGAGTGGATGATCATCGACGTGCTGCCCGTCATCCCCCCTGACCTGCGCCCCATGGTGCAGCTGGACGGCGGACGCTTTGCCACCTCCGACCTGAACGACCTGTACCGCCGGGTCATCAACCGCAACAACCGTCTGAAGCGGCTGATCCAGCTCAGCGCGCCCGACATCATCGTGCGCAATGAGAAGCGGATGCTCCAGGAGGCGGTGGACGCGCTGATCGACAACGGCCGCCGGGGCCGGGCGGTGACAGGGGCCAACAACCGGGCGCTGAAATCGTTGAGCGATCTGCTCAAGGGCAAGCAGGGACGCTTCCGCCAGAACCTGCTGGGCAAGCGGGTGGACTACTCGGGCCGCTCGGTCATTGTGGTGGGCCCCGAGCTGAAGATCTACCAGTGCGGCGTGCCCAAGGAGATGGCCATTGAGCTGTTCCGCCCCTTCGTGATGAAGAAGCTGGTGGAGGACGGCCACGCCAACAATATCAAGTCGGCCAAGAAGATGGTGGATAAGGCCTCCCCCGCGGTGTGGGACGCGCTGGAGTTCGTCATCAAGGAGCACCCGGTCATGCTCAACCGGGCGCCCACCCTGCACCGCCTGGGCATCCAGGCCTTTGAGCCGGTGCTGGTGGAGGGCCGGGCCATGAAGCTCCACCCCTTGGTGTGTACCGCCTTCAACGCCGACTTTGACGGCGACCAGATGGCCATCCACGTCCCGCTGTCCGCCGAGGCCCAGGCTGAGGCCCGCATCCTGATGCTGGCGGCCAACAACCTGCTGCGTCCCTCCGACGGCGGCCCGGTGACGGTGCCCACCCAGGATATGGTGCTGGGCTCCTACTACCTGACCTACGAGCGGGACCCCGCCTACGACCCCGATCGGGCCTATGAGACCGTCCAGGCCGCCGCCCAGGCCATGGCCGACGGGGCGCTGGCCCCCAACGACCGGATCTGGGTGCAGGACCCCGGGCAGGATGGGCGCTGGTACCGCACTACCCCCGCCCTGTGCGCCGAGGCCCAGGACGGCAAGGCCCAGGAGGTATACAGCTGCTTTGACGGGGACGACGCGGCCCGGCTGGCCTACGACGAGGGCAGCGTGGAGCTGCACGAGCCCATCCTGGTGCGCCGAGGCGTCCAGGTGGAGGGGCAGATGCGCTATCAGATGGTGCGCACCACCGTGGGCCGGCTGATCTTCAACGAGGGCATCCCCCAGGACCTGGGCTTTGTGGACCGGTCTGACCCCGAGCAGATGTTTGAGCCGGAGATCAACTTCATCTGCGGCAAGCGGCAGCTGGGTAAGATCGTGGACCAGTGTATCCTAAAGCACGGTTTCACCGTGTCCTCCGACGTGCTGGACACCATCAAGACTCTGGGCTACCGGTTCTCCACCCGGGGCTCGCTCACCGTGGCCATCGCGGACATGACCGTGCCGGCCCAGAAGGCAGAGCTCATCGCGGCCACGGAGAAGGAAGTGGTTCGGATTGAGAACCAGTACAAGCGGGGCTTTTTGACCAACGACGAGCGGTACCGCCTGGTGGTTTCCGCCTGGGAAAAGACCACTGCCGACGTGTCCGACGCGCTGCAAAAGAGCATGGACCGCTACAATCCCATCTTCATGATGGCCGACTCGGGGGCCCGTGGCTCTCAGGCCCAGATCCGGCAGCTGGCCGGTATGCGCGGCCTGATGGCGGATACCTCGGGGCGCACCATCGAGATCCCCATCAAGGCCAACTTCCGGGAAGGCCTGTCGGTGCTGGAGTACTTCATCTCCTCCCGGGGGGCCCGGAAGGGCATGGCGGACACCGCCCTGCGCACCGCTGACTCGGGCTACCTGACCCGCCGGCTGGTGGACGTCTCCCAAGAGGTCATCATCCGGGAGGAGGACTGCTGCACCCACGACGGCATCACCATCTCGGAGATCAGTGAGAACGGCCAGGTGATCGAGACCCTGGAGGAGCGGCTGCGGGGCCGCTATCTGGCCGAGGACTTCACCGACTTCCGCACCGGGCAGGTGCTGGTCAGCCGGGACGATCTGGTGACCAACGACCTGGCCAGGCTCATTGAGGACCGGCTGCGGGAGCAGGCCCAGGCGGAGGGAGACCCGGAGCGCAAGGTGTCCATTAAGGTCCGTTCGGTGCTCACCTGCGATGCTCGGGTGGGGGTTTGCGCCAAGTGTTACGGTATGAACCTGGCCTTTGGCGAGCCGGTGGGCCAGGGGGAGGCGGTGGGTATCATCGCCGCCCAGTCCATCGGGGAGCCAGGCACTCAGCTGACCATGCGGACCTTCCACACCGGCGGCGTGGCCGGCGGGGATATCACCCAGGGTCTGCCCCGGGTGGAGGAGCTGTTCGAGGCCCGCAAGCCCAAGAAGATGGCCCAGCTGGCGGAGATCTCCGGCGTGGCTTCCTTGGAGGAGGCCAAGCGGGCAAACCTATGCAACGTCACCCTCACCGCCGACGATGGCGAGGTGGTCACCTATGCCATCCCGTACAGCGCGGGCATCCGGGTGAAGGACGGCGACCGGGTGGAAAAGGGCCAGGAGCTCACCGACGGCGCCCTCTCCCCCCATGAGGTGCTGCGCATCCGGGGGGTGGACGCGGTGCACAACTACCTGATCCAAGAGGTGCAGAAGCCCTACCGCCAGCAGGGCGTGGACATCAACGACAAGCACATTGAAGTGATCGTGCGTCAGATGATGCGCAAGGTCCGGGTGGAGGATGCGGGGGACTCCACGCTGCTGTCCGGTTCCACGGTGGACATTGTGGAATATAAAGACGCAGTAAAAGAGGTGCAGGACCGGGTCGCCGCCGGGGAAAAGCGGGAGGACGGGGAGCAGCTGCGCCTGCCCACCAGCACCCGTCTGCTGCTGGGGATCACCAAGGCGTCGCTGGCCACCGAGTCCTTCCTGTCCGCAGCCTCCTTCCAGGAGACCACCAAGGTGCTCACCGAGGCGGCCATCAAGGGCAAAGTGGATCACCTGATGGGGCTGAAGGAGAACGTCATCATCGGCAAGCTGATTCCCGCCGGATCGGGTCTGTCTGCCTACCGCAAGTACGATGAGATCGTGGATGAAATCCACCTGGAGAACCGCTTTTCCGCGGTGAATGCCTCGGCCAGCGCGGCTCGGGAGGCAGCGGCCTACCGGGAGGATGAGGACGTAGAGTTTGAGGCAGGCGAAGTGGAGGAAGACGAGGTCCTCTCGGTGACTCTGGACGGAGAGGGATAACCCATTCGCCCTGTCAGAAGCACACGCAAAAAGCCCCGCAGCACATTGTGCCGCGGGGCTTTTTGATGCTCCTTACTCACAGGCTGAGAACACCCAGATGCTCCAAGAGGATTTTCAGGCCCATGAGGATGAGCACACCGCCGCCCAGAAGCTCGGCCTTGGACTGGTACCTGGCGCCGAACAGGTTGCCCACTTTCACCCCCACGCTGGCGATGGCGAAGGTGATGACCCCGATAAGGGCAAGGGCCAGGGGGAGGTTGACCGGCAGGAAGGCAAAGGTGATACCCACGGCCAGCGCGTCCACGGAGGTGGCCAGGGCCAGCAGGAACATGACGCCGAAGGACAGAGAGGGATCGCAGTCCTCCTCGCCGCCCTGGAGCCCCTCCCGGATCATGTTGCCGCCGATGAGGGAGAGCAGCACGAAGGCGATCCAGTGATCCAACCACTGGATGGGGCCGGCCAGGGCCGAGCCCAGCAAATAGCCCAACGCGGGCATCAGGGCCTGGAACAGGCCGAACCACAGCCCCACTAATAGAGCCTGGCGCAGACGCAGCGCGCGCAGGGACAGCCCCTTACAGACGGCCACCGCGAAGGCGTCCATGGCCAGCCCCACGGCCAGGAGAAACAGCTCCGGGACACGCATCCTTCATCACATCCTATGCTATTGAGTATGTCGGGGGACAAAAAAAGAGACCATATCCGCCAAAGCGGATCAGTCTCATCATGGAAGGCCCGGCCAGGCGGCGCGCCGCCAGTATGTTGACCGGGCCGCGGCGCCTCTGAGACGCCGCCGACTACTCCCTTATCCATATTTATTGTAGGGGATTTTTGGGTGGTTAGTCAATGCTAATTTTCCGGCGGAATGGGGGATGAGCATGGGAATCCTGTCCAAAAATCCGTGAACAAATCATAAATTTTTTATCCTGACGGTTGCCTGGGGGAGTGGAAACAGGTAAGATAAAATTAAAATAGATTCCAGATCATATCCAATCGCGCGGGGTGGTGGAGGACATGAGCTACATTTCTTTTCAGGATGTGCGCAAGGAATATAAGATGGGCGAAGTGATCATCAAAGCGGTGGATGGGGTGGACTTTGAAATTGAAAAAGGGGAGTTTGCCATCATCGTGGGGCCGTCTGGCGCGGGCAAGACCACGGTGCTGAACATGCTGGGCGGGATGGACCGGTGCACCTCTGGGCAGATCCTGGTGGACGGGGCCAGGGTGAGCGACTACAACGCCCGGCAGCTGACTGGTTACCGGCGGCATGACATCGGGTTTGTCTTTCAGTTTTACAACTTGGTGCAGAACCTGACCGCGTTGGAGAATGTGGAGCTGGCCGCCCAGATCTGCCGGGATCCGCTGCCCGCCCGGCAGGTGCTGGAGCATGTGGGGCTGGGCGACCGGCTGGACAATTTCCCCGCCCAGCTGTCCGGCGGGGAACAGCAGCGGGTGGCCATCGCCCGGGCGCTGGCTAAAAACCCCAAGCTGCTGCTGTGCGACGAGCCCACGGGCGCCCTGGACTACATCACAGGCAAGGCCATCCTAAAGCTGCTGCAAGACACTTGCCGGCAGCAGGGCATGACGGTGGTGGTCATCACCCATAACACGGCCCTGACCCCCATGGCCGACCAGGTGATCCACATCAAGAACGGCAAGGTGGATCGGCAGGAGCGCAACACCGCGCCCACCCCGGTGGAGGAGATCGAATGGTGAGACGGAGAAACCGCCTGACCACCGACGCGGTACGGGAGATCAGGTTCACCTTCAGCCGCTTTTGCTCCATCCTGGTGCTGTCCGCGCTGGCGGTGGCCTTCCTGGCCGGCCTGCGCACCACTGCGCCGGATATGGAGTACACCGCAGACCGCTACTACGACCGCACCCACATGATGGACGGCTATGTGGTTTCCACCCTGGGGCTGACCCAGGAGGATCTGGACGCGCTGGCCCAGGCCCCTGGCGTGACGGCGGTGGAGGGGGGGAAGACGCTGGAGGCCACGGCCCAGGACGCCATCGTGAGCGTGCGTTCCCTGCCTGAGCAGCTCAACCTGCTGGAGGTGGTCCAGGGCCGGCTGCCCCAGGCCGCGGACGAGTGCGTGACCGAGTCCCTGCTGATGGTGGAGCTGGGCCTGGAGGTGGGGGACGCCCTGGAGCTGAGCGTGAACGGGGAGGACGCGGGGGGGCTGCGCACCACGCGCTACACGGTGGTGGGGGTGGTCAACAGCCCCCTGTATGTGGGCTCCGACCGGGACAGCTCCTCCCTGGGCGGGAGCGTGGACGCCTTTGTCTACCTGCCGGGGGAGAACTTTACCCAGGACTACTATACGGAAGGGTACTTCCTGCTGGAGGGGCTGGAGGATCTGGACAGTTACGCCCAGGACTATGAGGACCGGCTGGAGGGCTATCTGGACGGGCTGGAGGGGCTGGCTGAGGAGCGGGCCCGGCTGCGGGCCGAGGAGCTGACCGCCCAGGCCCAGGGGGAGATCGACGAAGGTCAGGCCCAGCTGGACGAGGCCCGCCAGGCTTTAGAGGAGGGGCGGGCGGAGCTGGCCGCCGCCGGACGGGAGCTGGAGGAAGGCTGGGCGGCGTACAATGAAGGCCTGGCTGCTCTGGAGCAGGAGAGCGCCCAGGGCCGCCGGGAACTGGAGACAGCCCGGCAGGAGCTGGAGGCCGGCCAGGCTGAGCTGGAGGCGGGCCAGGAGCGATACCAGTCTGGGCTGGCCCAGTACCGGCAAGCCCTGGAGGCGTACGAGCAAAACCGGGCCGGGCTGGACGCGCAGCAGGCGCAGGTGACGCAGGGGTACGCCCAGTACGAGGCGGCGCTGGAACCCTATGTGGGTACCCCGTACTACGAGGTTATTTTGGAGCAGCTGGCCCCCCAGAAGGCCCAGCTGGATGCGGCCCAGGCACAGTTGGACGGGGCCTATGCCCAGCTGGAGCAGGGTAGGGCTGCCCTGGAGCAGACCGCCGGGGCGCTGGAGGAAACAGCCAGCCAGCTCCGGGCCGCCCAGGCAGAGCTGGAGGTAGGCTGGGCGGCGTATGAGGAAGGGGCCGCCGCCCTGGAGCGGGAGAGCGCCCAGGCCCGGCAGGAGCTGGAGGCGGCCCTGCAGGAGCTGGAATCCGGCCAGCGTGCGTATGACGACGGGTTGGCGGAAGCGGAGTTGGAGCTGGCCCAGGCCCAGGCGGATATCGACCAGGGAGAGGCGGAGCTGGAGCAGGCTCGGCAGGAGCTGGCCGACCTGGCGGAGGGGCAGTGGTATGTGCTGGGGCGCAACACCAATGCGGGGTTTGTGGGCTATGCCCAGGATGCGCAGCGGGTGAGCAATCTGGCCAACGTATTCCCGGTGATCTTCTTCCTGGTGGCGGCCCTGGCCTGCCTGACCACCATGACCCGGATGGTGGAGGATCAGCGCACCCAGATCGGCGCGCTCAAGGCCCTGGGCTTTTCCCGGCTGGCTATCTCCAAGAAGTACATTGGCTACGCCTTCTGGGCCAGCCTGTTGGGCGGAGGGGTGGGCCTGGCGGTGGGATGCACCCTGATCCCGATGGTGATCGCCAACGCCTTCCAGATCCTGTACAACGTGCCTGACCTGGAGTTTGCCTTCCAGCCGGGGGTGTGCGTGGCGGCGGTGCTGGCCGCCGTGGCGTGCACCACGGGGGCGGCGCTGTGGGCCTGCCTGTCCACGCTGATGGACACCCCGGCCAACCTGATGCGACCCAAGGCGCCCAAGCCGGGCCGCCGGGTGTTTTTGGAGTATATCCGTCCCCTGTGGCGGCATCTGTCCTTCACCTGGAAGGTGACCATGCGCAACCTGTTTCGTTACCAGCGGCGCTTTTGGATGACGGTGGCCGGCATCGGCGGGTGCACGGCGCTGATCGTCACCGGCTTTGGTTTACATGAATCCATTTTCGACATCCTGGACAAACAGTTTGACGAGATCTTCCGCTACGACGCCACGGCCAGCCTGGCCCAGTCTGATCAGGAGGGACAGGTGGAGCAGGTGCTGGACTACCTGGATCAGGCCCCGGAGGTGGCCGGGTGGCTGTTGTGCCACGAGTCCACTGTGGAGCTGTCGGCGGGAGAGCAGGCCCAGAGCGGCTACCTGCTGGCGGTGGAGGACCCGGCGGGGATGGAACCCTTCATACAGCTGCGCCACCGGCTGGATGACGAGCCGGTGCACCTGGGGGATGAGGGGGTGATCCTCACCGAGAAGCTGGCCGAGCTGCTGGAGGTGTCGCCGGGTGGGACGGTCACCCTGGAGCGGGATGGGGACCGGGTCCAGGCGGTGGTCACAGATGTGGTGGAGAACTACGTCTACCACTATGCCTACCTCACCGCTGCCAGCTATGAGGCCCTGTTTGGCCAGCCGCCGGAGGAGAACACGGTGCTGGTGGCCTATGAGGAAGAGGTGGACCAGGCCGCGTCGGACGGGGTGTCCGCCCACCTGATGGCCATGGAGGGGGTGGCCGCCTACTCCTACATTGCCACCATCCGGGATTCCTTCACCAACAGCATGAACGCCATCAATTACGCGGTGGTCATCATCATCCTGGCTGCGGCGGCGCTGGCCTTTGTGGTGCTGTACAACCTGACCAACATCAACATCACCGAGCGCACCCGGGAGCTGGCCACCCTAAAGGTGCTGGGCTTCTATGACCGGGAGACCACGGCCTATGTGTATCGGGAGAACCTGTTCCTCACCCTCTTTGGCATCGCGCTGGGGTTGGGGCTGGGCCGGGTACTCCACGCCTGGATGGTGGTGACGGTGGAGATCGACCTGGTCATGTTCGGACGCACCGCGCCGCTCTACGCCTATGTGCTGGCCGGTCTGCTGACGGTGGTATTCTCTGCGGCGGTGAACGTGGCCGCCCACTTCCGGCTCAAGCGGGTGGATATGGTGGAGAGCTTAAAGACAGTGGAATGAAGGGAAACGCGGCAGGAGCGCGGGCCAGACGGCCCGCGCTCCTGCCGTTGAGCAGACTTGAATTTTTTGCCTGGGGGTCAGAGCAGGTTGCACCCGGATGCCCGGTGAAACAGGTGCAGCAGGCCGCCGGGCAGGGACAGGGGCAGCCAGGAACCCCGGGGGATGCCGCCTTGATGGAGGGACAGATCGCCGGCGGATATGCGAAGAATCACGTCCTGGGCCGCGCCCCCCTCCAGGGGGACGGACACGCGCAGGTGCAGCGCGCTGCCCACCCGCTCAGAGTCCACGACCGTGCCGCCCAGGTTGCCGGCCGTATCATCCGCCCCGCCCGGTTGGGGGAGGATGTGCTCTGGCCGCACGCCCAGCAGGATCTCTTGGCCGGGGATCCCCCGGTCGGCCAGCCGTGCCTGCGTCATGGGGGGCAGGTCGATCCGGGCGTCGGCCAACTCTATGTAGTAGGCGCCGGCTTGCTTGACCAGCAGCGCGTCAAAAAAGTTCATCTGGGGTGTGCCGATAAAACCGGCCACAAATACGTTGGCGGGGTGGTCGAACACCTCCCGGGGGGCGCCCGCCTGCTGGATGCGGCCGTCCTTCATGATGACAACGCAGTCGCCCAGGGCCATGGCTTCGCTCTGGTCATGAGTGACGTAGAGGAAGGCGGCGCGGGTGCGCTGGCGAAGCCTGCCCAGTTCAGCGCGCATCTGGGCGCGCAGCCCGGCATCCAGGTTGGACAGGGGTTCGTCCATCAGGAATACCTGGGGATCCTGGACAATGGCCCTGCCCAGGGCCGCCCGCTGGCGCTGGCCGCTGGACAGGGCCGCCGGCTTGCGGTCCAGGTAGGGGGTGATATCCAGCAGGTCAGCGGCCCGCTTGATCCTGCGGGCGATCTCGTGGGGAGGCAGCTTGTGCAGCTTCAGGGCGAAGGCCATGTTGTCATATACCGTCAGGTGGGGGTGGAAAGCACAGCTTGGAAAGACCGTGGCCACGTCCCTGCCCTGGGGCTCCATGCGGTTCATCAGCCGCCCGCCGATGTACAGCTGACCCGAGGAGATCTCCTCCAGGCCGGCCACCATGCGCAGGACGGTGGACTTGCCGCACCCGGAGGGGCCAACTAAGACGACAAACTGCCGGTCGTCTATCTCCAGATTGAAGTCGCGCACAGCAACTACCCCGCCGTCGTAGACCTTTGTGATGCCCTTCAGGTTCACACTTGCCATAGGCGTGGGCCGTGACCGGGCTGCCTGGGCAAGCCCGGTCTCGCCGCCCGGGGCTGTCCCGGGGACCTTGCGGCAACTCTCCGTATTACCGCACCGCCGGCCGGCGGGACGTTCCTCCTTTTTCGTTCCCGGCAGGGTTATGGGCAGGGCCCAAGGGGAGTAACCCGGACGGGTGGATTGTGGCGGGTGGGCTGGTTGGCTGGCAACGGGGCCGGGCCGCCATGGAGACGGAATTTGTGTGTTGTGCTGCTCTTTTTCCACAAAAATCGCCGTGGGATAGATCAGATTGCCTATAATATAGCACGGGAAGCGGGGGTAGGTCAACCGGGATTTGCCCCCTTAAGCGGCCTGGAGCGGGGCGGGGTGGGAAAAAAGGGTCGCATTTCCTGCCCCGGTGTGCTATAATCGTCAAGCGGTTTCAGCTGGAGGCTGGAGCGCCAGCACGCAAGCAGCACAGAGAAAAGAGGATTAAACCCGTGGAGAAGAAAC
Source organism: Candidatus Enterenecus merdae (assembly GCA_018716385.1). Lineage (GTDB taxonomy): Bacteria > Bacillota > Clostridia > Oscillospirales > Oscillospiraceae > Enterenecus > Enterenecus merdae. The sequence goes on from DVJZ01000027.1 coordinate 11,547, forward strand.
GCTTTGGGGACCGGCGCGACGGGCGCCGGGTGCGGGATCTGGATGGGATGCACGCGGTGATGCCCCATCTGATGCCCAAGCGGGCGGACGCGGAAGTGTACCTGTCGGCGAAGATGGACGTCACCGCCGCGCTGGCCTATCTGGAGGAAAAGAACGCAGGGGCGGGGGAGGCCCGGGCTACCCTGTTCCATTGCTTTCTCATGGCGGTGGCCAAGACGGTGTGGATGCGCCCGCTGCTCAACCGGTTTGTGTCGGGCCGGCGGGTCTATCAGCGGGATGAGATCACCCTGGGCTTTGTGGTCAAGCGCCGCTTTGAAGATCACAGCGAGGAGAGCCTGATGGTGACCGCCGTCCGGGAGGACTGGACCCTGTCCCAGGTGACCGAGCTGGTGACGGGCAAGTCGGGCCGGGTCCGGGAGCAGGCCAGCTTTGGGGTGGACGGTGCGCTCAACGCGGTGGGGCGGCTGCCCCGCTGGCTGACGATGTTCATTGTGTGGGGCTACCGCACCCTGGACTTTTTCGGGCGTGTGCCCCGGGCCCTGGCCGCGGAGGACCCCAACTACGCCACGGTATTTTTCAGCAACCTGGGCTCCATCCAAAGCCCCGCGGTATACCACCACCTGAACAACCACGGCACCAACTCCATCATGGTGACCATCGGCACCATCCACAAGGAGGAGCTGCTGCAAGCGGACGGCAGCCGGGTGGTGCGGGATGTGGTGGACGTGGGGGTCACGCTGGACGAGCGGATCGCGGACGGGTTCTACTTTGGCCGCTCCTGGAAGATCGTCCAGCGCCTGCTGGCCCATCCGGAGCTGCTGGATCGTCCTTTGAAGGAGGAGATGGACCTTGCCGATTAAAAAACACACCGAGGTAAAGACGCCTTGGCTGACCGCCAGGGGGGAGACGCCGGCCCACCTGGAGTATTTTGGGGGCACCATGTACCAGGCGGTGGAGGCGTGCGCCCAGCGGTATCCCGACCAAACGGCCTACCTGTTTATGGGCAAAAAGACCAGCTATCGGGTCATGATGCAGCAGATCGACCTGTGTGCCCGGGCGCTGAAGGCCATCGGGGTGCGCCCCGGCGACCGGGTGACGGTGGCGCTGCCCAACTGCCCCCAGGCGGTGAGCGTGTTCTACGCCATCAACCTGGTGGGGGCGGTGGCCAACATGATCCACCCGCTGTCCAGCCAGCGGGAGATCGAGTTCTTTCTGAAGGAGTCGGGCTCGATCTTTGCCATTACCCTGGACCAGTTCTACCACAAGTTTGAGGCCATCCGCCAGAACGTGAACCTGGACAACATCGTGCTGGCTTCCATCCAGGATGCGCTGTCCACCCCCATCAAGGCCGGCTATATGCTCACCGAGGGGCGCAAGCTGCAAAAGATCCCCAAGGACGCGCCCGTCCTCCGGTGGAACGAGTTCCTGCGCCGGGGGCGGGCCTACCATTGGCACTACCGGGCCCAGCGGGGGGCGGACGACGTGGCCGTCATCCTGTACTCGGGGGGGACCACGGGAACCACCAAGGGGATCCTGCTCACCAGCCTGAACTTCAACGCCCTGGGGGCCCAGGTGATCGCCACCAACCCCATGTTCCGCCCGGGGGACAAGATGCTGGCGGTGATGCCGGTGTTCCACGGCTTCGGCCTGGGCATCTGTATCCACACCATGCTGGTCAACGGAGGCTGCTGCATCCTGGTGCCCCGGTTCACCGCGGCCAGCTATGCCAAGCTGCTGCTCAAGCACCGGTGCAACTTCATCGCCGGCGTGCCCACCCTGTACGAGGCGCTGCTGCGCCTGCCGGCGATGAAGCGGGCCGACCTGAGCTGCCTGAAGGGAGTGTTCTCCGGAGGGGACTCCCTGTCTGTGGAGCTGAAGAAGCGGCTGGACAAGTTCCTGTTCGACCACAACGCCGCCACCCAGGTGCGGGAGGGTTACGGCCTGACCGAATGCGTCACCGCCTCCTGCCTGACCCCCTATCACCAGGCCCGGGAGGGCTCCATCGGCATCCCATTCCCCGACACCTACTATAAGATTGTAGAGCCGGGCACCCAGCGGGAGGTGCCCTATGGGAAGGACGGGGAAATCTGCCTGTCCGGGCCCACGGTGATGAAGGGCTACCTCAACCACCCCGAGGAGACAGCCCAGACCCTCCAGACCCATCCCGACGGGCTGACCTGGGTGCACACGGGGGATCTGGGATGGATGGACGAGGACGGCTTTATCTACTTCCGGCAGCGGATCAAGCGCATGATCGTCACCAGCGGCTATAACGTCTACCCCTCCCAGCTGGAGAACATCTTTGACGCCCACGAGCTGGTGCAGATGAGCTGCGTGATCGGGGTGCCCGACGCGCTGAAGGTGCAGAAGGTCAAGGCCTTTATGATGCTCAAGCCGGGTGTGCCCGCCGACGAGCAGACCAAGCAGACCCTGATGGCCTATGCCCGGGAGAACATCGCCAAGTACGCCCTGCCCTATGACATCGAGTTTCGGGCCGAGCTGCCCAAGACGCTGGTAGGCAAGGTGGCCTACCGCCAGCTGGAGGAGGAAGAGCTGGCCAAGCTGAAGCCGGCGGGGGCTGCGCAGTGAGCACCCTACCGCTTCGAGAACAGACCATTGATGAAAGGCACGCCACGGCCTGACACGGTGGCTGTCATGAGTCGAAAGGGCCCCGCGGCATCAGCCGCGGGGCCCATTGCTGCCTATCGAAACACCCGGTTGAAGTCCCGGGGCAGCTTGGCGGTGAAGCGCATCTCCTCACCGGTGACCGGGTGGCGGAAGGCCAGCTCGTGGGCGTGCAGACAAAGCCGGCCGATGGGGTTGGTGGCCGCGCCGTACTGCTTGTCCCCGGCGATGGGGCAGCCCAGATCCTTCATGTGTACCCGGATCTGGTTCTTCCGCCCGGTGTCGATGGAAAGCTCCAGAAGGCTGTACCCGTTGCCGGCGCGTTTTACCTCATAGTTGGTGATGGCCTGCTTGGCCCCAGGCCCCGGCTGGCCGGAGAAGCTCAGGTGGGTGCGGGTCTCCACCAGGAAGGAGCGCACGGTGTCCCGGTCACGGGGGGGCCGGCCCTCCACCACCGCCTGATAGCCCCGGCGCAGGATGATCTCGTTCCAGCGGGACTGGAACAGGGCCTTGGTCTCCGGGTCCCGGGCGAACATCAGCACCCCGGAGGTGTCCCGATCCAGCCGGTGGAGCACGAAGACCCGGTTGTCGATGTGCTGGCTTTTCACATAGTCGGTCACCGCCCGATAGGCGGTGCGCCGCCGCTCGGTTTGAGTGGCCACGGTGAGTAGTTTGGCGGGTTTGTTAACCACGATGAGCCGCTCGTCCTCATAGAGCAGAGGGAAGGGGAGCGCGCCGCTGCGGGGGCCGGGGGCGGCCAGGATGGTGACTACCTGGCCGGGGGTGAGGGGGGTGTCAAACTGGGAGGTGGGCCGCCCGTCCACGGCCACCAGGCGCCGGGCCAGCAGGGACTTGACGCTGTTCCGGCTCTTGCCGGGCAACGCCTCCAGCAGGAAGGGCAGCAGGGTGGCGGGCTGGGCCACGGGAAGGTCCCGGGCCGGCCGCCGGCCGGGGCGGGAAGCTCCGCTTTGGTCCATGATGGAAACCCCCTTTGGAGGAAAATTTGGGGTGCGTCCCGCTCAGTTTATCACGGGGCGGAGGAAAAGTCCACGGGAAATTGCGTGGGACAGGCAAGTGTGGGCCGGTGGGCTCATAGGCTTTTCAGAGGTGATGGTGGTGGCGGGGAAAGAAGGATGGCTGGCCCGGGCCTCCCGGATGCTGGACCTGCCGGGGGATGTGGTGGCAGGGCTGCCCCGGATCGAGCTAATTGGAAGCGGGGAGCTGCGTATGGAACAGCATCGGGGGATCCTGGCCTACGGCCCGGAGGAGATCCACATCTCCGGGGGAAAGCTGGTGATCCGGGTCCGGGGCAGCGGCCTGGAGCTGCGGGCCATGGACCCCACCCAGCTGCTCATCACCGGGCAGATTACCTCGCTGGAGCTGGGCTGACCGCCCGGCTGCGGCGGCCCTGGACGGGCGGGGATCACACAGCCGGCGCCCGGGACGGGGCGGAAGGGAGCGGGCATGAAGAAACTCATCAATCTGCTGCGGGGCTATGCCCAGGTGCGGGTGAGCGGCGCCTTTCCCGAGCGGCTTTTGAACTTGTGCGGCCAGCACCGGCTGCCCTTCTGGCGGCTGAGCTGGCTGGACGAGACCAGCTTCACCTTCCGGGTTCCCCTGGGGGCGCTGGGCCGGCTGGAGGAGCTGGCGGAGCGTTCCATGTGCCAGACCCAGGTGCTGGCCCGGCAGGGGGGCGGCGCCGCGGCGCGCAGCCTGCGCCGGCGGTGGGGATTTTTGCTGGGACTGGCCATCTGCCTGGCGGCGGTGAGCGTGCTGTCCCGCTTTCTGCTGGTGGTGGAGGTCACCGGGAACGAGACGGTGCCCACGGCCATCATCCTGGCTGAGCTGGAGCGGCTGGGGGTACGCCCGGGAGCCTACGGCCCCGGGATCGACAGCAGGGCAGTGGCCAACCAGGCGCTGATCCAGCTGCCCCAGCTGTCCTTCCTGTCCATCAACATCCGGGGGAGCCGGGCGCAGGTGCAGGTGCAGGAGGCGGTGCGCCCCCCGGAGCTGCTGGACGAGACCACCCCCGCCGACGTGGTGGCCGACGCCGACGGCATCATCCTGGACATCCAGGCCAGCGCCGGCCGGGCCATGTTCTCGGAGGGGGACATCGTGACCCAGGGGGAGGTGCTCATCTCCGGGGAGCTGGACCTGCGCGAGCCGGAGGGTAGCCAGGTGGACATGGGCAAGCTGCTGGTGCGGGCGGCGGGCACTGTCACCGCTCGGACCTGGCGCACCCTGGAGGAGACCATCCCGCTGACCACCATGGAAAAGACCTATACCGGCCGGGAGACGACCCTGTATTCCCTCCAGCTTTTGTGGGGGCAGGTGGATTTTTTTCAAAACAGTAGCATTTCCGGCCGGATGTATGATAAAATAACCCAGACGGGCCGCCTCGCCCTGTTTGGACGGGACCTCCCCCTGGGGCTGAGCACCACCACCCTGCGGGAGTACACGCTGACGGAGGGAACGCTGGATCAGGAGCAGGCGCAGCAGCGCTTGCAAGCGCTGCTGATGGCCCGGCTGGAGGAGATCCTGGAGGATCGGGATGGAAAGGTGCTGCGCACGGACTTTGTCGCCCGCATCCAGGATGGGAAGCTCACCGTCACCCTGCTGGCCGAGTGCGAGGAGGAGATCGGCACCAGCGTGGAGCGCCAGGGGGAGACCGGCCGGGTGTACGGCGAGGGGTCCCAACCGGAAGCGGGGGCGTGAGAGGCCGGCCCGGGCCGCTTACAAAGGAGAAGGTTGCGCATGACAGAACAGTCCATCAGCATCGAACGCATGGAGCAGGCCGTCAATCTATTCGGCCTGTTTGACGAGAATATCCGTCTGATCGAGCAGGAGCTGGACGTGACGGTGACCAACCGGGAGTCCAACCTGAAGATCGCGGGGGAGGGGGAGAACGTGATGCTGGCGGTGAAGGCCATCCAGGGCCTGCTCTCCCTGTCGGCCAAGGGAGAGACCATCGGCCAGCAGAACGTGCGCTATATCATTGAGCTGGTGCGCACGGGCAACGAGGGCAAGATCGCCCAGCTGGCGGGAGATGTGGTGTGCGTCACCGCCAAAGGCAAGCCCATCAAGGCCAAGACCATCGGCCAGCGCCGGTATGTGGATGCCATCAAGGCCAGCACCGTCACCCTGGGGGTGGGCCCTGCGGGCACCGGCAAGACCTATCTGGCGGTGGCCGCGGCGGTGGCTGCCTTCCGGGAGAAACAGATCAACCGCATCATCCTCACCCGCCCCGCCGTGGAGGCGGGGGAGCGGCTGGGCTTTCTGCCCGGGGACTTGCAGTCCAAAGTGGACCCCTATCTGCGGCCGCTGTACGATGCGCTGTTTGACCTGCTGGGGGCGGAGACCTACCAGAAGTACCTGGAGCGGGGCAACATTGAGGTGGCTCCCCTTGCCTATATGCGGGGCCGCACCCTGGACGACAGCTTCATCATCCTGGACGAGGCCCAGAACACCAGCCGGGAACAGATGAAGATGTTCCTGACCCGGCTGGGGTTTGGCTCCAAGATCGTCATCACCGGCGACATCACCCAGATCGACCTGCCGGCGGACAAGGTGTCCGGCCTGCGGGAGGCCATGCGGGTGCTCAAGGGGGTGCAGGACATCTCCATCTGCCAGCTCACCGGGGCGGACGTGGTGCGCCACGTCATCGTGCAGCGTATCATCCAGGCCTATGAGGAGGACGAGAAGCGCCGCGCGGCCAAGCGGGACAAGCGGTGAGGACGACGGGTGAGGGGGACAGAGGATGGAGCATCAGATTCTCATCGACAGCACGGTGGCCGGGGCGGAGGGCTATGTCCGGCTGCTGCGGCAGGTGATCCCTCAGGCGCTGGCGGCGCAGGGGGTGGACTTTCCCTGCGAGGTGGACGTGCTGCTCACCGACGAGGGGGGCATCCAGGCCATCAACCGGGCGCAGCGGGGGATGGACCGGCCCACCGACGTGCTCAGCTTTCCCGCCTTTTCGCTGACCCCCGGTGCCCTCCCGGGGCCGGAGACGGCCGACCCGGCCACCGGGCTGGTCCCTCTGGGGGACATGGTGATCTGCCTGGACCGGGTGAAGGCCCAGGGGGAGGAATACGGCCATGGGCCGGAGCGGGAGGCGGCCTACCTGGCAGTCCACTCGGTGCTCCACCTGCTGGGGTACGACCATGTGGACGAGGGGCCGGACAAGGCCCGGATGCGGGAACGGGAGGAGGCCATTCTGGCCATCCTGGGATTGTCCCGGTAAAGGCCGGGGGGAAAGGAGAAAGGGTATGAAACGAAGCGTGAGTGGTCTGATGGCGGGCGTACTGTGTGTCCTGCTGCTGGCGGGGTGCTGGGGCGACCCGGCGCACAGCCCATCCCCGTCGGCCGATCTGGAGACAGCCCCGGCCACCGAGCAGACGGAGCAGACGGCCCCTGTCGTCCCGTCCCCTGGGCAGGCGAGCGATGGGGTGGCGCCGGGACAGAGCGATCCGGCCCCGACAGGGACGGCTGACATCCCGGTCCCGGGGGATCAGGGATCCCTTTTCTCCACCCTGGCGGGGGAGAGCGTGCTGGGGCTGGTGCTGATGGAACCCACCCAGGAGGAGCTGGAGCTGGCCGGCCAGGTGCAGGAGGTGTTCCCGCCCCAGCAGTATGGGGAACGGATGCTCATCGTTCCCCGCCTACCAGGCAGCAGCGTGATTATTCAGCAGCTCAATTATGATTCAGAGGGCGGGCTGACTGGCGCGCAGGAGATCTGGCGGGCCCAGGGCCAGCCCGAGGCGGTGCTGCTTCAGCAGGACATCCCGGAGGGATACCCCACCCTGCGGGTGGTCATCCAGGCCGGAGCGTATACCGGCAGCTATGAGGTTGCCTACTACGGCCGGGGGGACGGCCGGCGGGACTTCTATGTCTGGATGGACCGGGAGGCCTGAGGGCCCGGCGGGACACGGGAAAGGGGAGGAACACGCCATGTCGGAGATCAAGCGATGCGGGATCATCAGCCTGGTGGGCCGGCCCAATGTGGGCAAGTCCACCCTGGTCAACACCCTGGTGGGGGAGAAGGTGGCCATCGTCTCCCCAAAGCCGCAGACCACCCGCAACCGGATCTGCGCCATCCTCAACCGGGGGGAGAGCCAGTTTGTGTTTCTGGACACCCCGGGGCTGCACCGGGCCCGCACCCGCCTGGGGGACTATATGGTGAAGGTGGCCCGGCAGTCGGTGGCCAACGTGGACGGGGTGCTGCTGCTGGTGGAGCCGGTGGACGCCATCGGCCCCGCGGAGGAGGAACTCATCGGGCGCATCCGGGCCCTGGGCGCGCCGGCGGCGCTGGTCATCAACAAGATCGACACGGTGGACAAACCGGCGCTGCTGGCGGTCATGGCCCGGTATGGCCAGGCCCACGACTGGGCGGCGGTGGTGCCCATCTGTGCCCGCACCGGGGAGGGGGTGGAGACGCTGCTGGCGGAGATCGCTCCCTGGCTGCCCCAGGGGCCCCAGCTGTTCCCCGACGGGATGACCACCGACCAGCCCGAGCGGCAGGTCATGGCTGAGATCGTCCGGGAGAAGTTGCTGGGCAACCTGGATCAGGAGATCCCCCACGGCACCGCCGTGGAGGTGACCAAGTTTTCCCAGCGGGACAACGATATCATTGACTGCCATGTGACCATTTACTGCGAAAAGGCCTCCCACAAGGGCATCCTCATCGGCAAAAAGGGGGCCATGCTCAAAAAAATCTCCACCCAGGCCCGGGAGGACATGGAGGCCTTCATGGGGGCCAAGGTCTACCTGGAGACTTGGGTGAAGGTGAAGGAGCATTGGCGGGATCAGCCGGGAGCCATTCAAAATTTCGGCTACACAGACGACTGACGGGCCGCCGCCCCACAGAATTTGCCTCTCATAACCGGCAGCCGGCCGGGCCAAGCTAACCGCACAGGACAGCGAGGAGGTGCGGCGATGGAGGGCGGATGGGAATTATTTTGGGCCACCGGCCTGCCCCAGGCTTGGCTGCTCAGCCGGCAAGGGGACTGCCCGGCTCCAGCGCCGGGCAATGCCAAGACAGGGGACGAGGGGCGCCAGGACGGACAGCGGACATGAGGGGCGGGATGGCCGGTGGCCGCCCGCCCTGCCGGCAGGCCATCATGGATCTCAAGATAGGAAGCGCTACATATGCACCTGACCACCAACGCCCTTGTGCTAAGGGAAGTGAACTACAAGGAGTCGGATAAGATCCTCACGGTGCTCACCCAGCAGGAGGGCAAGCTGACGGTGTCCGCCCGGGGCTGCCGCCGCAAGGGCAGCGCCATTGCCGCGGCCAGCCAGCTGCTGGTCTGGTCGGAGATGACCCTGTATGAGTACCGAGGGCGTTGGGCCCTGCGGGAGGCGGCCACCCAGCGGCGCTTTGACGGGGTGCGCTCCGACCTGGACCGGCTGGCCCTGGCCAGCTATTTTGCCGAGGTGACCGAGCTGCTGGCCGAGGAAGGCCAGCCCGAACCCGAGCTGCTCTCGCTGACGCTCAACTGCCTACACGCCCTGGATCAGATGGACCTGCCTCTGGGCCAGGTCAAGACCGCCTTTGAGTGGCGGGCCATGGCCCTGGCGGGGTATGAGCCCCGGACGGAGGGGTGCGCGGTGTGCGGCCGGGCCAGGCCGGAGCGGCCCTGCCTCCAGCTGAGCCAGGGGGTGGTGCGGTGCGAGGGCTGCGGGGGGACGGCGGGGGCCATGCCCTTGACGGACAGCGCTTTGACCGCCCTGCGCCACATGGTGGCCGGCAGCCCCAAGCGGCTGTTTGCCGTCCGGACCGACCCGGTGTCCCTGGAGCGGCTGTGCGCCGCCTCTGAGGCCTATCTGCTCACCCAGATGGAGCGGGGATTTCGCACGCTGGACTTTTATCAATCGCTGCGCCGGGCCGGCCTGGGCCCGGCCCGGCGGCCCCAGGGGGGAGAGGCGCATGACGCAACTGTTTGAAAAATCCATCCGCACCCTGGAACTGCCCCGGGTGCTGGAGCTGCTGGCCCAGGAGGCGGTGACCGAGCAGGGCAAGCAGCTTTGCCAGGCGGCCCGGCCCAGCCCCCACCGGGAGGAGGTGGCCCGCCTGCAAGAGCAGACGTCGGCGGCGTTCCAGCTGCTGGTGAAGGCGGGTGCGCCCAGCTTTGCCGGCGTGCGCCCGGTGGAGGCCGCCCTGGGCCGGGCGGACCGGGGGGGCAGCCTGAACACCCGGGAGCTGCTGGACATCGCCCAGGTGCTGCGCTGCGCCCGGGCGGTGCGGGAGTACGGGACGGGGCAGGCCGGGGCCCAGACGATGCTGGACGGCTACTTCCAAGCCCTCACCCCAAACCGCTTCCTGGAGGATAAGATCACCGGCGCCATTCTCAGCGAAGAGGAGATCGCCGACGGGGCCTCTCCGGAGCTGGCGGACATCCGCCGGCACATCCGGGTGGCGGCGGGGAAGGTGCGGGAGGTGCTCAACCGGCTGCTGAGTTCCAACCAGGCCAAGTACCTGCGGGAGTCCATCATCACCATGCGGGGGGGCCGGTATGTGGTGCCGGTGAAGAGCGAGCACAAGAACGACGTCCCCGGCCTGGTGCACGACGTGTCCGGCTCGGGCAGCACCTTCTTCATCGAGCCCATGGGGGTGGTCAACGCCAACAACGAGCTCAAGGAGCTGGAGCGCAAGGAGCAGAAGGAGATTGAGCGCATCCTGGCCGAGCTGAGCGCGGACTGCGCTGGGGCGAGCCAGACCATCCAGGAGGATTACCGCACCCTGGTGGCTCTGGACGTGATCTTCGCCCGGGCCAAGCTCTCCTCCCAGATGGGGGGGATGGAGCCGGTGCTGGGGGACTACCTGGAGCTGCACCGGGCCCGCCATCCCTTGCTGGAGGCCAAGACGGCGGTGCGAAACGACCTGGGGCTGGGCAAGGGGTTTGACACCTTGGTCATCACCGGCCCCAACACTGGGGGCAAGACGGTCACCCTCAAGACTATGGGCCTGCTCACCCTGATGGCCCAGTGCGGCCTGCACATCCCGGCGGGGGACGGATCGGTCATCCGGGTGTGCTCGTCCGTGCTGGCGGATATCGGGGACGAGCAGTCCATCGACCAGTCCCTGTCCACCTTCTCCTCCCATATGGTGAATATCGTGGCCATCCTGGCCAAAGCCGACAAGGACAGCCTGATCCTGCTGGACGAGCTGGGGGCGGGTACCGACCCGGTGGAGGGGGCGGCCCTGGCTGCGGCCATCATCGAGTCGCTCCGGGGGCTGGGGGCGGCGGTGGTTGCCACCACCCACTACGCCGAGCTGAAGGTGTATGCCATGTCCACCCCGGGGGTGGAGAACGCCTCCTGCGAGTTCGACGTGGAGACGCTGGCGCCCACCTACCGAGTACTCATCGGGGTGCCGGGCAAGTCCAACGCCTTTGCCATTTCCCGCCGGCTGGGTCTGCCTGAGGCCATCCTCCAGAAGGCCGCCGCGCGGGTAGACGGGGAGAGCGCCCGGTTCGAACAGGTGCTGGACCGGCTGGAGGGCCAGCGGCAGGCCATGGAGCGGGAGCGGGAGCAGGCTGAGCGTCTGCGCCGGGAGATGGAGCGGGCCCGGGAGCAGGCCGAGCAGTACCGCGACCAGATCGAGCGGGAGCGGGGCAGAGCCACCCAGAAGGCCCGGGCGGAGGCGGAGGCCATCCTCCGCCAGGCCCGGGAGACCGCCGACCAGACCTTCCGGGAACTGAACGAGATGCGCCGCCGCCAGGAGCGGGAGGGGGCTGGAGCGGACGAGAACGAGCGGCGTGCCGCCCTGCGCCGCCGGCTCAACGAGGCCCAGGGCGCCCTGGCCCAAGAGGGAGAGCAGCTGCCCCCGCCGCCCCCCACCCGCCCAGCGGCAGCCGGGGACACGGTGGAGCTGCGCAAGACCGGCACCCAGGCGGAGGTGACGGCGGTGAACAAGGATGGAACCCTGCAGCTCCAGGCGGGCATCCTCAAGCTCAAGGCCCGGCAGGACGAGGTGCGGGTGCTGGAAGAGGTGACGGAGCAGAAGCGCCGCGCCCAGCAGCGGCAGCAGCAGACCGCCCGGGTAGGCCGGGCTTTTCGCGCCGGGCCGGCCAAGGCGGAGCTGGACTTGCGAGGGATGATGGCGGACGAAGCGCTGGGGGCGGTGGACCTGTTTTTGGACAACGCCCTGCTGGGCAAGCTGGAGACGGTGACCATCATCCACGGCAAGGGCACCGGCGCGCTGCGCCGGGCGGTGCGGGAGCATCTGAAGGGCAGCGGCTATGTCAAGTCCTTTCGTCCCGGCGCCTACGGAGAGGGGGAGGACGGGGTGACGGTGGTGAGCCTGAAGTGACCACCCTGCGGCCCCAGGGAAATGCCTCATGCTTTTGCCCAAAGGAACGGGTACGATTTGTACAAAATGCTGTTGACGATAAGTGGCAAATTTGATATGCTATGCCTATCAACATCTTGGGGCGGTGCGTGGAAAGCGCGGCAGCCCAAGCGAGATTTGCGATGGAGGGGAATCGTTCATGTTTATGAAAGAAACCGTTGTCAATAACCAGGTTGGCCTGCACGCCCGTCCGGCCACCTTTTTCATTCAGAAGGCCAATGAGTTCAAAAGCTCCATCTGGGTGGAGAAGGACGAGCGGCGCGTCAACGCCAAGAGCCTGCTGGGCGTGCTCTCCCTGGGGATTGTAAAGGGTACCGCCATCAACCTGATCGCAGACGGCCCTGATGAGGAGGCCGCGGTGAACGCCCTGGTAGAGCTGATCAATTCCGACTTTTCCGAATAAGGGCAGATCCCGCTGAAAAGCGCCGCGGCCGCGGCGCTTTTTTTGTTGAGAGGCGGCAACCGGGGGGATTGCGTCAAGACGGGGACAATGGGGGATTGCGCATATGGACAGGGCGGTTGCCCCTGGGGAGAGGAGGAGTCCAGGTTGACCTTTGAACAGCTGCGGGACAAGGCCCATGCCCTGCCCCTAAAACCAGGGGTCTATATCATGCAGAACGCCCAGAGCCAGGTCATCTATGTGGGCAAGGCCAAGGCGTTGAAAAACAGGGTGAGCCAGTACTTTCAGGACCAGTCCCGCCACAACGCCAAAACCCGGGCCATGGTGGCTCAGATCGACCATTTTGACGTCATCGTGGTGCAGTCCGAGTTCGAGGCCCTGGTGCTGGAGTGCGCCCTCATCAAGCGGCATATGCCCCGGTATAACATCCTGCTCAAGGACAGCAAGGGTTACCCCTATATCCGCCTGTCCGTGGGGGAGGCGTACCCCAGGTTCTCCCTGGCGGCCCGGACGGCGGAGGATGGGGCCCGCTACTTCGGCCCCTATGGCAGCCGGAGGGCCAGCCAGGGGATCATCGACGCGCTGCGCCAGGCCCTGCGCCTGCCCTCCTGCCACCTGAGGTTCCCCCGGGACATCGGGAAGGAGCGGCCCTGCCTGAACTACCATATGGGGGTGTGCGAAGGCTACTGCCGGCCTGAGATGGACCAGAGCCAGTACCGCCGCTCCATCGACCAGGCGGTGGCGCTGCTGGAGGGCAAGCTGGACGAGGTGGTGGACGAGCTGACCGGGGAGATGGACCAGGCGGCCCAGGCGCTGAACTTCGAGCGGGCGGCCCAGCTGCGCGATCGCGTCCGGGCCATCCAGATGCTGGGCAAGCGGCAGAAGGCGGTGGCCGGTTCCCTGGCGGACACCGATGTGGTGGGCTACTGGAAGGGGGAGGCCAAGAGCTGTTTTGTGGTGCTGCACTATATGGGCGGGGAGCTGGCGGCCAAGGACTGGGAGCTGCTGCCCACGCCCATGGAGGAGGACGAGCGGGCCACCGTGGCCACCCTGACGGCCCAGTACTACGGCGGCCGGGGCAGCCTGCCCCGGCAGATCCTGCTGCCCTGTGAGATTGACGAGCGGGAGGAGCTGGCCCGGATGCTCACCGAGGCGGTGGGCCGCCGGGTGGAGGTGCTCACCCCCCGACGGGGGGCCAAGGTGGAGCTGGTACGGATGGCCAATGAGAACGCCCGGGAGGAGACCCTGCGGGCCACCACCGCCGAAGAGCGCCGCTCCAAGCTGACCCAAGCCCTGGGGGCCCTGCTGGGGCTGGAACAGCCTCCCCACCGCATCGAGGCCTTCGACATCTCCAACACGGGCAGCTCGGACATCGTGGCGTCCATGACCGTGCACCTGGACGGCCGGCCGCTGAAGCGGGACTACCGCCACTTCAAGCTGAAGGGATTGGCCCATGCCGACGACTACGCCTCCATGCGCCAGGTGGTGCGCCGCCGGTTCCAGCGCTACCTGGACGGGGATGAGAAGTTTGGCCAGATGCCTGACCTGCTGCTCATCGACGGGGGCGCGGGCCAGGTGCGGGCGGCGTTGGCGGCCATGGAGGAGGCGGGCATCCGCCTGCCGGTCTACGGCATGGTGAAGGACGGCCGGCACCGCACCCGGGCCCTGGAAGCGGCGGACGGCCGGGAGATCGGCCTGGCCCAGAACCAGGCGCTATTCGCTCTGGTGGGGCGGATCCAGGAGGAGACCCACCGCTTTGCCATCGAGTTTCACCGTCAGCAGCAGGCCAGCCGGCTGCGGGGCTCCGCCCTGGACGAGGTGCCGGGGGTGGGGCCCACCCGGAAGGCGGCGCTGCTCAAGCACTTCAAGAGCGTCCGGGCGGTGGGGCGGGCCACGGTGGAGGAGTTGGCCCAGGTGGTGCCCAAGCAGGCTGCCCAGGCCGTTTACGATCACTTCCACGGGAAGGAGGAGCAGGAGCTATGCGGGTCATCACAGGAAGCGCCCGGGGAAAGCGGCTGAGAGAGCTGCCGGGGATGGACACCCGCCCCACCGCCGCCCGGGTGAAGGAGGGGCTGTTCAACGCCATCCAGTTTGACATCGAGGGGCGGCGGGTGCTGGACCTATTTGCCGGCACCGGCCAGCTGGGTATCGAGGCGCTCAGCCGGGGGGCGGCCTTTTGCGACTTTGTGGATCGGTCCCCGGCAGCCCTGGAGCTGGCCCGGGCCAACGCGGCCGCCTGCGGCCTGGCGGAGCGGGCGGCCTTCCACCGGCAGGACTTTGCCGCCTTTTTGGCCGGGGCGCGGGAGCGGTACGGGCTGATCTTTCTGGATCCTCCTTACGCCTCCGGGGACTTGGAGCGGGCGCTGGAGCGTATCGCAGAGATTGACATTGTGATGGGAAATGGTATAATGGTGTGCGAAAGTCCGGCCGATTGCCTGCTGCCGGAGTTGCCCGCTCCCTATGAAAAGGGACGGGAGTACCGGTATGGGAAGATCAAGCTGACTGTGTACCGCAGGAGCGTGTGAGAGATGAGACGAGCGATTTATCCCGGCAGCTTTGACCCGGTGACGCTGGGCCACCTGAATGTCATCAAGCGGGCCGCGGTTATGTTCGACGAGCTGATCGTGTGCGTGAGCGTCAACTCCAGCAAGCCCGGCGGCCTATTCACTCCCCAGGAGCGGGTGGAGCTGCTGCGCCGGGTGACGGAGGGGCTGTCCGGTGTGCGGGTGGACTGCTGGGACGGGCTGGTGGCGGATTATGCCCGGCGCAATCAGGCCAGGGTCCTGGTCAAGGGGCTGCGGGCGGTGTCTGACTACGAGTCGGAGATCCAGATGGCCATGCTCAACACCAAGCTGTATTCCAGGTTGGACACAGTATTTCTGTACACCAGCCCGAAGTATGCCTACTTGAGTTCCACCGTGGTCAAGGAAATGGCCCGGTATGGATCAGATCTGTCTGATTTGGTGCCCCGGCAGATCATTGAGGACGTGGAACAGAAGGTCAGGGGCGCCCAGGAAAGGACGTGATGAGAGATGGCAACGGCTGTGGATGAACTGCTGGATATGCTGTTTGACATGATCGACGAGGCGAAAAACGCACCGCTGAGCAGTGAGAAATGTATCATCGAGCGGGATAAGGCCTTGGATCTGATCGAGGACATCAAGGCCCAGTTCCCGGTGGAGCTGGCTGAGGCCAAGAAGGTGCTCAGCGCCCGGGGCGAGTATCTGGCCAGTGCAAAGCGGGACGCGGATGAGATCCGCAAGCGGGCGGAGGTGGAGGCCGGCCAGCGGGTGGATGAATCCCAGGTGACCAGCCAGGCCCGCCAGAGGGCCAACGAGATGATTGCCCAGGCCGAGCAGAAGGCCAAGCAGGTGCGCAGGGCGGCCAACGAGTACTGCGAGGATGTGCTGCGCCGCACGGAAGAGGCGCTGGCCGACGCCCACTCGGAGATGCGCCAGGTACATACCCGCTTCCGCGCGGCCATGGGTGCGGCTGGGAGCGGCGCCTCCGCTGGGGGCAGTCGGATGTACGATGCCGAGGCGGACGAGAGCTAAATGCGGGCACGAGTAGTTGAACCATCAAAGGCGAACAAGAGCCGGTACAGCCAGGAGCTGTGCCGGCTCTTGTTTTGCATCCGTTCAGGAAAACACAAGATATAGTATCTGAGTGATCCGCCCACCGTTGTAAGGTGTGGTTGAAGGCACATGGGCAGGGGAAAATGGAACGACTGTTTGAGTGAGAAAAGGCAGAAAAAACTTTGTATTTTCAGGCGTTTTGCCCGAAAAAAGTGCTTGCGTTTTTGATAGACAGGCTGTATACTAAGACTGTGATTGGAGTGAATTGGAGTAAAATAGCTTAATATTGGAGTAGAATGGAGGGAGAGACAGATGACCGGGACCTATGAGCACAGCATTGACCATGCCGGTCGTCTGATCGTGCCCGCCAAACTCCGGGAGGAGCTGGGCTCCACCTTCTATCTCTCCGTGGGGGTTAAGGAGAACTTGACCCTCTACCCTCTGGCCGCCTGGAACAAGTTGCAGGAGCGGGTGGCCAGCCTGACCACGGCCCAGGCCGCGTCCATGGACGTGTTCTTCGCCTCGGCCCAGCTGTGTGAGGCGGACAAGCAGTGGCGCTTCCAGGTGCCCGCCTATCTGAAGGACTACGCCAAGATCGACCGGGACGTGGTCATCACCGGCAACAACGACCGGGCCCAGATCTGGAGCGCGGACAACTGGAAGGCCAAGGCCCAGCAGCAGCTCAACCCGGAGACCATCTCCGCGCTGCTGGAGGGGCTGGGGATCTGAGATGGACTACACCCATAAGCCGGTCCTGCTCCAGGAATGCCTGGAGGGGCTGAAGCTCCGGCCCGACGGGTTCTATGTGGACGGCACCCTGGGCCGGGCGGGCCACAGCCGGGCCATCGCCGCACAGCTGACCACCGGGCGGCTGATCTGCATCGACCGGGACCGGGAGGCCCTGGCGGCAGGGGAACAGCGGCTGGCAGACTACCGGGACCGGGTGGAGCTGGTGCACGGCAACTTTGGGGCCGTGGCCGCTATCCTGGCCGGGCTGGGGGTGGCTGAGGTGGATGGGATGCTCTTTGATTTGGGCGTGTCCTCCCCCCAGCTGGACGACGGCAGCCGGGGTTTTTCCTACCTGCAAGACGCCCCGCTGGATATGCGTATGGATCAGTCCGCGCCCCTCACCGCCTATGAGGTGGTAAACGGCTGGGGCCGGGACAGACTAAAAGAGATCCTCTGGCAGTACGGGGAGGAGCGATATGCAGGGCTGATTGCCGGGGCCATTGACCGGGCCAGGGGACAGGCCCCCATCCGGACCACGGGCCAGTTGGCCCAGCTTGTCAGCCAGGCCATGCCGGCCAAGGCCCGGCGGGAGAAGCAGCACCCGGCCAAGCGGACATTCCAGGCCATCCGGATCGCGGTGAACGACGAGCTGGGAGAGGTGGAGCGGATGCTGGCCAGCGCTTTGGACCTGCTGCGGCCGGGGGGGCGGCTGGCGGTGATCAGCTTCCACTCTCTGGAGGACAGGCTGGTCAAAACCACCTTTGCCCAGTGGGCGAAGGGGTGCACCTGCCCGCCGGATTTTCCGGTATGCGTGTGCGGCAAGCAGCCCCGGGCCAGCCTGATCGGCAAGCGGCCGATTACGGCAGGGGCGGCGGAATTGGCGGAAAACCCGCGGGCGCGCAGCGCCAAGCTGCGCGTGGCGGAGAAACGATAGTGCCCGACAGGGCGCGTGGCGGCCCGGGCTGCCGCCAACACAATCCCTTCAAAGGAGCGGTGTCACCATGGCAGCGTCAAACCAGCGCAGGACAAGACGATACAGCACATACGGCAACGTGGCCTATCAGCTTCAGCCGGAGCGGGACGACCCGCGCCGCGCCGTCCAACGGCCCGGCCGGGACAGCCAGCGGGGCGGCAAGCCGCGGGTGCAGCCCCGGGCCACGCCGGTCTCCCGCCCCCAAGTGGAGGTGCGCCCCCAGGGAGCGGTGGCCCCCTTTGCCATCGTGGGCTTCCTGGCCGTGGCGGCGTGCGCGCTGCTGCTGGTGATGACCAGCGCCCGCTTGGCGGTGGTCCGGGACGAGACGGTGGAGCTGCGCACGGCTCTGACCGAGCTGCAAGACGAGGCGCGGAGCCTGCGTGCTCAGTACGAGATGGCCTTTGACCTGGCGGAGATCGAGCGGCAGATGACGGCCGACGGCTCCATGGTGAAGGCCAACCCCAGCCAGACGGTGTACCTGGACCTGTCAGAGCGGGACAACGTGGTCTACTACGAGGCGGCCCAGGAGGGGATCGTCGGCCTGATCCGGCGCACTGAGGAGTTCCTGGCCGGCCTGCTGGCATAATCCGGACTGGGCCGGACATAGACTGTACTGCGAAAGGGACCGAATATCAAAACACACGGGGGGCGTAAGAAGATACCGGATTCTTACGCCCCCCTCCAGCAACTGACGGGACCTCCACCCCGTCTTCTCATCGGAAAAGGAGCGACCAAATGCGCAAGAAAGCCCCAGAACCCAGCCGTCCGTCCGGCAAAAACAACCGCAGCCTGTTCCGGCGCACCATCGTCCTCATGGTGCTGCTGGGGGTGGCATTTTTCCTCCCGATGGTGGCCCAGCTCTGGAAGCTGCAGATCACCCAGCACGACTATTGGCAGCAGCGGGCGGCCAACCAGCAGACCATGGATGTGGAGGTGGATTCCGGGCGGGGCACCATCTACGACAGCCAGGGGGAGGTGTTGGCCATCTCCGCCACCACCTACAACCTGATCCTCTCCCCGGCGGACCTGACGAGGAACGTGGACGCGCTGGCCGAGAGCAGCGACCGGCTGCAGGATGAGGACGGCCGAACAGACCCGGAAAAGGTGCAGGCGCTGCTGGACGAGACCAGGCAGAATGTGGCGCAGTTTCTGGCCGGGCTGCTGGACCAGGACGAGGTGCGCTTCCTGACCCGGTTGGAGCGGACCGACTCCTACTATGAGCAGCTGGCCACCTACCTGGAGGAGGACGTAGCTGAGCAGGTGCGGGAGTTCATCGCCGGATATTCTGAGCAGACGGGCTGGAACGTGGGCATGTCCAGCATCCTCTACCTGGTGGAGACCGCCCAGCGCTACTATCCCCAGTCGTCTACCGCGTCCCACATCCTGGGCTTCATCTCCGAGAACGAGGACAGCGGGGGGAAGCGGGTGGGCGCCCAGGGGTTGGAGGCGGCCTATCAGGACCTGCTCAGCGGCACCTCCGGCCTGGTGGTCACGGGCAGGACCGCCCTGGGCAGCGAGCTTTTGACCAGCTATGAGGAATATTTTGACGGTCAGAATGGGTATGATCTCCACCTGACCATCGACGCCAACATCCAGGCCATGGCCGAGCAGACTCTGGCCGAGGGGATCGAGACTTACGACGTGCAAAACGGAGGGTTTTGCCTGGTGATGGACCCATCCACCGGTGCGATCCTGGCCATGGCCAGTTCCCCAGATTTTGACCCCAACGACTACGACGCCATCATCACCCAGAGCCTGCAGGAGCAGTTGGACGCGGTGGCTGCCCAGTACGGAGCGGACAGCGAGGAGTATGCCCAGGCGTGGAGAGCGGCGTACAACAGCCAGCTGCTCAACAAGGCGGTGAGCTTCACCTACGAGCCCGGCTCCGTGTTCAAGCCCCTCACCGTGGCCATCGCCCTGGAGGAAGGGATCATCGATCCGGACGACCACTACTACTGCGGCGGTTCCAAGGTGGTGGGGGACCGGACGATTGGTTGTCACAACCGCAACGGCCATGGGGACCAGACGGTGACCCAGGCGCTGGAGAACTCCTGCAACGTGGCCCTGATGGACATCGGCGAGCAGATTGGCGCGGAGCTGATGTGGCAGTATTTTGAGGACTACGGCCTGAAGGACATCACCGGCATCGACCTGGCCGGAGAGGAGGACAGCATCTTCTGGGAGGAGGACACCTTCAAAGGCCCCTATGGGGCCCAGTCGGTGGCGGTGGCCTCCTTCGGCCAGACCTTCCGCATCACCCCCATCCAGATGATCCGCTCCTTTGCCAGCGTCATCAACGGCGGCCACCTGCTCACCCCCTACCTGGTGCAGTCGGTTACCGACGAGGACGGCAATACCGTGTACTACCACGAGACGCAGGAGGTGCGCCAGGTGATCAGCGAGACCACCTCGGCCACCATCCGGGGTATGCTGGAGAGCGTGGTGAGCAACGGCTCGGGCCATAACGCCTATATGGCTGGCTACCGCATTGCGGGCAAGACGGGCACCTCGGAAAAGATCGACGAGGACAGCGGCGACGTCATCTGCTCCTTCATGGGCTTTGCCCCGGTGGATAACCCCCAGGTGCTGGTGCTGCTGGCTTACGATTCGCCCCGGCGCTCCGCCCCCGGCTCCAATTATACAGCATCGGGCACCTACATCAGCGGGGGCAACATCACTGCGCCCATGGCCGGGCAGCTCATTGCGGACATTCTGGACTATCTGGATGTGGAGAAGCAGTACACCACCGAGGAGCTGGCCGGCAGTGACACGGCCATGATCCAGGTCACCGGCAACGAGCTGACCCGAGCCATCACCCGGCTGCAAGACCAGGGGCTGAATGCCCGCACGGTGGGCACCGGAAACACGGTCACCGCCCAGGTGCCAGCCGCAGGGGTGGTGATCCCCGGGGGATCCACTGTGATCCTTTACCTGGGTGATCAGGTGCCGGAGGAGCAGGTGGAGGTGCCAAACGTGTCCGGGATGTCTCCCACCCGGGCCAAGGAGGCGCTGGAGAACATAGGGTTGTTCCTGCGCTCCACCGGCGCTGCTAGCTACCAGGACGCCGGGGTGGAGGCCATCAGCCAGTCCATCCAGGCCGGTTCTATGGTGGCCCCAGGCACCGTGGTGGAGGTACAGTTTGCCAGCACGGTGATCGACTATGCTGTCCAGAACGCATAGCAGGCCGGAGGCCATCGCGGTGGTGGGGGGCGGAGACACATTGACGGCGGGGCTGCTGGGCGGGCTCACCGGCTGCCCGGTGGAGCGGCTCACTCCCTGCCAGGCGGTGGCAGCGGCCCAGGAGGGACGCTGGTACCGGGCGGTGGTGGTGGAGAACTTCGAGCCCCGGGACCGGCGCAGCCTATCGGGCTGTGCCGCCGCCCGTTGGGCGCTGTCCCAGCGGACGCAGGTCACGGTGGTGGCGCTGGACGACCAGGAGGGGCGCCGGCTGGCCGCCGAGCTGCCTGGACGGGTCTACGCCTACTCCGACGGTCGGCCTCAGGCCGACCTGACGGCTAAGAATGTGCGCCTGCGGGCCGATCGGCTGGAGTTTGAGGCCCTGACAGACGGGGGGCTGACCCGGGTACGAGTGCCCCTGGGGGACCGGCCCCGGCTGTACGACCACCTGGCCGCCCTGGCTGGCGCGCTGGCGGTGGGGATGCCGCTGGAGCGGGCGGCGCGGCTGTTGGAGCAGCGGGAGTAGACAAAAGACAGGAGATGGAGGTCATCCCTATGAGAATGGTATTGGCGGGCCTGCTGGCCTTTGTGGTCTCCGCGGTGGTGGGGCGGTTTCTCATCCCCACCCTTCGGGCCATGAAGGCGGGGCAATCCATCAAGGAGATCGGGCCAAACTGGCACCGGGCCAAGCAGGGCACACCCACCATGGGTGGGATCATGTTCATGGTGGCCTGCGCGGTGGCGGTAGCCGTCTTTGGTTGGCAGGACCTGGCGGCGGGGGACTGGTCGGCCTTTTCTGTACTGGCCCTGGCCCTGCTGTATGGGGCCATCGGTTTTGTGGACGACTACGCCAAGATCCGCAAGCGGGAGAACACCGGGCTGACCGCGGGGTGGAAGTTTTTGCTGCAGCTGGCGGTGGCCATCGCCTTCCTGGCCCTGCTGCGCCTGGGCGGGCACCTGTCCCCCAACCTGTATCTGCCCTTCATCAACCTGTCTGTGGGGTTGCCCTGGGCGGTATATCTGGTCTTTGCCGCCTTTGTGGTGGTGGGCTGCGTCAACGCTGTCAACCTCACCGATGGCCTGGACGGACTGGCCGGATCGGTGACGCTGCCGGTGGCGGTGTTCTTCGCAGTGCTCTCTGCCTGGTGGGACCGGGGGGCGGTGGGGGTGTTCGCCGGGGCGCTGGCCGGTGGCCTGCTGGGCTTCCTGCTCTA
Source organism: Candidatus Enterenecus merdae (assembly GCA_018716385.1). Taxonomy (GTDB): domain Bacteria; phylum Bacillota; class Clostridia; order Oscillospirales; family Oscillospiraceae; genus Enterenecus; species Enterenecus merdae. Next base: position 33,589 of record DVJZ01000027.1, read on the forward strand.
CAACTTCCATCCGGCCAAGGTGTTCATGGGGGATACCGGCTCGCTGTTTTTGGGCGGGGCGGTGTGCGGCATGGCCTTTGCCCTGGACGTCCCCCTGGTGCTGGTGCCGGTGGGCATCATCTACATTGTGGAGACCATGAGCGACATCTTACAGGTGGGCTACTTCAAGCTGACCCACGGCAAGCGGATCTTCCGCATGGCTCCCCTGCACCACCACCTGGAGCTGGGCGGATGGGGAGAGGTGCGCATCGTGCTCACCTTCGCAGGCATCACCGTGGCCTTCTGCCTTCTGGCCTTTGTGGGGGTGATGTACCGCTACGGGATGTGAGCGCGGGAGAGACGGCGGATGGGATCCGACCTAGAGCAGAAAAATCCCCTGTGAGGAGGTGAGCGCCCTTGAGACGAAGGGCCAAACGGGATCTGACCGTGGAACAGCAGCTGGCCAGGGGGCCCATCGACCTGCCCTTTCTGGCGCTGGTGCTGCTGCTGACCATCATCGGGCTGGTCATGCTGCTGTCGGCCTCCTATGCCTCAGCCTACTATGACATAGAGGGGGAGACGGGGGGCAACCCCTATTACTACTTCCTGCGCCAGCTGACCTTTGCCGTGATTGGCCTGGTGGCCATGTTTGCCGTGACTAAGATCGACTACCAATGGCTGCGCCTATTGTCCATGCCAGCCATCTTCGCCTCGGTGGTGCTGCTGGTGCTGGTGCTCACCCCCCTGGGCCGGTCTGGGGGCGGGGCTCAGCGCTGGCTGAACCTGGGCATCCGCTTCCAGCCGCTGGAGGTGGCCAAGGTGTCCATCATCATGTTTTTCGCTGCCCGGCTGTCCAAGCGAAACGACCAACTCAAAGGCCCGCCGAAAAAGTGGAACCGGCGCAGCCTGACCGGGCGCGTCGGGGCCTTCCTGGAACGGATCGGCTTTCTGGAGCTGGTGCCCTACGGGGCAATCCTGCTGCTGGTGCTGTTCCTGCTCTACCAGCAGCCCCATATGTCGGGGATGATCCTGGTGCTGCTGTCGGCCGCGGCGGTCCTGTTCGCCTCCGGCATCGGGCTGTACTGGTTCGTCGGGGCGGTCGTCCTGTCTGGTGGCGCGCTGTGGTTTCTCATCACTCAGACGGAGTATATGACAGCCCGCATCAACGTCTGGTTGGACCCGCTCAGCGATCTGCAACACGGCGGCTACCAGCTTTGGCAGTCCCAGATTGCCATCGGCTCGGGCGGGCTGCTGGGGGTGGGGCTGGGCAACAGCCGGCAGAAGTACATGTTCCTGCCCGAGGAGCACAACGACTTCATCTTTGCCATCGTCTGCGAGGAGCTGGGGCTGGTGGGGGCCTGCCTGATCATCGCGCTGTTCGCCCTGCTCATCATCCGGGGCTTCTGGCTGGCCCTCCACGCCCGGGACCGGTTCGGCACCCTGCTCATCGTGGGGCTGACCGCACTGACGGCGGCCCAGGTGCTGCTCAACCTGGGAGTGGTCACCGGAGCGCTGCCCACCACCGGCATCTCGCTGCCCTTCTTCAGCTATGGCGGCACCGCCCTGGTGGTGCAGCTGGCCTCCATGGGGGTGGTGATGGGGGTATCGAGGCAGATCGTGGCGCCAAAAGCGGAGTAGGAGCGTGAGCGCGATGCGTGTGGTATTCACCTGCGGCGGCTCGGCGGGCCATGTCAATCCGGCCCTGGCGGTGGCCCAGGTCTTTCAGGTGGAAGATCCCGGCTGCCAGATCCTGTTCATCGGGGCTGAGCGGGGGATGGAGCGGCGCCTGGTGGGCCAGGCGGGCTACCCCATCCGGACGGTACGGGTGTCCACCTTTGAGCGGGCCTGGGGGTGGAAGGTGCTGCGGCACAACCTGAAAAGCGCGGCGCAGGTACCCGTGGGCCGGCGGCAGGCGGCGGCCATCCTGCGTCAGTTCCGGCCTGACCTGGTGGTGGGGACGGGGGGATACGCCTCCTTCCCCGCGGTGCGGGAGGCGGCCCGGATGGGCATCCCCACCGCCATCCATGAGTCCAATGTCTCTCCGGGACTGACCACCCGGGCGCTGGCGGACAAGGTGGACCTGGTCATGGTGGGCTTTCCCGAGGCGGCGGCCAGCTATCAGCGGGCCAAGCGGGTGGCGGTGACGGGCACCCCTGTGCGGGGGGAGTTCTTCACCCTGGACCGGGCCCAGGCCCGGCAGGCCCTGGGCCTGCCCGACAGCCAACCACTGGTGGTGTCCTTCTGGGGCTCCCAGGGGGCCGGGCACATGAGCGCGCACACGGTGGAGCTGGTGGAGCGCTGGGCTTCTGAGGGGCGCAGGTTCCACTACATCCACGCCGCGGGCCGGGACTATGAGGAGATGCGCCAGGCGCTGGCGGACCGGGGGGTGCAGGTGAGCGACCAGGAGGTGCGCCCCTACATCGACGATATGCCGGTGGTGATGGCGGCGGCGGATCTGGTCATCTGCCGGGCGGGGGCATCCACTCTGGGGGAACTCACCGCCCTGGGCAAGCCGGCCATTCTGGTGCCCTCCCCCTTTGTGGCGGCCAACCACCAGTACAAGAACGCCAAGGTGCTGGCCGACCGGGGGGGCGCGCTGCTGATGGAGGAGGCGGGATGTACGGGGGAGAGGCTGTATCGCGCTGCCCTGGAGCTGCTGGCCGATGGCAGCCGCCGCGCGGCCATGGGCCGGGCGCTCCGGGCGCTGGCAACCCCAAACGCGGCCCAGGACATCCACCGGGCGCTGCTGGCGCTGCTGGGCCGATGAGGGCCCGGCGGCGGACTGGGAACCGGGTAGGCCCTTTCCACATAGGATGGAGGGATTTCATCCATGTGGGGAGGCTTTACCATGAGCGTACTGTACATCCGCGGGGGCAAGCCGCTGGAGGGGGAGCTCACCGTCCAGGGGGCCAAGAACAGCGTACTGCCCATCCTGGCCGCCTGCCTGCTGGCGGGCGGGCCGGTGGAGCTGGACAACTGTCCCCGGCTGACTGATGTGGCGGCGGCGTTGGGAATCCTGCGCCACTTGGGCTGCCAGGCCGGGCAGGAGGGACACGTCATCACCGTAGACCCCAGGGGGGCCGAGGGCAGCGCCGTCTCTGAGGAGCAGATGCGATCCATGCGCTCGTCCATCATCTTTCTGGGTCCGTTGCTGGCCCGCACCGGGCAGGCCCGCCTCACCTATCCCGGCGGCTGCGAGCTGGGGGCCCGGCCCATTGACCTGCATCTGTCCGCCATCCGGGCCCTGGGCTGTCAGGTGACAGAGGACGCGGGGGGTATCTACTGCCGGGGCCGGCCCGTAGGAGGCGAAGTGTATCTGACCCTGCCCAGCGTAGGAGCCACGGAGAACGCCATGCTGTGCGCGGTGGGCGCCAGTGGAGACAGCACGATCGTCAATGCGGCTCGAGAGCCGGAGATCGTGGACCTGCAAGGCTTCCTCAATGCCCTGGGGGCTCGGGTGCGGGGGGCGGGCAGCGGAGTCATCACGGTGGAGGGAGGCCGCCGCCTGGGCGGTGGGCACTATACCGTCATGGGCGACCGGATCGTGGCGGCCACCCTGCTGGCCGGAGTGGCGGCCGCAGGAGGGCATGTGGCGCTGCGGGGGGTGGACTGGCGCAGCCTGGCCACGGTGCTGTCTGTTTTCCATCAGGCGGGCTGCCAGGTGGCCAGCGGGGAGGATCGGGTGGAGTTGGCCCGGGACCCCAGCTGCCCGCTGCAGGCGGTGCGGGAGATCATACATACCGCCCCCTATCCCGGCTTTCCCACCGATGCCCAGGCCCCCGTGATGGCGGCGCTGGCCGCCAGCCGGGGCAGCACCTGGTTTGAGGAGAATATGTTTGACAGCCGCTACCGCCATGTGGCAGAATTGCGGAACATGGGAGCGGACATCACCGTGCGGGGCCGGACGGCTCTGGTGCGGGGGGTGGAACGGCTGCACGGGGCCCGGGTGGCAGCGGCGGACCTGCGGGGTGGCGGCGCGCTGGCGGTGGCCGCCCTGGGCGCCCGAGGGGAGAGCGTGCTGTCCGGCCTGCACCATGTGGACCGGGGGTACGAGTGCCTGGAGGGGATGCTGCGGCAGCTGGGCGGGCAGGCGCGCCGGGAGGAGGAAGAGCCGGCCGCTTCGTGATGGACGAAAGAGGAGGTGATACCACATGGCACGAGAGCGTAGACACAATACCCGGCGTAGGCGAAGGGGGCGGTTCCGCGCCCTGTACCGGGTGCTCTCCATCCTGGCGGTGGCTGCCGCGCTGGGGATGGCCTGTGTGGTATTCTTCCGTATCAACGAGGTGCATATAGAGGGCAATGAGCGATACACCGACCAGCAGATCCAGGAGGCCTCCGGTATCCGCACTGGCGACAACCTGATCACCCTGTCCAAAAGCCGGGTGGCGGGCAATATCATCGTCCGGCTGCCCTATGTGGGCGGGGTGAGCATCGAGCGGCTGCTGCCCGACGGGGTGCGGATCACCGTGACCGAGCACACCGCCGCGGCGGCGGTGTCCGACGGGACGGATTGGTGGTATATCGCGGGGCAGGGCAAGGTTTTGGAGCGGGTGGACGACCCGGGACAGGTGATGCCCATCACAGGGCTGACCGCCCGAAATCCCATCCTCAGCGACCAGCTTCGGGTGGAGGAGGGACAGGAGACCACCCTGGAGTACGTGCTGGCCCTGCTGGAGGAACTGGAGAATCGGGAGATGCTGGCCGACTGCACCGGCCTGGACTGCACTGCGGCCACCTCCATCACCCTGCTTTACGACATCTATCAGGTGAAGCTGCCCCGGCGGCTGGATTACAGCGCGCAGCTGGCCCTGCTCCAGGCGGCCCTGGCCTCGGACCGGATGCCCCAGGGGGTGGCAGGCACTTTTGACCTCACCGTCCAGGACGGGCGGGCCTATTTCCAACCTGATCATGACGAGTCATAAGCCCCGGCCCTTGTGGGGTCGGGGCTTTGATCAGGCGCTGGCCGGGGCAGGTTTTCTGCCGCCAGGCGGAAAAAACGTGATTTCTCTATTGACCCCGTGGAGAAAAAAGGCTACAATACAAGATATAGTTTTTTCTATGCGCAGGCATTACCATCGCTTGTTTTCCACGATTTGACACGCTGAGACACAGGAGGGCTTTTTATGGCGTTTGTGATGGATTCCAATCCCGGCAACGGGGATATTCTGAAGGTGATCGGGATTGGCGGGGGCGGCAACAATGTGGTCAATCGCATGGTGCAATCCGGGATGCAGGGGGTGGAGTTCATTGCGGTGAACACCGACCGGCAGTGCCTGAACGCCTCCCAGGCGACCCAGAAGCTGACCATCGGAGAGAAGCTCACCAGCGGCAAGGGGGCGGGGGCCAACCCGGAGGTGGGCCGGGAATCGGCCAAGGAGAGCAAGGAGCAGATCGCCGCGCTGCTGGAGGGGACGGACATGCTGTTTGTCACCGCCGGCATGGGAGGCGGCACCGGCACTGGGGCGGCCCCGGTGGTGGCGGAGATCGCCAAGGAGAAAGGGATCCTCACCGTGGGGGTGGTGACCAAGCCCTTCAACTTTGAGGGACGCCGGCGCATGGAGCAGGCCCTGAAGGGCATTGAGGAACTGCGCCAGCGGGTGGACTCGCTGGTCATCATCCCCAACGACCGGCTGCAGTACGCCACCGATGAGAAGATCACCTTCGCCAACGCCTTTGCCATCGCAGACGATGTGCTGCGCCAGGCGGTGCAGTCCATCTCCGACCTGATCACCACCACAGGGCTGATCAACCTGGACTTTGCAGACGTCACCGCGGTGATGAAGGACGCGGGGCTGGCCCACATGGGAGTGGGCCGGGCCGCGGGCAAGAACAAGGCGGAGGAGGCCACCCGCATCGCCATCAACAGCCCCCTGCTGGAGACCTCCATCAACGGAGCCCGGGGCATCATCGTCAACATCACCGGGCCCATGGACATGGGCTTGGAGGAGGTGGAGAAGGCTGCGGAGATGGTCAAGGAGGTGGCAGACCCGGACGCGCTGTTCATGATGGGTGCTGCCTTCGACGAGGGGCTGGAGGACGAGCTGCGGGTTACCGTCATCGCCACCGGCTTTGGAGAGGTGGCCAACCCCGTGCCGGAAAAGCAGGCCCAGGGGGACAAGCCTGACGAGGCGGGGGGCGTGAACCCGCCCGCCCCCTTGGACGAGAGCGGCAGGGACGAGCCGGATACCGACCCCTTTGACGACATCTTCAAAATCTTCAACAAGCGGTGAATAAAAGCTCAAAACGGCCCTATCCGTGCGCGGATAGGGCCGTTTTGGGAAAAGTCCGGGATGCAACTGCTGGTTGACAACAATCCAACCCAGGTTGGTGGTATGGCAACCGGCCGGCCTGATAGGATGGGACCATCCAGAAAAGGAAGGAGGGTCTACAATGAATTTGTCAGACCGGATTCAACAGTTGAGAAAGCAGAAGGGGATCTCACAGGAGGAACTGGCCGACCGGGTGGGGGTATCCCGCCAGGCGGTGAGCAAGTGGGAGAGCGAGCAGAGCATACCGGATATGGATAAGATCGTCCTGCTCAGCGACTATTTTGAGGTGACAACAGACTATCTTCTAAAAGGAATTGAGCCCGTGCCTGATGTCGGCGAGAAAAAGGCGGACGGACGCATCTTTACCATCGTGGCCACGGCGCTCAACTTCATCGGGGTGCTGGTGACCTGCACAGTATGGTATGTGGAGCAAGTGGCTGGGGCGTTCCTCATTGGGGCGGTGTTCCTGGCACTGGGGTGCATGGTGTTCGGAGTGGGCATGGTGGAGTCCGCCCCAGCCACCAAGCCACGGGCGAAACGGAACTTCTGGACGGTGAACATCTGGCTGCTGGTGTTTTTGCCCCTGTCGCTGTGCTACAATGTGATGCGATCCAACCTGCCGGCACCCTATCCGCTGCCATCAGGTGGGGCAGCTCTGGGCTATCCCCTATTTTGGCTGGTGTATCTTGCAGGGTGTGCAGCCGTGGTGCTGTGGCAGGCCAGGAGGGCAGATGGGAGGTAAGAAGCGGGCGCGGGGGTGGGTCGGCCGCCTGCCCGGAATGCTTGGAGGACACCGGTGACGGCCAGTGGAATAGGGAGGGGGAACGGGCGGGACGGTCAGTGGGCGTCCTCGTCCTTCGGGCCGGAGCCATCCACCTGTTGTGGATCATCCTCCTCCAGGGCTGTGGATGGGAGTGGGGGGTTGATGGGGGAGTCCTCGTCAAACAGGTCATAGTACTCCTCGTCCTGGAGGGCGGGCCGACGGCGCCGGGCCACGGCGGTGATGATGGGGAAGAACACGATGGCGATCAGGCCGCCGGAAAAACCGTTGTTGTAGAGGTTCAGCCCCGCCACCGGGCCGCTGGTCTGGAGCACCAGGGCGGAGTGGACAAAGCCGGCCAGCACCCCATAGGGCCAGCCGAAGTAGCCGGCAATGGGGGCCAGGGTGGTGCCGAACAGTCCAGCCAGCTGGAGGGAGGGGTAGTCGGGGGTTTGGTGCACCCCGTAAGAGCCCAGGGCGACCCCCACCATCACCGGCAGGATGTTGCGGGCGTGCTTGCCAAAGGCAGAAAAGCCCATGATGGTGAAGATCCCACCCAGGGTGGGGCCATTTAGCTCCCCGCCCACGACCAGGATGTAGAGGATGCCCAAGATCCCGTTGACACCGGTGTTGATCAGCACGGGACCCGCGCCGAACAGGCGCAGGTAGTCGGTGGGGGCCCGGCCGGAGGAGGCCAGCAGCCGGCGGTAGCCAGCCCAAACCGCCCAGGCCGGCTTGTGGTCGGCGGTGAGGCCCAGGACGATCAGAGCCAGGCACAGCCCCCCAATGGCCAGCCCGAAAGCGGTATTGTACCCGCTGGCCCAATGGAGCACGGAGTCCGGCGTGTCTCCGAAGGCGGTGAGGATGGGGACGATCATCATGGCCAGCATTCCGCAGGCAAAGCCCATGTTGTACAGGTTCATGCCGTTTTGCACCTTGTAGGTGTAAGCGGACAGGGGGGGCAGGAGAAAACCCACCACCAGGCCGGCCAGAATGCCCAGCGGGATGCTGGCGTGGATGCTGCCAAGGGCCATATAGCTGACCAAGGGGGACAGGGAGGTGGCCAGCAGGGCTACGGAGACGTGTTTCGAGAAGGGCTCTTTTTGATACCGGGCGTACAGCCAGGTGCCAAGGATGATGGGCCAGATATTGACCACATTCTTCCCGAACAGGGAGAAGCCGGCCATCAGGCCGATCTCCACCAGGGAGAAGCCGTTGAAGTGGTTGCCGGTGAACTTGAGGATGCACACGGTGATGATGGTGACGGCGGCGGCGTTGATCAGCGCGGCGCCCGGTCCGGCAATATACACATAGTCGGTGATCAGCAGATCCTGCATCAGGATGATCCGGTACAGGCCGGGCAGGATGTTTTCCGGTCGATCCAGCAGGAAGCCAAGCAGGGCCAGGGCCAGGGAGAATGCGATGGTTGCGGGAAAGATCTTGTCATACCGGTTCTGCAAAAGGGGCCTCCTTTTCCTGTGCGGACGCCGGGCACAACGGCGTCCAATGTGGTCTCTGTGAGATTCTTTTGAATAAATCATACAAGAAAATTTGGGGAAGAGCAACTCAAAACTGCAAAACTGCATGAAATATTTTGGTATGGATCTATAAACTTTTTGATATGGATGCCTGGCACGGCCCCGTCTTCCGGAGCCGGACGCGGTGGAGGGGAGGAAGGGAGATGACGGTGCGGGGACGCTTTGCCCCCACGCCCAGCGGGCGGATGCACTTGGGCAACCTGATGGCGGCGCTGCTGGCCTGGCTGGACGTGCGCAGCCAAGGAGGTGTGATGGTGCTGCGCATCGAGGATCTGGACCCCCAGCGCACCAGCCTGGCCTGGGCCGAGCAGCTGGTAGATGATCTGCGCTGGCTGGGGCTGGATTGGGACGAGGGGGGGCTGGAACCGGCCTGGCGGCAGTCCTGCCGGGGGGCATACTACCAGGCGGCCTTTGACAGGCTGCGGGGGTTGGGGATGGTCTATCCGTGCTATTGCTCCCGAGCCCAGCGTCTGGCGGCCAGTGCTCCCCACGATGGGGAGGAGGAAGCG
>DVJZ01000028.1 GCA_018716385.1 Candidatus Enterenecus merdae
GACGGGAATCTCCCCCCTTTACAACCCAGGGGCCTTTCTATATAATATATGAGATATATTATGGCCATGGGCCGGTTAAAGGATGAACGAGAATGCTGCAATTTGACGAATACAAGGTAAAACTCAACAACCTCAAGCCCGAGCTGGAAGAGCTGGGGCAGGCCCTGGACCTGGAGGCCGCTGAGCGGGAGCTGGATATGCTCCAGGCGGAGTCCGCCTCCGACGGGTTCTGGGACAACGTGGAGAAGGCCCGGAAGATCCAGCAGCGCATCAGCCAGCTGGAGGGCAAGATCAACGCCCAGGCCAAGCGTCTGTCCACCTGGGATGACCTGATGGTCATGTGTGAGATGGGCAACGAGGAGGAGGACGAATCCCTGGTGCCCGAGGTGGAAGAGGGCTTCGAGGGCCTTCTGCGCAACATGGAGGAGGCCCGTCTGGCCACCCTCCTGTCCGGCGAGTACGACCCCTCCCCCGCCATTGTCTCCCTCCAGGCCGGCGCCGGCGGCACCGAGGCCCAGGACTGGGCCCAGATGCTCTACCGGATGTACACCCGCTGGGCCGAGCGCCACGGGATGCGCTACACCATCCTGGACTACCAGGACGGGGACGAGGCGGGCATCAAGTCCGCCGCCATCCGTATTGAGGGCCCCCATGCCTACGGCTACCTGAAAAGCGAGCACGGGGTACACCGGCTGGTGCGCATCTCCCCCTTTGACGCCAACGCCCGGCGGCAGACCTCCTTCGCCGCCGTGGAGGTCACCCCCGAGATTGACGACAGCGTGGAGGTGGATATCCGGCCCGAGGATGTGGAGATGCAGGTCTACCGCTCCTCCGGGGCGGGGGGTCAGCACATCAACAAGACCTCCTCCGCCGTCCGCCTAATCCACAAGCCCACCGGTATCGTGGTGGCCTGCCAGACCGAACGCAGCCAGTTCCAGAACCGGGAGACCTGTATGAAGATGCTGCGCTCCAAGCTCATCCAGATCAAGGAGCAGGAGCACCTGGACAAGATCTCTGACATCAAGGGCACCCAGCTGAAGATCGAATGGGGCAGCCAGATCCGCTCCTACGTATTCATGCCCTATCAGCTGGTCAAGGACAACCGCACCGCCTATGAGACCTCCAACGTCAACGGCGTCATGGACGGGGATCTAGACGGCTTCATCAACGCCTACCTCACCGCCGCTGCCACGGGAAGCTGGGCCAAGTAAGCCAACTTTCCCCACATCCGTGCCCCTACACCTGAATCCCCACGCCTTCGCCCCCCGGCGAAGGCGTTTTCCCATCCTGGGAGCTGGGGAGGGTAAAGGTTTGGAAAAGACCTTGTATTTTTTCGGCCCGTTTCCCCAAATGGTCTTGCATTTCCCCGCCGAATTGGTAGAATAATGAGGACGGCGGCGCAGGGGCGCGCCGCCCCATTCAAGAGAAAGGTGGTTTTCCTCTGTGAAGAAAAGATTCCGCTCCCTGCTGCTGGCCCTGGCCGTGGCCGCCGGTCTGGCTGCGACGGCCTCCGCTGCCGGCGGGCCGACCGTGGCCGGCCCGGACGACATCGTGATCCTGTATACCAACGACGTGCATACCTACATCGACAAGGGCCAGGAGGAAGGCGAACAGGACGCGCTGACCTACTCCAAAGTAGCCGGCTACAAGAACACCCTGGACAACGTCCTGCTGGTGGACGCAGGCGACGCCATCCAGGGCACTGCCTACGGCTCCATGGACAACGGGGCCACCATCATTGAATTGATGAACGCCGCGGGCTATGACGTGGCCACCCTGGGCAATCATGAGTTCGACTTCGGCATGGAGCGCATCCTCCAGATCATGCAGCAGGAGGCCGACTTCCCCTATGTGTCCTGTAACTTCCACCACCTGGACAACGGGACGCCGGGGGCTAACGTGCTGGACAGCTATCAGGTGCTGGAGGTCAACGGGGTGCGGGTGGCCCTGCTGGGTATCACCACCCCCGAGTCCATCACCAAGTCCACCCCCGCCTACTTCCAGGATGAGAACGGCAATTACATCTACGGCATCGTCGGCGGCGAGGACGGGACGGAGCTGTATCAGGCGGTACAGCAGGCCATTGACCAGGCCACCCAGGAGGCCGACTATGTCATCGCCCTGGGCCACCTGGGGGTGGATCCCTCTTCCTCTCCCTGGACCTCGGAGGAGCTGATCGCCAACACCACCGGGCTGGACGCCTTCATCGACGGGCACTCCCACACCTCTGTGGAGATGGAGCTGGTGGATGACCAGGAGGGTAACCCAGTGGTACTCACCCAGACCGGCTCCTATCTGGACGCGCTGGGCCAGATGACCATCTCCGCCGACGGGACCATCACCACCCAGCTGCTCACCGGCCAGGATCTGGCTGGGGTCGCCCCTGACGCCGGCGTGCTGGCCATTGAGCAGGAGTGGATTACCTCGGTCAACGAAGAATTGGGCCAGGTCATCGGCTACACCAACGACGTGCTGGACAACTATGACGATCAGGGCAACCGCCTGGTGCGCCGTCAGGAGACCAATACCGGCGACTTTGCCGCCGACGCGCTGTATTACCTCTTTGACAACATGGGCCTGGATGTGGATGTGGCCGTGATGAACGGCGGCGGCATCCGCAACGAGGCGGTCACAGGGGAACTGAGCTATCTGACGTGCAAGCAGATCCACACCTTCGGCAACGTGGCCTGCCTGCAGACCGTCACCGGCCAGCAGCTGCTGGACGCCCTGGAGTGGGGCGCCAAGGACGTCAGCGACGAGCTGCCTGTGGAGAACGGCGGTTTCCTTCAGGTGTCCGGCCTGCGCTACACCATCAACACCGCCATTCCCTCCACCGTGCAGCAAGATGATCAGGGGGTGTGGACTGGCGGCCCCACCGGCGCATACCGGGTCAGCAACGTGCAGGTGCTCAACAGCCAGACCGGGGCCTATGAACCCCTGGATCTGACCGCCAGCTACAACCTGGCCGGCTACAACTACACCCTGCGCAACCTGGGCGACGGCTTTGCCATGTTCGACGGAGCGGTGAACGTGCTGGACTATGTCATGGAGGACTACATGGTGCTGGCCAACTATATCCAGTCCTTCCCCGCCAACGCCGACGGGCTGCATGAGGTGACCGGCTACGACCAGGTGGACAACCGCATCACCATCGTCCATCAGACTCCCTCCACCCTGTACGACGACGTGGCCAGCACTGACTGGTATTACCCCGCTGTGGAGTACGTCACCCAGCAGGGCTACATGGTGGGCATTGGCGAGAACCTGTTCGACCCCAGCGGGACCACCACCCGGGGCGCGCTGATGACCATGCTGGCCCGCTTTGACGGCACCCAGCTGGAGGCCACCGACCCCTGGTATCAAGCCGGCATGGAGTGGGCCGTGGCCGAGGGTGTATCCGACGGCACCATGCCCACGGAAACCGTCACCCGGGTGCAGGCGGTGACCATGATGTGGCGTCTGGTGGGCCGGCCGGAGGCCCAAGCCGACCTGTCCGCCTACATCGACCGGGACCAAGTGCCCGGCTGGGGGCTGGAGGCCATTGAGTGGGCGGTGTCCAACGGCATCATGCAGGGCAGCGACAGCCAGCTCAATCCCAACGGCACAGCCAACCGCGCCCAGATTGCCCAGCTGATGATGCAGTTTTCCAATACCATCAAGGGCTGAGCCACCCCATCCCCTCTCCCCCTGCTCCAGGCCGCTCGCCCTGGGCAGGGGGGACGTTTTTTTCAGAGGCTTCCATTTCTTCCCCTACGGTTTACAAGCCTGCTCCCGTATGGTAAACTGGACGGGCAAACCAAGCAAACTCTATAGAGAGAGGACTGATCATATGCTCTACTGTAAGCACTGCGGCGCCCCCCTGGAAGAGGGCCAGCACTGTCCCTGCCCCGCCGCCCAGGCGGAGCGGGCCGCGCTGGGTGGCGCCCTCGCGCCGGAAGATCCCCAGCCCGCTCCCTCGAACCAAGACGGGCCCGTCCCTGAGCCGGAGGCTCAGGCCCCCACCCCTGATGCAGGGCAGGGCCAGAACGACGGACAAGCATCCAGCCCCGATGGCGGTCAGGGCCAAAGCGCCGGAGCGCCCCAATGGGGGTCGGCCACAACCACCACCCATTCTGGCCCCGTCACGCCGCCCCCCGGAGCCGGCCAACCATCCCGGTTCACCCTCACCCTGAAGAATCTGCTGCCTTTCCTAAAGGCCTATTGGCACAACCCCGCTCAGGCCACCCGCTCTGCAGTGGGGCAGAAGGATTGGCTGCTGGCAGCGCTGCTGTTTGGGGCGCAGGCGGTGGCGGCCATCTTGGCCGTGCTGTCCATCCTGCTCAAGTTCCGCCAGGCCATCTCCTCGCTCTTTGGCCTGATGATGGGCGGCTTTGGGCTTTTGGGTGACTTTGAGCTCTCCACCGCCCTGAGCATCCCCTACGGATTGGTGGCCACGGTACTGGGCTGCGCGCTGATGGTCCTCATGATTTTTGCCCTGGCCAAGCTATTCAAGTCGCCGGCCTCCTTCCAGGCTGCCTTCATCGCCTGCGGCGTCAACACCCTGCCGGTCACCGCGCTGCTGCTGCTGACCTTCCTGGTGGGGCTGGTCTCCTTGGGTATGGGCCTGGGGCTGCTGGCCATGGTGCTGCCCGCCTTTGCCGTCTCGGGGCTGATCCCGGCCCGGCAGCTGTGCCCCGACCAGGAGCGGGGCGCGTTCCAGGCAGCGTACCTGATCGGCGTCATCTTGGTAACTGCCATCACCTATTTCCTATGTGTCGCCATCCTATTCTAACTGAAAACAATCGGGCGCCGGCAAAGCCGGCGCCCGATTGTTTTACATCTGCAGCACCACGCCCACCACTGCGGACAGGGCGATGAAACAGATAGGGTGCAGCGTTTTCAGACGGGTGAAGCGCAGCAGCAAAAAGACGGCCAGCGCCAGGCCCACCGCCGCCCAGTGGATCCCGGCAGCCCCCGCCCCACCGCCGGCAGCGAGCAGGGCGATCTGTGCCACCTGGAGCATCGCCGCTGTGATCAGCGCCACCGAGGCCGCCCGCAGCCCATAGAACGCCCCGTCCACCAGCCTGGACTGGCGGAAGCGCTGAAGAAACTTGGCGATCACCAGGATGATGATCACCGACGGGCACACCAGCCCTAGGGTAGCCACCACTCCCCCGGGCACCCCGGCGGTGGCAAAGCCCACATAGGTGGCGGTGTTCACCCCCATGGGGCCGGGGGTGGACTCGGAGATGGCCACCATGTCTGCCAGCTGCCCGGAGGTGAACCAGCCGGTGCGTCCCCCCAGGTCGGTGAGGAAGGGAATGGTGGCCATCCCTCCGCCGATGGAGAACAGCCCCACCTGGAAAAACTCCCAGAACAGGCGCAGGTAGATCATTCCCCGCCGCCCCCTCTCGCCCGGCGGACCAGCAGGCCCGCCGCACCGGACAGCACCACCAACGCCACAGGGGAGCACAGATAGCCCAGCGCCGCCCCCGCCAGCCCCGCCGGGCTGGGCACAAAGGCGCCCACGGCGGACAGGGCCAGCACCCCGGCGTAAATCAGCCGGGTGGGCCAGTCGGTCACGCTGCCCCGGAAGAGCCGGATTACGCTGTTGAGGATCAACGCCACCACGCCGGCCCGCACCCCGTTGAAGGCGTGGATCACCCACGGGATGTCCATAAAGTTGCTCAAAAAGGCCGCCACCACCAGGATGATCATCACTGAGGGAAACACCAGCCCCAGGGTGGCCACCACCCCGCCGGCCACACCTGCCCGTTTGTTGCCCACGAAGGTGGCGGTATTGACTGCGATCACCCCCGGCGTGCACTGGCCCACGGCATAGTAGTCGGCCAGCTCGTCCTCGCTGACCCATCCTCTCCGCTCGGCCAGCTCCCGCTGAAGGATGGGCAGCATGGCATACCCCCCTCCGAAGGTACACACCCCGATCTTGGCAAAGGTTCCAAACAGTTCCGCCATCTGTCCCACGGCAGGCTCTCCTTCCTTTTCTCCTGCAAAGCGTCTCCTTGAGCCGTCAGCCTTTTCCCGCAAGCGCCCGGTCAGGCCTCACCTTCACAGCCGCTTGAGCTGCTCCAGCCACAGGCTGGCTGACCCGTCGCTGGGCATCCGCCAGTCCCCCCGGGGGGACAGGGTCAGGGTGCCCACCTTGGGCCCATCGGGCAGGCAGGAGCGCTTGAACTGCTGGGCGAAGAAGCGGCGGTAGAAGCGCTCCATCCATTTGAGCAGGGCCGCCCGGTCGTACCGGTCGGCAAAGGCCTGCTGGGCCAGGCGCAGCACCTTGCGGGGGGGGAAGCCCCAGCGGATGGCGTAGTACAGGAAGAAGTCGTGCAGCTCATAGGGCCCCACCAGCTCCTCCGTGCGCTGGGCGATCTCCCCGTCCTGGGGGGGCAGCAGCTCAGGGGAGACCGGGGTGTCCAGAATGTCCCACAACACCCGGCCCAACTCTCCGCCCTGCTCATCGGCCACAAAAGCCACCAGATGGCGCACCAGCGTCTTGGGGATGGAGGCGTTCACCGCGTACATGCTCATGTGATCTCCATTGTAGGTGCACCAGCCCAGGGCCAGCTCGCTCAGGTCCCCCGTGCCCACCACCAGCCCCTCCCGCTGGTTGGCCAGATCCATGAGCACCTGGGTGCGCTCCCGGGCCTGGCTGTTTTCATAAGTGATGGAGTGGTCGCGCATGGACTGCCCGATGTCGGCAAAGTGCTGGCTCACCGCATCCCCGATGTCCACCGTCAGCAGCCGGGCCCCAAGCTGCTGGGCCAGCTGCTCGGCATTGGAGCGGGTACGGACGGTGGTGCCAAAGCAGGGCATGGTGACGGCTATGATCTCCTCCCTGGCCCGGCCCAGCAGGTCAAAGGCCATGGCCGCGATGAGGATGGCCAGGGTGGAGTCCAGCCCGCCGGACAGCCCGATGAGGGCGCAGCGGGCCCGGGTATGCTCCAGGCGCTGCTTCAGGCCCAGGGCGGCCAGGCGCAAGATCTCGTCGCACCGCTCGGCCCGGTCCAGCTCCCCCTGGGGGACGAAGGGCGCGGGGGAGACCGGCCGGGTCAGCTCGGTGTCCTCCACGGTGAGGGAAAACTCCTGGACCCGCAGCCCCGGCCCCTTGGGCGGGAAGGTGGACAGGCGCCGGCGCTCATAGCACAGGCGGTCTATATCCAGTTCGCTCACCGTCAGCCCTTCGTCAAACCGGCTCTCCACCAGCAGAGTCCCGTTCTCCGCCACCATATTATGCCCGGAAAACACCAGATCGGTGGAGGACTCCCCCGCCCCCGCGTCAGCATACACATAGCCGCACACCAGCCGGCCCGACTGACCTGCCACCAAGTCCCGGCGGTAGGCGGCCTTGCCCGCCACCTCGTCAGAGGCCGACAGGTTGAGCACCAGCGTGGCCCCCGCCGCGCATAGCCGGGCGGAGGGGGGCGTGGGCACCCACAGGTCCTCGCAGATCTCCACCCCCACCGTCAGGTTGGGCAGGGCGGCGCACCGGAATAGCTGGTCAGGGGAGAGCAGCACCCCCTCCTGCCCGGCAAAGGAAAGGGTCACCTCCCCCTCCAGCGTCCCGGCGGCGGCAAACCACCTGGCCTCATAGAACTCTCCATAGTTGGGGATGTGACTCTTGGGCACCAGGCCCAAGAGTTTTCCTCTATGTAGAATTGCAGCACAATTATACAATTTGTTATTGGCCCGCACCGGCAAACCTAAGGCGGCCAGTAGATCCAGTCCCGCCGTCTCCTCCATCACCCGGACCAGGGCCTGCTCTGCTCCGTCCAGCAGGGCGTCCTGCAAAAACAGGTCGGCGCAGGTATAGCCGGTCAGACACAGCTCGGGCAGGGCCAGCACCTTGACCCCTTGCTGGGCCGCCTGCCCCATCAGTTGAGCGACCTGCGCCCCATTATGGGCACAGTCGGCCACCCGGATCTTAGGGGTACCCGCCGCCACTTTTATAAAGCCGTCCGTCATGAAGCGACCTCCTCCTTCCCTCCCCTTTCCCTGGCACGCACCCGCCCCAGCCGTTTCAGAAGGGTAATTAGTCTTTATCATACCCTAAATTCCGGGAAAATGCAACCGATCCTGATTGGTATTAGAATTTATGAACGATTTGCAAAATTTTTCCCGCCCCGGCTGCCTCCGGCTGGAAGCCTTGATTTTTCGTGGGAAATGGTGTACACTAAGGCAACCATATCCAAGGATGGGAGGGATTTTCGTGGCGCATCCCTACGAGCATTATCAGCGCAGCGCCGACTTCATCCGTGGCAAGTTGAGTGGCTTTACCCCCAAGGTAGCCCTGGTGCTGGGTTCTGGCCTGGGCTTTCTGGGCGACCGGGTGGAGGGGGCCGTCGCCATCCCCTATGGAGAGATCCCCCACTTTCAAGCCTCCACCGCCCCAGGGCACAAGGGCCGGCTGGTATTTGGCACCCTGGCCGGTCAGGCGGTGGCTGTCATGCAGGGGCGGATGCACCACTACGAGGGGTACTCTTATGAGGATGTATCCTACGCCGTGCGGGTGCTGCGCCTGCTGGGGTGCGGCACCCTCGTCGTCACCAACGCTGCCGGCTGCGTGCGCACCGACTGGCAGGCGGGGGACCTGATGCTCATCACCGACCAGATCAAGCTCTTCTCCCCTTCCCCTCTCCGGGGGGAAAACCTGCCCCAGTTCGGCCCTCGTTTCCCAGACGCCTCCCACCTGTACACCCCCCGGCTCCAGCAGCTGGCCCGCACGGTGGCCGCCCGGCAGGGGCTGCCCCTGCGGGAGGGGGTGTACTTTTACTGCTACGGCCCGCAGTACGAAACACCCGCCGAGGTGCGGGCCGCCCGCACCCTGGGAGGGGACGCGGTGGGGATGTCCACCGCCCCGGAAGTGCTCGTGGCCGCCCACTGCGGCATGGAGGTGCTGGGCTTCACCCTGCTGAGCAACATGGCCGCCGGTATCCTGGACCAGCCGCTGAGCGAGCAGGAGGTGCTGGACGCAGCCCAGGCCGCCCAAGGGCGCTTCTCCGCCCTGGTGCTGGGCTGCCTGGAGGAGATGGGCCGCCCGGCGGGCGGGGGATGAACCCGCCCCCTACTCCAGAGGTCCCGGAAACCGGGGCCCGTTCCATCTCCCGCGGGAAAGGAGGCCCACGGCCATGTCAACCCTGTTCACCCACGTCACCGCCCTGCTCTTGGACGAGGCGTTCACCACCCTGAAAGACGGCTATGTCGCCGTGGAGGGATCCCGGATCACCTACGTGGGGTCCCAGCGCCCCCAGGGGGCGTACGATGAGGTCCTCGACTGTACCGGCAAGGTGATGATGCCCGGCCTGGTCAACGCCCATACCCATCTGCCCATGACCCTCATGCGGGGGTATGGCGGGGGGCACAACCTCCAGGACTGGCTCCAGCAGTATATCTTCCCCGCCGAGGCCAGGCTGGACAACCGGGCGGTGGCCGCCGGGGCGGCCCTGGGGCTGGCGGAGATGATCGCCTGCGGCATCACCTGTGTGGCCGATATGTATCTGCGCACACCCGCCATCGCCCAGCAGGTATTGCAGGCGGGTATCTCCGCCAACCTGTCCTGCGGGGGGGTGTACTTCGGCCCCGAGGAGGACTTCTCCCCGGACGCCTGCGCCGACTGCCGCCACCAGCGGGAGCTCACCGAGGGCTGGCATGGGGCAGGGGATGGCCAGATCCTGGTGGATGCCTCCATCCACGGTGAGTACACCTCCTGCCCGCCCCTGTGGCGGTGGATGGCCGACTACGCCCAGGCCCACGGCCTTGGGATGCACGTGCATGTGTCCGAAACCGCCGCGGAGCACAAAGCCTGCCTGGACCGCCGGGGCCTGACCCCCATCCAGGCGCTGGACCAGTATGGGGTTTGGGACGGGCGGGCCATTGCCGCCCACTGCGTGTACACCACACCGGAGGACTGGGCCATCATGGCCCGGCGGGGAGTGTCCTGCGTCCACAACCCGTACTCCAACCTAAAGCTGGGCTCCGGGGTGGCCCCCATCCCCGCCATGCTGGCCGTCGGGGTCAACGTGGCCCTGGGCACCGACGGCATGAGCTCCCACAACAGCGCCGACCTGTTTGCCGACCTGAAGCTGACCGCCCTGCTCCACAACGGCGTGGGCCGCGATCCCCTGGCCATGACCGCCCGTCAGGCCCTGGAGCTGGCCACCGTCGGGGGGGCCCGGGCCCTGGGGCGGGACACGGGGCGCATCGCCCCGGGGGCTGTGGCCGACTTGATCCTGCTGGACTTTGACGCACCCAATCTGACGCCCTGCCACGATGTGGCGGAAAACTTGGTCTTTGCCGCCCACGGCTCCAACGTGGTGATGAATATGGCCCGGGGACGGGTCATATACAGGAATGGAACCTTCCTGACGCTGGATCTGGAGCGTATTCAGGATGAAGTGCGCCGGTATGCCCTGCCCTTGGTATTCGGCGCTGGGAAAGGTTGAGATTATGGCCAACTCATACTCTAAAAAGAACTCCTTCTTTGGCGGCGCGGCCATCCTCACGGCCGGTATCATCGTCGTCAAGCTCATCGGGGCGCTGTACAAGATCCCCCTGGGCAACATCATCAGCGAGGCGGCCTTCGCCGATTTCAACACCGCCTACTATATCTACTCGCTGTTGATCATCGTGTCCACCGGCGGGCTGCCGGTTGCCCTGTCTAAACTGGTGTCCGAGGCCAATGCCCTGGGCCGGGGCAACCAGGTGCGCAAGGTCTTCCGCCTGGCCCTGACGGCCTTCTGCTCCCTGGGGGTGCTGTGCTGCCTGGTCATGGTGCTCTTCCCCAACCAACTGGCCGCCCTGATGAACAACACCCACAGTGCCCCCAGCATCCTGGCCCTGGCCCCCGCCCTGTTCTTCATCTGCCCCCTGTCCGCCCTGCGCGGGTACTTCCAGGGGCACTCCCTCATGGCGCCCACCGCCGTGTCCCAGATCATCGAGGCGCTGTGCAAGCTGGTCATTGGCCTGATCCTGGCCACCCTGCTGGTCTCCCAGGGGGCGGAGGACTCCTTCACCGCGGCGGGCGCCATCTTCGGCGTGTCGGTGGGCTGCGCCCTGGCCATGGTGTATATGCTCTTTTGCTACCGCAGCCACCACCGCACCCTGCCCGCCGGCAGCGACCGGCCCGCCCCCTCCCGGGACATCCTGTCCTCTCTGATCAAGCTGGCCATCCCCATCACCCTGGCCTCATCGGTGATCTCCATCGCCAACATCCTGGATACCAGCATCATCTTCGGCCGCCTGCAGGATGCCGCCAGCTTTACCGAGGACCAAGCTCGGGTGCTCAAAGGGGTATACGATAAGGCTATGACCCTGTATAATCTGCCTTCCGCCTTCATGACTCCCTTCACCGTCAGCGTGATCCCCGCGGTGTCCGCCGCCCGAGCGGTGCGCAACCATCGCCTGGGCGCCCAGATCAGCGAGACCGCCCTGCGCACCACCGCCCTGATTGCCATCCCCGCCGGCGTGGGCCTGTGCGTGCTCAGTGAGCCCATCATCTGCCTGCTCTACCCCACCACCGACGTGGCCTTGGCCAGCTGGATGCTCCGGGTGCTGGGGGTAGCCTCGGTGTGCGTATGCTTCATGCTCATCTGCAACGCCATCATGCAGGCCCACCGGCTGGTCACCCTGCCCATGTTCACTACCGTCATCGGCTGTGTCTTAAAGATCGTGCTCACCTACTTCCTGGTGGGCAACCCCGCGCTCAACATCCGGGGGGGCAGCATCAGCACACTGGTGTGCTTTGGCCTGATCGCGCTGTTGGACCTGATCATCATCAAGTTCTCCCTGCCCCGCTCGCTGAGCTATGTCCGGGTCTTTCTCAAGCCCGCCCTGGCCGCCGGGGCGATGGGGTTGGCCGCCTGGGCGGTCTACGGCCTGCTGTCCCGGCTGCTGCTGGGGCTGGGGGCCTTCCAGGCCGCAGGTGAGAATGGAACTTTGGCCCTCTCCGGCACGGGCAACGCCCTGGCCACCATGGGCGCCATTGGGGTTGGGGCGGTGGTCTACTTCGCCCTGGTCCTGCTCACCCAGGCCATCTCCCGGGCTGACCTTTCCCTCATGCCTAAGGGGGACCGGATCGCCCGGCTGCTGCGCCTTCCCTGAGCGCTATGCCCCCTGTTTTTGCCCCTTGGCGGAAAATCACGCAAAAAGCCCTTGCAGAGCAGGTGAAAGTATGGTAGATTTATGGAGACAGAGTCCTTACGACCTTCCCGACCTGGTGGAGATCGTGCGTGTCCTGCGCGGCCCGGGCGGCTGCCCATGGGACGCCGAGCAGACCCATCAGTCTATCCGCCGCAATCTCCTGGAAGAAGCCTACGAGGTGGCCGAGGCCATAGACGAGGGCTGCCCGGAGCACCTGAAGGAGGAGTTGGGCGACCTGCTGCTCCAGGTGGTGTTCCACGCCTCCCTGGAGCAGGACGCAGGCCGCTTTGACCTGCGGGACGTGGCCGATGGGGTGTGCCGGAAGCTCATCTACCGTCACCCCCATGTGTTCGGCGATGTCACGGTGGGCTCCACCGGGGAGGTGCTCGCCAACTGGGAAGAGCTAAAAAAGGCGGAGAAGGGCCAGTCTACCCAGGCCGACGCAGTCGATGCGGTGGCCCGCTCTTTACCTGCGCTGTGGCGGGCGGAAAAGGTGCAGAAAAAAGCCGCTCAGGCGGGCTTTGACTGGCCTGACCTGGCTGGCGCGATGGACAAGCTGTCTGAGGAAACCCGGGAGCTGCAGGCCGCTGTGGCTGGGCAGGGGGATCCGGTGGAGGAACTGGGTGATCTCCTATTTGCCGCCGTCAAGGTAGCCCGTTTCCTCCACGCCGATCCGGAGAATGTCCTCCAGGCCGCCACGGACAAGTTTTCCGCCCGGTTCCGGCTCGTGGAGCAGAAGGTGCTGGCCTCCGGGCGACGGATGGACGAGCTGTCCCTTCTGGAGTTGGACGAGCTCTGGCAGCAGGCCAAGCATAGCGCCCCTGAGACTTAACAGCGCCACGCCGCGCTTTAAGTAATAGACCCGCGGCGATGCCGCAAAGAAAACAACATCAATGAGGAGGACGTAAACCATGAATAAAGCTGAACTGATCAATGCCGCTGCGGAGAAGGCCGGCCTGTCTAAGAAGGATACGGAGGCCGTCATCACCGCCGCCATCGACGTGATCACCGCAGCGCTGTGCGAGGGGGAGAAGGTCCAGCTGGTGGGCTTTGGCTCTTTTGAGACCAAGAACCGCGCCGCCCGGATCGGCCGCAATCCCCGCACCAAAGAGCAGATCAACATTCCCGCCTCCAAGATCCCCGTATTCAAGGCTGGCAAAGCCCTGAAGGATACCGTTTCCAAGTGAGTTTGTGGGCAGAGCCGGGTGCTCTGCCCACACTTTATTGCTCCCATCCCCGGAAAGAGGGTGTGCTTCTTGCGATTGGATAAGTGGCTGAAGGTTTCCCGCCTCATCAAAAGGCGCACGGTGGCCAACGAGGCCTGTGATAACGGCAGGATCTCGGTGGACGGGCGGGTGGTGAAGGCCTCCTATGAGGTCAAGCCAGGCGACATACTGGAGCTGAAGATCGGCCAACGCATCGTCCAGGTAGAGGTGCTCTCTACCGCAGAGATCGTGGGTAAGGACGGTGCGGACGCCATGTACCGCCAACTATCCTGATCCCTGAAACAGGGCCCTGCTGGGGCCCTGTTTCCCGTTTCCTCCATCCAGGTCCCATCCTACCCCCGCAGGGTCACTTTGCCCGATTCCCGCATAATATGGGGAACAGAGGAGGTGCTTTGTGATGGATGAGTTGACGTTGCCCGCCCCGGAACATCAGGAGGTGTTCCAACGGGTGTGGGCGCGGGTGATGGGGGAACAGGCCACCCCGCCGGAAGGCCCAGCCGTCCCCGCCATGGGAATGGCCCCCGCTGCGGCGTCCGTGATGGGGGCAGCTGCCCCCGCCAGGGCGGCGGACAGCCTGCCCCCCCTGCCGGCTGCTGGGGAAGCGTCCCCGCCGGAACCCAGCGTGGCCCAGAGCCAGCCCGAGCCGGACCCCCGCACCGCCCGGCTTCGGGCACAGATCCTGGAGGCGCTGGAAGGCTGGCAATTCTACCGCCACCTGGCCCGGCGGGCCCGGGCTGGGGCCAGGGTGCTGCGCACCCTGGCCGCCGACCAACACCGGCAGGCCCGGCGGCTGGCTGCCGCCTACTTCCTGCTCACCGGTGTGCGCTACTGGCCCACCGACACCCTTGCCGTCCCAGCTCGGACTCCCCTGTGGGGGGCGCTGCGCCGGCGCCATCAGGCCGAGCAGGGGGCCCAGCAAGCCTACCTGGCCGCGGCCCAGGACGCAGGAGATCCGGAGCTGGCCCAGCTGTACCAACAGCTGGCCCAGGACTGCGAGGAGCATTGCTACCAGCTTCGCGGCCTGCTGGAACAAATCACTTGATCTTCCCCACAGCCATAGAAGCAGGAAAGCCGGAGCGCGGCAATGCCGCGCCCCGGCTTTCCTCTGTCTCTTCCCGTGTAGCACTGCCTCCAATGGCCGCGTCGTCTGGAACTCATCCCGCCGGAAGCGCACCCTCTCTTTTCAGCCGTTCCAGCAGCCCTTGACATCCTTCCAGCACGTCCCGCCAGGTGGCGTCAAAATCGCCGGTATACCAGGGGTCGGCGATGGATCCGGGTCTATCGGTGTGATCCAGCAGCAAGCTCATCTTGCCCTGGGGATCGCCCCCCAGCATCCGACGCATCTCCCGGAGATTGGCCCCGTCCATCCCCACCAGGTAATCAAAGTCCCGGTAGTCCCGGGCGGTCAGCTGCCGGGCCCGGTGATCCCCATAGCGCACCCCCATCTCATCCAGCTTCCGCCGAGTGCCGGGATGGATTGGGTTACCGATCTCGTCAGTCGAGGTGCCGGCAGAGTCTGTGAGGATATCCCCCTCCAACCCCGCCCGACGGGCCAGGTCTTCCATGACATACTGGGCCATGGTGCTGCGGCAGATGTTGCCGTGGCAGACAAACAGGATTTTTACCATTTTCTTGTCCTCATTTTCTCAGAGAAAAAGACTCAATTTTATCAATTTGAGCGCCCTTTCAGAACTTTTTCTCCGTGTTCATATTTTTCACTCTACGCATCTCTACGTAAATTTACACCACTGTTCACGGTTTTGGTGTAAGTTTGGTGTACGCTCAGCCGCTGCCCATGGCCTTTTTCATAGCGGCCTGGGCCGTCTCATAACTGGCGTGGGTGTAGACGTTGAGCGTCACTCCTACATCGGAATGTCCCATAAGATACTGCAAACTTTTCAGGTCGATCCCGCTGCTGGCCATCTCCGTACAGAAGGTGTGCCGCAGCACATGGGGCGTGATGGAGGGCAGCTGATCCTCGTGGGTGTCGTTGTATCGATCCACGATCCGCTTCATCACGTGCTCCAGGTGCATGGCCACCTTGGGCTTTCCGTCCTTATCCAGGAACAGAAAGCTGGTGTGCCCGTCGATCAGAAATTCCACCTTGGGCTGTTTACGGCGCTGGACAACGCTTTGAAACGCCTGATACACCTCATTGGTCATGGGGATATACCGCTCCCCGCTGGCCGTTTTGGGTTTCTCAATGTAATACTCGCAGTGTCTAGTCCGGGTCAGCTGCCGTTCCACCTTGATCCGCCGTACCTCAAAATCAATGTCCGCTTTTGTCAGTCCATACAGTTCGCTGACCCGCATTCCCGTCCCCAGCAGAATGGCGATCTCGTCATAGTACTGGGAATAGTGCTTGCTCTCCCGGATAAATGTCAGGAATCTCTCCTTGACTTCTTTGGAAATTGCCTGCCGCGTCTGCGAATCGTTGGGCACCACATCGGTGATCTTGAAGGAGAAAGGATTGCGCCGGATAATATCGTCCTCCACCGCCATTTCAAACGCTGGGCGCAGAACGCCCCGGACACTGGTGATGGTGCTGTACCCCCTTCCATCCTCGTGCAGCTTGATAAACCACTGCTTTGCGTCTGAGGGCTTGACGTCACGGATCATCCGGTAGCCAAAGTCCTCCTTGCTGACCAGGTTCAAAACAAACTGATACCCCACCTTTGTGTTATACCGCACACCCGTTTTGGTGGCGATATAGCGGTGTAAGAGGTCAATAACCGTGATTTCTCCCGCAGCGTAGTTGATCCCGTCGTGAAGATCCTGCTGGATTTTTTGTTCCTTCTCCCGCAGTTGCTCCAAAGTCTTGGCATACACGCACTTGCGCTCTCCACGCACATCGGTATAGCGGTACATATAGGTACCGTTTTGTCTCTGGCTCTCGCCGTCTCTCAATACCCGTCCTTTCCTGTCTTTTCGCCTTTCGGCCATTGTGATCGCTCCTTTACGTCAGGAGCCCTAACGGGGTCATTATACCACATCAGGGCCCCTGATTCCACTACAGTTACACGGAATACTGCCCTTCCAGATACTTCTCGAAGGGCTTGCGCTTGATCAGACGCTTGTTCCCCACCCAGAGGACATAGGGGCAATCATCCGTATCTGTCAGGGAGCGGAGTTTGTTGATCCCGATCCCGTAGTAGGCTGCCGCTTCCTCCAGGGTCAGGTTTGCCTTTTCCCAGATTGGAACCGTCCGCATGAAAAACACCACCTTGGTTGGATTCCTAAAAACTTAGGTGGTTTACTCTATACAAGCGTTTTCCCGGTTATCAGGGGACGGTCATTCCGTGTAGTTGTAGTGGCTGAAAACGATCTCCAGGCGATTATGGCCCATAGCCCCGCTGACGGCGGCGACCACCTGGGCGGGGTGTCCCCGGTAGGTGTCCCCGCAGTGCTTGTCCCGCCCACTGAGATGGATATAGTTCTGAGGACTGAGATCACCGCCAAACCAGGGCTTCCCCTGGGCCTGTTCCTGTTCCAGCTGACGGAGCAGGGCGGCGCAGTACTCGGCCCGGAAACGGTGGTTGTCGATGTGGCTGTCATAGGCCCTAAAAAGGGGCTTTGCGGCCTCCTGGGCCTTGTCCACGATGGAGGTCACCCGGTCCTTATACTCGTTGAGGACGGGCGCTATACGCTCCTTACCGCCCTTTTCCACCAGCCTGATCCCAACCACCTGGCCCCGGCTATTGCGTACACAGTCGTTAGGAGTGATCCTGGTGACAGAGGCACGGCGGCACCCGCAGGCCCTGGCAACGGTGATCTGCTCCTGATACTTGGAAAACCGCCGCCTGTCGTTGGCCGTCTCTTCCCGGCTGCGGGTGATTTCTGACTTCTTACGCTGGCACAGACCCACTTCCCCCTTGCTGAGAGAAAAACCCATTGCCTTGTTGATGGCGGACAAGTCCCGGCTCACCGTCCAGGGGGACAGCCCCGCCGCTTCCCGCTCCAACAGGTAGGCAGCGGCGTGTGCCTCGGTGATCTGTCCGGCATTCTTCACATTGTGGGCGGAACACCACTCCGCAAAGGGCTGCATAGCAGCCCGGTAAGTCTCCATGGTGCCGATACTGAAAATCCCGTCCACCTTAGCGGGATTGTACCCGTCCAGATTTCCATGCTCTTTTAAGTACGCAGCTTTCGCCGCCTGTTTCGCCTTGTGCTTACTCTGACCGAAACAAGCCAGTTTGGACAGCCGGTTCTGTAGGCCGCCCAAAATTCGTTTTGCCGCCCCTTTTAACTTTTTCACGGCAGGCTCCTCCTTTTGCGCATGACAAATAACCGTGCGTGCATTTCATGCCCGCCCGTTTACTTGCCGCCCCTCCGAGGATAAAAATGGATTTTTCAGCGCAAATCCAAAACGCAAGGTGTTGAGACAAGCGCATTTTTTCAGATGGTTGCGCTTCCATCAGGGTTCCGTTCCTGTGCCCGCTTTTCCCGGCTGGATGCCGGGAGAAAACGAGCCACGGCAACGGGTTTAGGGGTGTATCGCCCCCACCGTCAGCGGTTTCCAGTTGGAAACCGCTTGACCCTCGTTGTCCTGAGGCTCTCTGGTCCTCCACGGCTGGCTGCCGTGTGGTAGATTTCCCTGCTGTCTCTTCACCTTTGCTCTTACTGAAACCTGCTGCTTGCTTGCCCTCCTTTTCTGATGTCCAAGATTGTACGGCACCCTGCCGCCCTGATGTTGATGTGAGCCTGATGTGTCTTGCGATGAAGAACCGCCCTATGCTTGTGACCTGGTTTCTCTTTGCCAATTTAGGTCTGACTTACAATATACAAATCCCGAAAAAATTATCAGCACCCACGGCAAAACTTTACTGCCGTGGGTGCTGTGCCTGTTTCTGATCATTTTGTTGATTTTATTCGCTTTTTCGACTATAATATACCCAATGCAATATATGTCTGAGTCCCGGAGGTTCTTATGAAGTATCTTTCCATCAAAGAAATGTCCGAGAAGTGGGGGATCTCCACCCGCCGCATCCAGATCCTCTGCAAAGAGGGCCGTATCCCCGGCATTATTATGATCGGCCGCACCTGGGGAATACCGGAGGATGCGGAAAAACCGGCGGACGCAAGGATCAAGAGCGGGAAATATATTAAAGAGAAGGACAGATTTGAAGTATGAAGAAGAATAGTGTAACTTTGTGCTTGGCAACAGGCTTTTTTGCTTTGGCAGTGGTTCAGCTTTTTTTCAAAATAAGCGAACAAGTTCTTATTGCGTTTTCATTATCTTCATTCTTTTATACTCTTGCTCAATCTTTTAAGAACTACGTTGATTTGAGAAATGAAGAAATAAAATCACAAGTTGACACCTTCAACTCTATTGGCGGCTTTAATATGAATCCTTCTCAATTATTACTTATGAAAAGATATGCTCCAGGAATTTTCGGATCAAAAAAGGAAAAGCGGGTGAATACAGTCGCCATCGTCTTTGAATGTATAGCCTTTGCTGTATTGCTTGTCGGGCTGACTATTCCTTTGCCACTGTCTCAGTACGAAAAAATCAGTGATATAGCGGCTGTTCTCTCTTTTGGATTTCTATTTCTAAGTATGTGGCAAGCAGAAAAATATTCGGAACGTAAGTCACAATGGGAAGATATTCAGTTGATGGCTATGGTTAGTCAGCAACAGGCACAACAGAAAATGGAGGACACACACCATGCCGACACTTGAATGGATCGGAAAAGATAAAGTCATCAACCACCACCAGGAGGTGCCCTTCCGGGTGCTGGAGCGCCGGTACAGCTATGACGAGGCCGGACAGCACGACGAGGACAACGGCAGTGAGAACATGATCATCCGGGGCGACAACCTGGAAGCGTTGAAGGCCCTGCTGCCCCGGTATGAGGGCCGGGTGAAGTGCATCTACATCGATCCTCCCTATAACACCGGCAACGAGGGCTGGGTGTACAACGACAATGTGAACGACCCCAGGATCAAAAAGTGGCTGGGCGAGGTGGTGGGTAAAGAGGGCGAGGACCTGACCCGACACGACAAGTGGCTGTGCATGATGTACCCCCGGCTGAAACTGTTACAGAAGTTGCTATCCGAAGATGGATTTATTTTCATAAGCATTGATGTGTTTGAATATGCAAACCTGAAATGCATTATGGACGAAATATTTGGCATATCAAATTTTAGGAACTGCATTGCCGTTCGGAGAGGGATAAAGAATGTACAGGCACAATTTGACGAGGTACAGGCCCTCTCTCTTGGACACGAATATATTTATCTGTACTCTAAAAATCCACAGGCAAAACTACCTAAACTCACCAAGAATTTCGAAATTGAAAAGGCTGGTAAGTGGGACACATTTTGGCGAGGGACAGACCGCCCAACTATGCGCTATGAAATATTTGGGAATAAGCCGGAGTCTGGACAGTGGCGTTGGGAACTTGGACGAGCTACAAAGGCAATCAAAAATTATGAGTTATATCTTGCGGAATATGCTGAGTCAATGTCCATTGATGATTTCTACATTGATCACCTAATGGCGACGAATGAAAAGTTAGACTTTGTACGGAAAAATGAAAATGGAGTAATCCAGTACTTTGTTCCACCGCAAACGGGAAAATTGTTGAGCGATAACTGGATGGATATCTTGCTCTCTGGGAATTTTGCCAGTTTTGATACAGAGAAAAATGTCTTGCTTATCGAACGCATTATTAACTGGATTACAACAACAAACGATATCATTCTCGACTCCTTCGCCGGTTCCGGTACCACTGCCCATGCCGTCCTCAACATGAACAAAGCCGACGGCGGCCACCGTAAATTCATCCTGGTGGAGATGATGGACTACGCCAACAGCATCACCGCTGAGCGGGTGAAACGGGTGATCCAGGGCTACGGCGAGGGCAAAAAGGCGGTGGAGGGCACTGGCGGCAGTTTCAGTTTCTACGATCTGGGGGAGCCGCTGCTGATCGGGGAGTGCCTCAACGAGTCCGTGGGGACGGAGAAGATCCGGGAGTACATCTGGTTCATGGAGACCAAAGCGCCCTATGCCCATGTTGCCGGGGAGAACCCCTATTATCTGGGGACCTGCAACAACACCGGCTACTATTTCTACTATAATCCGGAGCAGGTGACGGTGCTGGACTATCAGTTCCTGTCCACAGTCACGGAGAAAAGCGGCAGTACGGTCATCTACGCCGACCGCTGCTCCATCGGGACGGACAAGCTGGTCCAGATGGGGATCGTGTTTAAGAAGATCCCCAGAGACATCAGCAGACTGTAAGGGAGGTGGACTTGGCATGGCCTTTCAATATTATCTGCCGGACGAAAATGGTAATAAGCAAGAATATGGAACGAGTTCTAACTCGCTCATTATTATAGGTGCAAATGGGTCTGGGAAAAGCAAATTAGGGGCATGGATTGAGCAGCAAAATATGGAGAATGTGCATCGAATCGGTGCCCAAAGAAATTTAAACTTCCAAGAAAATGTACCTCTAAAGAGTTATTCTCAGGCAGACTTGAACCGCTATCTGCAGCTTTTGAATGAGACCCGGGACTATGCCGCCGCATTCCGCTTTTTCTGGCAGGAGAAAAGCGCCCCCTCCCTGGGGCAGTATCAGGACATCATGCCTGGGGTGCCCAACCTCTGCTTCAAGGTGCCCACCGGCGGCGGGAAGACCTTCCTGGCCTGTAACGCCATCCGGCCTATTTTTGACGCACTGCCCTTTACCAAAACGAGAGCGGTGGTGTGGCTGGTGCCCTCCGACGCCATCCTCTCCCAGACGGTGAAGGCACTGAAAGACCCGTCCCATGACTACCGCCAGAAGATCAACGCCGATTTCGGCAGCCGGGTGGAGGTCTACACCAAGCAGGAGCTGCTCAACGGACAGAATTTTAACCCCACCGCCGTGACGGAACAGCTCTCCGTCATGGTCCTGTCCTATGACTCCTTCCGGGGCCGGGGCAAAGAGGTGCTGAAAGCCTATCAGGAGAACAGCAACCTGGAGCCCTTCTCCAAGGCGCTGGGCAAACCGGAATTTCCTATTGAAAAGGCGGACGAGACCGCCCTGTTTCAGATCATCAACCAGCTTTCCCCCCTGGTGATCGTGGATGAAAGTCACCACGCCCGCTCGGAACTGAGCCTGGAAATGCTGAAAAACTTCAACCCTTGTTTCGTGCTGGACTTGACCGCCACACCGAAAAAGGAGAGCAATATCATCTCCTATGTGGACGCCGTGCAGCTAAAAAAGGAAAACATGGTGAAACTGCCGGTGATCGTCTACAACCGGGACAACCAGGGCGAAGTACTGACCGACGCCATCGACCTGAGAAACCGGCTGGAGGAACTGGCCGAGTCCAGGCCGGAGCAGTCTGAGCAGTATATCCGCCCCATTGTGCTATTCCAGGCCCAGCCCAGGGGTAAGGAGGAGAGCACCACCTTTGAGAAACTGCGAGACAAGCTGGTGGAGATCGGCATCCCCGCCGAGCAAATCGCCATTCGCACCGCCGATGTCAACGAACTGAAAAACCGGGACCTGCTCTCTCCCGACTGCCCCATCCGATACATTATCACGGTCAACGCACTGAAAGAGGGCTGGGACTGCCCCTTTGCCTATATCCTGGCCTCCCTTGCCAATAAGACCAGCCAGGTGGATGTGGAGCAGATTCTGGGGCGCATCCTGCGGCTTCCTCACACCACCCAGCACAGCCGTCCGGCGTTGAATATGTCCTATGTGCTGACCTCGTCCAACGACTTTGATCAGACCGTAAAGCAGATTATCCAGGGATTGAACAGCGCTGGTTTCAGCGATAAGGATTACCGCCTCTCCGACCCTGTTGCGCCCAAGGAGCCGGAACCTACGCCGGAGCAGTTGAAGATCCCGCAGCCGATTCCCGAGGGCTCCAGCGACACAGAGGAATTCCTGGACTTTGATCCCCAAGCTGTCGGCCAGGAGTTGGAACGCCGTCAGACGGAGACAGGGCCTGCCGAGGCCGCAACCAAGGGCAGCGCCATGCTGGAGCAAGCAGAGCGGGCTGGGCAGGAATACAACGCCGCAGTGAGCCAAACCGCCGGTGACCCCTATATGCAGGATTTTGCCTGGGAGGTGCGGGAGCAAGTGACCACATTCAAAGTAAAACCGGAATTTCAGCAGGATATTGAGACTCTGATGATCCCGCAGTTCTTCCAGGTTGTCCCGGCTTCCCTGTTTAGCGACGGGGTATTTGAGTTGCTGGAAAAAGACCAGCTTGCCGAGGACTTTACCCTGAAAGGGAAGGCCTATGACATCGACTTTTCCGCAGCCGATGATGAAATCGTTGAGGTAGATACCAGGGAGAACGAGGGTGGGCTGCCCAGGGCGTTCAAAATGGAAGATGCAGAGCAGCGATATTTCAAGGCACACTTCAATTCCCTGCCCCCGGAGAGCCGGGTCAGCAGGTGCAAGGACCTGATGTTCCACCAGCTCAATAAATTGAACATGGTAGACGCCGCCGAGCTGAGAAGTTATATTGACCGCATTGTGGGCGATATGGACAAGGATCAATTAGCGGGCATGGAAAAGGCCCCTCTGGGCTATGCGGCAAAGATCAAGGACAAGATCGACTCTCTGCTGACGCAGCACTACCAGGAGACGTTCAAACGCTGGCTGGAGACCGAGCGGATCGTTTGCAAACCGTCCTACCGCCTGCCTATGTATATTCACCCCACGACTCATACGGACATTTATGGAGGTTCGCTCTACCAGGCAGAAGAAGGCAACATGAACAAGCTGGAGTCGGCCCTGGTCAGAGAGTTGACCGCCCTGCCTAATGTCAAGTGGTGGCACAGGAATATCTCCAAGCAAGGATTTTGTATGAACGGCTTTATCAACCATTACCCGGATTTTATCGTGATGACGCAAAGCGGGAGAATCATCCTGGTGGAGCCGAAGGGTGAACAACTGAAAAACGATAATAGCCGGGAGAAAATCGCATTGGGCGATGCGTGGCGGCACGCTGCAGGAAATCAGTACCGCTACTATATGGTGTTCCGGGATGGAGATAACCTCCTGCCAGGTGCCGTGAGCATGAGCCAGTTTGTGGAGTTCATGAAAGAATTATAAAGACCAGCGTTGGGGGTGAAACGATGGATACATTGGAATATTTTTCAAGCATACCTTCTATTGATAAAAACACAAATTTTTGGATGGTTCGCGCAAAACGGGGATTTTTCTTCGATGAATTTCTGCGAGAAGAGTTTATTGCTATTGGATGGAATCTTTTAAAAAAATCTACACTGAGCATATCCTTGACGTCGTCGCAGAGTAAACATTTAAAAAAGCAAATTAAGGACGTCTACAATGAAAGCAAACCTGGAACTGCCCTTAACAAATGTGAGCGTTTTTGCTACCAGGTGAAAGAGGGCGATATTGCTGTCATTGTTGATAATCGAAGAGTTGCTTTTGCACAGATTGGTGAATATTATGAGTCTGCAGATCCTAATCTTACCGTAGAGTTTGAAAAGGAAATACATAAACAAATTGAAAAAGCGAACCCAAATCTTGATTCTTTTACTTGCCCCTATATCAAACGTCGCAAAATATCTGTTATTCGAGTGTTAAATGCAGAGGACACAGTGAGTCCATATCTCCAAAGTGCCATGGCACGGAATTGGCATAGTCTCAGTGACTTGAACGAATATGCGGAACTAATTTTGAGCGGATGCTTTGACACATTTTTGTACAGAGGTCGCTTAACAATGACATTTCGAGTGACCCAACGAGATGACATAAATGTTCTTGACCTGGCAAGCTTTGTACTTAATTCTGCAAAAATAGTTTCTAATAATCATCCAGAAGAAGTAACTGTAAAAACGACTCTGCATTCTCCTGGAGATATAGTATTACAAATTGCACAAACGCTTATTGATAATCCTATTTCTATTGGGATCGTTTTCATAGCGATATTTGGTGGAAAGATTGGAAATTTTGAGTCTAATTCTTTGATTGGAACGATAAAGGATATAATTAATTCTGGGTATGAGCGGGAGAAAAAGGCTATAGAATTAAGAAAACTTGAAGCAGAAGCCGATATTGCAGAACAAGAGGCCTTAAGTAAAAAATTAGAAAATATTGAAAAAATGAAAGAACTGCAATTATCAACAGCTGATAGTTACGTGGAATCTCTTATGGATGCGGCTGAGAAGCTTCAAGTCCAACCAAGCCAATCTACTATACTTGATATTACGGAACTGATGCAGAAGCAGTCAAAAAGCAGTGATAATAGGACATAATTCTCTTTGGTTAGTTAATTATTATAGTCAATTTATAACCGTTATTCATCCAATGATCAGTCAGATGAAAACAACGAGGGCGGGATTCGGAAGTGTACCGCTTTTGTCGAGAAGAACAGTAAACCATCTTGTGTCACTACATAGACCGGCTTCTGCTTCCTCCATTGTAAACAAAAATATATTATTCGTTTTACAAGTAGTATAGAACGCCCCAGGTCAGGCCGGCAGAACCGGCCCGACCTGGGGCTTTTTGTCAGGGCTCCTTAATGGTAGTTTTTTGGTGTAAGTGTGGTGTAAATCGCAGAGATCGTTTCCGAAAAACGCTGACATATCAGGCGTTCCCGCCGTCAGGCTCCTATCCTGCCGTGGCACACGAACAAAACTTTTATCATCTATCTGAAACTCCTTGAAATTACTGATTTTCCTTGATATATAAGGGTTTTTAAGAGATTAGCTCCTTTTCGTTGCCTTGGCATATCGTGGCATAAATCAGCATATCGTGACCCCTAAAAGTAGTACAAAAAGTAGTAA
>DVJZ01000029.1 GCA_018716385.1 Candidatus Enterenecus merdae
GATCTTTCAATCCACGCCCCCCGTGAGGGGGGCGACTGCAACGGGCTACTGGGGTGCGGCATCTGCAACGGGCTTTCAATCCACGCCCCCCGTGAGGGGGGCGACGTCATACCGATTGAGAGATAGTACGGGCAGTCAGCAACTTTCAATCCACGCCCCCCGTGAGGGGGGCGACTTTCTTTTGGCAAACATATTTCTTAAATTTGTACGGCCTTTCAATCCACGCCCCCCGTGAGGGGGGCGACAGCAAACCTGTACAAAAATAGCTCTGCGATGCATACAGAATAGCAGATTTTTCAAAAAAATTCAACCAAAAAACTCCAGATTTGCGGCGCAACCCGTCGAAAGATGGGCTCGTTGCCTTTGCAGTTCGGTGCGAACCTCCCGGGCCAATTTTGATCGCTTACCCTTCGCACTTAAAGGATTATGGGCTCTTCGGGCAGATAGGTCTGTCGGCAGCCGAAATGCTCGATCTTATTGTCATAGCGCCTTCCCAAATAGTAGAACCGTAGACTGTCTCGCTCTTGGTCCATGATGTCCAGCAGTTTGGCCTGTAGCAGCTTGCATTGAACCGGGTCCAGCAGGCACTCAAAGACCGAGTTCTGGACCCGCTGCCCGTAGTTGACGCACAGCTTGGCGATCTGCCTTAGCCGACGGCGGCCGGTAGCGTCCTCTGTATTGACGTCATAAGTGATCAAAACCAGCATGGCAGCCTCACTTCCACAGAAACGGAGGATAGTCGTCCAGATCGCCCCGTAGTGTCCGAGCCAGCAGCAGCGCCTGGACATAAGGAACCAAGCCCCAGGGCACTTTTTCCCGGAGATAGGGATGGGTGAGCATCTCCCGCTTCCGCTCCTGCCAGCGCTTGAGAAAGGACCGGCGGCCGGCATCAGTCAGAAGGACTGCCCCATTTTCCAAATGGTCAAAATCCTGTTCGCCCACCACGCGGTTATTGAGCAGCGTCAAGACAAACCGATCTGCCATGCAGGGCCGCAATTCCTCCATCAGGTCCAGCGCCAAGGAGGCCCGCCCAGGTCTGTCCCGGTGGAGAAAACCCACATAGCTATCCAGCCCTACGCTCTCCAGAGCGGCGGCACAGTCGTGGGTCAGCAGGCTATATGCAAAAGAGAGCAGGGCGTTGACCGGGTCCAGGGGCGGCCGACGGCTGCGTCCGGAGAAAGCGAACAAGGGCTTTTCCCGCAAAATGAGTTGCTCAAAGACTCCGAAGTACACCGTGGCGCTCGCCCCTTCCAGCCCGCGCAAACTCTCCAAAGAGGCCTCTGAGGCGATTTGGGGCAGAAGCCCTTTGAGATGGCCGGCCGCTGTGGCCAAAGACTCTCCGTCCACCCGGAGCCCGTGGTCTCGTCGGGTTCGCTGGATGCTCCACTGGGCGTTATAGACCTTCCCGAAGATCATGCTCCGGGCGATACGGCAGCAGGGCCCCGGGTCGTCTGCGACCCGATACTGGGCGCGGCGCAGGAGTACATTGCCGGAGCTCTCTCCCGTGACCCGGGCTAAAAACCGGCCTCTCGGCGTGCAGAAGGCCAGAGCGATGTCCCGCTGGGCGCAGGCGCCCATCAGGGCGGGAGAGGCCCCGGAGTAGGAGAAGGAGACGATGCCTGACAGGGTGTGGAGAGGGTAGCGGGCCACCTCCTGCCGCTCCCGGTTGGCCACTACATTCTCCCCGTCTAGGGAGAGATAGATGTCCTCGCTGGTGACGAATAGGGTGTTCAGGAGATGTTTCATGGCAGATCCTCCATGGCTCGGGCCAGGTAGTCGGCCACAGAGCCCCGCCGAGTCAGCTGGGGCAGGCACAGGTTTTTCAGAGAACAGGCGCTGCAGGCTCTGGACGGCCTGGCCTTTGGCGTATGACCCCTGCGGTACAGTTGGTGCATCTCATCTGCGGCGGAGCGTACAGCCTGGCGCAGCTGTATGGAGAAAGACACCACCGTGCGCCGGCGGGGTTCCCCGTAGAACAGGGCCCCCTCGGGGATGTCGCAGCAGAGCATCTCCTCCAGGCAGAGCGCCTGGGCGCACAGCTGCATCTCGTCTGCCTGGTGTTCTTTGGGCCGGCCCCGCTTGTACTCCACGGGATAGGGCAGCCATAGCCCATCCTCCCCATGAAGGGGCACTCCCGCCGGGCCGGCGTGAAATTCCACCACATCGCAGATGCCGGACAATCCCAGCTCGTGGGACACAACCGAAAGTCCCCGGAGGATCAGGGTGTTCCCCCGCCGCTCTCGGGCTGTTTCGTCGTGGGCCCGACGGTGGAGCAGGCGCCCCTCCACCGTGCGCAGATTTTCCTGCCACTGCTGTTCCAGGTGGATCAGCGCCCACTGCCGCCGGCAGAAGACAAAGTGCTGCAGCCCGGAGAGCTGGAGGGGATTCTCCTCTCGGTAGGAGGGCATTTGAAAACCACCTCTCTGTTTGAACTCACAGCCCTTCCAAAATTTCCGGTTCCAGCCCCTCCAGCGGCTCTATGGAGATGAGATAGTCCTCTGCGCTGGAGGGAGTGTCTGCTTCAGGATCCAAGGAGGCCTTGACGGAGCGGTGAACCTTGGCGGAGGAGAACTGACCGTCCTTGCAGTTGTGCTCCCACCAGAAGAGCTTTACCACCTCCATGGAGCCATCGGGTCGGGCGGAGGAAGCATCGTTGACAAAGAGGGTCCGCAGGCATTCCTTGACAACCTGGGCGTCCTCCTCGGTAAAGCCGGTCTTCTCCGCCAGCTGTACATTGATAGAGCCTTTTATCTCATACAGGCCGAAGCGGACAAAGTGCTTTGTGCCCATCCGGTCGGAGCTCATGCCCGCGTCGCTGCTGTTTGTCTTTTCCTTTTTCTCTCCATTGACGCTCTTGGTGATCTGGAAGGACTCGATCTCCACAGGGGACAGGCTCACGGCCTGGTGGATGGATACCGGCCCTCGGATCCCCACAGAGAGCCCTTTGGTATCCTTAAAGGCGAATACCTGCCCGAAAGTACGCACATCCAGCCAGGTCTCGCAGGCCTTTTTGGCGTAGGCCTCCCGATCCTTTTCCTCCTTCATGACGGCAGAAGCCCGTTCGCTGAGACTGCCAAACCCGTCGTCACAGCGGCTTTCCGACTGGACGAAGATGGAGTGGCCCAGATCCTGCATCCGGTTGCGGATCTTGCGCTTGATACACACGTCGGAGATCTCCCCGTAGCCGTTATAATCGGTGCGGGGGCGGTTGCCGTTGAGAGGGTCTCCGTTGCTGTTGGCCATGGTGACGCTGACCAGGACTACAAAGTCGATTTTGTGCTGCAATGTACGCATTTTACAGTGCCTCCTCTGTCTGGTTGTTTTGATCTTTTTTCGTGTACAATTTCTTTCGCTGGAGGTAGTAGCCCATCAGGTAGGTCTCCCCCAGAGAATCATTCCACTGGGATTCTGGCGCTTTTTTGATTTCCTCAAAAATATCCGAGATCAGGCTGCGGTAAAAGGCCCGCATGGCAGGGGTTTTGAGCCGGGGGAAGTAGGCGTTGTTCAAGTGTTCATTGAGCATGCTGGCGGTTTTCATGGGGCGTCGGCAGAACATCGACATCAACCGGATGGCGTTGGGCTCTCGGGTTTCGTTCTGGTCATAGGTATCCCGTTCCACCTTTTCCATCACGGCCAGAAGTCGTCCAAATTGCAGACTGCGGTCATCCCGCTCCGAGTGGAGTTCCATGTTACATTCCTCCTTGTATACATCATAACGGTATTTTTGAATGACAGCGCAGGCGGTGGCCAGAATCACCCGCCATATGGATGGATCGTATGCCTGGGGCGTGGACGCGCGGTGAAATAGGGCCTTTACGATATCCAACGGCATATGGGCCCGGTCCACCCGGCAGGCCACCAGGCGCTGCATCTGTTGGCCCATGAGTTTGTCGGGCGTTTTCAGACGGGCTTGTCCCTTTTCTTCTGCCTGTGTCCCGAACGCACAGTTGACGATCTGCCGCAGGGATGGAGACTGGATCTGCTCGTTCCATCCATACCAGCAGCAGTACTGGTCCCATTCGTGGAGGCGCTGGAGGTAGTCGCTGCTGCGCAGCTCGTTGTAGTAGGTTAGGGACAGCCGCCCGGTGGTGGCTGCGTCAAAGGCGGCCACCACGATGTCGTGGTTCTGCTCCGGCAGTTGACTGCGATACCCCTCTAAGGTTTTCTTCAATTCCCGCCGATAGTCGCTGGGTTTTGTGACCACCTTGCTCCGATCCCCGAAGGGCCCGGCGGCGTGACAGACCCGCACCCCTTGAGGGTTCCAGCAGAGGAAGGTCCGTCCCCCAAAGACAGCGCTGGCTCCCTGCTCCGCCGCGATCCAGCGCAGGGCGTTGTGGGCCTTTTGTGAGGCCAGATAGCTGACGGTGGCAGCCTGGCTGTCATCGGTGAACCGCCCCCGGAAGGTAAAGTTGCTGTTATCGTTGGCGGAGATCAGCTTGGCATTCTCGTTGTAGGGGATGATTCCCTTCTGATGTTGTTTGGCTGGAACTGCTTGGACCCCGGTAATCATACACAGGGAGCGGTTCTCCCCTTGGGAGCTGGCGTACCAGTCCTGGAATGCCCGGTAGAGAGAGGGCTGCTGCCAACAGCCGTCATGGGGGGTTCCGATCCCATGCACCCGCCAGCGGACCAACAGTTTCTCATTTTTTGGGGCCCCCTTCTCATCCAGTGCGATGAGGCCGATCCCGGCCAGATCGGCCAGGATGGTGCCGCCCTGCACATAGGTGAGGATTGGGCGCAGCATGGGATGGCTGTGGGGGGAGTCCGCCCAGGAAGCGAGCTGCTTCACATAGAGGGTGTGCTTCTTTTTGTTATAGGGGGCCAGATAGCAGAGCTGGTCACAGAGGGGATGGGCGCAGGGGCCGCTGGTTCGCCCGGCAGATTCCTCGGTGGCAGGGATGGGGATCTTGGGCTCCTCTTGCGCTACCGCGCGAGCGGTGGAGAAGCTGCCGTCCCGCTCCAGAGCGATCTCCAGATCTGCCCGGGTGATGATGTGGGACACAGGAACCAGCATCTGGCGTCCATCTATTGCTCTGCCCACATAGTCGAGATGGGCGTCATAAGTCTCCACCGCCTTTTGAAACAGACCCATCAAATCACCCCCTCAAACTCGCCCAGGCCGGAGAAGTTTCCCAGTGCCTGGCGGAAGGTTTTCTGCTCCATATCCCGCAGAGGCTTGTGCAGAGGGCAGCCCTCGGGCCGGGGAAAAGCAATGACCCCATTTTTCATCACAGGATACCAGAAGTTGGCGGTCAGCTTTCCCTGGGTCTGCGGGGAATAGGCTTCGTCGGGGTAGGTCAGGCCATGGTACATCAGCCCAAAGCCCAACTCTGGAATGGCGCCATAATGACCTGGCTCGCTGTCAAAGTCGCAGGGTTCCACATAACCCTGACACTCACGGGTGCCCAGAAAGATGTCACGCCGGCCCCCTTTCTCGATCATCCGTTTTGCGATATTGTGATGCTTGTTCTCATTCCGGTCGGCGGCCAGCTCTGGGCGGTTGTCGTTCCACTCAAAGTGGGCCTGGACCCGGTAGCGGACCTGCTTCAGGTAGGTATAGTAGGCCAGGTCGTTTCCGCCGTGATACTTGATGGGCCGGACTCCCTTTACCTCTGTCTGGATGGGTTCCATGATCCGCACAGCATCAACGTACCAGATAATGGTTGGCTTCCAATATACCGAGGACAGGATCCCCTTCAATGCCTCATAGGTGGGCACCTGGTAGGTACATTTCTCACCCCCCACGCGGGTAATGGGATCACTGAACAGGGCGTAATCCCCTGTTACCTGGAACTCCACTTGATTAGGATGTTTCGGCTTTGACATCTTCACACCTCCAAGAATTGATCTGTGGTCTCCGGCTCAAGGACCAGGCCGGTCTCCTGGTGGTAATACTCCGGATGCAGGGCCAGGACTGCACCGTCCAGCAGGGGGGATAGCGCCCCTCTGCTCTCCAGGGCTTCCCGCTGAAAGCGATACAGGGAGATGGTGAAAGGACGTGCCTGCCTCAGCAGTTCCCGTTGTAGCCGCCAGTTGTGCTGCGCTTTGGCGCAGGACAGCGCGGCGATCAGCTCCCGGCCTTTCCCATAGGGGGCCAGCACATCGATGGTTTCCTGGTCGAAGACCTGGAAGGCGTGTCCCGCCAGCGAGAAGGCTTGATGGAGTCCGAAGCGTTCCATGCCGGGCTGCCCGGCGGCATAAGTGTCGTTGGTGGAGAGCAGGTCAAACAGGGTGCCGCCCTCTCGCAAGGGGTAGTCCTGGGCGCCCTCTCCCATGCCCCCGTACAGGCAGCTATAGTAGCGGGCGATGGCTGCATCGGAGGTCAGATCGCCTCCCAGGGCGGCCGGGTCCTGACGGAACTCTGACAGCAGTTGTAAGGAGGCGGTTTTGGCATCTTGAATGTCCCGAAGCTTGCCCAGATTTTCATCGATACAATTGATCAGCAATACTGGAACAGGCGTTTTGGATTCCCCGCTTCGATTGCATCGGCCGGCAGTCTGGACGGCGTTATCCATGCCGGCGATCAACCGCACAGCCGATCCAAAAGAGAGGTCCACGCCGGCCTCCACCACCTGGGTGGCGACGCACAGCACCTTCGGCCCACCTGTCCGACTAGCCTTTAGCGCTTCATCCAGCTCTGCGAGGGTGGCCCGCCGGTGTTCTGGACACATGGCCGCCGACAGGTGGAACCGGCGCAGTTCCGGCCCTGTAGTCTTATGGTAGAGAGACCGAGCCTGGCCTTTCATATTGCATACCACCAGCAGACTGTTGACCCTCTCCAGATGTTCCAAGAGCAGAGCGGGGATCTCATCCAGCCGCCGTGGCCCGGCGTCTGTCAGCCGGGTGCGACGGAAAGGCGCCCAGATGGCTGGGTCATAGGGGACCAGCTCTGCTACTGGACCGGGAATGGGATGGTGGGCTACCGCCAGACTGGGCTGTGTGGCGGAGCAGAGTATGACCGTGGTCCCACAGACATGGGCCAGAAAGTGAATGGCCAGATGAAACAGGGTCAGCATCCGGGGTGGAACGGTCTGCACCTCGTCGATGACCAGAACGCTGTTGCAAAGGGACTGAAACCGGCGAATGCAGGTGGTGCGCCCGTCAAACAGGGTATCGAGCAGCTGGACCAGGGTGGTGATGATGGCAGGGGCTCCCCAGTTCTCGGCCATCAGCTCTCGGGGATCCAGGGATGTGCCGTCCGATCCTGTCTGGACGATGTTGGAATGGTGCTCCAGGATCAGCGTGTCGTCTCCGATATACTGCCGCAAGACGGCGGCATTTTGCTCCAGGATGCTCAACAGCGGAGAAGTGAAGATCAGCCTGGACTTGCCGTGCTGAGCCGCGTGAGCCAAGGCATACCGGAGGGAGGCCAGCGTTTTCCCGCCGCCCGTTGGCACATTGAGCCGGTAGATGCCGCCGCCTTGTCCCGCAGCCTCCCGGCACTGCTGAGAGATGGCCCGCCGAGCCTGTTGGATCGGGGCGTCACGGGGGAGGGAAGTCAGCTTGGACTCCATGAGATTTAGCAGCTGACTCCAATCGGGGGTAGGTGGGGGAGCGGGAAGGGCCCCGTTGGCCATCCACTGGGCCGTGTCTTGCCGGTCGCCCTCGATCACGGCGGAGAGCACCAACCGAGCCAAAAGTCCCAAATAGAAAAAGACATCCCGGCCATCCTCTTTTATCTCGGCATTGGCCCACTGAAAGATAGGGGATAGCTCTTGGTTTGCCTGCTGGAACAGCTGGTCCAGCTCTACGAAACCGGCGCACTGATCCAGAAATTCCTGGTAGGCCTCTTGATAGAGCTCGTCATCCCACTCCAGGCGGCGGATAAAGCCTATCTGGTGTTGCGCACCCACACAATCGAACAGTCCATGGTGAGCGCCCACGGCGAAAGCCAAGATTTCCGCCGTCATATCCTCAAAGGAAGTGAAAGCGCCGGGAGTATGGTATCGTTCCAGCAGGAAGCGCGCGCCACCATGGGCATGGATGACGGATCCCCGGCGGACAGGCTCGCCGGCCGCGGCCCGCTCCAAGTATGCCCGGTAGGTGGGCGTTAACTTGGCAAAATCGTGGGTCAGACCGGCCAGATAACCCACAGACTCAAGACGGACCGGGCGTAATCGTGATCCTGCGATCTTTGCTGTATTCCGGGAATGCTCTGGCACCGTTTGGAACTCGATGTTTCCGCCTGGACCGATTCTAAAGTGCGCTGGGTATTCCATAGCCGGTCATCTCTTTTCTTCAAAACTTGGGGTTGCAAATGGCGGGTGAACTGGTTAGAATATGGTATGTCTTCTGCGATGTGCGCATCAAGGAAGTGGATTGAAATATAAACATATGTTTATATGTATATGCCTCTATGGGGAGGAAGCGGATGCATTCTGCTTCCTCCCCATCATTATACATGATATGTCATTGCTTGTAAATATGGATTATAATCATATTTTTATGAAATATTAAAAATGAGACCGAAAAATAGGACCGTAAATTTTCAGGCCACGTAAGGAATGTCTTGATGATGTTGCTGCAAAGCATCTTGACACAATCAAAAGAGTCCTATATTTTATCAAAAGAGGCCGCCCACTCAA
Organism: Candidatus Enterenecus merdae; assembly: GCA_018716385.1. Taxonomy (GTDB): domain Bacteria; phylum Bacillota; class Clostridia; order Oscillospirales; family Oscillospiraceae; genus Enterenecus; species Enterenecus merdae. Next base: position 8,586 of record DVJZ01000029.1, read on the forward strand.
CGGGCGATCATATTTTCGGCTGTTGGCTTAAGATAGCGGCCTGTAAAATCGTTGCTGCACGAGTTCACACAGCGGTTCCAGACCAATAGAAGCCGCTGAGACGCAGCCAAACCTCCAGCCAAACGGCCGGAGGCTTGGCGTATCTGCGTGAGCCTGAGAGCGAAATACGGCCCCAGCCTTTGGCTGCAAGGCTTTGCCCTGGGACGTTGGAGCGGCCTGTCCAACGCCCCGGTTCAGGGAACTTTGGGGTGGGTGGATCATGAGGTGGATGGGCTGGGCTGATCCCATCCGGAGGGGAGGTCGCTTGGGCGCGCGCCCCGCAGCTCCCAGGATGTGAGGGATGCGGGGGCGGCCGCCTGTCCCTCTGCAACCGGGACTCGGGAAGGCTGGGCCAGCAGGCTGTACGCCAGGATGGCCAGCAGCTGCGCGGCGCAAGGTTTGCTGGGCAGCGCCCTGCCCGCCAGCTGCTCCAGCAGGGGCCGCCCCTGCGCCCAGGCGATTCTGCTCACCGTGCGGATGTTGCGCTCTACCGCCCGCCAATTCGTCTGATAGCGACGGGCTACGTCCGGGTAGAGCCACTTGGTGACCAGTTGGAGCCGCTCAGGCTGTCTCGCGCACAGCTGCACGGCATAGGCCATGTGAAAGAACCCGGTGTAGTTTGCCGTAACCCCAAGCCGATACAATAAATCGTAAATTTCCATCTGACACCCCATCCTACTACCATCTGCTGGTTTCCTCAAACGCCCGCGGGCAGTTTGCTTCGACCCCGTTGACGATCCGGTCGATCGTCTCGGCGGTGGGATTGCCCTGCCCATTCCGGTATTGGTAAAGATTTGATAAGGTCACATCAAAATCAAGCGCCATCTCTGTAAAGCTCTTTTGCGTATATTTGTGGTATGCCTCTAGGAGTTCAGATATATAGCGATGAACGGATTTCGCCATTATAATCGCCCCTCCTGTAACGATTATGGCAAAAACTGTCGTCTTATGACAACCTATATATAGGAATTTTCTCCCTTGCTACCCTGATGGGCCGGGAAGGGCTGCGGATAGTGTGTTTTAGGGTGCATCCACCCTACGCGGCCTTTGCCCACTCGATTCTAGAAGAGCACCAATTTTTGGGTCTGCCAGCTCCTGGCCCGGGATCGCGAGAACCCCCAGCAAGCGATGATCTTTGCCAAGCTTGCTGGGGGATGATACCTCCAGGTCTACCACGGATTGATTGTTATGAATGCCGCGCCAGGGCGGCGGGATTGTACCCAGGCTGCTGTGGCCGGGGCCGTGCGGAGCGCAGACCCGCCCGCTGGCAACGTCCTGCGCATAGGCAGGCATGACTTCAGGAAGGATGATATTTCATACCAGCGGAAAAAACGCTTCCTTATTGTCGCGTTTTTTTGATGAAAAGATGTTGTGTTTTATTGGGAATTGGATTATACTGGACAAAACCAGAGGTTTCGGTTGGAGGTGTTGACCGTGTCGAGGGAGCTGACCATTCTGCTGGTGGAGGACGATGCGCAGGTCTGCGAGGAAATCGTCCGCTATGTGGACGAACTGGAGGACGTCAGCCTGGTGGGAGTGACTGGCCACGTGGATCAGGCCATCCAAATCACCAAGGAGTATGCCCCGGACGCTATGATCCTGGACCTGGAACTCCATGTGGGCAGCGGCAACGGTTTGGCGTTGCTCCAGTCGCTCCGGCAGCTGAGCCTGCCCCGGGTGCCCTACATCCTGGTTGCCACCAACAACTCCAGTTCCATCACCTACGCCTCGGCCCGCCAGCTGGGGGCGGACTTCATCCTCTCCAAGCACCAGGCGGACTACTCCCCCAAGGGCTCGGTGGACTTTCTGCGCATGATGCAGCCCGTGCTGCTGCGGGGGAGCGGCCAGGCCGGGACAGGGGACAGCCCGGACCTGGAGAGCCCGGATCGGCGCAACAAGCGGATGCGCCGCAGGATCTGCGCCCAGTTGGATCAGATCGGCATCAGCCCCAAGGCGGTGGGCTATCGCTACCTGGCCGACAGCATCCAGCGCATCCTCCAGGAGCCGGAGCCAAACTTCTGCCGGGCGATTGGGGAGCAGTATGGCAGGACGGAGTCCAGCGTGGAGCGGGCGATGCAAAACGCCATTGCAAGGGCTTGGCGCACCACGCCCATTGACGACCTGCTGCGCCTGTACACAGCCCGGGTGAACTCGGAAAAGGGGATGCCCACCCTGACGGAGTTTGTCTACTACTTTGCCAATAAGCTCAAGAATGAAACATAAAAGCCCGGCCACTCCCAGGACGGGGATGGCCGGGCTTTTGTTGTCTGGCTGGTTAGATCCAGAACCAGAAGATTGCCCAATCTAAGAACCACTTTATCATCAGGCTGTTGCTCCTTTCCTTTTCTGGAAAAAAGCATAAAAAAACACGAAATAAAGATAAATTGGTTATAAGATGCCTGTTTTTGTGGAAAAATGTTCTGTTTTATGGAGGAAACTATATCCATGATGGTTTCGCTGCTGAAGTACACGGCAGTCATTGGATGTGCTACCCATGCTACTCGAAAACTGTTAAACCGGGGGCGATCTCTCCCATGCAGGGCTAAGACTCTTCTCGCCCTCCTTCTTGCTATCGAGGTGCTGGCGATATGTTTGTTACGCCAATACATGCCTTCTGTCAGTATCTTTGCCATGGTAGGCCTTTCTATATGGCTTCATTGGATTTTAGATCAGGACAATTTAAGTGGTATTGTGACAGCGACCATCCTTGGCTATGGGATTAGTTATGTGTGTTTTCTACTTGGAGTCATATGCGTAGCTATCCTGTACGGGCTTGGAAATTATGACATTAGTGAAACTACTTGGATTAATGCTGGTGCGATTGGTCTGGTACAGATGGGGTTGGGTCTTCTCCTATTCCGTATCAAGCGTCTTAGCCATGGGTTACCTTTTTTGGCGGATTCTCAATATGGGGACATCAGCGTTTTCTTAAGTGTTTCCATTCTATTGGCGGCCTCTCTAGGCGGTTCGGTGACGGAAAGCTATATCGCCATCCAACTTATTCTTTCCGTTTTGATCATCTGCGGGATGACCCTCTGGTTCTGGTGGAAGCGGCGCATGGAGCGGGAGTACATGGATCAGATCCGCAAGCGGGAGCAGGCCCGGCTCCAGGCGGCGGTTACGGCCCTGCAGGATCAGGTGGCGGCCCTCCGGGTGGAGAACGAGACCTTCTCCCGGATCATCCACCGGGATAACAAGTTGATCCCCGCCATGGAGCTGGCCGTTCAGGAGCTGCTGCAAGCCGCCGGCCAAGGCCAGGCCCAGCAGGAGAGCGCCCAGGCCCTTCTGGCCCAGCTCCACCAGATGTCCCGGGAGCGGGCAGGGGTGGTGCGGAGCTATGAGCAGGCTGGGGTTTCGCTGCCCCGCACCGGCGTGGCCGTGCTGGATGCGCTGTTCTCCTACCTGGGGCAGAAGGCCGCCGGGGAGGGGATCACCCTGCGGCTGTGCCTGCCGGAGGACACGCCGGCGCTGTTGCGCGTTGCCCTGCCCGAGCAGGATGCGGCTACCCTGCTGGCCGACCTGGTGGAGAACGCCATCATCGCCGTCCGGGCCTCCGGCGGCCCGGGCCGGGTGCTGGTAGAGCTGGTGCAGGCGGAGGGCTGCCCCACCATCCGGGTGAGCGACAGCGGCGTGCCCTTTCCGCCCGAGGTGGCGGCCAACTGGGGTGTGCGCCGGGTGACCACCCACGGGGACGATGGTGGCAGCGGTATCGGCCTGATGAGCACCTATGAGATTTGCCAGCGCCACCGGGCCAGCTTTTCCGTCCAGGCGCTGCCCCCGGGCGGGCCCTATACCAAGACGTTGACGGTCCGCTTTGACGGTGACCGAGGTTTCCGGCTGATCGGACCGGAGGGGTAAAATTTGAGGGGATAGCCAGGAAAATGCTGAAAATTGTGGTTCATACCCTTGACAAGTTTGGGCATGGCGGATACAATGAAGCTGTCAATCCGGCCCGACTCCGTGCTTTTATGCACAAAAAGCTGCTGTTTCCTTTGGGAAACAGCAGGGCTGCCCGTCGTTCCGCCGGGGCCCCACACTCCGGAAGGGGGCGGACAAGCCCGACTACGACTCTGAATTTGGAGGTAGAAGAATGAAACAACAGAAGAGAAGGGGACCTAGTCGTCTTATCAGCGCCCTGCTGGCCATGGCCATGGTGCTCTCCATGACGCCCTTTGCCTGGGCGGCAGACGAAACGGTCACTGATTTCGCAGGGCTAAAAAACGCGATTACAAGCGCTACGGCTGGCGATACCATCACCCTGGGTGCGGACATCACTATGACCGAGAAGCTCACCATCAACAAGAACATCACCATCGTGGGCGGTGACTACACGATCACCGGCGTGAGCAATGACGTTAGTGTCTACTTCGAGATCAGTGGCGGTGTGCTCACCATCTCCGACGCTACCCTGACCGGCTTCGGCGATACGGCGGCTACTAGTACCGGTACCGGCGTGTTCAAAATTCCCGCGGAGGCGGATGCCAGCACCAGCGGGATTGTGGCCACCGGCCTGACGGTGGAGAAGTTTAACCGGGCGGCCTTTGATGTGCGCCAGGGCAGCTTTACCATCGAAGACTGCACCATCAACTGCGACAATGGTCAGACTGATATGCTGACCAAGGGTGTGGTGGCCGGTTATGACGACAACAGCAGTGTGACCGGAACGATCACCGGTGGCCAGATCAATGGCGCGGACTCCGACTTCGCCACTGAGGATGGAAGCGGCTGGACGGCCAGCGGCATTGAGGTGAGCGTTGGCGCGAGCGTCGTTGTAGAGGGTGTAAGCATTGAGAGCATGAAGGGCGGCATCAGCGTGGCCCGGAACTATGGCCCCTCTAACGGCACGGCCAGCGTGACGGTGAAGGACTGCACCATCACGGCCTATGATTTTGCCCTGCGCATCTTTGAGAGCAACAGTAGTTTCCCCACCCCCAAGGGCACGGCCCAGTTGACCGTGGAGAGCGGTACTTACAAGGGCGATGTCCGCATCTCGAAGACTGGCGACACCACTGGTGGGAACACAAGCAACAGTACCATCACCATCACTGGTGGCACGTTTAAGAGTACGGATGGGTCGAGCAACGAAGATGTCGAGCGCTTCGTCAAGGACGGCATGAGCCAGGATCCGACGACAGGTGCGGTAGGGATTGATTCCTCCACTGCTGTCGCCCAAATTGGATCGGTTGGCTATGACGACCTGGCCGAGGCCCTGGCGGCGGCCAACTCTGGCGATACCGTCAAGCTGCTGAAGGATGTGACTTTGACTGCACCCTCTTCTGGGACTGTGCCTAACATTGACGATGGCGTCACCCTGGAGGTGCCTGAGGGGCTCACTCTTACGGTGTCCGCCGCCACGGCGCTTACCAGCAGCGCGGACAGCACCCTGGATGTGAAGGGTACCCTGGCGATGAACATCATGGAATCGTATTGGCTGGCACTGTTGCGGGGGAACATCAAGCTCAATCCCACCACTACCCTCACCTATGGTCCTGCGGGAGCTATTGAGACCATCCTGTCCCCGGATACGACCGAGGGCTACCTGACCCTGACCAGCGGCGAGGCTACCATGAGCTTCCAACATGCCGGGGAGATAGGTGGCACCAGTGGCAAGATCGACGTGGGCTACATCAGCCTGATCCTGAACGGCGAAGCCACCGTCAATCAAAATATGGTTGCCGCGCTGCCTACCACTGACTCGCTGGATTTGTCGGCGGAAGGGGGGAGTGCAGCTACCGTGAATAGTCGGCCCTTCCACATGACGGTGGCCAACGGCAGCACCGTGACGGTGCCTGAGAGCGTGACCCTGTCTCTGCCTACCTTGACCCGTATTCCTCCTGCTACTGGCAGCAACGGCAGCACACTGACGGTGGAGTCTGGCGGCACGTTCGACGTGGAGGGCACCCTGGAGGTGCACATGGGCGCAACCGTTACCGGTACGATCGCGGTGACGGATTCCGGCAAGGTGTACGACTTTGGAAGCACCAGCCCGGACGCTGAGTACACGCTGGCGCCTGGCGGCGAGGTCTATGCTCAAGCCAACACCCTGACTGTGAGTGATTCGGCTGGCACCATGGTGACGGCTGATTCCGGTTCCTACAACTATACTTCTATTTCTGCTGGTAGCACAAACTTTGGCTACAAGTACACGATTTCCACCTACACTGTGACCATCACGGTGACGGATGATGAAGGCACCACTGTCAACGGGGCGACTGTGACCCTGAATGACAGCTCCACCGAGTATAGCGCCACTGGAACCTCTGGCACCTACACTGTCGATGTACCCGCCGGAAACTATACCGTTTCGGTCACCTATTCCGACTATGGGATTGATACCGTGACGGTTGGCGGGGCGGATGCGTCTAGTGGCTTTGCGGTAAGTGGCGCGACCACCGTAGCGGTCACCCTGAAGCCTGTTGTTGCTATATCCCACACCGTAAGCGGTGCGGTCACGCTGGATGGTAACCCGGTTGACGGCGTGGAGGTAACCCTGACGAGCAGCGCTGGCACCTATACGGATACCACTGACTCGAATGGTGGCTACAGCGTTGATGTGCCTGCCGGGGAGTACACTGTTTCGGTTGTCTCTGGCAGCGGCTACCAGGCTTATAGCAATACCGTGACCGTGTCGAGTGGCGATGTAACTCATGACATTGCCCTGACGGCTACCACCACCCCGACGACTCCTACACTGGATGGCCTGACGGTGAGTGCGGGCACTCTGGCTCCCGCCTTTGCTCCCGCCACGAAGGCCTACAACGTCACCGTCCCCAACGCCACCGACTCCATCACTGTCACGCCCACGGCCACTTCTGGGACGATTACCGTGAATGACACAACTGTTCCCAGCGGGACGGCGTCCAGCCCGATCTCCCTGAACGTGGGCAGAAATACCATTCATGTTGTGGTAACAGAGGGTGGGGAGACAACCACCTACACCATCACCGTCAACCGGGAGAATGCCTCCACGCCCGGTGGCAACCCTGGCGGCAATCCCGGAGGAGGTACCACCTACCCAGTGAACGCCCCTGCGGTGGACAACGCCAACGTGGCTGCCAATCCCAGCCCGGCCCAGCCCGGCCAGACCGTCACCGTCACCGTCACCCCCGACGAGGGATATGAGGCGAGCGGCGTGACCGTGATTGGCCCAGGGAATGTGACGGTGCCTGTCACCGACAACGGGAATGGCACGTATACCTTCGTGATGCCCGAGGGTGGGGTCACGGTGAACGCCACCGTCACTCCGATCCAGCAGCCCGTCTTCCCCTTCGTCGATGTGCCGGCCGACGCCTATTACCGTCAGGCAGTGGAGTACATGTATGAGCTGGGGCTGATCCAGGGCACCAGCGAGACTACCTTCGGTCCTATGCTGGCCAGCACTCGTGGCCAGGTTGTGGCCATCCTGTACCGGCTGGAGGGCTCGCCTGCCGTGAACGGGAGCAACCCCTTTGTGGACGCCACCGCCGACTGGGTGCAGGCCGCGGTGCTGTGGGCCAGCCAGAACGGCATTGTGGAGGGATACAATGACACGGCCTTTGGCCCCGACGACGCCATCACTCGGGAGCAGCTGGCGGCCATCCTGTACCGCTACGCCAGCTACAAGAGCTATGACCTGACTGTGACGGGTGACCTGTCCATCTTCAACGACGCCAGTGATGTGGCCACTTGGTCGCACACGCCGCTGGCTTGGGCAGTGGGCAAGGGCCTGATCCAGGGCTCCAACGACTTGGTGAATCCCCAGGGCAGCGCCATCCGGGCGCAGCTGGCCCTCGTGTTGATGCGCTTCCTGGAGAACGTGGCGGTGTAAGCCGCCGCCCATAGCCTAAGAGACCTGACCCACAGCAAGGGCCCGCATGGAGCCTCGCTGCGTAGTAACGAAAGCCCCCCGGCCAATTTGGCCGGGGGGCTTTGCAGTGGGCGGGCGTGAGCCGTGGGGGTTTGGGTCGAAGCCGGAGGGGCCGCTTCTGAACGGGGCGGTGGGTTCATAGGCTGGTAGCGTAATCCTGAAGTAAGGGGAGGGTCAGCTGATGAGATTCCTGTTGATCCGGCGTAAAACCCTGGCGGTGGTGGGCTGTCTGCTGGCGGCCGCGCTGATGTTTTTCGCCGTGAATAACCCGGCGGTGGTGGGTGCGTCGGCCACCACCAGGCAACTGCCCATCTACTGCGTCCAGAAGGACTACAAGGTGCTGTCCATCAGCTTTGACGCTGCCTGGGGCAACGAGGACACCCAGCAGCTCATTGACATCCTGGGCCGCTACCAGATCCAGGCGACTTTTTTTGTGGTAGGGGAGTGGGTGGATAAATACCCGGAGTCGGTGCGGGCGCTGCACGAGGCGGGCCATGAAATCATGAGCCACTCGGACGACCACGCCCACTTCAACAGCTTGAGCACAGAAGAGATCACCCAGAACCTGAACGCCTGCAACGACAAAATTGAGGCCATTACCGGGGTACGTCCCACCCTATTCCGCTGCCCCTATGGGGAGTACGACGACCACGTGATCAATGCGGTGCGGGCGATGGACATGGAACCCATCCAATGGGATGTGGACAGCCTGGACTGGAAGGATCTGTCCGCCCAGGAAATCACCCAGCGGGTGACAGACAAGGTACAGCCCGGCTCCATCGTGCTGTTTCACAACGCAGCCCTGCACACGCCGGAGGCGCTGCCTTCCATCATCGAGAACCTGCTCCAGCAGGGGTACACCTTCGTGCCCATCTCCCAGCTGATCCTGGACGGGACGCACGGGGAGGACTACACCATCGACCACACCGGTCGGCAGTGCCCGGCCTGAGGCTTCGGGGAAACAGGCCGGCGTCCCTTGGGGGACGCCGGCCTGCCGGTTGCCAGATGGGACTGCGTAACGGAGTGCCAGACCGTCAGGCCTTGACAAGTGGGGGGAAAACAGGCACAATAGGAGGCGGAAACCCGGGGAATTTTCACGATTGTCGCAAGGAGGAATTTTCATGCACATCATCGAAACCAAGCAAGCACCTGGGGCCATCGGCCCCTATTCCCAGGGCTATGAGACCCTGGGGCTAGTCTTCACGTCCGGCCAGCTGCCGGTGAACCCGGAGACGGGGGAGATGCCCGGAGGCATCGCTGCCCAGGCGGAGTGGAGCTGCCGGAACGTGGGAGCCATCCTGGAGGCGGCCGGTTCCGGATTAGACAAGGTGATCAAGACCACCTGCTTCCTGGCGGACATGGGGGACTTTGCCGCTTTTAACGAGGTGTACGCTAAGTACTTCAGCTCCAAGCCTGCCCGCTCCTGCGTGGCCGTCAAGGACCTGCCCAAGGGGGCCCTGTGCGAGATTGAGGCCATCGCGGTCAAGTGAGTGATCAAGGGTTGCCCGGACATACAGATCAGGGGCCTTTCCGCAACGCGGAAAGGCCCCTGATCTGTATGGAGAGGCGATCAGGCCATAGGCATGGTCAGATCGTCCCCAGACAGGCCATCCTTCTTCAGCATGTTCTCCAGCACTTCTACGTCGGAAGTGATGTCCATGGCGTCATTCTGGAACAGCTTATCCAGCTGCTTTTCAAAGCCGGCCACCACCTGGTCCATCATGCCTTCAATACGCGCGGTGGCCGCGGTGATATTCTCCCCCTCCACGCCCTGGGCCTCCAGCTGGGCATAGGCCCGGAGGATCTTCAGGGTGGTGGGTAGGTAGTAGTTCAGGAAGGGGCGCAGCTGTCCCTCCCGATTGGGGTGGGATTTCTGGTAGGCCAGGATCTTGGACGTGATCTCCTCGATGCGGGCGATCTTGGCGCTCATGGCCTCGTCGGGAATGGCCTCGTTGATCTGCCGGATCTCTTGGAGGATGGCGTCCTCTTGGCTCTGGGCCTGTGCCCGGGCAGCCGCCTCGTCCTCCTGAGCCTTGGCTTCCTGCCCCCGGGAGCGGTAGCCATCCTCCGTGAGGTAGAGCTTACCCTCGGCCAAGTCCAGATAGCCGGTGGGGAGGATCCCCTGGGACAGCATCCGGCGCAGATCTTTGCACAATTTACGCACCGACACACCGAAGGTGGCCGCCATATGGGCCAGGCCCACCTCCTGGTTGCTGCCGATGTAACCCAGGTAGTTGAGGTACCGCTCCCGGCGGCCCTTCCCGCTGATACCAGCCAGCAACATGGCCAGCCCGCCAGCGAAGAAGATGGCGCAGGCCAGCACGCCCACGAGACCTTCCGAAAAGAAGTAGCCGCGGAACAGGCTGTCCAGAAACTCAGCCAGCACCGACACCGTGCCAAGGCCAAAGACGCCCGCCATGATGGCGCCGCCAATGATCAGCCCGGTTTCTCCCTTTTCCCCTTCCTCAATCAGCTTTCGGGAGCCCCGCTTGGCCTTATAGGTTTTGGAGGAGCCGCTCTTCCTCGAGGCCTTCTTAGCGGAATTTCCCTTCCCGTCTGTCCGCTCCCAGGGTTCCTGGGTAGACGAGGCCTGCTCCCAGGGTTCCTCCGTGGGCCCGGGCTGGGCCCATGCTTGGTGGCCGCCGGAGGCGTAGCCAGCGCCGCCGGCCCGGGAGTCGTAGCGCTGATCGGAGAAGCCGGAGGAACGGTTGTCCCGGAACACGTCCTCCACCTCTCGGCGGATGCGCTCGGCGGTACGGCGGTACTGGTTATAATAGTAGCGGCGCTGCTGCCGGGACATGCCGGCCACCTTCCGCAGGGCCCAGATGACGGCGATGATCTGGGTGATACCGGTGGGGATCAAGAGCAGCACGATGATGCCGATCCAATCCCCCAGGCCGTTTTTCCGGGGCGGCGGGGTCGGGCCGGCGTTGAAATTGTAGTTGTAATTGTATTCGTAGTGATAGCCCGGCCCCTGGCTGTTCTGGCCGCCGTTTTGGCGGTGATCGCCGGGGCTGCTTTGTTGGGAGCCAGACATATGGGATTGCGCCTCCTCCAGGGGTGAACTGCTGTCGTTCCATTATACACGTTTTGACCAAAGGTGTAAAGCGATTCTTGCCCTTTGTCAGATGGGAATCCTACCCCGCGCTCAGCTCCGGGGAGCAGGGCGAGATGGATTTGGGACAGACGCCCTTTTTTACAAAAATGTTGTTGCCCATCTCCCTGGATTGGTGGTAGAATATGATGCAGAATAGAATCTAAGGGAGGAGCCGTCGAGATCCCAGCCGGACAGCGGGGGAAAGCGGTGGCGGCGGTGCCTTTGGAGGTGCGATATGGAAGGATCAAAACAGAAAAGAAAACTGCCCGCCCCTGCCCTGGCCGGGATCATCGCCGGGGTGGTTCTGGTGGTGCTGGCCGGGGCATATTGCGGGCTATGCAAATGGGTGCAGGATAACGGCAGGCTGCTGCCCGGCTCTCAGGCCAGGAACAGTGCCGGCGCTGTGGTGCTGGATCTGAGCGGCGTGGCTGAGCAGGATGCAGTGGCCCGGATGGCGGAATATATGGAGCAAAACCAGGACGAGCAGACCATCACCCTGCGCTATGGCGAGGGGGAGCGGGCGCGGCTGTCTGGTCAGCTGCTGGCCAGCGATCCCCAGGCGTCGGTGGACCGCGGCATGGAGGCCAAGGCCGACCAGCCCTTCCTCAAGCTGGGGCTGCTCTGGCTGGGGCTGGGTGGGGAGCAGGTGTCCCTGCCGCTGGCCGCCTCCGCCTTTACTCCAGAAGGGGAGCGCCAGGCCAAACAGCTGATTGAGCAGATCGCCCAGGAGCTATATGTGGCCCCCGTGGATTTTACCTATGAGCTGGGGACAAATGAGCTGACCCTCCAGGTGGGTGTGGACGGAGAGCAGGTGGATGAGCAGGCTCTGCTGGAGCAGGTGCTGGAGGCGTTGGCCGCCGGTCAGAGCGAGTTGCGGGTGGAGACGGTGGCCGCCCCGACCAAGGAGCTGAGCGGCCAGATCTTGGCCGAGTTGGTCAACGTGGAGCCTCAGGCCTCCACCCTCCAGGCCGACGGCACCATCACCCCCACCGTGGTGGGCGTGCGCATTGACGCCCAGCAGGCTCAGGAGATCTTGGACGGGACCGGCCCGGGAGAGAGTTGTGTCATCCCGGTGGTCTATGAGCAGCCTGACCTGAGTGAGGCCGAGCAATATCTCTATCAGGACCTGCTCTCCACCACCACCAACTCCCTGGACGGGGTATACGCCCGCTCCTATAACGTGGCCCTGGCCGCCTCCTCCTGCAACGGGGTGGTCATCATGCCCGGCGAGGTGTTCTCCTACCTGAATACCATCGGCAGCCCCTCCCAGGCAAACGGCTACCAGGTATCCACCGGCTACGCCGGAGGCGAGACGGTGGACATGGTGGGCGGCGGGATCTGCCAGGTGTCCTCCTCGCTGTACTATTGCTCAGTATATGCCAACCTGGAGATCGTCAACCGGGCCTGCCACGCCTTCATCGTGGGCTACCTGCCCAACGGACTGGACGCCACGGTGTATTACCCCACCCTGGACTACCAATTCCGCAACAACACCGACTACCCCATCAAGATCGTCGCCGGCGTCAGCGGCAACCGGCTGACCGTGTCCTTCTATGGCACCAAGACGGACGACACCTATGTCCAGACCCAGCGCTACACCCTGTCCACCACCCCCTGGCAGACGGTGTACGAGCCGGACAGCAGCGTCCCTCAAGGTACCACCAAGGTCAAGACCACCCCATACACCGGTTATGAGGTGAATGTCTACCGGTGCGTGTACGACGGCCAGGGCAACCTGATCTCCCGCACCTTTGAGAATTACAGCAAGTATGCCAAGCGGGACCGGGTGATCCTGTTCAACCCTGCCGACGCGGCCAGCCTGGGGCTGACCCCGGAGGGGGATCCCCTGCCGGCGGGGCCGGCCATCGAGCAGCCCGAGACGCCCAGCCAGGATCCCCAGCCCTCCGTCAGCCCGGAGCCCCAGCCCTCTGACCCCACGCCCTCCCAGGAGCCCTCCACCAGCCCGGAGCCTCCTGCCAGTCAAGAGCCTTCCGCCAGCCCGGAGCCTGTCCCCACCGCCTCGGTACCGGCCGGGCAGGGGAGCCAGACGGACGGGGCGGCCATAGGGAGATGACAGAGATGTTTCAAGGCTTTTCCCAGGAGACGGTGGACTTCATGTGGGGCATCCGGTTCAACAATGACCGGGGCTGGTTTGAGGCCAACAAGGAGCGTTATCAGCGCTGCTTCTACCAGCCCATGAAGCAGCTGGGCGCACAGCTGCAAAGCGCCCTGCTGGAGCGTTTCCCCAAGAGTGGGCTGAACGGGAAGGTGTCCCGGATCTACCGGGATGCCCGCCGCCTGTTTGGCCGGGGGCCCTACAAGGACCACCTCTGGCTGTCCCTGTTCCGCTGGGACGGCGGGGAGGAGGGGGCCCGGCCGGTGCTCTGGTTCGAGCTGGCTCCCGAGTGCTGGAGCTACGGCATGGGCTTTTGGTGCCCCAAGCCGGTGGTGATGGCCAAGCACCGGGCCCGGATGGATCGGGACCCCCGCCCGTTGCTGCGCCTGGCCAACCGGCTCAAGGGGCAGGAGGAATTCGTGCTGGAGGGGGCGGAGTACAGCCGGCCCAAGCAGCCGCCCCGGCCCCAGCTGGCGCACTGGTACAATAAGAGGGAGCTGAGCCTCACCCATGAGGAGGAGCTGAGCGAGCTGCTGTACAGCCCGGATCTGGTCGGCCGGTTGACGGAGGGATTTGCTTTCCTGATGCCCTACTACGACTATTTCTCCACCCTATGGGCTGACCCAGACCCCAGGGGGGAGCCCTGAACCTGACCAGACGAAATGGACCGCACCATCCGGTGCGGTCCATGATTTGATGGGGGATCAAGCCCCGGCCCCCGCCCTCCGGCGCAGGAAGGAGAACTTGGTCTCTGAGCACACCACGGCCAGGAAGATGAGCAGGAAGCCCAGATACATCAGGGGTGTGGGAGCCTCCTGGGCAAAGAGCACGGAGAAGGCCACGCCAAAGGGGGCTTCCAGGGCCAGCAGCACTGCGGCGGAGGCGGGGCTGGTGTATTTTTGACCAATGTTTTGGAACAGCAGGGCCAGGGTGGTGGCGGCCACCGCCAGGTAGAGCAGCACCAGCCAGGCCCGGAGGGGCAGCCCATCCGCCGGGATGCCGCCGGAAACCAGGGTGCCCACCCAGCAGCAGACGGCGGTGGCGGCAAACTGGATGACGGTGAGCAGGAAGATGTCCCGTCCCTGGGAGAAGCGGGCCACGGCGAGGATGTGGCAGGCAAAGAGGAAGCCGCCGGCCAGGGTCATGCCATCACTCCAGCCAAGGGCCAGCCCGCCGTCCCAGGACACCAGGCCGATGCCGGCAATGCACAGCAGGGCGGCCAGCAGATGGAACCGGTCGGGCCGCTGGCGGTCCACCAGCCAGTACAGGAAGGGCACGATGACGCAGTACACAGCGGTGAAGAAGGCGTTCTTGCCCGGAGTGGTGCCCATCAGGCCGTAGTTCTGCACGGCGTAGGCCCCAAAGAGGAACAGCCCCATGAGGCCGCCCCGCCACCAATAGGAGCGGTCCATGGCTTTCCATCGCTTCCAGAAGACCAGGGCCAAGATGACCGCGGCAAAGGTGAAGCGGAAGGCCAGCAGGAACATGAGGTTCACCTCGTCCAGGGCGTCCTTCATGATGAAGAAGGTGGAGCCCCAGATGAGGGTGGCAAGGACGATGAGGGGCCTGGCCAGCTTGCTCAGGGTGGATTCGTTCATGGTGTGATCAACTCCGGGAATAGGGATGAAAGGGGGACGGGGGATGCTGCCGCAAGAATTTTTCAACCGGGACACCGTGGAGGTGGCCCGGGACTTGGTGGGCAAATATCTGGTGCGCCGGTATGACGGCGTCACCCTGGCCGTGCGCCTGACCGAGACGGAGGCCTACGTCGGCCGGATGGACAAGGCCTGCCACGCCTACAACTACCGGCGCACCACCCGCACCCAGACGCTGTTTGCCCCGCCGGGCACCGCCTATGTCTATCTGATCTACGGCCTGCACCACTGCTTGAACCTGGTGACCGAACCGGAGGGGGAGCCGGCGGCGGTGCTGCTGCGGGGCGGCCAGGTGCGCCACAACGGTGCTATCATAGCAGAAAATCGCTTTGGGCGCAAGGAGGAGGCGCTCTCTCCATACCAGCGCCGGAACCTGCTCAACGGCCCGGGCAAGCTGTGCGCGGCCCTGAAGATTGATCGTGCCCTCAACGGCCTGCCCCACGGCAGAGAGGCTCTGTTCGTGTGTGAAAACCTGGGAGAGGCCGGCTTGCCGGAGTGGCCGGAGGATCAGGGCCCGCTGCGCGTGCAGGCGGGGCCGCGGATCGGCATCGACTATGCCCAGGAGGCGGTGGACTTCCCGTGGCGGTTTTATCTGGAGGAAAAGTGAATCCGAATCGGAATATTTGTGGGATAAAATCCGAATTGTTATGTCCGGGCAGGGGAAATCCTTGCCCGGACGGCTTATGATGAGGCCAGTTCCTCCAGCAGTTGGGCCAGCTCCTTCGGCGTGTACAGGGCGTTGAGCACCGACAGCAGGGCCTTGCTGCTCAGGTGGGAGGGCAGCTCCAACCGGCGCAGCAGGGCGGCACGCCGCTCTGCTGCGTCCGGCGTGCCGGTGAGCCCCAGAGCGAACAGGTCTGCGGGGGTGAGCGCCCCCCGGGGCGGGGCCTCCTGTTCTCCCTCCACGGTGGCCCCTGCCCGGAGCAGGGCCTGGACGAGCACCTGGGGGGACATGCCCTCCACCCCCAGCTTGCCCTCCTTGCCCGGGGCGCGCTTGCGCCGCTCCTTCCCCCACACCTCTGGGATGTAAGCGTGCTTGAGCTGGGCGGGAGGGATGGCGCCCCGGAGGTAGTTGCGGATGACCAGGCCCGCCCCGTCCGGGTCGGTGAGGACGATCAGCCCCCGCTGGCTGGCCAGCCGGCGCAGCAGGTTGAGCTTGTTTCGGTCCTTGAACACGCGGAAGCCGGCAGTCTCCACGATCACGGCCTTCACCACCTGGGCCAGGGCGTTCTTGTCATACCGCCCCTCCACCGCGATGGCCTCCCGGATGCTCAGCATGGGATGGCCCTGCGCCCGGCGGCCAGCTCGGCCAGCAAGGTGGTGAGCAGCTCCCGCTCCTGCCCGTAGTGGGATTTGAGCTGGAGCTCAGCCTGGCTGCAGCGCAGCACGGCATGACGGCACCAGGGCAGGGAGAAGGCCCGGGCGGCGTCCATCAGCTTGTCGGCGGGATAGGCGCTGCGCAGGTTCCAGAGGGTCATCAGCGCCTCCCGGCCCAGCCCACGCTCCAGATACAGCCGGGCGGTGTACAGCTGCCGGAA
This sequence comes from Candidatus Enterenecus merdae, assembly GCA_018716385.1. GTDB lineage: Bacteria > Bacillota > Clostridia > Oscillospirales > Oscillospiraceae > Enterenecus > Enterenecus merdae. The sequence goes on from DVJZ01000029.1 coordinate 24,877, forward strand.
GTACTTGCCCATGGTGGCCAGGATGCGCAGGGGGGGCTCTTGGCTGTGCAGCAGGTCGGCCAGCACCGAGGCGGCCCGGTTGAAGTCCTTGCGGGCGATGGCGTCGGTCATTTGAAAGACGATGGCCTCCACCTGGGGAATGGCCACCGCGTCGATGTCCGCCCGGGTGACCCGCTGGCCGGGGGCGTAGGCGGCGATCTTACCGATCTCGCCGGCCAGGTTGGTCATCAGCTCGCCGCACAGGAAGATGAGGTAGCGGGCGTCCTCCCCGGCAATGGAGTGGCCGGCGGCCTGAAACCGCCGGGCGATCCAGTCAGCCAGATCCCCCTGGGACTGACGCTGGAAGTCCACCACCGACCCGTGGGCCTTGAGGGCGGCGGCCAGCTTGGACCGGCCGTCCGCCTTGTAGGGCAGCAGGTCATAGACAAAGACCAGGCAGCAATAGTCGGGCAGGGCGGAGAACAGGGCGGCCAGCTTGTTCCGGGCAGTCTCGCCCTGGCCGTACAGGTCGAAGTCGGTGACCAGCACCAGGGTGCGCTGGCTCATCATGGGCAGGCAGTCCACCGCCTGCTCGATCCATTCCGCAGAGCAGTCCTTCCCCTGGGCGGTGTGAAGGTTGAAGTCCTCCAGTCCCGGGGGCAGCAGGGCCTGCTTCAGCCGGCCCACATAGTACTCCCGCAGATAGGCCTCCTCCCCGTGAAACAGGTACAGCCGGCCAGGGGCCCCATCCCGCAGGTCGTGCTTGAGGGCGGTCATGGCGGCGTTGTCTGTTTTGGATTTGGGCGGCATGGCCGTCCCCTCCTTCTCATGAGTGATTATGAAACGTCCACCAGCCCGTCCCGGACCGTGATGGTCACTGGGCCGGATAAGTCGGTGCGGTAGACCTGGGCCCCGGCTGCGGCCAGCCGCTCCAGGGTTTCGGGGGCAGGGTGGCCATAGGAGTTGCGCCCCACCGAGATGACGGCCAGCTCTGGACGCAGCCGATCCAGCAGGACAGGGTCGGTGGAGCCGGCCGAGCCGTGGTGACCCACCAGCAGCAGCTCCAGATCGGGCAGAGGCTGGTACTTGACCAGCATCCGCTCCACAAAGGCGTCCGCGTCGCCGGTGATGAGCGCGTCAAACCCCTGGGTGCTGCATAGGGCGAACAGCCCCTCCTCGTTGGAGGTGCCCTGGCCCATGGGTGGCAGCAGGGTGAGCTGGGCGCGGCCCAGGGGATAGGTGAGGGCGTCCTCCTCCACAAAGGTGAGTTCGGCCCCCTCCCGCTGGGCCAGATCCTCCAGCAGGGCCAGCTGCTGGGGGTGGGTTTGCACCCGGGGCAGGGCCACCTGGGCGATGTCCAGCCGCTGGAAGAGTTGGGCCACCCCGTTGAAGTGGTCGTCGTCCAAGTGGGTGAGCACCAGCAGATCCAGCCGGGCGCGGCCCAGCGCGGCCAGCCGGTCGGCGGCCAGATCCCCCGGATTGTCCCCGCCGCTGCCGCCGCAGTCCACCAGGGCGGCCCGGTCACCGGACAGCAGCAGGGTGGACGCCCCCTGCCCCACATCCAAGGCGGTGAGGGTGAGGTCGGCCCGGGCCACGCCCCAGGCGTTCAGGCCGATGGCGGCGGCCAACAGCAGCGCCAGCGAGACCGCCGCGGCCGCCAGCCGCCGGGCGGGGCGGAACCCCCAAATCACGGCGGGCAGATGGAGATAGGCCGCCCCCAGCCACAGCTGGAACATGGGCTGGGACGCGTCCAGGCAGGCCAGGGGCCAGCTGCCCACCCGCAGAACTACCCACCGGATGTAGTGGGCCAGCAGCCCGAACACCCCGCCGGGTACTGCGGCCAGGCCGGGCAGAAAGATGCCCAGCACCCCCAGGAACAGCCCCGCCACGGTGAGGGCGCTCACCGCCCACAGGGTGAGGATGTTGGTCAGCGGGGCAACCAGGGGGATCTGGCCAAAATACAGGGCCAGCAGGGGAGTGGTGAACAGCATGGCGGCCAGGGACACGCTGACGTTGGCTCCCACCCACCGGCAGACCTGCCAGGTCGCCCGGGCCGGCAGTCCGTCCCGCCCCTTCAGCCGGGTGCGGAAGGGGGAGAGCAGGGCCCGATTGAGGGGATCTGCGGCCAAGGCAATGCCCAGCACCGCGCCGAAGGACAACTGCAAGCTGATGCTGGCCGCGGCAAAGGGGTTTTGGATCAGCAGGAGCAGCAGGGCCAGGGCCAGGGAGGTGGGCAGGTCCCCCTCCCGGCGCAGCACCGGCGCGGCCAGCAACACCACCTGCATCAGCACCGCCCGCATGGCGGAGGGGGAGCCGCCGGACAGCAGGGCAAAGAAGAACAGCAGCGGCACCAGCGCCAGCACCAGGCCCCGCCTGCCCCGGCACAGGAAGAGCAGCACCCCCACCAGAAAGGAGATGTGCATCCCGGACACCACCACTGCGTGGAGGATGCCTGAGCGGCTGAGGGCGGAGGACAGCCCCTCGTCCAGCCCGGACTGGTCCCCGATGGTGACGGCGGCGGCCAAGGGGGCGGCGGTTTGGTCAAAGGCGGCGGAGAGGCCGGCCCTCAGGTACCGGGCGCATAGATCGGGCCAGTACATAAGGGGGACGGCGTCCGCCTGCTGTACCTCCAGCGGCGGCTGGTTGCAGTAGGCGATGAGGAACACGCCCTTGGCGGTGTAGTAGGTGGTCTGCTCCCCGTACATCCAGGTGGAGGCCTCCAGCCGGGCCTGGCAGGTGACCCGGTCCCCCGGCTTCAGCCCGCCCCACGCCTCGTCGCCATAGAGCAGCACGTCCGGGGCGCGCAGGCCGCCGTCCAGCCGCAGGGTCATGGACCAGCCGCCGATGGAGGTCTGCTCCGGGTAGGAGGAGACGGTGCCGGAGATTGGCCCCTCGGTCCCGGCAAGGGCTTGGGCGGGGGCGTAGAACAGAGCGGAGTAGCCGGCAAACCAGCCGAAGGCCAGCACGCCGCCCAGGCACAGGGCGGCGACCCGGCGGGAGGCGCCAAACAGCCGCTGCCGGGCAACAGGCAGCAGGGACAGATCGGGGTGCTCCCCCGCCCGGGGCCTGGTCGCCTGCCGGACGGCCAGCATCCCGGCCCCCAGCAGGGCAGCCGCCACGCCGGGGAGCAGGCCGCCCCAGCCGTAGCAGGACAGCAGGCAGGCCGCGGCGAAGCCGCCGGAAAACCAGGCCAGGGCGCGCACGGGCTTCCCCCCTTCCCTCCGCGTATCTCAACGCTTCATTCTACCACCCCGGAGGGGGATGCGTCAATCATCCGGGTACGCTGTACATTTTTGGGGGATTCTGCTATAATGGGTCAGACAAGCCAACCCCTTTGAGGGAAAGGACGGATACCCATGCTCAACCAAGCCCAGGCCCAGCAGTTTTGCCGCGCCCGGCGGGACGCCATCGCCCTGCAATACCAAAACCTGAACCCCCAGCAGCGCCAGGCGGTGCTGTGTACCGAGGGGCCGCTGCTGCTGCTGGCCGGGGCGGGCTCGGGTAAGACCACGGTGCTCATCCACCGGGTGGCCAACCTGATGCGCTATGGCCGGGGCTCGGACAGTGCTGAGGTGCCCGAGTGGGTAGAGGCGGAGGACCTGGAGTTTCTGCGCGCCTATGTGGAGCACCCCGCGCCTGAGGGGCGGGAGCGGGCCGACCGGCTGTGCGCCCTGGACCCAGCCCCCCCCTGGTCCATCCTGGCCATTACCTTTACCAACAAGGCCGCCGGGGAGCTGAAGGACCGGCTGGAGCGGATGCTGGGGCCCCAGAGCCGGGACGTGTGGGCGTCCACCTTCCACTCCGCCTGCGTGCGCATCCTGCGCCGGGACATCGAGAAGCTGGGCTTCCCGGCCTCCTTCACCATCTATGACACCGACGACGCCCAGCGGGTGATGAAGGACTGCCTGAAGGAGCTGAATTTGGACGATAAGCGCTTCCCCCCCCGGTCGGTGCTGTCGGTGATCTCCCAGGCCAAGGATAAGCTGCAGCTCAGCGACGATTTTGCCCGGGCCAGCCAGGCGGCAGGGGACTTCCGGTTGGAGCAGATCGCCCGGCTGTACGCCCTGTATGAGAAGAAGCTGTGGCAGGCCGGGGCGCTGGACTTTGACGACCTCATCCTGCACACCGTGCGCCTGCTGGAGCAGGACGGGCAAGTGCTGGACTACTACCAGCGCAAGTTCCGCTATGTGCTGGTGGACGAGTATCAGGACACCAACAACCTGCAATACCGCCTGACCGCCCTGCTGGCAGGGGAGCGGAAGAACCTGTGCGTGGTGGGGGACGACGACCAGTCCATCTACCGGTTCCGGGGGGCCACCATTGAGAACATCCTGAACTTTGAGCAGCAGTACCAGGGCTGCCGGACCATCCGGCTGGAGCAGAACTACCGCTCCACCAAGAACATTTTGGCCGCGGCCAACGCCGTCATCAGCCACAACCAAGGCCGCAAGGGCAAGCAGCTGTGGACGGCGGGGGCTGCGGGTGACCTGGTGGAACTGCACACCGCCCTGGACGAGAACGGCGAGGCCCAGTATGTGGCCAACGCCATCCTGGAGGGCTACCGGAAGGGGGGGCGGTGGAACGACTATGCCATCCTTTACCGGATGAACGCCCAGTCCAACCAGCTGGAGGTGGCGTTCAAGCGCAACGGCATCCCCTACCGGATCATTGGGGGCACCCGCTTCTTCGACCGGGCGGAGGTGAAGGATATGCTGGCCTACCTGTGCGTGGTCAACAACCGCCAGGACGATCTGCGCCTGCGCCGGATCATCAACAACCCGCCCCGGGGCATCGGGCAGGCCACGGTGGACAAGGCGGCGGCCATCGCCGCTCGGGAGGGGGTCTCCCTATGGCAGGTCATTGCCCAGCCCGCCGCCCACCCGGAGCTGGAGCGGGCCGCGGCTCGGCTGACCCAGTTTGCCGGGCTGATCGACCAGCTGGCCGCTCTGGCCCGGAGCACAGACTTGCCCGCCTTTTATGAGGAGGTGGTGGCCCGCACCGGCTATGCCGATATGCTCCAGGCCAAGGGGGACGTGGAGAGCCGCACCCGGCTGGAGAACGTGCGAGAGCTGCTCACCTCCATCCAGAGCTACCTGGCCAACGCGGAGGGGGAGCCCTCCCTGGCGGGCTTCCTGGATGAGATCGCCCTGTACACCGACCTGGACAACCACGACGCCAACGAGGAGGCGGTGGTGATGATGACCATGCATGCGGCCAAGGGATTGGAGTTCCCGGTGGTGTTCGTGGTGGGCATGGAGGAGGGGATCTTCCCCGGGATGCGCACCATTGGCGACCCGGAGGAGATGGAGGAGGAGCGGCGGCTGTGCTATGTGGCTCTGACCCGGGCCAAGCGGCGGCTGTGCCTGACCTGTGCGGGCCGGCGGATGCTCTTTGGCCGTACCAACGCCAACCGCCCCTCCCGGTTTGCCGGGGAGATCCCGGAGCAGCTGCTGGAGCAGACGGGGGACGAGGGGCGGCCCTGGGGGACGGGCTGGCAGCGCGAGGACTTCGACCAGACCCTCGATCCGGCCCCCGATCCGACTACCTATGGAGGCTATGCCGACCGAAGCAGCCGCCCCGCCCCACCCCGTCCGTCCGGCTATTACACCCCGCCTGGGGCCTCGGTTCCCAGGAAGCCCGCCCCGCCCCGCCGGGCCAAGGCTGCCTCTCCGGCGTCCCGGGGGACGGGTACCGCGCCCCTGCCCAGCTATGCTAAGGGGGACGTGGTGGAGCACCGGGCCTTTGGCCGGGGCATGGTGCTCACGGTGCAGAAGATGGGGGGCGACGCCCTGCTGGAGATCGCCTTTGACGGGGTGGGCACCAAGCGTTTGATGCTGAAATCGGCCCAGCAGAACATGAAGAAGCTGTGAGGACAGCCTTTGCCTGTCCCCGCAGCAAACAAGGGCGCGCGGACTCCCGCGCGCCCTTGCCGTTTATGATTGGAATGGATCAGAGCACACCAGCTCTTCCAGCGAACGGACATACCGGCTGCACACCCGCTGGAGCTCCTCCTGCCGGTGGGCGTAAAAGGGGTCGTACACCCCAACGGCGGCCATGCCGGCGGCCCGGGCGGTGGCGCAGTTGGCGGGGCTGTCGTCAAACAGCACGCACGCCTGGGGCGGCACGCCCAGCAGCTGGCACAGCTGGGTAAAGCACCGGGGATCGTGCTTGTCCAGCCCCAGCTCCTCAGCGTAGACGATGTGCCGGAAGTAGCCGGCCAGTTGGAACCGCTCCAGAGCCAGCCGGGCCAGGGCAGGGCGGCAGGCGGTGAACAGGGCCATGTCCCGCCCCTCTCTCCGGCACTGCTCCAGCAGGGCCAGGGCTCCCGGCTTCAGGGGGACCTGCTCCCGGTAGCGCCGGGCGGCCAGGGCCTCCCACTCGGCCATGATGGCCTCCGGGCTGTCGGGCAGGCGGTAGTAGTCCCGGGTGAACCGAGCTGCCACCGGGAAGATGGAGCGGCCCACCACGTCCTCGTACTCCCGGGTAACCCGCAGGCCCCGGCGGGAGAGGAACTCCAGGTCCACCTGCGCCCACAAGCCGTTGGAGTCGGTGAGGGTGCCGTCCAGATCAAAGAGGTACACCAGCCATCACCTCCCGCCCGTCACTCCAGGTTGGAGCGGAAGTTGCCCAACACCCGGAAGTCCCCGGTGGTCTGGGCCAGCTCATGGAGCACGTCGCTGGTGACCTGCTGGTCCAGATGGCCGTTGAACTCCAGGAAGAACATGTACTCCCAGCTGCGCTGGGGCAGGGGGCGGGACTCCAGCTTCACCACGTTCAGCCCCCGCATGGCAAAGATGGTGAGGATCTCGTGCAGGGAGCCCGCCTCATGGGGCAGGAGGAAGACCGTGCTGATCTTGTCCGCCCCCTCCCGCAGCTCCATGCGGGGGGAGACCACAACGAAGCGGGTGGTGTTCTGGCTGTTGTGGTTGATGCCCCGGGCCAGCACTTGCAGCCCGTAGAGCTGGGCGGCCCGCTCCGAGCCGATGGCCGCCCGGGTCACGTCGCCGCTGGCGGCCACCATCTGGGCCGATCCGGCGGTGTCCGCCTGGGGGACTGCCCGCCAGTTTGGGTGGGCGGCCAAGTACTGCTCGCATTGGAACAGGCCCTGCTCGTGGGAGTAGACGTGGGTGATGGTGTCCAGGCTGGCGCCGGGCGGGGCCATGAGACAGTGCTCCACCCGGACGGTGGTCTCCCCCACGATGAAGTAGTCAAACTGGCTGAGCAGGTCGTAGATCTGGCGGATGGCGCCGGTGGAGCTGTTCTCGATGGGCAGCACCGCGTAGTCCGCCCGCCCATCCCGCAGGGCCTCAAAGGCGTGCTCAAACTGCTCCACCCCCTGGGCGCCGGACTGGGGGCCGAAAAAATTCAGGCAGGCCTGCTCGCTGTAAGCGCCGGGCACCCCCTGATAGACCACCCGGGGATGGGCCACCGGGGGGCGGATCTGGGACCTGGCTTGCAGATAGCGGCGCAGGCCGGGGTTTTCCGCCCCCTCCTGCAGCAGGTCCCGCTGCTGCCGGCGGGACAGGGCCATGATGGTTTGAAATAGGATGGTGGCCGCCGGGCGCAGCGCCGGCCCGGCCAGCGCCCCCTTGTCCAGCAGGACCTGGCGTTCCCGCTCCTGGTCCAGCACGGGCAGGTGGTGCTCGGCCTTGTAAAGCCCCACCTGGCGGGTGAGCTCCATGCGCTGGCGAAACAGGTCGATCATCTGCCGGTCCACCTGGTCGATCTGCCCGCGCAGGTGCTGCAGTTGATCCGTCATCGGTACAGCTCCTTCAGGTTGAGATAGTTCTGGGTGCTCAGCTGGAGCGAGTCAACTTCCTCCTGGGTGAGGGAGCGCTTGAGCTTGGCGGGAGAGCCCACCACCAGGGAACCCTCAGGGATCACCATTCCGCCGGGGACCAGCGCGCCGGCGGCCACGATGCAGTTCCGGCCCACCACCGCTCCGTCCATGACGATGGCCCCCATGCCGATGATGCAGTTGTCCCCCACGGTGCAGCCGTGGAGTACGGCGTTGTGGCCCACGGTGACCCTCCGCCCTACGCGCAGCGGGTCGGTGTGGCTGGTGTGCAGGGTGCAGTTGTCCTGGATATTGGTGTCCTCCCCAATGGTGACGCCCGACTCGTCGCCCCGGATCACGGCGTTGAACCACACCGAGCAGCCCGAGTCGATCTGGACGTCGCCGACGATGTGGGCGCCGGGGAGGATGACCACGTCCTGCGCGATCCGGCAGTTGGAATTGGTGTTCATGGGCAGATACGCTCCTTTTGAGAAAGATGGTTGGTTGGGACGGGCCGCCGGTCAGACCCCCAGTAAGTCACAGGCGGCCAAGGCCGCGGCGGCCTCCAGCACGGGCACTGCCCGGGGGACCAGGCAGGGGTCGTGGCGGCCGCGCAGCTCCAGCACTGCGTTCTCCCCCTTGGCCAGGTCCACCGTGAACTGGGGCCGGGCGATGGAGGGGGTGGGGCGCAGGGTGGCCTCAAAGACCAGGGGCATCCCGTTGGTGATGCCGCCATTGATGCCGCCGGCGCAGTTGTGCTCGGCCAGCACCGTCCCATCCTCATCCACATACAGCGGATCGTTGGCCTCCGAGCCCCGCATGAGGGAGAAGGCGGTGCCCGCCCCAAAGGCCACGGCTTTCACCGCCGGGACGGCGAATAGGTACTGGGAGAAGATGCCCTCCGCGTTCTCCCCGAAGTCCGGGCTGCCCAGCCCGGGGGGCAGGCCGAACACGGCGCACTCCACGCTGCCCCCTACGCTGTCCAGCTCCTCCCGGGCCTGGGCGATGGCGGCCTTCATCTCTTCCCCCTTCTGATCGTTGAGCACGGGGAAGGGCTTGTCCGCCGCGGCTGACAGGCTCTCCCAGTCCTCCAGGGGGTCGTCGCAGATGCCATAGATGCTGCTGATGTGCCCGCCCACCCGGACGCCCCGCAGGGCCAAAACCTGCTTGGCCACCGCGCCGGCAAAGACCAGCGGGGCGGTGAGCCGGCCGGAGAAATGCCCCCCGCCCCGGTAGTCGTGGAAGCCGCCGTAGCGCACGAAGGCAGGGTAATCGGCGTGGCCTGGACGGGCCAGATCTTTGGTGCGGGCGTAGTCCTGGGAGCGGGTGTCCGTGTTGGCGATGACGGCGCACAGGGGCGCGCCGGTGGTTTTGCCCTCAAACACGCCTGAGAGCAGCTCCGGCCGGTCGGCCTCCTTCCGGGCGGTGGACCAGGGGTTGCGCCCCGGCGCCCGCCGGTCCAGCTCCCGCTGGATGGCCGCCAGATCCAGCTCAATGCCCGCCGGTATCCCGGACAGGGTGACGCCGATAGCCGGGCCGTGGCTCTCCCCAAAGATGGTGTATTTCATGGCGCGCTCACTCCTTTCGGCAGCTGGCCCCCAGGGCGGCCAGCTCCAATCTCATGGGGACATGGGGGATGCCGTCCTCCAGGAATTCTGCCCCAATCTGACGGAAGCCCGCCCGGGCGTAAAAGCCCTTGGCATAGCGCTGGGCCTCTATGGTGAGGGCGGGATAGCCCAGCGTCCGGGCTTTCTGGATGCCCGCCCTTAAAATCCGATCCCCCAGGCCCAAACCGCGCGCCCGGCTTACCACCCGCCCCAGGCTGGCGGTTTCAAAGGCCAGGCCTGGCGGCAGCAGGCGCAGGTAAGCGTGGATTCCGGACGCATCCTGCAAGAAGAGGTGCAGGGCGGCGGGATCCTTCCCGTCCAGTTCTGGATAGGGGCACTGCTGCTCCACGACAAAGACGTCCACCCGCAGGCGGAGGATCTCATACAGCTGCCTGGGCGTAAGGGCCTCAAAAGGCTTGACGATCAACTCCATGGCCCGCTCACTCCGCTGGGGCGATGCGCCCGCCCAGGGCCTCGTAGTCGTCCCAGAAGCTGGGATAGGACTTGTCCACGCACTGGGCCCCCAGCAGGGTGACAGGGGCCTGGCACCGGGTGGCGGCGATGGCCGCCATCATGGCGATGCGATGGTCGTTGTGACAGGAGAGGGCCATGCCGCCCTGAAACCCGTCCCGACCCGTCACCCGTATGCCGTCGGGGAACTGCTCCACCAACACCCCCAGGGCGGACAGCACGTCTGCCACCGCGGCGATGCGGTCGCTCTCCTTGATGCGCAGCCGGGCCCCACCGCCGATGCGGGTGGCCAGGCCGGGCCGGGCGGCGGCCATGAGGGCAAGGGCGGGGAACAGGTCGGGGCATTGGCTCACGTCAATGGACAGCTCCCCCCGTGCCTGGGCCAGCTGCCGGCTGAGAGCGTCCACCCGGGCGTCCGGCTGGACAGAGGCGGGGTCCAGCCCGCAGATGGATACCGGGCTGCCCAGGGCCTTGGCGGCGTACCAAAAGGCGGCCTGGGACCAGTCGGCCTCCACGGCCCGGGTCAGGGGCCGGTAGCGCTGCCCACCGGGGACGTCCCAGCCAGACAGCCGCACTCCGGCGGCCGCCATGGCTTGGCGGGTGAGGGTTACATAGTCCTCCGACTCCAGCGGGGAGGTGGGTTGGATGCGGGAGGGACCCTCCAGCAGGGGCAGGGCGAACATCAGCCCGGTGAAGAACTGGCTGGACACATCCCCCGGCAGGGGATAGTCCCCCGGCGGGAGCAGGCCGCTGACGGTGAGGGCCTCCTCCGTCTGGGCCCAGACGATCCCCTTTTGGGGGAACAGCCGGGCATAGGGGGTCAGGGGCCGCTGCATCAGCCGCCCCCGGCCGGTGAAGATCCCGCCCCCCCGCACCGCCAGGGCCACGGGGATGAGAAAGCGCAGGGTGGAGCCGGACTCCCCGCAGTCCAGGCGGGGCAGGGCCATCCTGCGCAGGGGGGACATGGGGCTGGCATCCACTCCCTCCACGGTGACGGTAGAGCCACGGACCTGGATGTGTGCGCCCAACTGCTCCAGGCAGCGGATGGTGGCGGCGATGTCCTGGGACAGGGCCACGTTGGAAATGGTGCTCTCCCCCTGGGCCAGGGCGGCGGCCAGGAGGAAGCGGTGGGCCTGGCTCTTGGAGGGCGGCGGCGTAACCGTCCCCTGGAGCCGGGTGGGAAGGATGGTGATGTTCATAGCGGCCCTCCTTTCATGCCCCACAGGCCCAGCCGGTGCAGGCCGGGGGAGGGGCGGGCGATCTTACAGCAGTTCCAGCAGGGCCTGCTTGCCCATGGGATAGCGGATGGCGTGGCCGGGCCGGTCAGGCAGGATCAGGGTGATTGCCTCCCCCGCTCCCTTCTTGTCCAGCCCGATGGCGGCGGCATAGTCCCGGCCGGTGCAGGGGATGTCCCGGGGCAGGCCAAAGGCCTGGGTCAGCTCCCCGATCCGGGCGGCCAGGTTGGGCGGGGTGATGCCCAGCTCCACCCCCAGCTCCGCCTCCCGCACCATGCCGGCAGCCACCGCCTGGCCGTGGGTCCATAGCTGATAGCGCCCGGCCAGCTCATAGGCATGGCCCAGGGTGTGCCCGAAGTTGAGCAGCATCCGGGCGCCGGTATCCCGCTCATCCTGCTCTACAACTTTACGTTTTATATCGCAGCAAGTATACAAAACGGATTCAATCTCCTGGGTGATTTGGGGGCGGCTGGCGTGTTGCTCCAGGAAGCGCAGCAGGGCTTCGTCGGCGATGCAGCCGTACTTGATGACCTCCGCCATGCCGTCGGCAAAGACGGGGTCGGGCAGGCTGTCCAGCGCGTCCGGGTCTATGAGCACCAGCCGGGGCTGCCAGAAGGCGCCGGCCAGGTTCTTCCCCCGCTCCAGGTTGACGGCCACCTTCCCCCCCACGGAGGAATCCACCTGGGCCAGCAGGGTGGTGGGGATCTGGACGAAGTCCACCCCCCGCAGGATGGTGGCCGCGGCAAAGCCGGCCAGGTCGCCCACCACGCCGCCCCCCAGGGCGACCACCCCGTCGGTGCGGGTCAGGCCGAAGGCCATCATCTCCTCCCACAGCTGGGCCAGCTGGGCGGCGCACTTGCTCTGCTCCCCGGCGGGCACCACCCGCAGGGCCACCTGGAAGCCGGCGCCGGCCAGGCTGGCCCTCAGCCGCTCCTGGAAGAGGAGGCCGGCGACGCTGTCGGTGATCACGAACAATCGGCCCGCCTGAGGCAGAGCCTGCCGGCAAAGCCGGCCGGCCTGGGCCAGCAGGCCCCGTTGGATCTGGATCTCATAGTTCCGATCCGGCAGGGACACGGTTAAGCGCTTCATAGCGGTCGCCTCTTTCTGCTTGGGATGGGGTTACAGCTGATCCAAGGTCTGGGCCAGGGTGTCCAGGAAGGACTCCTCGCCCATGGTGTTGAGCTTGAAGAACAGGGCCTGGCTGCCGCCGGCGGTCATGGCGATGACCCGGACCCGGTCCCCTTCGCCTACGACGGTGACGGACATGGCCACCCGGTTGCCGCCCAGCATACTGTACCGCTCGTACATCCGGACGGCCACCTGGACAGCGCCCATGGTGAAGTCGCTCCCCTCCTCATAAGAGGCGGAGGCGCTGCCGTCCAGTACGCTGTTGTGAAGGTGTTCCACAATGTGATGGAAATCGCCCGTGAGGGTGCGCTCCAGCATAGCCATAGGGGATGCTCCTTTCTGTTTCTGGGGGATTGGTTTGGACGGGCGGCCCTGATTTAGGCCAGCGTCTTGCCCATCAGGGACACCAGGGGGCGCAGCCGGCCCATCAGATGGCGGAACTTCTCCGGGGTGAGGGACTGCTGGCCGTCGCACTTGGCGTGGGGGGGATCGTTGTGCACCTCCACCATCAGCCCGTCCGCCCCCACGGCGGCGGCGGCCATGGCCAGCGGCTCCACCAGCCAGTACATCCCCGCCGCGTGGGAGGGATCCACCACGATGGGCAGATGGCTCATGCGCCGGATGACGGGGATGGCGGACAGGTCCAGGGTGTTGCGGGTGTAAGTCTCGAAGGTACGCACCCCCCGCTCGCACAGCACCACGTTCTCGTTGCCGGCGGCCATGATGTACTCCGCGGACATGATCCATTCCTCATAGCTGTTGGCCAGCCCCCGCTTGAGCAGGATGGGCTTGGACATCTTGCCCACCTCCTTGAGCAGGTCGAAGTTTTGCATGTTCCGGGCGCCGATCTGCACCAGGTCCACCGTTTCCTCGAACAGCTCGCAGTACTTGGGGCTCATCAGCTCGGTGACGATGGGCAACCCTGTGGCCTTTCTGGCCTCCAGCAACAGATCCAGCCCGTCGGTGCCCATGCCCTGGAAGGAGTAGGGGGAGGTGCGGGGCTTGAAGGCGCCCCCCCGCATCAGGGCCGCGCCGGCGGCCTTCACGTCCTGGGCTACCGAGATGATCTGCTCCCGGCTCTCCACTGAGCAGGGGCCGGCGATGACGGTGAAGGCCCCCCCGCCGATGGGTACGCCGCACACGTCCACCACCGTGTCCTCGGGGTGGAACTTCCGGTTGGCCTTCTTATAGGGCTCCTGCACCCGCATGACCCGCTCCACATGTTCGTCCATGGCCAGCTTATCCATGTCGATGTTGGCGGTGTCTCCCACCAGGCCCAGGATGGAGCAGCCCACGCCGTTGGTGATGCCCACCTTGACGCCATGATCCTGCTCCAGTTGGCGCACCAGCGCCTGAATGTCCTCCTGCCGGGTACCCGGCCGCATCACGATCACCATATGCGTTCTCAGTCCTTTCTTTGACCCATGAGATAGAAAGAAGCCCATTGACAGCGGACGTGTCAATGAGCTTCGGCATCCATAGCCTGTCGCGCGCCCCGGCGAAGGGGGCGGAAACTCACAGCGTCCGCAGTCTCTCCATGGCAAAATAGCCGAACCCGGTAAATCGAGTCCAGCCAAACAGGGAGGAAAAACGGTGGGCGCGGCGCAGCTTCATACGCGTACCTCTCAGTCGATGGTTGCCCATAGTATACTCCAAGCTGGAACAGATTGCAAGGGTTTTCTTGACAAGGCCGGGCAGGGGGGGTACCATGGAGGAGAAAAGGAGTTGACAGGCCGTGAGCCATAGTGTGGAACTGCTGGCGGTGGGCACCGAGCTGCTGTTGGGCAGCGTGGCCAACACCGACGCACAGTTGCTCTCCCGGGAGCTGTCCGGGCTGGGGCTGAACGTATACTACCACTCCGTGGTGGGGGACAACCCGGACCGGCTGGCCCAGGCGGTGGAGCTGGCCAAGTCCCGGGCGGACGTGCTCGTCACCACCGGCGGGCTGGGGCCCACCTGTGATGACCTGACCAAGCGGGTGGTGGCCCAGGCCTTTGGCAGGCAGCTGGCCTACCACCCCGCGTGTGCCGAGGCCATCCGGGCCTACTTTGCCGCTTCCGGCCGGGAGATGCCGGAGAACAACTTGCAGCAGGCCTGGCTGCCCGAGGGGTGCCAAGTGCTGGAAAACCACTGGGGCACCGCCCCGGGCTGCGCCTTTCACAGCCAGGGCCGCTGGGTGGTGATGCTCCCCGGCCCGCCGGGGGAATGCCTGCCCATGTTCCGGGAGCAGGCCGTCCCCTGGCTGGCCCAGCTGAGCGAGGGGGTGATTCGCTCCAGGACCCTGCGGGTGTTCGGATGGGGGGAATCCCAGGTGGAGAGCCTGCTGCGGCCCCAGATGGACCGGCTGACCAACCCCACCCTGGCCCCCTATGCCAAGCAGGGGGAGGTGGAGCTGCGCATCACCGCCAAGGCGGAGGACGGGCAGGCCGCCCAGGCCCTCATCGCCCCGGTGGAGCGGGAGGTGCGCTCAGTGCTGGGGGATCTGGTCTACGGAACGGAGGAAAACAGCCTGGAGCGGGTGGTGCTGGAGGGGCTGAAGGACCAAGGGCTTACCTTGGGCACCGCGGAGAGCTGCACCGGCGGGCTGCTGGCCAAGCGGATGACCGACCTGCCCGGAGCCGCCGCAGCATTCCGGGGGGGCGTGGTGAGCTATGTCAACGAGGTGAAGCGCCAGGTGTTGGGGGTGCCCCAGGCCCTGCTGGACGAGCAGGGGGCGGTTTGCGAGGAGGTGGCCCGGGCCATGGCCCAAGGAGCCCGCAGGGTGTTGGGATGCGATTTGGCGGTGGCCACCACCGGCGTGGCTGGCCCCGACAGCGATGAGTGGGGCAACCCGGTGGGGCTGGTGTATGTGGCCCTGGCCGCGCAGTCGGGGTGCTGGGTGAGAAAGCTCAACCTGGCCGGGGCCAGGGAGGGCCGGGACCGGGTGCGCACCCTGGCGGCCAGCCACGGGCTGGATATGGTTCGCCGCTGGCTGGCCGGGCTGGAGATCGTCCCCGAGCTGTGAGGTGCGGCGGCTTGACAGGGCTTTCCAGGCGGGGTAGAATATGGGGACGCGATGGGCATTGGCCCTGACGAGGGATGGAGGGGAGACGTGTGAGGGAGATCATACTGCTCAAACAGGGGGAGATGGTGCTCAAGGGGCTCAACCGCCGGGGCTTTGAGGACAAGCTGATGGGCAATGCCCGGAGGCGGCTGAAGAAGCACGGTTCCTTCCAGGTGTATACCCGGCAGTCCACCACCTATGTAGAGCCCCAGGACGAGGGCTGCGACCTGGAGGGGGCCTGGCAGGCCATGGGGAAGCTGTTCGGGGTGGCGGGGCTGTGCCGGGCTCAGTCCTGCGCCAAGGACAAGCAGGCCATTGTGGCCTGCGCCAAGGAGTATCTGGGAGACCAGCTGCGCCAGGCCAAATCCTTCAAAGTGGAGTCCAAGCGGGCGGACAAGACCTTTCCCATGACCTCCATCCAGCTGTCCCAGTATGTGGGCGGGGCGCTGCATGATGCCTTCCCACACCTGGCGGTGGACGTGCACAACCCCCAACTCACCGTCCATGTGGAGGTGCGCGACTATGAGGCCTTCGTCCACGCCGACGCGCAGGCGGGGGCGGGCGGCCTGCCTGTGGGCATGGGGGGGCGGGCGCTGTCCCTGCTGTCCGGGGGCATCGACTCGCCGGTGGCCTCCTGGATGGTGGCCAAGCGGGGGGTCATCGTGGACATGATCCACTACTATTCCTATCCTTACACCTCCCCCGAGGCCAAGGAGAAGGTGCTGGAATTGGCCCGGCTGCTGGTGCCTTATCTGGGCAAGACCTGCGTCCATGTGGTGCCCTTCACCGCCGTTCAGGAGACGCTGCGCCGGGCCTGTCCGGAGGAGCTGTTTACCCTGCTCATGCGCCGCTTCATGATGCGCATTGCCTGCCAGGTGGCCCAGCACAACGGCATCCAGGCGCTGGTTACCGGGGAGTCGGTGGGGCAGGTGGCCAGCCAGACCCTGGAGGCGCTGGCCTGCACCGACGCGGTGTGTACCCTGCCGGTGCTGCGCCCGGTGGTGGGCATGGACAAGGAGGAGATCGTGGCCGTGGCCCGGCGGATCGGCACCTTTGAGACGTCTATCCTGCCCTATGAGGACTGCTGCACCGTTTTCACCCCCCGGCATCCCCGCACCCGTCCCCGGGTGGAGCAGCTGGAGCAGGCGGAGGCCGTTCTGGATGTGCAGGCCATGGTGGACGAGGCGGTGGCCGGCATCCAGCGGGTGGTGTTGGAGCTGTAAGCCCGCCCGATCCGAGAGAGACGACAAAACAAGGCCCAGGCCCCCGGCGTATGCCGGGGGCCTGGGCCTTGTGGCGGGCAGGGGCCTACAGCAGTTCGGATACGACGGCCTGGACATAGTCCAGATCTTCAAAGCTGGTGGAGGCGCTGATGGAAAACAGCAATACCCCGTCCTGACTCTGGCAAAAGACGTTTGCCCTGGCCAGGGCCTGGGCAGCCTGCTGGGCGTCCACCCCAGCGATCTGGGCGGATACCAGTCCGTCCCGGAGGATCTCCACCGGGGCGATCCCCTCCTGGCTGTACTCCCGCAGCCGGGCGGCCAGGTGGCCGGTGAGGCGGCGCAGCAGGCTGGGATCGGCCGGAGGGCCGGCCCAGTCCGGATGATCGGGGGTTAGTACAACGGTGCGCTTCATGAAGATCCCTCCCAAGTGTGGGGTGTGGATGGGGAGATGGGGGTTACAGGTCAGTGGCCAGGGTGGGGAGCAGCCGGTAGCCCTCGCCAGTCAGCGCTTGCAGGGCGGCGGAGAGGGCGGCATGGCCCTGGCTGTCGCATACCGCCTCCACGTAGTTGGCCCGGCTGCCGCTGAGCCGGCCAAGCAGTTGGTAAGCGGTGGCGGGCGAATCCCACCGGACGGTGGCCGACCAGACCGCCCAGCCCTCCTGCTCCAGCTGGGCGCGCTGGGCCTGATCCAGCCCGTCTGCCCGGACCAAGTAGGCCGGGCAGCGGGCGATATCGGCCAGCAGCTGGCTGCCCTGCTGGGCCTGCTGGAGGCATTGTGCCACAGTGTTCCCGGTCAGATCCAGGCCCACGCTGTGCCCCGCTCCCACCAGCTGCCGCACCAGGCTGTCCTGCTGGGCAAGCTGCTCTGGGGTGAAGAGGAACAGGGCCGGTGTGCCCAGCTCGGACATCTGCTCCGCTATGGCCTGCGCCGTGTCTCCCCAGAGGAAGGCCAAGTAGACCGTGGAGCCTGAGTCGGGCGGCTCTGAGGGTTCCGGCTGGGGCTGGGAGGGGCTGGCAGAAGAGGGCTGGTTCTGCTGGCTGATGGCCTGCTGATAGCTGGCCAGGTTATCCCGCAGCAATCCGTCGGCGGCGTCCAGGAAATCCGCATCGCTGAGCACCACCGAGCTGTTGGTGAGGCGCACCAGCGTACCGTAGGGGGTCCAGTTGGTGGTGTAGCGGGTCAAGCCAAAGTAGCTGCACACCCAGGCCAAGGGCAGGAAGACCATGGCGTTGCGCATCACCGCCCGGGCGTTCACCGGGTTACCCTGGGCGTCGTAGGCGGTGTTGCTTTGCAGATCAAAGACGACGCTCCTGAAGCCATCGGAGACCAGGGTGGTCTGGCGGGAGGTGTTGTACTGGGCGCTGACGCCCAGATTGATTCCCGTATGCTGGATGGACAGCATGATATAGGGGACGTAGAGGGCCCCATTCACCGACATGGGCATATTCTCCGGCGTCATCTCCACAAACCGCTCGTTTACGGCCATGAAGTACACATTGGAGGCTGCTCTGGAGCCGGCCACGGCGATGGCCAGCAGCAGCGCCATGCCCAGCAGCGCTGTGCCGACCCGGCGCAGGATGCCCATCCCGGTCCCTCCCTTTCCAGCAGATGTTTAGATAAGGGAATCATAGCACATACCGGGGCCTGGGCGCAAGGGGCAGCCGCACAGGAACAGACAAATGCCCCGGCAAAGCCGGGGCAAAAGGAGCCTATGGCCTGCCGTCACAGTAGGCGGCCAATCCAGCCATAAACTGCTGGATCGAGGGCAGCGCGGAGGTGGCGCACATGGCGCGCACCTCCGGGGCGCTGTGCCGGTAGCATACCTGCACGGCAGTGCGGATGGCCTGATCCACATTGCCGATGTCAATCCGGCACAGGCGGGCCACCTCCGGATAGATCAGTTTGCTGGGCATCTCCAGCGCGGTCGGATCCGCGTGGACCAAGAGCGCTGCGTACACCAGGCAGCGATAGCCCTGGTAGCAGCCAGTCAGCCCAAAACTGCGCAGCTTACTTTCAACTTCCGAATGGATCATGGCCGTTCCCTCTTTCCGCTTCCCGCAAGATCTGGTCAGCGCCCCGCACCGGCTCAGTCAGTCCAGGGCCAGGTCGCCGGGGCGGATCCAGCCCAGGCGGCGGAATAGCAGCCCAAAGGCCCAGCTGAGCACCCCGGGGAGCAGGAAGCACAGCAGGGCCATGGCAACCCAGTCCATGGCGGTGATAGCCTGCTTCACCCCTGCGGCCACATCGGCCACCCAGCCGGCGTATACCCCGATGGGGCCCACCAGGCCGCAGGTGCCCATCCCAGCGGCCACGCCGCCAGCGGGATCATTCATCTGGAAGTGGAACACGCAGGTGGCCAAGGGGCCGGTGATGGCCGAGGTGAGGATGGCAGGCAGCCAGATGCGGGGGTTCTTGACGATGTTGCCCATCTGGAGCATAGAGGTGCCCAGTCCTTGGCTGACCAGGCCGCCCCAGCGGTTCTCCCGGAAGGACAGTACCGCAAAGCCCACCATGTTGGCGCAGCACCCGGCCACCGCCGCGCCGCCGGCCAGCCCCGTCAGCCCGAAGGCGGCACAGATGGCGGCCGAGGAGATGGGCAGGGTCAGGGCCACGCCGATGACCACAGAGACCACCACCCCCATGAGGAAGGGCTGCAGATCGGTGGCCAGCATGACAAAGCCGCCCACCGCCGTGGCGGCGGTGCCGATGGCGGGGGCCAGCAGGGCGGATAGGCCCACCCCCACCAGGATGGTGACCAGGGGGGTGACCAGGATGTCCACCTTGGTCAGCTTGCTCACGGCCTTACCTGCCTCTGCGGCCAGGATGGCGATGAACAGCACCGCCAGCGGGCCGCCTGCCCCCGCCCCGCCGTCCAGGGTGGTGGAGCCCAGGGCATTGGCGGCATAGCCCGCCGTGGCCAGGGAGAACAGGGCCAGCGGCGGGGCCTTCAGCGCCCAGCCGATGGCGATGGCCATGGCCGGGCCGCTCATAGCTGAGGCGTACTCCCCCACCCGCACCAGGAAGTCCAGGCCGAGCTGGGTGCCCAGCGTGTCCAGAATGGTGCCGATGAGCAGGGAACAAAACAAGCCCTGGGCCATGGCGCCCAGGGCGTCGATCCCATATC
Source organism: Candidatus Enterenecus merdae (assembly GCA_018716385.1). Lineage (GTDB taxonomy): Bacteria > Bacillota > Clostridia > Oscillospirales > Oscillospiraceae > Enterenecus > Enterenecus merdae. Next base: position 44,465 of record DVJZ01000029.1, read on the forward strand.
TGCGCAGGGAGATCTCAATCCCCTGCCGCTTGAGGAACTGAGAGGTTTTTCCCACAGCCCGCGCCTCCTGCCCTGTGAAAATCCTCAGGCGGCCGTCAGCCGCCAAACGTCTTTGCAGATTATGATAGCGGCCAGGGGGAGGGTTGTCAACTATTTTTTTGCCAACTTCGCCAATCAGGGCAGGAAGAAACCCGGCCTATGCAATCCAAATGGTTATATTTCTTAAAGAAATAACAAAATGGAGCCTATCTGCCTCATAGCTGAATGATAGAACCGGAGGACAGGGTGTGGTGCGTCCCGTCTGGGCAGGTCACCTCCAGGGCGAAGCGGTCGGTGACGGCCAGGGCGGTGCCGGAGCGGGCCTCCCCATCAGCCTGGAAGGCCACCGGGCGGCCCAGGGTGAGGCAGTGGGTGCGGTAGCGGGCCAGGTAGTCCTCCTGCCGCTGTGGGAAGGACTGGATCATCTCTTCCAGGGCGGCCAGGATGCAGGCGGCCAGATGGTGCCGCTCGGGAAAGAATCCCTCCAGAGCCAGGGAGGTGGCCACGCCTTCCAACCCCTGGGCCTGGAAGTCCCGGGCGGTCTGGGTGAGGTTGACCCCCGCCCCCAGCACCACGTAGTCTGGCTCCCCGCTCTCCCCCAGCAGGGCCAGCTCGGTGAGGATACCGCACAGCTTGCCCCGGCCCAGATAGAGGTCGTTGAGCCACTTGATGCCGGCGCTGGCGCCGCAGGCGGTCTGGATGCCCTCCCGCAGGGCGACGGCGGCCCACCCGGTGAGGGTGAGCAGCTGCTCCAGGCCGGCCTTGGGCCGCAGCAGCACAGACAGATACAGGCCCTGCCCTTTGGGGGAGCAGAAGGCCCGGCCCCGGGTGCCCCGCCCGGCGGTCTGCTCCTCGGCCAGCAGTACGCTCCCCTCTGGGGCGCCAGCTGCGGCCAGCGCTTTGAGCCGGGTATTGGTGGAGTCCACGCTGGCCAAGGCCTGGATTTGCCCGGAGAACAGGCTGCCGGAGGGCAGCAGACCCTCCAGATAGGGGCCGGACAGGGCGGGAGGGGGGCCGGACAGGCGGTAGCCTAGCCGGGGGGAGGACTGGATGGGCCAGCCCTGCTGGCGCAGCAGGGTGATCTGCTTCCACACCGCAGCCCGGGTGACGCCCAGGGTACGGCTCATCTCCTGGCCGGACAGCCATTGGCTGCGGCCGGCCAGCAGGGAGACGACGGCGTTGGGATCCATGCTTGCGCTCCTCTCCTGGGGATGGGGACAGGCCGCCGGCCGGCCCAGGGCGTCAGGACTGGGCGGCCAGGCTGTCGTAAAGGGTGATGGACAGGGTGAGGGGCTGCCCCTCCCGCAGGACGGTGAGCTCCACCGTGCCGCCCACGCCGGCGGCGTATAACCCCCGGGTGAGCTGATAGAAGCTGTCGATGGCCTGGCCGTTGAGGGCGGTGATCTCGTCCCCCGCTTGCAGCACCCCCTGAGCCGGGGAACCAGGGGTGATCTCAGCTACCACCACCCGCTGGCGGCTGTCCTGGGTGTAGATGTTGCAGGTGACGCCCAGAGCGGGTCGGCAGGTCCGCCCGGTCTGGACGATGGAGTTGAGGAAGGGTAGGCTGTCCGTGATGGGGATGGCCAGCCCGATGCCCTCGGTGACCACATCGTCGTTGACGCCGGTGATTTTGGCCGAGGTGATGCCCACCACCTGGCCGTAGACGTCTACCAGCGCCCCGCCGGAGTTGCCGGAGTTCAGGGCGGCGGAGGTCTGGATCAGGGTCATGTCCCGGCTGTCCACCTCCACCTCCCGGGCCAGGGAGGAGACGATGCCGTCGGTCATGGTGCCATAGAGGTAGCCCATGGGGTTGCCGATGGCATAGACCTGGTCACCCACCTGAAGCAGGTCGGAGTCTGCCAGCCGGGCGGGGGTGAGTCCCTGGGCGTCCACCTTCAGTACGGCCAGGTCCAGATCCTCATCATAGCCGATGAGCAGCGCCCCGTCGTACACATGCTGGTTGGACAGCAGCATCACCTCGATGGCAGAACTGCCCTCGATGACGTGGTAGTTGGTGACCAGATAGCCGTTTTCGGTGAGGACCACCCCGGAGCCCACACTGTAAGAGGAGCCGTGGTCGGCTTGGACGCACACCACGGAGGGGAGCACTTGCTGGTAGATCTCCTGGGGGGTGAGCACCTGCTGGGAAGGGGTGTCCAGCTCGATCTGCACGGAGGGATCCGGCTCCCCCCAGGGCAGGGTCTTCTGGTCAGCCCAGTCCTCTGATTGGCTCTGGGGGAGCAGGCGGCTGGGCAGGACGGGGGGCTGGGCAGTCTGGGGGATGAGCCGCTCGGCCAGGACAAGCCCCCCCCAGAAAGCGCCCCACACCAGCAGGGCCAGGCCGGCCAGACAGCCGAGGGTGATCAGCATTCCCCGGAATACCCGCCCGCCCCGGTGGCGAGGCCGACGGGGCGGGGACAGGGACACGGACAGGGGGGTGGAGCCGGCCCGGTCGGGCCAGCGGTGGGAGAGATGGTTGCGCATCACATACCTCCTGCATGGAGTGGGGTCAGGACCGGCCTGCCGGGCTGAGGGCCGTCAGGCCAGGGTGAGGGTGAAGGTGAACACGGTCCTGCCGTCCTGGCTGACGCAGGTGATGTCCTCCTTGTGGCTGTTGAGGATGGTCTTGACGATATACAGCCCCAGGCCCACACCGTCCCGGTCGGCGCTGCGGGAGTGGTCGGTCTTGTGGAAGCGGTCAAAGATCAGGGGCAGTTCCTCTGGGGAGATGGTCTGCCCTTCGTTGCCGATGGTGATCTGGGCCTTGGCCCCTTTGGCGGTGACCGAGATGGTCAGCGGACCCCCTTCCGGGGAGAACTTGATGGCGTTGTCCAGCAGGTTGTAGCACACCTGGGTGATGGCGTCCTGATCTCCCCAGACCTGCACGGGATCGTCGGGCAGCTGGGTGTCCACATTCAAGTTCTTTCCGCTGATCTTGTTCTCCAGGCTGACCAGCACCCGCAGCAGTGTCTCGCTGATGTCAAACTGCTGCTGGGCGGCCCGTTCGTCAGACTGCAGCCGGGACAGGTCCAGCATGGAGCGCACCAGCCGGGACAGCCGCCTGGTCTCCGAGGAGATGACTTGCAAATACTGCCGCTCCTTCTCCTGGGGGATGGTGCCGTCCAGGATGCCGTCGGCAAATCCGGCAATGGTGGTCATGGGGGTTTTCAGCTCGTGGGAGACGTTGGCGATGAACTCCGCCCGGCGCTGCTCGCTCTTGGCCAGGGAGTCGGCCATGGAGTTGAAGGCCTCGGCCAGCTCCCCCACCTCGTCCCGGCGGCGGCCCACATCCACCCGCACGTTCAGCTCCCCGTGGCCAAACTGCCGGGCGGCGGCGGCGATCTCCTTCATGGGCTTGGACTGGCGCATACTGGTCACCGAGCTGATGATGGCTGCGATGAGGATGACCGCCGCGGCGGTGACCAGGAAGATGGAGGACAGATCCTCCCACATGCTGCTGATCTCAGACGCCTCGCAGGACACCAGGATCATGCCCTGCAAGTTGTCCACATACTGGATGGGCAGGCCCACCAGGTACCGGGGCCGCTCGTACAGCCCGCCCAAGGTGGTGGAGCCTACAAAGGAGCTGTCGGTGATGGCCGACACGACCTGCTCAGGCAGGGCCTTCCACTCCAGCGCAGTCAGTTCATTTCTGCCGTCGGTGGCGTACACCACCACACCCTCCACACTGCCCAGCATGATGTGGGAGTCGGTGACCAGGGCCAGGTAGCGCAGCTGGTTTTGGAAGTCGGAATTCTGCCAGGAGGAGCCGGTGTTGAGCAGGAAGTAGTTGGAGGCATAGCTGGCGATGATGCCGGCGTTGCGGCTCATGGAGTCCTGTTTATCCCGGATGGTGTACTGATAGCTCAGGGTGGCGAAGGAGGCGCCCAGCATCAGGAAGGACAGCAGGATCATGCCGGCCATGGTGGCAAACTGCCGGCCGTACATGCTCTTCACGGGGCGTTCACCTCAAACTTATAGCCAACACCCCACACCGTCTTGAGCGACCACTGGGGGGATACGCCCTCCAGCTTTTCCCGCAGGCGCTTGATGTGTACGTCCACCGTGCGGCTGTCCCCGAAGTAGTCAAAGCCCCACACCTCGTCCAGCAGCTGGTTGCGGGTGAACACCCGGTTGGGGGAGGAGGCCAGGTGGAACAGCAGCTCCAGCTCTTTGGGCGGGGTGTCCACCCGTTTGCCGTCCACCAGCAGCTCGTAGGAGTCCAGGTTGATGACCAGCTTGTCGAAGCTGAGCTTGCGCTCGGCCCCCTGCTCCTCGCCGCCAAAGCGGCGCAGCACCGCATGGATGCGGGCCAGCACCTCCTTCATCTCAAAGGGCTTGGTGATATAGTCGTCCGCCCCCATCTCCAGGCCGGATACCTTATCCTCCAGCTCCCCCTTGGCGGTGAGCATGATGATGGGCACTTTAGAGTTCTCCCGGATCTTCTTACAAACCGCCCAGCCGTCCATCCCGGGCAGCATGATGTCCAGCAGCACCAGGTCGGGCTGGAACTGGTGGAACAGCTCCAGCCCGGCCAGCCCGTCCTCGGCCAGCTGGCATTCCATTTGTTCCTTCTCCAAATAGATGCGCAGCAGATCGGCAATATTCTTATCGTCCTCAACGACCAAAACTTTGGTGGACATAGGCGCGCCCCTTTCGCACACGGCATGGGAATCGAATTGTATCGTATCATGATAAGATTATACCGCAATCTGCGAGATGTGTATAGACAAAGTGTGAATTGTGCTTTCTGGGTGGCGTCATGGCACATGGCTGTGGTCCACCTGGATGACCGTGTGGCAGCGGGGCTCCAGGGCGCGGATCTGGGCGGTGAGGCGGGCTTTGATCTGCTCGTCAGACAGTTCCAGGTCATAGGGGGCTACCACGTCGAAGATCAGGTTGGTGTGCAGTGGGCCCGTAGTGATGCGAAAGTCGTGGATGGTGAGGGCGGGATGGAGCTGGGCGGCCAGCTGGGCGGTGAGCTGGCGCAGCCGGTCCACCTCCGGGTTGCCGATCTGAATGGGATCGATGTGGATGACCGCCTCAATGCGGAACTTCCGGTTGAGCTCCCGCTCGATGTGGTCGATGATATCGTGGATCTCCACCAGGTCGGCGTCGGCGGCCACCTCGGCGTGGACGCTCATCATCCGCCGGCCAGGGCCGTAGTCGTGGATGATCAGATCGTGGATGCCCACCACCTGGCGGTGGCTGAGGATCACGTCCTGGATGGCCTGGACGGTTTCCGGCTCAGGGGCCTGGCCCAGCAGGGGATCTAGGGTAGCCTTGGCCGCCCCGAAACCGGACTTCAGGATGAACAGGGCCACCAGCAGGCCGATCCAGCCGTCCAACGGCAGCTGGGTGAGGTGGGAGACGGCCAGCCCCGCCAGCACCGCGGCGGTGGCCACCGCGTCGGAGCGGGAGTCCACGCAGGCGGCCCGCAGGGTCTGGGAGGCGATGCGCCGGCCCAGCGCCCCCTGGAACCAGCCCATCCCCAGCTTGACCAGGATGGACGCGGCCAGGACGCCCCCGGTGAGGGGGGTGAGCAGGGTGGGCTGGGGATGGAAGATCTTTTGCAGGGAGCTCTGGCCCAGCTCCACCCCCACCAGCAGGATGAGCAGGGAGACGATCAGCCCGGCCAGGTACTCTGCCCGGCCGTGGCCGAAGGGATGGTTGGCGTCGGCCTTCTGTCCGGCCAGCCGGAAGCCCACCAGGGTGACCACCGAGGAGGCCGCGTCAGACAGGTTGTTGAAGGCGTCGGCGGTGACCGAGATGGCTCCCGAGATCAGCCCCGCGGTCAGCTTGCCCGCGAAGAGCAGCAGGTTGAGCCCCAGGCCCACCGCTCCGGCCACCACGCCGTAGCGCCGGCGCACGTCGGGATCTTGCGTCTGGTCATAGTTGGGAATGAGCGCGCGCAGCAGGGCATTGAGCATGTGCGGAGACCTCCCGGGATGGAGTGGGCGCGGGGCATGGCGCCGATGGTACTAAGATATGCCGGTGCGGGGGAAGACAAAACCGCCCCGGGTCGGGGACCGGGGCGTTGGGGCGGGCTCAGCGGACGGTGGCGGGCAGCGTCAGGCGCATCTGGTGCCAGAGCGCGCCGCCGTGTTGGGAGGGGGAGGGCCCCTCGTCGGCGAAGCCGAAGCTGGCGTAGTAGCCGATCAGCTGGGGCTTGCAGGTGAGCACCAGGCCCCGCCTGCCCTGGGCGGCCGCGTCCGCAATGACCCGGCGCAGCACCTGGCCAGCGCATCCGCGTCCCTGGAACTGGGGGATGGTGCCCACGCCGAAGATCATTTGCCAGGCCCCGTTTTCTTGATGGACGGAGGGGTCGTGGTACATCCAATCAGCCAGGTCAGGCTGCTCTGTGACAGGCCCGTTGACATAGGACACCAGGCGCTCTCCCGCCCACAGCAGCCAGAAATGGCCGGGATAGGCCAGCAGCCGGCCCCGGAGAGAGTCCAATCCGGCGGCCTCGGCAGGGGGGAAGCACAGGGCTTCCGCCCCGGCCAGGGCGTCCAGATCAGCCAGGGTGGCGCATCGGATCTCCAAGGGGAATCGCTCCTTTCAGGAATTGGGGCGGCAGGCGCGCAGCACGGATAGGGGAGGCACCGGCCGGGGTAGTTTCATGGAAAAGACCATCTGGGGATGGCGGGGCTGATCCAGAGGCAAACCCGCCTCGTCAGTCATCCCGGAGGCAACCAGGGAGAAGGGGGCCACATCGGGGCCCACCACTTCGATCTCATCCCCGGCGGAGAACTTGTTGCGCAGGGACAGCCGGGCGTTGCCCGCCTCGTCGCAGGCCATGACCACCGCCAGCACCTGCCAGTCCCGGAGGTAGCGGGCGCAGTCGGTGTGCTGGCCGGGCTGGCCGAAGTAGAAGCCGGTGGAATAGGGCCGGTGGCTGACCTTGTCCACCTCGTCCCGCCAGGCAGCTTCCAGGGGCAGGCCCTGGGCGGCGGCGTCGATGGCGTGGCGGTAGGCGGCGGTGACCATGCCGGTGTAGTAAGCGCTCTTGGCCCGGCCCTCGATCTTCAGGGAGTGCAGCCCGGCTGCCAGCAGTGCCGGGACGTGGTCGATCATGCACAGGTCCCGGCTGTTGAGGATGAAGGTTTCCCCGTCCTCCTCCACGATGGGGAAGTACTCCCCGGGCCGCTTTTGCTCCACCAGGGCGTAAGCGTAGCGGCAGGGCTGGGCGCAGGCGCCCCGGCCGGCGTCCCGCCCGGTCATGTAGTTGGACAGCAGGCACCGGCCGGAATAGCTCATGCACATGGCCCCGTGGACAAAGGCTTCCACCTCCATGCCCTGGGGGGACTTGGCGCAGATCTCCGCCACCTCGTCCAGGGACAGCTCCCGGGCCAGGATGGCCCGGCTGGCCCCCAGCTCGTGCCACACCCGGACCATCTCGTAGTTGGTGATCCCCGTCTGGGTGGACATATGCACCTGGACATGGGGAGCATGGCGTTGGCACAGATGCAGCACCTCCACGCCGGCGGCGATGACCGCGTCCACCCTGATGCTGTCCAGGTATTCCAGATATTCGGGCAGCCGGGCCACCTCGTCATTGCGGGCCAGGGTGTTGCAAGTCACGTGTACCCGCTTGCCCTGCCCGTGAGCCAGCTCCACCGCCTGGGCCAGCTCTGGGCGGTCAAAGTTGCCCGCGAAGGCCCGCATCCCAAAGGCGTTGCCCGCCAGGTAGACCGCGTCCGCCCCGTAGGCCAGGGCCATGCGCAGCCGCTCCATGTCCCCGGCGGGGGCGAGCAGCTCGGGCTTATCCATTGGAGGCGTACCGGGCCGTCTTGGCCTGGTGCTCGGCGTAGGTGCGGCTGAAGTCGTGCCGGTTGGTCTCGGGGTCGAGCACATAGTAGTAATAGCTGGTGCTGTTGGGGTTCATGGCCGCATAGAGCGACTCCATACCCGGGTTGGAGATGGGGCCGGCTGGCAGCCCCTGATACAGATAGGTGTTGTAGGGGGAGTTGATCTCCCGGTCGGCCTCGGTGGGCACCTGGCCGCCGTTGATATACACCAGGGTGGCGTCGATTTGCAGGTAGCCCGCGGTCTCCGCCGCGGTGTTCTCCAGCCGGTTGTAGATGACCGAGGCGATGTCCCGATAGTCCTCGCCGTCGGTCTCCCGCTCGATCATGGAGGCGATGGTGACGATGTCGTGCAGGGAGTACTCGCTCTCCTGGGTGAAGTCGTCCAGGTACTCCTCCATGCGGTCATAGAAGTTCACCAGCATCTTGTTGATGGCGTACAGGGGATCCTCCCCCAGATAGAAGGTGTAGGTGTCGGGGAAGAGATAGCCTTCCAGGCGGTGGTAGTCCCCCAATGGGATATCAGCCAGGAAGTCAAAGTCATAGTTATGGTTGGCCGCCGTCTCCTCCAGCTGGGACACGGTGGAAACCCCCTGCTCGTCCAGCAGGGCGAAGATCTGGTCCACGGTGTACCCCTCGGGGATGGTCAGGTCGATGGTCTGCCGGGTGGAGGAGGACGAGCTCATGTTGGTCACCAGGGCCCGGTAGTCCATTTGGGTGTTCAGCTCATAGGTACCCGCCACAATCTTCTCGTCGGCGTTGGAGAACCAGGAGTAGAGCTGGAAGAGGAACTTGTACTCAATCAGCCCCTCCTGCTCCAATTGATCCACGATCTGGCCCATATCCGCCCGGGTCACGGTGTAGGTGTCACCGTTCTCATCGGTGCGCTCGGAGTAGGTGATGACCTCGTCAGGGATGGTGATGATGACGGAGGTGTACTCCTTGTTCAGCGCCAGCAGGTCGTTGGCCCACACCCAGCCCAAGGTGGCCAGGACGGCGGACAGGCCGATGACGAACAGAGCATACAGGGCCGCGCTGGCCCCCTTTGAGGGCCGGCCGCGGCGGGGATGGGAGGTACGGGGACGGCGCTGGGGCTGCTGCCCGGAGGGAGGGCTGCGATGTGCTTCTGCCATGGCGTTTCGCTCCTATCGTAAGTTCAGGGTGGTGGGGGAAGGGGGGGAACCAATTCTGCCGCCTCCACATAGGATGACGCAGAAACGGAGAAACGGGTGCCGCCTCGGGCGCCGCTCCCCAGGGGGCGGAGTCCGAGCCGGTACCTGTGACCGGACATCAAATGTGAGGTGACAAAATCATGTGTGGTAACAATGGTTTCGGTGGCTGCTGGTGGATCATCATCCTGGTTCTCATCCTGTGCTGCTGCTGCGGCAACGGTTTCGGCAGCGGCTGTGGCTGTGGCAATAGCTGCGGCTGCAACGACGGCTGCTGCTAAGCGGCGCTGGGCGGTGACCCCCACCGCGGGGGACATCGGGACGGAGGGGCCGCGGCCCCTCCGTCTTTCCGCCCTGGGATGGGACAGGCCCGCTCAGCCGGCATAGCACACCTCGTCGCGCACCTGCTGGGCAACCTGGGCGCCCGCCAGCGCCTCCACCAGCGCCAGGCCAAAATCGAAGGCGGAGCCGGGGGCCCGCCCGGTGAGAAAGCGCCCGTCCAGCACGGTGGAGCGGTGAGGGCAGGGGATGGCGCCGTGGCCGGACAGGTCCCCCTCCATACCGGGGTAGCACACCGCCTGCCGTCCAGACAGCAGGCCCAGCCGCCCAAGCAGGGCGGGGGCGGCGCAGATGGCGGCCAGCCACAGCGACTCGTCCTGGGCGGCCTGGCGGGCCAGGGCCAGGGCGGCGGGGCTGGCCTCCAGCCGCTCCACCCCGGGGCCGCCGGGCAGCACCACCATGTCGCCGGGGCGCAGGGTCACCTGGCTGGCCACTGTATCCGCCGTCACCAGGATAGCGTGGGAGCCGGCCACCTGGCTGCCCTCCACCCCGGTCAGGGCCACGGGGACGCCCGCCCGGCGCAGCAGGTCGGCGGGGACCAGGGCCTCCGCCTCCTCAAAGCCGGGGGCAAGCAGAATGTATACCATATGGGAAACCACCTTTCCAGTCAGGGTTGCTCACAGGTAGGAGAGGATCTCTTGATGGATGTCCTGGGGCGGCCGCAGCCGGCCGCCGCCGTCAACACAGGGGATGCGCTGCCAACCAAAGAAGTCTGCGGCCTGGGCCGCGGCCCGGCGGCAGGCGGCCAGGTAATCCTGGTCCACCTCGTGGATGTCCCCGGCGGTGTGGGTGTCCCGCTCCCGCCGGCGCAGGTTGTCCGCCGCCAGGGGGGTGGGCATGTCCAGCCACAGCACCAGGTCGGGCTGGGGCAGACCCAGCGCACCGTACTCAAACTCGGACAGCCAGTGGAAGAAGGCCTCCCGCTCCGTGGGGGAGAGCTTGGCAGACTGGTGCACGGCGTTGGAGGTGGTGTACCGGTCCAGCACCATCAGCCCACCCTGCCGGTAGTACTCCCCCCAGAAGCGCTGGTATCCGGCGTATCGGTCCACGGCGAAGAAGGTGGAGGCGGCGTAGGGGTTGACGTCGGAGGGCCGGGAGCCGAACTGGCCGCCCAGATACATGCGCACCAGGGCGGAGGACTCCTCCTGATACTGGGGATAGACGAAGGTGCGGAAGTCCCGGCCCGCCCGCTCCAGCGCCTGGCGGGCCAGGGCGAACTGGGTGGACTTGCCCGACCCGTCCGTCCCCTCAAAGACGATCAGCTTGCCGGCCATAGCCCACACCTCACTTTCCACGCAGCCGGGCGCCCACCGCGCGGCCCAGGAACAGGGGCAGCTTAGCCACCCGTTTGAACCGGGCGGGCTGCCGGATGGCCCGATAGAGCCACTCCAGGCCCAGCCGCTGCCAACCCTCCGGAGCCCGGGCCACCTGCCCGGAGAATACGTCCAGCGAGCCGCCAAGCCCAACCAGCAGCCGGGCTCCCGTCTGGCCGCCGTGGGCAGCGGCCCACTTCTCCTGCCGGGGCGCGCCCAGGCAGACGAACACCACGTCCGCCCGGGCCTCCCGGATGGCCTGGACGACTGGTTCATCCTGCTGGAAGTAGCCGTCGTGGGTTCCGCACAGGTTCAGGCCGGGGTACTGGGCTTGCAGGCGCTGGGCAGCCAGCTGGGCCACGCCCGGCTTGGCGCCCAGCAGGAACAGCCGTCCCCCCGTCCGGGCCAGCCGGGCCATCAGTGCGCCGGCAAAATCCGCCCCGGGCACCCGCCCCGGCAGGGGCCGGCCCAGGATCCGGGCGGCATAGACCACCCCCACCCCGTCCGGGAGCACCAGGTCGGCCCCGGCGATCAGGGCGGCAAACTCCGGGTCGGACCTGGCCTGCTGTACGATTTCGGCGTTGGGGGTGACCACCAGGTGGGGGCCATCCTGCTCCAGCAGGGCCATGGCCCGGTCCACCGCCTGGTCCAGGGTCACCTGGTCAAAGCCAACGCCCAAAATATCTGTGCGCACCGCGCTTCCTCCTTAGCAAATCGCCCTCGCAGCTGCCCAACAGTATAGCATGTCCGACAAAAAAAGTCCATGCCTGAGCAGGGGTTCCCCTCTGTTCACGCTCCGCCGCCGGGGCGGGCGGGTCATGGAGCGGGCTTGAAGCTGTCCTTCAGGCTCACCGCCCGGTTGAACACCAGATGGCCGGGGGCGCAGTCCCTGCCGTCGGCACAGAAGTAGCCCTGGCGCAGGAACTGGAAACGCTCCTCGCTGCCGGCGTGGGCCAGGCTGGCCTCCACCTTGGCCCCGGACAGCACTTCCAGGGAGTGGGGATTCAGGCAGGACAGGAAGTCCTTGTCCGCCCCATCCGGATCGGGGTCGGAGAACAGGTTGTCGTACAGCCGCACCTCCGCGTCCAGGGCGGTGGCCGCGTCCACCCAGTGGAGGGTGGCCCCCTTCACCTTCCGCCCGTCGGCTGGGTCTCCCCCTTTGGAGTCCGGGTCGTACTCGGCCAGGATCTCGGCCACGCTGCCGTCCTCGGCCTGCCGGTAGCCCACACATTTGATCAGGTAGGCCCCCTTCAGCCGGCACTCCGGCCCATCCGGGTACAGCCGCTTGTACTTGGGCACGGGCTGGGGCAAAAAGTCCTCCGCCTCCACATACAGGTGCCGGGAAAAGGTGAGCGGGCGGGTCCCATCCTGGGGGCGATTGGGGTTGTGCTCCACCTCAAAGCACTCGCTGTGCCCCTCCGGGTAATTGACGATGGTCAGCCGGACGGGACGCAACACCGCCATCACCCGGCGGGCGGACTCGTTCAGGTCTTCCCGCAGGCAGTGCTCCAGAAAGGCGTATTCAATGGTGTTCTCCGACTTGCTCACCCCCACCCGCTCACAGAAGTTGCGGATGGAGCGGGGGGTGTATCCCCGGCGGCGCATCCCGCACAGGGTGGGCATCCGGGGATCGTCCCAGCCGGACACCAGCCCCTGCTCCACCAGCTGGCGCAGCTTGCGCTTGCTCATCACCGTGTGATCGATGCCCAGCCGGGAGAACTCGATCTGCCGGGGCCTGTGGTAGGGGATGGACAGGTTGCTCACCACCCAGTCGTACAGGGGACGGTGGTCCTGGAACTCCAGGGAGCACAGGGAGTGGGTGATCCCCTCCAGCGCGTCCTCAATGGGGTGGGCGAAGTCGTACATGGGATAGACGCACCACCGGTCCCCCTGGCGGTGGTGGTGGGCGAAGTGGATGCGGTAGAGCACCGGGTCGCGCAGGTTGAAGTTGCCGCTGGCCAGGTCGATCTTGGCCCGCAGGGTCATGGAGCCCTCGGGGAACTCCCCGGCCCGCATCCGGGCAAACAGATCCAAGGACTCCTCCGCCGGCCGGTCCCGCCAGGGGGAGACGGCGGGCACGCCGATGGAGCCACGGTTCTGCTTGAACTCCTCGGGGGAGAGCTGGCAGACGTAGGCCAGCCCCTTCCGGATCAGCTCCTGGGCGAACCCATACATCTGCTCAAAGTAATCCGAGGCGTAGAACAGCCGGTCGCCCCAGTCAAAGCCCAGCCAACGGATATCCTCCTGGATGGCCTGCACGTACTCCTGATCCTCCTTGGCGGGGTTGGTGTCATCCATGCGCAGGTTGCAAAGCCCCCCGTACTTCTCCGCGGTGCCAAAGTCAATGACCAGGGCCTTGCAATGGCCGATGTGGAGGTAGCCGTTTGGTTCGGGGGGGAAGCGGGTGTGGACGGCAATACCGTGGTAGGCCCCGCCGGGAGCGAGGTCCTGGTCAATCAGCTCGTGGATGAAGTTCTGGCCCGTGGACGGGCTGTGCGCTTCCGCCATGTGTGTCACTCCTTGGTAAAACTGGTGAGATCGGGCGTGTTTTCAACATTATAACGGCAACGGTTCGGAAAAGCAACCATGATTCTCCTTGCCCCGGCGGCGGCCATCTGGGCCGGAGCAGAACCAAATTGGAGCAAAAAATGATAAATAATTAACAAAATGGGGTTCATGATTGACAAAAGAAGGGTGGTGTGCTATCATTTCGTAATGTGAAGGAAACGCTTTCGGCAATGGAAAAAACCTCTCTCATGAAACCTGGATAGGGGAGTATGCATCGCGCTGGCCTCCCGGCGCGAGGCGGGTTCGTCAGGACGTCTCCGAGGCTACCCCGGGGATCGGACCCGTCTGAAACGCAGAGACCTGTTCGGCAGCGCTGCCAAACTGTGTATGCGCCCTGCTGAGCGGGGATACTTTGCAAGAAGACGGATCCTGCCGCGCCGGGCTCCTCCCTGCGCGAAACTTCTCATGGAGATAGGAGACCTTGCATGAAATCATGGTACACGCTTTCGGAAGAGGAAGTCCTGAGCCAACTTGGGACCGACCGGGCCGCCGGCCTGTCCCAGTCGGAGAGCGCCCAGCGGTTGGAGCGATACGGCCCCAATGAGCTGGAGGGGCACAAGAAGGAGAGCATGCTCAAGCGGGTGCTGGATCAGCTGAAGGATCCGATGATCATCGTGCTGATCATTGCCGCGGCGCTGTCCTATGTCTCCAGCGGGTTTACCGACTGGGTGGACTCGGTGATCATCCTGCTCATTGTGGTGATCAACGCGGTCATTTCCATCTCTCAGGAGGACAACGCCAACAAGGCGCTGGAGGCGCTGCAAAAGATGTCCGCCCCCCTGGCAAAGGTCATCCGGGATGGGCAGATTGTCCGGCTGGAGACCAGCAAGCTGGTGCCCGGCGACCTCATCGTGCTGGAGGCGGGCGACCTGGTGCCCGCTGACGCGCGCATCCTGGAGTGCGCCAACCTGAAGGCGGACGAGTCGGCCATGACCGGCGAATCCGTACCGGTGAGCAAGCAGGTCATCTCCTCCCTGCCGGAGCAGACCGCCCTGGGCGACCGGAAGAACATGGTCATCTCCTCCACCGTCATCACCAACGGCCGGGCCACCTGCGTGATCACCGGCACGGGGATGGACACCGAGGTGGGCCGCATCGCCCAGATGCTCACCACCAAGGACGACAACCAGACCCCCCTGCAAAAGAAGATGGCGGAGATATCCAAGGTGCTGTCCATCATCTGCTTGGGCGTGTGCGTGGTCATGTTCGGCGTGGGCCTGCTGCGGGGCATGGAGCTGCTGGAGATCTTCATGATCGCGGTCTCCCTGGCGGTGGCGGCCATCCCCGAGGGGCTGGCCGCCGTGGTCACCATCGTGCTGGCCCTGGGGGTACAGCGTATGGCCCGGCGCAATGCCATCGTCAAGAAGCTGCCCGCGGTGGAGACTTTGGGCTGCGCGTCGGTGATCTGCTCGGACAAGACGGGCACCCTGACCATGAACAAGATGACCGTGGTGGAGGTGTGGACCGCCCGGGAGGACGACCGGGCCCTGGCGCTGACCATCGGCGCGCTGTGCAACGACACGGTGCTCACCTACGGGGAGGACGGTGCGCCCAAGACCGCCGGCGACCCCACCGAGACCGCCTTTGTGGATCTGGCGGTCCAGGAGGGGCTGGACAAGAACGAGTTGGAAAAGGCTATGCCCCGCGCGGCGGAGCTCCCCTTTGATTCCGAGCGCAAGCTGATGAGCACCATCCACCCCTTTGAGGGCAAGTACCGGGTGATGGTCAAGGGCGCCCCCGACGTGCTGCTGGGCCGGTGCGTGGCCGACAAGGCCACTGTGGACGCGGCCACCGAGCAGAATGCGCACATGGCCTCCCGGGCCCTGCGGGTGCTGGGGGTGGCCTATAAGGACATTGACGCCATCCCCCAGGGGGAGCTGACCAGCCAGGAGCTGGAGGCCGGCCTGACCTTTGTGGGGCTGGTGGGTATGATCGATCCCCCCCGGCTGGAGGTCAAGCAGGCGGTGGCCGAGTGTTACAGCGCGGGTATCCGCCCGGTAATGATCACCGGCGACCACAAGCTCACCGCCGTGGCCATCGCCAAGGAGCTGGACATCTTCCGGGATGGGGACCAGGCCCTCACCGGCGAGGACCTGGACGCCATGGACCAGGCCACCCTGGAGCAGCATGTGGAGCAGTACGCGGTGTACGCCCGGGTCTCCCCCGAGCACAAGATGCGCATCATCCAGGCCTGGCAGAAGCGGGGCATGGTGGTGGCCATGACCGGCGACGGGGTGAACGACGCTCCCGCTCTGAAGGTGGCCGACATCGGCTGCGCCATGGGCATCACCGGCACCGACGTGGCCAAAGGGGCGGCGGATATGATCCTCACCGACGACAACTTCGCCACCATCGTCCACGCCGTGGAGCAGGGCCGGGGCATCTATGCCAACATCAAAAAATCCATCCAGTATCTGCTCTCCTGCAACATCGGCGAGATCATCACCATCTTTGTGGCCACGGCCTTGGGCTTCCCGCAGATGCCCTTGGTGGCCATCCAGCTGCTGTGGCTCAACTTGGTCACCGACTCCCTGCCTGCCCTGGCCCTGGGTATGGAGCCGGTGGAGGCGGGCGTGATGCGGCAAAAGCCCCGGGATCCTAAGGCCAGCCTGTTTGCCAACGGCTTTGCGGTGAGCATGGTGCTCTACGGCGTGCTGGTGGGGGTCATCACCCTGACGGCCTACGCGCTGGGCGAGTATGTGCTGTCCGGCCCCAATGCCGACGCCAGCGCCAACACCATGGCCTTTGCCACGCTGGTGTTCTGCGAGCTGACCCGGGCTTTCGCCGTGCGCAGCGAGCGGCTGAGCATCTTCCAGATCGGCCTGTTCTCCAACAAGACCATGAACAAGGCCTTCCTGGTGGGGCTGGTTTTGCAGCTGTGCGTGCTGCTCATCCCCCCGTTCCAGTCGATCTTTGAGATCACCAGCCTGAGCGCCGCCCAGTGGGGCACGGTCATCGGGCTGGGGCTGCTCCCGCTGATCATCAGCGAGATCGTCAAGGTGGTAGGCCGCATCCGGAACCGGGCGGCCTGAGGGCGCACAACCGGCCCATCTTCCTTTGTGGGAATATTGTGCATCTGCACAGTTTACTCAAATATTTAAAATCATGAGGAGGACATGAGAGATGAGAGACGTATACGTCGTAAACTGCTGCCGGACGGCGGTGGGGTCCTTTGGCGGGTCGCTGAAGGACGTACCCGCGGTGGAGCTGGGAGCTGTTGTGGTGAAGGAGGCGCTGAAGCGGGCCGGAGTCAAGCCGGAGACGGTGGACGAGGTCATCTTCGGCGGCGTGCTCACGGCCGGCCTGGGCCAGAACGTGGCCCGGCAGGTGGGAGTGAAGGCTGGGATCCCGTATAGTGTGCCCGCCTTCACGGTGAACATGGTGTGCGGCTCCGGCATGAAGACGGTGATGGAGGCGGCCCGGGCCATTGTGGCCGGGGACGCGGAGATCGTGGTGGCCGGCGGGACGGAGAGCATGTCCCAGGCTCCTTTCACCCTGCCTGACGAGCGCTGGGGCGCCCGGATGGGGGACAAGAAGGTGGTGGACACCATGATCAAGGACGGATTGTGGGACGCCTACAATAACTACCACATGGGCACCACCGCGGAGAACATCAACGACGTGTGGGGCATCACCCGGGAGGAGCAGGATGCCTTCGCCGCCTCCAGCCAGCAGAAGGCGGAGGCTGCCCAGAAGGCAGGCCGTTTTGAGGCGGAGATCGTCCCGGTGATGATCAAGAAGAAGAAGGAAATGGTGGAGTTCAAGGTGGACGAGTACCCCAAGCCCGGCGTGACCGCCGAGGGGATCGGCAAGCTGAAGGGCGCGTTCCCCGCGGGCCCCGATGGGGTTGAGGATGAGATCGTCCATACCTTTGAGCCCACCCAGGTGCACCAGGCCGACGCTAAGAAGCATGTGCAGCGGGTGACGGCGGCCAACGCCTCCGGCCTGAACGACGGGGCGGCGGCGCTGATCGTGGCCAGCGGCGAAGCGGTGGCCAAGTACGGGCTCAAGCCCATGGCCAAGCTGGTGGGCTGGGGCCAGGGCGGCGTGGACCCGAAGATCATGGGCGTGGGCCCGGTGCCCGCCTCCCGTCAGGCGCTGGCCAAGGCGGGGCTGAGCATGGCCGACATCGACCTGGTGGAGGCCAACGAGGCCTTTGCCGCCCAGTCCATCGCCGTGGGGCGCGAGCTGGGCTTTGACATGAGCAAGGTGAACGTCAACGGTGGGGCCATCTCCATCGGCCATCCCATCGGCTGCTCCGGGGCGCGGATCATCGTGACCCTGCTGCACGAGATGCAGAAGCGGCCGGAGGCCAAGCGCGGCCTGGGCACCCTGTGTATCGGCGGCGGCATGGGTGTGGCCACCATCTTTGAGAAGTGCTAAAGTCCTCCGCGCGCCCGCTCCAGGCGGGTGTTACGGGAACAGCTAAGCGGCCGCCCAAGATAGCGCAAACCCCAAGGGCGGTATGAAAACTTGCCCTGCGGCCGGCGCAATCCGGCTGTTGTGTGGCAGAGCGCGTCCATGATGCAGGTAGCAAGGGGAGGGCGGGCCCTAATTTGGAACCGCCCTCCCTTGCTCTATAAAAGTTCTAAAAACCATTCATTTTTGAGGAGGCCAAAAAAATGCCTAAATTCGTAAGCATGGAAGAGGCGGCAAAGCTGATCCCCAGCGGAGCCACCGTTATGGCCGGTGGTTTCATGGGTTGCGGCAGCGCCCACCGGTTCCTCACCGCACTGAGCCAGAGCGGAGTCAAGGATCTGACCATCATCTGCAACGATGGGTCTAAGCCCGGCGGCCCGCTGGGTGAGGACTACTATGGGGTGGCCAAGCTGATCCACAACCGGCAGGTGAAGCGGCTGATCACCAGCCACGTGGGTCTGAACCCGGAAGTGGCCCAGCAGAACATGCAGGACGGCACCCTGGAGGTGACGCTGGTGCCCCAGGGTTCTCTGGCCGAGATGATCCGGGCCGGCGGCGCCGGCCTGGGCGGCATACTTACCCCCACCGGCGTGGGCACCGTGGTGGAGGAGAGCCCCCTCTGCCTGGGCAAGCAGACCATCAACGGCAAGGACTATCTGCTCATGGCGCCCCTCCATGCCGACTTTGCCATCATTGCCGGCTATAAGATCGACCGGGAGGGCAACGTGTGGTACAAGGGTACCACCATCAACCACAACATGGTTATGGCCACCGCCGCTGACACCGTCATTGCCGAGGCCGAGCAGGTTGTGGAGGTGGGGACCATTGCCCCGGAGGACGTGCGCACTTCTGGCGTGTTTGTGGATTATGTGGTTGAGGGAGGTCTTTATTAATGGAAAAGTCTCAGATCAAAGGGTTCATTGCCGCCCGCGTGGCCAAAGAGCTGAAGGACGGCGACGTGGTCAACCTGGGCATCGGCGTGCCCACCCTGGTTCCCAATTATCTGCCCCAGGACGTCCATGTGACCCTGCAGGCGGAGATCGGCACCGTGGGATCCGCCCCCGCCGGCGACAACCCCGATCCCATCCATGTCGTAGACGCGGGCGGCGCTCCCTCCGGGGTGCGTCCGGGCGGCTGCTTCATTGACTCGGCCACCTCCTTCACCCTGATCCGGGGCGGTCATGTGGACGCCACGGTACTGGGCGGACTGGAAGTGGATGAGGAGGGCTCCCTGTCCAACTGGCTCATCCCCGGCAAGAAGATGCCCGGCATGGGCGGAGCTATGGACCTGCTGGTGGGCGCCAAGACGGTCATCGTGGCCATGGAGCACACCGCCGGCGGCAATCCGAAGATCCTCAAGAAGTGCCGCCTGCCCTATACCGCGGTCAAGTGCGTGAATAAGATCATCACCGAGATGGCCGTGATCGAGGTCACCGACAAGGGGCTGGTACTGACCGAGTATAACCCCGAGTTCACCGTGGAGCAGATCCAGGCGGCCACCGAGGCCACGCTGACCATCAGCCCCAATTTGAAGAGCATGGTGTAAGCTGGCTCCGGTTTCACAAGGCGGGAGAGTAAGACAAGGGGGGTGGGCCTACTGGCCCAACCCCCTTGATTTTTTGCACCCATGTCCCCCTGGCTTAGCTGTTTCCGGTGGGCAGGAAGGGCCGGATAGCCAGGGCCACGCCGTTGATGGGCATGGTTTGCAGCCAGACCTTGCCTGGGCCGGTGAGCAGGGTGTGAAACAGCCCCTCCCCACCCAGGAACTTGTTCTTCAAACCTGGTACCTGCCGGACCTCCATGGACACCGTGGGCTCAAAGCCGGCCACGTTCCCCGTATCCACCACGATCTGCTGGCCTGGGGCCAGGGTGTATTCCACCAGCTCGCCGTCAATCTCCACAAAGGCGGTGCCGGCGCCGGACAGGCGCTGCATGAGGAAGCCTTCGCCCCCGAAGAAGCCGGCGCCCAGCTTTTTCTGGAAGTGGATGGACAGTTCCACGCCCGCCTGGGCGGCCAGAAAGGCGCTTTTTTGCAGGATCATCTCCTGCCCGGGAGCGATCTGGAGGGGCACGATCTTGCCGGGGAAGCTGGAGCCAAAGGCGATCATACCCGATCCATGGGCGGTGTAGATATTTTGGAACATACCCTCGCCGGAGAAGGCCCGGGAGAACATCTTGCCCAGGCCGCCGCCCCGGGTTTCCATGGCCATGTTGGGGCTCATCCAGGCCATGGAACTCCGTTCGGTGATCATCTGCTCGCCGTCCAGCAGCTGGCAGACCACAACGGGGAATACGCCGCCGGTAATCTCATAGGTCATGTCGTCGCCTCCTGTTCCGATCCGGTGGATGGGGATCTGATCCCCTCCATCCTACCAGCTGGAGGTCAGGGGTGTCAAGTGGGCCTGGAGCTGCCCCAGCACCAGCTCGTTGACCGTCTCCACAATGGCCGCCATGTTCTTGGCCACCTGCTCCACGGTGAGCAGGGACAGCTGCTCAGTCTGGATATGCTGCCCGGCTGCCGCGCCGGTGAAGGTGGTGGACGCTCAGACTCCCTGCGGCTGGGGAGCGGGTAGCGCCTGGGCGGACAGCCGCACGCGATGTACCAGCTGATTGGATGAGCAGAGACGCAGCGGACTGCGTTATCCTGGACTGCGCCGAGGCGGAGTTGGATAACTACGAGGGCAGCAGGAGCGTGCGGGCTTAGGCCTTGGCTGCCAGCGCGTGATGCAGGTTGCCCAGAACGGGGGCTGACACTGCGTTGGCGGACGGCATTGCCGCAAGGGGCATGACGGCGCTGTATACCGCCCAAGACGGCAGCCAGGGGGTGGCGATCTACCCTGCCGAGGGATGAGGCCGGACTATGAAATTCGGGAATGCTGTGGTATAATCTCGGACAGATCGCCAGGCCAGCCCGGCCGAGCCGGCGGGCCTTTTTGAGGAGGCGCATACATGGAGCCCATCGCCCATATGCAATCTGACTTTCCTGCTAAGTTTGGCATTCCCCGCCAGGCGGGACTGGTGTGGGCGCTGCGTGGCAGCGTCATCTTTGCCCCTGCTTACCGCAGTCCAGAGGCTTTGCGGGGCATTGAGGGCTTTTCCCACCTGTGGCTGCTGTGGGAGTTCTCCCAGAGCAGGCGGTCTGGCTGGTCGCCCACGGTACGCCCTCCCCGGCTGGGAGGCAACGCCCGCATGGGGGTGTTCGCCACTCGCTCCCCCTTCCGGCCAAACCCCATTGGCCTGTCCTGCGTCCGGCTGGAACGGGTGGAGTGGGATACCCCCCAGGGCCCTGTGCTCCACGTGGCGGGGGCCGACCTGATGGACGGCACCCCCATCTACGACATCAAGCCCTATCTTCCCTACGCCGACTGCCACCCGGAGGCCACCCAAGGCTTCGCCCCTTCGGAGGGGCGGCCTCTGCTGCAGGTGGACATTCCTCCGCGGCTGCTGGCCCGGGTACCAGAGCAAGTGCGCCCTGCCCTGGAGGGGGTGCTGGCCCAGGACCCCCGCCCGGCCTATCAGGACGACCCGGAGCGGGTGTACGGCTTCGCCTTTGCCGGGCTGGAGGTGCGCTTTGCCGTCCGGGACGGGGTGCTCCGGGTGGAGGATATCCAACTGGCCTGACGCCGGGAACCACGCAGCGGGGAGACCGTACGGCTGCGGGCCATACGGATCCGCAGGGAGAGAGCCGCCGGCCCTTCCCGTTTCCTGGCCGCCGTCCCCTCGGGGGATGGCGGCCGGTTTTGTTTCCTGGGGGACGGCCGGTTCTGTTCCGGAGAAGGGGCGCATATGTCTGAAAGCAGGACAAGGATGCCCGCCTCGGAGGGGGCAGGGGAAGGAGACGTGATGCCCTTGGAGCTGGCCCAGCAATGGAAGCATACCCGTAGAGCCTTTGCCATGGGGGTGGCCATGGGGGTAGTGCTGTTTCTGCTGCCGCTGATGGTTCTGGGCGTGGAGGAAGAGGTGACGGTGCTGCCCTCCCAGCCCACGCCGGTGCCCTCCCCCTCATCTACCCCCGCTTGGGAAGAGGGGGAGACCCTGCGGGTGCTGCAAGAGGATGGAACGGTGGAGGAGATGTCCCTGGCCGACTACCTATGGCGGGTGGTGGCCGCCGAGATGCCTGCCTCCTTTGAGCAGGAGGCCCTGCGGGCCCAGGCGGTGTGCGCTCGGACATACAGCCTGTGGAAGATGACCGCGGGCAGCCACGCCCAGGAGGGGGCGGACCTGTGCACCGACTCGGGCTGTTGCCAAGCGTACATCGAGCCGGAGCGGGCCCAGGAGAACTGGGGGGATCAGGCCCAGACCTACACCGAGAAGATCGCCGGGGCGGTGGCGGACACCGCCGACCAGGTGCTCACCTATGAGGGCAGCCCCATCCAGGCGGTATTCTTCTCCTCCTCCACCGCTTCCACCGAGGACGCCGCCCAGGTCTGGGGCAACAGCCTGTCCTACCTGGTGCCTGTGTCAAGCCCCGAGGGGGAGGAGGTACCCAACTACCACTCCACCGTGACCATGAGCGCCCAGCAGCTGCGGGACACGGTGCTGGCCAGCTATCCGGAGGCGGACCTGTCCGGGGCATCGTCGGAGTGGATCACGCAAGTGAGTTATAACGCCTCCGGCCGGGTAGCCAGCTTGGAGGTTGGGGGGGTGAGCATGAGCGGCGGGGCGGCCCGGAACCTGTTCGGTCTGCGCTCGTCCTGCTTCCAGGTGGAGCAGGAGGGGGAGAATTTCACCTTTTCCGTCACCGGGTACGGCCATGGGGTGGGCATGAGCCAGTACGGGGCCAACGCCATGGCCAAGCAGGGCAGCGACTGGCGGGAGATCGTGACCCACTACTACACCGGAGTGTCCATTGAGACCTGGAACCAGGGGTGAGGTATAAGGACTGGAATATTTGTCCAGACTGGGCATAGAGTGCTGTAGGAAGCTACGGCAAAGCCCTTTGGGAGCGGTTTGGAAAGGAAGTGTGCGATCATGGCCGAAGCGGTGAAGTTCAGACGCCGTCGCCTGCTCACCCCGGAGCAGGAGCAGAGGCAGCAGTTGCTGGAGGAAATGGCCCAGACCAGGTTGAGCCTCAATCAGGCCTATGCCGACTTCAACGCCCAGAGCGATCCGGACCTGGTGGACGCCTGTGTGTTCACCATCAACGCCTTGCGCAGCCGGCACTCCTACCTGGTGCGACAGATCAAGCTGCTGGAGACTGGGAAAGGGGACGTGGGTTGAGCGGCTGGGTCTGGGCCGGGGCGGCTGCCGCCCTGGTGGTGCTGGTGCTGGCCCGGCGGCCGTTGGCCGCCTTGGGCCGGCTGCTGGGGCGGTCAGGCGTGGGGCTGGCCTTTCTGTGGGCGTTCCAGTCCCTGGGGAGCTGGCTGGGTACGCAGCTTGGGGTGAACCTGTTCAATGCGCTGGTATTGGGGGTGCTGGGACTGCCCGGATTTGCCCTGCTGCTGATGACCCAATGGCTGGTGGGATGAAAAATTTGTCTTTTCTATCAGATTAGGGGTGGAAACCGGGGTGCGGCTGTGTTATCATGGGGCAGAAAGGTGGAAAAGATAGACTTGGACGTTGCGCCGGTCCGGACTGGGCCGGTTCCCCATGCGAGAATCTGAAACAGCCGGACGGTGTATGGGATGACAGGAAGATACGCAAAAGGATACCGTTCCCACCGGGGCCGCCGGCGGGGCAGCCTGGTGCTGAAGGCCATTGTGGTGGTACTGCTGCTCCTGCTGGTGGCATCCGTCCTGTTCGTGGTGGTATTGGGACGGTATGTGGAGTACACGGACGCCGGGGTGCGGCTGAACCTGCCCTGGATGCAGGAGCCGGAGCCGGCTGGCCAGGCGGTCACAGACCCGGTGGTGGTCCTCACCCAGACGCCCGCACCCAGCCAATCGGCGCCCACCCAGGAGCAGATCGGCGCGGTGGAGCTCACCCCCCAGCAGCTGGCCGAAGGCACGGCGGCCCAGGCGGTGGCCCAGGCGGGAGGCAACGCGCTGGTGGTGGAGATGAAGGGGCTCAGCGGCGCGCTGGCCTGGGTTTCCCAGTCGGAGCGGGCGGCTGAGCTGGGGGTCAACGCCCAGGACGGGCAGGTGGCCCAGGCGGTGGCCGACCTGGCCCAGGCGGGGGAGGTCTATCTGGTGGCCCGGGTCTCCTGCTTCCGGGATCAGGCCCTGGCCAGCGCCGGGGTGGGCGGCCCGCTGATGACCCAGGGGGGCAACATCTGGTATGACTCTGCGGGTTACCGGTGGGTCAGCCCCGTCTCCGACCAGGTGCGGGATTACCTGACCGAGTTGTGCGTGGAGCTGGCCCAGATGGGCTTTGACGAGATCCTGCTGGAGGGCGCCGGCTTCCCCGGCCTGGGGGAGACCTATGTGCTGGCCACCGCGGAAAACCGCCCGGAGGACCGCTCCGCGCCGGTGGAGGACTTTTTGGAGCAGTTGACCCAGGCTCTGGCCGGCACTGGGACAACCCTGTCCATCCTGGCTGGAGAGGAGACGGTGATGGGGACGGAGACCCTCACCGGGCTTACCCCAGCGCTGCTGGCTGAGTATGCTGGCCGAGTGTGGGTTACCCTGCCGGCGCAGGGCGAGGAGGCTTATGTCCAGGCCCTGGAGCAGGCGGGCATGGAAGAGGCCCGGCAGCGGCTGGTCAGCCTGGGCGGGGCCCGGACGGACGGAAGCTGGACCACCCTGGATGACCTGGGTGGGGCTGAGACATAGCGGAGCGGGACGGGTCCCCCGGAGCGGTTGGCTCCGGGGGATCACGCGCATTAGGACCTTATCTGCCCCGGCGTGGGGGCTGGCGAGGCGAAGATTGCGGGAAAAGAGCGCCGAAAAAAGATTGCATTTCCCGACGAGATGTAGTACAATTTTTTATCATTAGGATGGGAAAAACTTGACAAAAACTTGACGATTTTTGGGGGAAAGAGGTGGAAAAATGTCCTTGGACGCCGTTCGGATGGTGGCCCGTAGCGAGCAGGAGGCCCAGAAGTGGAAAACGGTGGCGGCAGCGCAGGCCAAGCGGATCTTGGCAGACGCCCAGCAGGAGGGCCAGCGCCGGGTGGATCAGGCCCAGGCCCGGGCGGAGGAGCAGATCGCCGACCTGCTGGTCCAGGTGGAAGCGGAGGCCGCTGCCCAGGCCGAGGCAGCCCGGGCGGCCAATCGGGAGGAATGCCAGCGCCTGCGCCGGGAGGCGGAGGGGCGGCTGGAGCACGCGGCCGGCCTGATTGTGGAAAGGATAGGGGAAATCTGATGGCGATTGTCAGGATGAAACGGCTGGGCCTGCTGGGGCTGCGGCCGGACCGGGACCGGCTGCTGAACGCCTTGCAGCGGCTGGGGTGCGCCCAGGTGGCCGAGCCTGACGTGGATCCGGAGGACGAGCTGTGGGCCACCCTGACCAAGCCGGACGGGCAGGCGCTGGACCGGGCCAGGCAGGAGGACGACCTGCTGCGGCGGGCCTTGGACGTGCTGAAGCGGTATGACCGGCCCCATGGCGGGGCGCTCACCCTCCGCCCAGCCATCAGCGCAGACCAGCTCTTTGACCCGCGGGCCTATGCCGATGGGTTGGCCTGTGCCCAGCGGATCGTGGAGCAGGAGCGGGAGCTGGCCGCGCTGGGCGCGGAGCAGGGCAAGCTGCGGGCCCAAAGGATGGCCCTAAAGCCTTGGCTTCCCTTGGGGGTCCCCCTGGAGCTGGAGGGGGACGGGGTTGTGAGCTGGATCTTTGGCACTGCCCCCGCCGGGGTGGCGCCGGCCGAGCTGGAGGGGGCGCTGACGGCGGCGTCCGAGCTGAGCTGTCTGTTCCCCGCCGGCAGCGACCGGGATCTGCGTTACTACCTGCTGCTGTGCCATGCCAGCGTGGAGGGCTCCTGCCTGGAGGCGCTGGGGGCGCTGGGATTTTCCAGGGCCAGCCTGCGGGGCTGGACGGGGAGCGCGGCGGACAACGACCGGGCGCTGGCCGACCAGCTGGCCGGGCTGGAGGAACAGGCCCGGCAGGCGCGCCAGACGCTGGTGGAGCTGGCGGCCCAGCGGCCGGCCCTCCAGCGCTGCGCCGACCGGTGTGCCCAGGAGATCGCCCGGGAGCAGGCCAAGGCCCAGGGGCTGGAGCTGGCCGATGTGTTTTTGCTGGAGGGCTGGGTGCCCGCCCGGGACGTGCCCCGGCTGGAGCGGCTACTGGAGGGGTATGACTGCGCCTATGCCCTGGCAGATCCGCTCCCGGAGCAGTATCCCAAGGTGCCGGTGCGGCTGCGCAACGGCCCGCTCACCCGGTGTATGAACATGGTGACCAATATGTACGCCCTGCCGGTCTATGGCTCGGTGGACCCAAACCCCCTGATGGCCCCCTTCTTCATCCTGTTCTATGGGATGATGATGGCCGACATGGGTTACGGATTGTTGATGATCCTGGGTGGCATCTTTATCCTGGCCCGGCTGCGTCCCCGAGAAGGGCTGCGCAACTTTGCCGAGCTGCTGCTGCTGTGCGGGGTGAGCACCTTCGCCGTGGGGGCGCTCACCGGAGGGTTCTTCGGCGACTTCCTGCCCCAGCTGGCAGCCATCCTGGATCCGGACACTTCCTTCACTGCCCTGCCCGCCCTGTTCACCCCTCTGGAGGACACCATGGCCATCCTGGTGGGCTCGCTGGTGCTGGGTTTTGTCCAGATCATCACCGGCCAGGCGGTCAGCTTTGTCAAGAAGTTCCGGGACGGCCGCGGCTGGGATGCCATTCTGGATGAGCTGCCCTGGTGGGTGATCTACCTGGGTGTGGCCCTGCTGATACTGGGCCGGGGCAATGTGGCCGGCTATCCGGTGGTGCTGCTGGCGGGCATCGTGCTGATGGTCATCGGAGCTTCCCGCTCGGCCAAGGGGTTTGGCAAGGTGGGGGCGGTGATCGGCGCGGTATACAACGGAGTGACGGGCATCTTTGGCGACGTGCTGTCCTATTCCCGGCTGATGGCCCTGATGCTGTCGGGCAGCATCATCGCCAGCGTGTTCAACACCCTGGGGGGCGTCACGGGCAATGTGGTGGCCTTTGTGATCATCGCCATGTTGGGCAACGCGCTGAACTTCGCGCTGAACCTGCTGGGCTGCTATGTCCACGACCTGCGCTTGCAGTGCCTGGAATTCTTCAAGACATTTTATCAGGACGGCGGGGTTCCCTTCCGCCCCCTGCGCATTGATACCAAATATGTAGACGTTGAGGAGGAAGATCGATATGCTGGCTGAATTCATCGAACTGTTTGGAGGGACCGCATTGGCCTTTCTGGGGGCGGGGCTGGCCGTGGGGCTGTGCTGCGTAGGCTCTGCCCGGGGCACCGGCCTGGCCGGTGAGGCGGCCACGGGCTTGCTGTCCGAGGCCCCGGAGCACTTTTCCAAATGCCTGATCCTGCAAGTAATCCCTGGCACTCAGGGCCTGTACGGCCTGGTCATCTGGTTCTTCGTGCTGCTGGTCATGGGTGTGTTTGGCGGCGGGATGCAGCAGCTCACCGTCACCCAGGGGCTGGCGGTGCTGGTGTCCTGCCTGCCCATGGCCATCGGGGGTTACCGCTCGGCTGTCTACCAGGGCCGGGTGGCCGCCTCCTCCATCCAGATGGCGGCCAAGCAGCCTGACGACTGGTCCAAGGGCATCATCCTGTGCGTGGTGGTGGAGTTCTACGCCATCCTGTCCCTGCTGGCCTCTATCATCCTGCTGCTGAATGCCCTGTAAGGGGACGGAGTGTTGACTGGAAAGGCTGGGGAAGGGCATGAACGGAATCGAAAAGATCATCCAACGCATCCAGAGCGACGCTAAGGCGCAGGCCGATGAGATCGTCTGCCAGGCCAGGGCCCAGGCCCAGGAGATCCTGGACAGCTGTGAGATGCAGGGGGACCGGCAGGCCCGGGCCATCCTGGAGCAGGGACATCGCACCGCCCAGCAGCGCCGGCAGCGCCTGGACAGCGCCTTGCAGATGGAGTGCCGAAACCAGATACTGCAGACCAAGCAGCAGATCATTGAGCAGGCTTTCCAGTTGGCGCTGGAAAAGCTGAGGTCATTGCCCCAGGACGAATCCGTAGCCCTGTTGGCCAAGTTGGCGGCGGGGGCGTCCTCCACTGGGCGGGAGCAACTGATCTTCTCCCGGGCAGACCGGGACGCAGTGGGCCGGGCGGTGGTGGCGGCCGCCAACCAGCGCCTGGGTGGCGGTGGGCTGACGCTGGCGGAGGAGACCCGGGAGATAGAGGGGGGCTTCATCCTCAGCGGCGGTGCGGTGGAGGTCAACTGCAGTTTTGGCGCGCTGCTGCGCGCCCACCGGGAGCGGCTGGCCGGCCCGGTGGCAGCGGCGCTGTTCCCATGAGGGGAAAGGGGGGGTTGGCATGAGGGATACCGAGTATGCGTTTCTGACCACGCGGGTGCGGGCCATGGAGCGGGGCTTGCTCACCCGGGAGCGCATGGAGCGGATGCTCAATGCCCCCACCCCGGAGGCGGCGGCCCGGGTGCTGACCGAGTGCGGCTATCCCGAACTGGCTACCCTGACCGGCCCCGCCCTGGAGCAGGCGCTGGAGCGCCGCCAGCGGGAGACCATGGAGGACCTGGCCGGCCTGATGCCGGACCAGGCGGTGCTGGAGCTGTTTCAGGCCCGCTTTGACTACCACAACGCCAAAGTGCTGGTGAAGGGGGAGGGGCTGGGCCAGGAGCAGGATCGCCTGCTGACACCCGGGGGCAGGTATGACCCGGCGCGGCTGGCGGCGGACTACCGTCAGGAGAACCTGAAGGACTATGGGGAGCGGTTCCGGCAGGGGGTGGCCCGGGCCCGGGAGGTACTGGGCGCCACCGGCGACCCCCAGCAGGCCGACCTGGCGTTGGACCGGGCCTACTTCGCGCAGCTGACCGAGCTGGCGCAGGGTACAGGCAGCGCTTTCTTACAAGGCTATGTGGCCCTGCTCATTGACGCGGCAAACCTGCGCGCGGCCGTGCGGGCCGCCCGGTTGGGAAAGGGCAGGGAGTTTCTCCGGCAGGTGATCATCCCAGGAGGCAAGGTGTCCCCGACCGCCCTGGCCGCGGCCAAGGGGGAGAGGCTGGCCCAGGCATTTCGTGGCGGACCGCTGGCGGCGGCAGCCGCGGCGGGCGCGGCAGTGGCCGCCCCCGGCGCCGGGCCGCTGACAGAGTTTGAGCGGCTGTGCGACGACGCGGTGACCGCCTATTTTGACGGGGCCCGCATGGTGACCTTTGGGGTGGAGCCCGTTGCGGGCTATCTCTACGCCCGGCAGTCGGAGGCCACCGCCATTCGGACCATTCTGGCCGGGCGCATGGCGGGGCTGGATGAGGGCGTCATCCGGCAGCGGCTGCGCCGGAGCTATTGCTGAGGAGGCGAAGGGGATGGCCAACTATCGCATCGCGGTTCTGGGCGATCGGGACAGCGTGCTGGGCTTTCAGGCGCTGGGGTTATCGGTGTTCCCAGTGCAGGACGCGCAGCAGGCCCGCACCACGCTGCACCGCCTGGCGCAGGAGGGCTACGGGGTGATCTATCTCACGGAGGGGCTGGCGGCGGAGCTGGAGCGGGACATCGCCCGCTATCAGGACGTGCCCACCCCGGCCGTCATCCTCATCCCCGGGCGGGAAGGGCCGCAGGGCATTGGGCTGGGCAACCTCAAGGCGGCGGTGGAGCGGGCCGTGGGGGTTGACATCCTCTGAGCGGGAACGGACCGCAGGAAGGAAAGGTAGACAGTATGGGTAAAGTAGTAAAGGTCTCCGGCCCCCTGGTGGTGGCCACCGGCTTGTCAGACGCCAATATGTCCGATGTGGTCCGGGTTGGGCCGCAGCGCCTGATCGGTGAGATCCTCACCATGAACGGCGATTCCGCCTCCATCCAGGTGTATGAGGAGACCTCGGGCCTGGGCCCTGGGGCAGAGGTGGTGAGCACCGGTTTTCCCATGAGCGTGGAGCTGGGCCCAGGCATGATTGAAACGATTTACGACGGCATCCAGCGCCCTCTGGAGGAGATCCTGAAAAAGGCGGGGGGCAACAACCTGCCCCGGGGGGTGGAGGTGTCCGCCCTTGACCTGGAAAAGCTGTGGGAGTTTACCCCTGTGGCCCAGGCGGGGGACCGGGTGACGGGGGGCGATGTCATCGGCACCGTGCCCGAGACGCCCTCGGTCCTCCACAAGATTATGGTCCCTCCCGGTCTGGAGGGGGTGCTGCGGCAGGTGGCGGCCGCAGGGTCGTACAACATCAAGCAGACGGTGGCGGTGCTGGAGCGGGAGGACGGATCCCAGGTGGAGCTGACCATGACCCAGCGCTGGCCGGTGCGGGTGGGCCGGCCCTACAAGCACAAGTACGCCCCCAGCCGGCCCCTGTCCTCCGGGCAGCGGATTGTGGACACCTTCTTCCCTGTGGCCAAGGGGGGGACCGCCGCCATTCCCGGCCCCTTCGGCTCGGGCAAGACGGTGATGCAGCATGCCCTGGCCAAGTGGTCGGACGTGGATATTGTGGTGTATATCGGCTGCGGAGAGCGGGGCAACGAGATGACCGACGTGCTGCGGGAGTTCCCCGAACTCACCGACCCCCGCACCGGGGAGAGCCTGATGAAGCGCACGGTGCTCATCGCCAACACCTCCGACATGCCGGTGGCCGCCCGGGAGGCGTCCATCTACACCGGCATCACCATCGCGGAATACTTCCGGGACATGGGCTATGACGTGGCGGTCATCGCCGACTCCACCTCCCGCTGGGCCGAGGCCCTGCGGGAGATGTCTGGGCGGCTGGAAGAGATGCCTGGCGAAGAGGGCTATCCCGCCTACCTGTCCTCCCGCCTGGCCCAGTTCTACGAGCGGGCGGGCAGTGTGGCCTGCTTGGGCAGTCAGGAGCGGCAGGGCTCGCTCACCGCAGTTGGGGCGGTCTCCCCCCCGGGGGGGGACCTGTCCGAGCCGGTGAGCCAGGGCACCATGCGCATCGTCAAGGTGTTCTGGGCCCTGGACGCCCAGCTGGCCTACAAGCGGCACTTCCCCGCCATCAACTGGCTCAACTCCTATTCCCTGTATCTGGACACCCTGCGGCCCTGGTTTGACAGCAACCTGGGCGAGCAGTTTCTTCGGAACCGGGAGCGGGCCATGAGCCTTCTGCAGAGCGAGGCCAGCCTCAACGAGATCGTCCAGCTGGTGGGCAAGGACTCCCTGTCCCCCGCCGACCAGCTCACCTTGGAGTCGGCCCGGATGGTGCGGGAGGATTTCCTGCAGCAAAACTCCTTTGTGGACGTGGACGCTTTCTCCAGCTATGACCGGCAGGAGAAGCTGCTGGCCCTCATCCTGGACTACGACAAGCAGTGCCGGGCGGCCATTCAGCAGGGGGCGGACGCCGCCCAGCTCTTCGCCATTCCAAGCCGGGAGCGGATCGGCCGGGCCAAATCCGTCCCCGCCGACCGCTATGACCAGGAATACGGGCGCATCGCCCGGGACATGGAGCGGGAGATCAACCAGGTGACGGAAAAGGCAGGTGAGCAGCCGTGATCAAGGAGTATCGGACCATCCAGGAGATTGTCTCTCCGCTGATGATAGTCAAGATGGTGGAGAACGTCACCTATGACGAGCTGGTGGAGGTGGAGCTGCCCGACGGAGGCATCCGCCGGGGCAAGGTGCTGGAAGTCAACGGGGACGCTGCCGTGGTGCAGCTGTTTGAGTCCGCCGCTGGTATCAACCTGGCCCAGTCCAAGGTGCGGTTTCTGGGTCATCCCCTCCAGTTGGGGGTGTCTGGGGATATGCTGGGCCGGGTGTTCAACGGCATGGGCCGGCCCATTGACGGCGGGCCGGAGATCCTGGCCGAGGAGTACCGGGACATCAACGGCCTGCCCATGAACCCCGCCGCCCGGGACTATCCCAACGAGTTCATCCAGACCGGGGTGTCCACCATTGACGGGCTCAACACCCTGGTGCGGGGTCAGAAGCTGCCCATCTTCTCCGGTTCCGGCCTGCCCCACGCCAACCTGGCCGCCCAGATCGCCCGGCAGGCCCGGGTGTTGGGGGATGACGCGGGCAACTTCGCCGTGGTGTTCGCCGCCATTGGCATCACCTTTGAGGAGTCAGAATTCTTTGTCCAGGAGTTCAAGCGCACCGGGGCCATGGACCGCACGGTGCTGTTCTCCAACCTGGCCAATGACCCCGCCGTGGAGCGCATCTCCACCCCCCGCATGGCGCTGACCGCCGCGGAGTATCTGGCCTTTGAGAAGGATATGCACGTGCTGGTCATCCTCACCGACATCACCAACTATGCTGAGGCCCTCCGGGAGGTGTCCGCAGCTAAGAAGGAGGTGCCCGGCCGGCGGGGCTTCCCAGGCTACCTGTACACCGACCTGGCCACCATGTACGAGCGGGCGGGCCGCCAGATGGGCAAGCCGGGTTCCATCACCATGATCCCCATCCTCACCATGCCCGAGGACGACAAGACCCACCCCATCCCTGACCTGACGGGCTATATCACCGAGGGGCAGATCATCCTGTCCCGGGCGCTGTACCGCCAGGGGGTCCACCCTCCGGTGGACGTGCTGCCCTCCCTGTCCCGCTTAAAGGACAAGGGCATCGGCAAGGGCAAGACCCGGGAGGATCACGCCGACACCATGAACCAGCTCTTTGCCGCCTATTCCACCGGCAAGGACAACCGGGAGCTGATGTCCATCCTGGGCGAGGCGGCCCTCACCCCTACGGACCTGCTGTACGCCAAGTTTGCCGACGAGTTTGAACGGCAGTATGTCAACCAGGGGTATGAGGAGAACCGATCCATTGAAGAGACGCTGGAGCTGGGCTGGAAGCTGCTGTCCATCCTGCCCACCTCGGAGCTCAAGCGGATCCGGCAGGAGTACCTCGACCGATATTTGCCCCACCGGGAGCTGTAAGCCGGCCCTCGGGGAGGCGCGGGGGGTCCATCCCCGGAAGCGAGCGGGCTGGAGGCCCGGGAAGGAAG
Source organism: Candidatus Enterenecus merdae (assembly GCA_018716385.1). GTDB lineage: Bacteria > Bacillota > Clostridia > Oscillospirales > Oscillospiraceae > Enterenecus > Enterenecus merdae. Next base: position 77,030 of record DVJZ01000029.1, read on the forward strand.
GCAGGTGCCGACGATGGCCAATCTCATGGTAAACCCCACCCGGATGGAGCTGACCCGCCTCAAGGGCAAGCTGCGCACCGCCCAACGGGGTTACAAGCTGCTCAAAGACAAGCGGGATGAGCTGATGAAGCGTTTCCTGGACACGGTGCGGGAGGTACAGGCCCTGCGCAAACAGGTGGAGGAAGAGTTGATGCGGGTGCACGGCTCATTTACCGTGGCCTCCGCCCTGATGAGCGGGCCGGTACTAGAGCAGGCGCTGATGTACCCCAAGCAGCGGGTGGAGCTGGATGTGAGCTTCCAGAACATCATGAGCGTCCAGGTGCCCCGCTATACCTTCAAAACCCGCACCGACGACAGTGGCGATCTCTATCCCTATGGATTTGCCCACACCTCCGGGGAACTGGACGACGCGGTGCGGGCTCTGGGGCAGGTGTCCTCGGCCATGCTGCGCCTGGCCGAGGTGGAAAAGACCGCCCAGCTGCTGGCCCGGGAGATTGAGAAGACCCGCCGCCGGGTGAACGCCCTGGAGTACGTGGTTATCCCCAACACGGAGCAGACCATCCGGTATATCTCCATGAAGCTGGAGGAAAATGAGCGGGCTACCACCACCCGGCTGATGAAGGTCAAGGAGATGCTGCTGGAGCAGGCCATGGAGGAGCAGAGGGCCCGGGACGCCCAGGCCTTGGAGCGATTCCGGAGCTGACCCGTCTGAGGAGGGGAGGCGTGCAGCGCATGATCAAGATCCTGTTTATCTGTCACGGCAGTGTCTTGAAAAGTCCCGAAAAAGCCAGTAAAATCAATGGCCTTACGAATCTGAAAGGCGCTTACTACACCATTTTTTGAAAGAGCCTTGATATGACGGAGTTTTATAGATGATAAAGTAAGCAAGGACAATCCCAACAGAACGCAAGAACTTTTTGCTTGTGAGGCACAGCTATAGCGGCCAGCCTGGAGCTCTTTGCGGGCAGGGGCAAGCAAAAGATGCAAGCCTATTCACTGAGACTGGGCGGCTGTCTGCCAAGAGGATTTTGGAAAAACCGGGTTCAGCTCTTTGAGCGGAAGGACGAATTTCATGCCAACATGAACTATTATGTTATCCCTTTTGCGTTGATCGGATCTGCTTCTTCTGAGTTGGACCTCCTGGCTTGGAGGTGGACTTACGTTTATCCGGTTGCGGGAATAAATAGTTTCGTAGCGGTCAAAGAGAATAAATAATCCGAACCCATCTCATCGTTAAAAGGTTCGGATTATATTAGTTTGGTGTACTTGAGCCAAATACGAACCCTGTTTTCTGCTCGGCCTATGTTGCCCTTGAGGCCATCAAAAGTAAAAGCTTTGTGAAGCCACGGGTATGGCCGTTGGTTTTCTCAATCAAGGACTACCGGGCAACTTTTTAAAGTTGCCCGGTAGTCCTTGTGTCAATGGAACCTATATACCCCTGTATGGCATTCATCAACTCAGTTTGCGGATTTCAAATTTATCGATCTGCGGTGAATTTTCTTTCGGCGCGGTGAATATCAGCACTCCCTCACCGGATTCATTTATTTGCAGCCTAAACGTACTCGTTCCAATCACTGTAATACTGGATGCTGACGCACTTACTCTATTCGCCGTAATCTTGCCCGATTCCTCGCTCCACTCAATTTTGTTATAGATAGAGCCGCTTTTGTATGTAATTATCACTTCATACGTTCCCGCCTCTGCCGTATACGGAAGGCTTATCTGATCACCGCAATTCATGGCATTGACAAACTTTCCGTTGCTGGCCCAATCAGCACTTACAATTTCAAGCTTATACTGCTCGTCTTCTGCTCCCGCATTGTGGAGGGTAAAATGCTCCGCTTCCAGTGTAGTCCACCCGGCGTCTGTTGGGAATACGAATCGATTGTCCTGTGTATAGTTTGAAAACTCAAAGGATGCCTCGATTGTAATATCTCCGGCAATCTCCGACACCGTATACTCGGAAACCGCGCCTACAGGCTTTCCGTTTACAAGGACGTTCGCAACCACATATCCGGAAGATGGTGTGATCGTATAGGTCTTACTATCTCCTTCTAGAAGCGTCACCTCTCCTGCGTCACTGATCGTTCCGCCTTCCCCGGCACTTGCAGTGACAGTATATTTAACAGGAGCTTTCTCTATCATACGAATGTCAAATTTGTCAAGCTGAGGGGAATTTCCTGACGGTCCGGTAAATACCAAAAGCCCATCGCCGGTTTCCGCAACTTCCATCGTAAAGGTTACAGTGTGCGTCGTCTCCGCATAATCTGTTGCGCCTGCTTCCACAGCGCCGGAGATAATCCTGCCTGACGGCTTGCTAGACCACAAAAGGCCGTTTGAAGCAGAGCCGCTTCTATAGGTGGCCGTAACTTCGTATATTCCTGCCACTGCCGTATACGGGACACAAATCGTATCGTTTGCGTTCGCGCTGGCGTACAATCCATAACGGACTTAAATTTAGCAATATAATTGCTTACTTGATTATATCCACAGCGTCCTGCTACTTCTGATATGGATAAATCGCCTGAAAGCAATTCTATGCTCTTACGCACTCTATATTCTGTTAGAAATTGATACGGCGTTATTTGCAGATGTTCCCGGAAGATACGGCAGCACTCACTTACACTGATATGAACAGCACCGGCAATATGGCTCAACCTGATGTCCTCTGAAAAATGTTCGTAAATATAAGAAAGCATGGTTTGTAATCTTTGCCTGCGGATCGTATCAACTCCCATGTAACTTTGGCTTGTGCCAAATATATTCGACAGCAGAGTATTCCATAAAGTGACAATCTTTGTTGAGATGAGATATTCATTTCGGGAAATCAGAGGATTATTCCATATTTCGAGAATTTCCCTCAAAATACCCAAAGATGATTTTTGCCATTCTGTTTGTGACCGCAGCAATATCACGGGCTGGCCGTTTCCTGTAATAAATGGAATGACATACTCTTTCTCCATTCGGCTCCCGGGGAAAAAGGACAAAATTTTATATGGGAAATTCAAGCTGGCATATTTGCCGCCTGCGGATAGGTTTACTACGGCATGAATGATTCCGCTGTTGATAAATGCGGCCTCACCCTCATGAAGTTTATATTGTTTTGCGTCTACCTGAAAGGTTAAAGAACCACGGACAGCAAATGTAAACTGTAATTCGTCATGCCAATGGAAATCCCTTAATCCCCGGCCAAAAGGATTCATACCTGTTTCACTGACCTGATAAAGCTCAACGGGGAAAAGAGTGTCCTTGTACTGGTTGATCTCATGGTAATTTTGCAATTCCAATTCCAGCACCTGCTCTGATAAGATTTTGATATTTTTTAGCAAGTCTATTATACCATAGAAACACAAAAACAACTATCGCAACTGTTATTGCGCAGTTTTGTGTATTGTTCTATGTGCTGTCCTTTCTTTTTTCGGATAAAGCACCTATACAGTTGCGCTTTTCTCCGCTTGACAGCTCAATTGTGCGACAGATCTTCACCATTGGCAGTTTGCCATTCCTCATTATGGTGTTTGATAATCTGCTTATTGTCTCCTTGAACTTCGTGTTGCGGAAATATGGCGGTGAACTTTTGGGAGACCAATATATTTCCTGCGCCGCCGTCGTACAAAGTTTCATGATATTAGCATTTTATCCGGCCCAGGGAATTACGACGGGGTGCGGTACACTATATAGCTATCATTACGGGGCCGGACACTTCGATAAAGTAAAACAGGTATTCCGATATGTCTTTTCCCTCTGTGCCGGATATATGCTTCTTCTTTGCATCGCAGCACAGCTAGTGCCAGAGATATTTGCCCGTATTTTTATAAAGGAACCAGGCATTGTCATTTTGTCAGCCTCCTTCATCCGCAAATATACGCTGGGGCTATTAGGCGTAGCTGTCCAGTATGCGATTGTTGATGGTCTAACTGCGATGGGGCAAATCCGTTTTGCTATGCCCATTTCATTTTTCAGGAAAATTTTATATATCGTATGTGTATTCATTTTCCCTATGTTTTGGCCTTTAGAAAATGTTTTTTATGCGGGAACCGTATCGGATATTGTAGGTGCAAGCGTCACAGCAATCATTTTTCTAACAATCATAATTCCAAAACTGCGAGAAAAAATGAGATAGCAAGGCCAGCCGAGCCAGTCAGCGGTCAAGATGAACGGCGCATATGCGCCGCCGTTGACAGCCCGGTTACCTTTGTTGATAGGTAAACCAAGGGCGATAGCAAGGGGTGCTGCCGCCCCTCACTATATTCAGAGAGTTTGGCATACCATTTCATAAAGTGATGGAAAGTCTGGATAATTATTCTTGACCCATTTAATCACTTTGACCAGCTCTGAATAGGAGGCTTTATCCTGATAGTTCACCCGCATAGCACTGTTTTCCTCTGTGCCGTCAATGCTGATCCTCACAAAAAAATTGTGTGCCTGAAAAAAGTCCATAACTTCTTTCTTCAGCAGCAGGCCATTTGTATTAATTCCGAACCGAGGACATAAAACGCCTGTATCTTTGGCATGTGAAATAATTTGTTCCGTAACTTCTTGTATGACTGGAAAATGCAAAAGCGGTTCCCCACCAAAGAATTGAATATACTCAACTCCATCGGCAAAGTGTTCTAATAGCTTCTTGTAAGCGGATATGATTGCCTCTGTATCAATTCGCTCAAATTCTTCGGATGGATGGAAATGAAAGTAACAATATTTGCAATTTAAATTACATGCATTAGTCAACATTACAGTTAGCGTTTCACAGCGCTTCACATCTTCATGGAGGGCCGCCTGAGCTGGTTTTGCTTTGTCTACTGCCCGGATACAAGCAGCCCCCAGCTGATCCGATGTCCCGCTAAACTGAAACACCTGCAGTGAATTGCTGTCAAATACAATATACCCCTTGCCATCCGATCGCTGCAATACCTTACACCTCTGCATAACTTCCCCCTATTTTCATAGCAGCAGATTACCATCTGTCAGATGTGCAACTTTACATGTCTTTGGCAAAATAGCCGGATCATGGGTTGTGCAAACAATAGAAGCGTCCTTGCAATGCGCGGTCAGCAGCTTTATAATTTCGCCGGCCGTTTTGCCATCCAGGGAGGCGGTTGGTTCATCCGCAAAAATGATTCTCGGTTTTTTCACCAAAGCCCGTGCAATGGCAACCCGCTGCCGCTCCCCTCCCGAGAGTTCATGCGGTCTTTTTCGGATATGGTCCCCTAAACCAAGCTGCTCCAAGAGTTCTATGGCCTCTTTCCGGCGCTTGACCCGGTAGTCCGCGGCCATGACATTTTCCAGAACGCTTAGGTGCGGAATCAAGAAATGCTGCTGAAAGATAAATCCAAAGTTTTGATAGCGAATTTCACATGTTTTTTTTGTATCTGAGATGACCACATCATTCAACGAAATCCTGCCGCTATCTGCTGCCCGCAGCGTAGAAAGTATGTAGAGCAACGAGCTTTTCCCTGATCCGGAAGGCCCTAAAATCGCCACAAAATCCCCTTCTTCAACGGTCAAAGAGACATTGGAAAAAATGAGACGTCGTGTCCTGCCATCCTGATAGGAAAGAGACAGATTTTCTGCTTTCAGCATTGGATTTATCTCCTTTCAATGATCGTGATCAAATCAGTTTTTGCAAACTTTCTGATAATGGGAAGCAGCGTAATCACAAACATAGCGGCGATCGCAAGCCCTGTATACAAAAAGCTATTGGCATTGAGCAAAGCAATACTCTGGCCCATCTTGGAAAAAATGGCCTGATTCACCCCTCCCAAAGCCAACACAGAGGCACCAATCCCTAATATCCACGAAATCAAGAGCAGCAGCAAGATCTCTTTGGAGATGGAGGCAAAAATCATCCGCTTCCGATAGCCAATGGCAAACAGGATCCCATATTCATCCATCCGGCTTTGGTAGACGGTACTCAGCACAGCGCCAATCGCGATGGAGATACTCACCGCCACAATCAAGATCACAAACGCCATCAGCAAGTTAATGCCTTGAATTTGTTCATCGTATTGGCGCTGGATGTCGGAGCGGGTCTGAAACGAGATGGATTCAGAATCCACATGATCCAGCACCTGGTTCATCTCCTCCAGGGCCCCTTGCGGCAGAACCACGCCGGCATACTTCGTCGTATCAGCATCAACGCCAATGTCCTGATATTGGTCAACCTGACAGTTGTCTGTGCCGAAACTAATCACGTCATCCCCACGAAATGAGCCAACAATCTGATAGCCCCCAACAACAGATTCCCCATCATCATAGTCGCTGCCAAAGAAATCCCCAACTTGCAGACCCTTATTGCGTAAAATCCTTTCATGCATGATGACCTCATAGGCTCCATCCACCGGCAATCTGCCCTCTATGATTTCATAGCGATTGTCTTGGAACAGTCTATTGAGGTCATCCTCTCCCAGAAACACTACGAAACTGTTGGCTTTTGCTAAGATTGTATCAATATAGGAAGACTCAATGAATGCCTGATATACGGCTCTCACTTCCGGCATATTCTCTATCTCTGTCCAATCCTCTTCCGAAATGGTCAACGCACTGTCCTGCGGCATCACAAAGGAAAACGATGTCACCGCGTTCACATTTGCGTCCCGCGCCGTTTCCAGCATGGAAGATACCAGCGCTGACACAATATACACGCAAAATATGGACAGAAAAGCCACAAATAAAATTGAAATACCCTTTGATTTATTTGCAAGATAATATTTCATAAAGACGTATAACTCCTTCCTTCACCCATATAAATAAAAAGTGCTGTAACAATACTATTACTTTTGCAAAGGTTTTAAAAGACTAGTTTTACTTTGTTACGTTACTCCAGGTAACGTTTAAAGTAAGCAAATACTACCCAGCTTCATGATATGAAATTGAGTAAGTACTGAAAAGATTAGCAATAGGATACTGCAAAAAAACTGCAGGCTCATCTTCTTCTGCTGCTAGTTTCTCCACTGATAATAAAGACATCCATTCCATTTCCGCACCTCCAATTCTAAATAACCGCATTGCCGTATTCAAAGATTAAGGTATGCCGACAGCTATGATGCGGAAGGCCTTGGGATGGAAATCCCCCTGCCTGGGGACAGTGGCCTGGCGGATGCCATGGCGGCGCTGCCGGCCCGCTATCGGGAGGCGCTCTTGTTGCGGTTTTACTTTGGCTACTCCCCCCGGGAGATGGCAGGCTTTTTCCAAACTAGCCATGCTGCTGTGAAAAAGCTGATTTGGCGGGCAAAGTGTGCGCTGGCCGAGCAAATGGAGAAAGGGGAGGATGACCATGGGGGAGTTTGAGTGGAGAGACCAGGCGCTGGAACAAGCGGCAGCGCTGGTGGTGGACGCCCTGCTGGAGTCCCTTCCAAACCCGGAGGACTGCCAGCACGTGTTTTCCAACGACTTTGAGGAGAAGATGCGGCAGCTGATGCGCAGGCAGAAGGGGAGGCGTGTGCTTCGCACCGTGGGCCGCCGGGTGGCAGCGGCCATTCTGGCCCTGCTCATCGGGTTGGGCGCCTGGCTGGCGGCGGATCAGAACTCTCGCGCGGCAGTTCTGCGTTGGATACGGGAGGTCTACGAAAACTCCGTCATCTACCGCTTCTTCGGGGCGGCGCATGGCGGGCAGCTTCCCGCCTACAGACCTACCTGGGTGCCTGAAGGATACCTGAAAGTGCAGTCTGAGGACACCGGGACGGAGCGGGTATTGCTCTATCAGGACCCGGCGGGAGAGATGGGGTTTGTACTTGTATACCACTGGATGGACGAGGGGCATCAGACGTATCTGGATGCAACGATGGGGGCGGGCATTCCCTATTCCATCCGGGGGAATCCGGGGGACTACTACCCCGCTGCCGAAGGAGAGGAATCAAATGCCTTGGTCTGGATCGACGAGGATGCTGGCATCCTCTTTTCCCTGTCTTCAAACCTATCGGAGCTGGAGATTGTGCACATAGCGGAATGCATAGAATTGGTTGATTCGCCGAAATAATATGATCTCAGGCATCCAGTGTCCCCATACGTACTCTTTCTGCGTTATAAAAGTATAGAGATAGAGAGGGGTGCTGCCTAATGAAAAAACGAATGGTTCCCCTGCTTGTAACTATCACGGCTATCCTGACGATAAGTGCGAATGCAGTGCAACCTCGCTCAACTCAGGCTTTCCCAAACTGTCTTTTTCCGGGGCTATCGCTAACTGTTCTGCGGCCATTAGTGAATTTGGGAAAGACATTGAAGCTACATTGTCACTGTGGCGAGGCGGTACTTTAATCGGGTCTTGGTCTGACAGTGGCACGTCGTACCTAACAATCAAAGGTACAGCCTCTGTGGTGAGAGGGCGAACCTATACGCTTAAGGTTACTGGGACGATCAATGGGAGGGCTTTCTCAGTACCGTCGGTATCACGGATGTGCTGACTGAGAACATCAAAGCACAGTTGTGTACCTGTATTGGAAAGGGGGAGTCCAATGAGTTGAGAAAGAGGCCCTGCCGGGAGAATAGGTTACAATTCACGGCCTGCTTTGCCGAGAATAAGCTGCTTTCTCAGGTAGGGGCTTTGCTGAGGGATGGAGACGCTGTTGGAACGTGTGCCACTCATTCTTGCTATAAAAACTAAGGAGGACAATTTGGGAAACTGTAGAAGAGAATTCTGACATCCATGATGACCCTGGTGCTGGCCGCAACGATTGTGGCGCCTTGCGCAGCAGCGGCGACCATTTAGCCCTTCTCGAATACAGACACCAGCCACTTGGTAAATATCAAAAGAAATGTCTATACATATGGGACTAAACGGATAAAAGACAACAGTACTTGCGTGTATTTTTGGGGGCGCACTTGCCGGGATACATACGTGCGAGTTCGGGCGATTGGATATGTGACAAATAGCAGCCAGTCCGTGGCCAACAATTGTACGCAGCTTCAGTCGGGGCAAAATGTCTCCTATGTTACTTGCCGAGTTGGTGTTCAGTACTCCATCTTCAATACAATCTACGAGAAGCAATACGATTATGCCGGCCTTGGCTTTATGCGCAATACAACAACGTCAAGCACTACAATTCCGCTGGAATATACCTGGAGCCCTGATAGCGTGGGTTTCTATACGCCGGCAACCTGAGGGAACGGCTGGTTCCACGGTTTGAACCATTCACGGTCGCTCGCTTTCGCTACCGCATCGGTCGGATGGGCGAAAGCGAGCGACTCACGCATGAGGTGTCCTATGAAAGTCAAAAGAAATCGATCAAACAAACGCGCCCTGCTTCTGGCGGTATGCCTGCTTTCCACCCTGGCGGGGTGCCAACTCCTGCCAGAGCAGCTGGGCGGGCCGCCCCGGACGGATCCCCAACCTGACCCCTATGTGTCCGGGCAGGCGGACTGGGAGCGACCGGAATCGTTGGCGGTAAACGACTTTCCCCGGACGTTCCTCCGGAGAGCGGGCGTGAAGTCCGGCCAGCTCTCCTGCACTATCCAGGGGATCGAGGTGCTGGAGAATGTGAGCGGGCTGCCGGAGGGGAACTTTGAGACCTGGCCCACCGTGGAGGTACTGGACGAGGAGGGGCAACGGATGATCCTGGAATATCCGGACTTCATCAGCGAGAACGGACAGCTGCTGCCCGGACTGTACCTGGTGCTGGCTGAGCTTACCGTGACCAGCCAGGGGGCGCAATCCTATACCCGTCGGGACCGGGACGCCTTAGGCACCTCCCTGGGGGAGTTTGACGATCCCTATGTGTTCCGCGCAGACCGGCTTCTGGGGCTCCAGGAGCTGGCCGGGGAGACACAGTCGGACTGCGCCTTAGGCTATTTCAGCGCAAGAGCGCAGCAGGGAGAGCACCGCCTGGCCTATCGCCTGGAGGACGGGGAGCGCCAGAGCTTCACCCTGGGCTTCTGGGTCCACGATCTTCAGCAGGGCGGGAATGTGAGCCTGGAGGATTTGTACCTCGTGGTCTATGAGGGGGCGCTCACCCGGCTGGACCTGAAGGGGATAGGAGGGGGCGGCACATGAGGGGAGGATTGAAAACAGAGCTGTGGAAAGCCCTGCACAACCCCATGTTCTATGCCGCTCTGGCCATCGGATGCGGGATCACACTGATCAATGTGGTGGAGAATCTGGCTGTGGCGGAGGAGCTGCGCGCCTCCGTCCTGGCGGAGGACCATACCGGAGGATCGCGCTCCCCCTGGGGATTTTCCCTGTTCTTTCTGTGGATGCCGGTGAACGGGATGAGCTACGGAAAAACGCTGTTCTATCTGGTGTGGCCCGTGCTGGCGGCCATGCCCTTCGGCTGGTCCTATCTCCAGGAACGCCGAGGCGGGCTGTACAACCAACTAATCATTCGCACGGGACGCAGCACCTTCTATCTGGCGAAATATACGGCGGTCTTTGTCAGCGGCGGGCTGGCGGTGGCGGTGCCAGTGCTGTTCAACCTGCTGGTCAACGCCATGTTCTGCCCCTATGAGCTGCCGCACATTTTGAATATGCTCCAGATTGGGGACGGCTATGCCCTGTCCGAGCTGTATTTCACAGCACCGTGGGTCTACGCCCTGCTCTGGTGCGGTATAGACTTTCTCCTTGGAGGTGCGGCGGCGGGGCTGTGCTTTGTGGTGGGGACCTGGCTCCGGCTCCAGGTAATGACCATCCTAACCCCCTTCGCGCTGCTTCTGGTGCTGGATGCCGCCATTGCGGCCATACGGGACAGATACGGCTGGAACCTGGAGCTGTCCCCCCTCCAGCTGGCGGCGTCTGTGCCCGGGCATCCCAATCCGGAATGGGCTGTGATGGCCGCGTTCCTGCTCCTGGCGGCGGTGGGCTTCGGGATCGGATACTGGCAGGTGGTCCGTCATGAGTTGGCTTAAGCTGCTGCGCCACGACCTGGGGTGCGGCCTGGTGCGCTGGCGGTATCTCCTGGTTCCCGCGCTGGTCCTGTTCCCCTGCATCGCCTGCCGCAGCGGGGCGGTGCTGACAGCCGCCCCCGGCACTTGGATGGACTACATGCTCTATTGTTTCAAAGGGGCAATGCCTATGAACGCTAGCTCGGAGCTGGTGCTGGCCCTGCCTACCTTCTGGGCGCTAGCCATGGCGGGCTGCCTGCTGCTCAACCTGGACTACCTGCTCTCTGACCTGACCCAGGCGGGGCAGCAAATCATCTTCCGCAGCGGAAACCGTCGGGGCTGGTACTTGTCCAAGTGCGTCTGGAACCTGTGCAGCTGCGGGCTATATATGACCTTGATCTGCGCCGCTGTGCTGGTGTTCACCCTGCTGTCCGGCGGTCAGGCGTCCGCCCAGAGTACGCCGGAGATCCTGGAGATCAACTTTTCAGAGCTGATGACCGAGACGGCCCTGCTCACCCCGGGGCAGGGGGTGATTGCGGCAGTACTGCTGCCCTTGATGACCCTCATGGCCCTGAGCATGGTGCAGATGACCCTGTGTCTGCTGCTCAAGCCCATCCTGAGCTTCGTCGCCTCCCTGGCAGTGCTAGTGTTGGCGGTATATTGCAATCTCCCGTGGATCCCGGGCACCGGCGCCATGGTCATCCGCAGCGGGCTGCTCCTTCCGGGGGGGATTTCCCCGGGCATGGCGGCTCTCGTTGCAGGGGGGATCATCCTGCTTAGCGCCGGGGTGGGCTGCCTCAAGTTCAAATACACCGATATGTTAGGGCTGGAGGAATAGAATATGGAACTGCACATCAAACACGCCAGCAAATATATCCGCAAGGCCCTCATCCTGGACGACGTGAACCTGACCCTGCAAGGGGGAAGGATCTACGGGCTCCAGGGGCCCAACGGCTCAGGTAAGACCATGCTCATGCGGCTGATGGCAGGGCTGATCCGCCCTACCTCCGGCCAGGTGTGGATTGACGGGCGGCAGCTGGGCCGGGACATGGATTTCCCACCCTCCATGGGTCTGCTGCTGGAAAATCCCGCCTTTCTTCCCGGACACACAGGATTGAAGAACCTAGAATTGCTGGCCAAAATCCAAAATCGGATATCAGTGAAAGACATCCGGCAGGCCCTCCGAGATGTGGGGCTGGACCCAGATGACCGGCGGAAGTACCGCAAGTACTCCCTGGGTATGAAGCAGCGCCTGGGGGTGGCGGCGGCCATTATGGAGCAGCCAGAGCTCATTCTGGTGGACGAGCCTACGAACGCCTTGGATGACAAGGGTGTGAAACAAATCTGCGCCCTGCTGCGCCGGGAGCGGGACCGGGGGTCGCTGCTGGTGCTGTCCTGCCATGACGCATCGATTTTGGAGGCCCTGTCCGACGAGATGTTCCACATCTACGAGGGGAAGGTGGAACGGAGGGTAGCGTCATGAGCAAAAAGGCAAAGCGGTTTTTGCTCCTGGCCGCGATCCTGCTGCTGGCCGGAGGGTGGGCCTGGCGGTATACCACGCTCAACGACTTTTACGGCAGCCTGTATGCACAGGTGCGGGATACGTATCCCATGGGGGAGATTGTGCCCATTGGGGACAGCGGCACCAAGTATGGGATGAACGCCGGGGGGTACAGCGTCCGGGTGGATGACTTCGCCATTTTGGACCTGCCGGAGTTTCTAGAGCAGATCTCTGCGTCAGAAGCGGATCTCACCTCCCTGCCAGACAAGGTGGCGGTGGTGTATGTCACCCTCTTTAATGAGGACAGCCAGGCCCCTGGGGTCAACTTGGCTGGGTTTTGGCTGCACGGCATCGACAATTACGCCACGGCAGAGTTTGGGCTGGTGGCGTTGGCCAACCCGGTGCTCCGAGCATCGGGAAATCCTGGCATCAGCCTGTCCCCAGGGACGGAATATTCTGTGGTCATCCCCTTCAGCCTCTACGAGCAATACTTCGGCATGGATACCTGGCGGAATTTGGAGGAGTACGACTTCTATTTCTGCATGTCCAACCCAGACGGGGAGAAGGATATCCGGTGCCAATCTGTAGGTGAGCGGGGATGAGCGGTTGGGGATCTCTCTGGTTAACAGCTGCCTTGATGCAACGCACCGGCAAAAGCGCGTCTGCGGCATAGAGCCTTGCCTCTCATGTCGCAGACGCGCTTTTGTATATGCTCCTGCCCAGGTAGGTGCCTGCCGCTATCTGCCCACCCCGGCCCGGCACAGCTCTTCCTTGCCGAATGGATGAGGAGGCGGGCCTCTTGGAACACAGACAGATGGATGGGATGTCCAGAGAGGCGTTGATCGAGTGTAGTCCCAACTTCAGCCAAAAAGCACACCTGCCGCAACAGTAGTGGGTGAAAGGGGAAAAAGAACTGCCTCCCGGCACGAAGGGAGGTGAGAACTTGAAACCTGACCGCCACTACGAGCACAAGCAGCACGCCTTTGACAGCTACTGCAAGAAGGTGCTGAAATACGAGGCGTACAACGGCTATCGTG
>DVJZ01000030.1 GCA_018716385.1 Candidatus Enterenecus merdae
GGGTATGACGTGACGGCCAGCGGCGACCTGTCCGGCTTTGCCGACGCGGGCAGCGTGTCCAGCTGGTCTGCCGGCGCCCTGTCCTGGGCCAACGGCGCGGGTCTGATCCAGGGGTCCAACAACCAGGTGAACCCCCAGGGCAGCGCCATCCGGGCCCAGCTGGCGGTCATCCTGATGCGCTTTGTAGACAACGTGGCGGTGTGAATTGAGCCGCTGCAAATCAATGCAGCAGCACGGGAGTGCTGTGTAGCGACGAAAGCCCTCCGGCCGAAATGGCCGGGGGGCTTGGTTTTTGGCATAAAGGGATTGGCTTAGAGCTGGCGGCCATCCTTTCTCCCCCGTAGCAGATCCCAGACGATCAAGAGGGCGCAGCCGGCCACCAGGACGACCAGGATGAGCAGGGCGCAGTTGCGGAAGAACTCCTGAGGCAGGATGGTGATGATCTGGTCGGCATCGGGATCGAAGATCCAGTTGTCTTTGCCGGGGAAAAAGACGGCGTGGAAGAGAGTAAAAGCACGGTTGAAGTCCAGGGCGGCCAGCCCACCCAGCAGCAAGAACACCCCGCCCAGCCCCGCGCCCGCCCAGAAGGCGGGGCCCCTGCCCAGCAGGGGGGCGGCCCTACGTCCGGTGATCCGGCCTGCCAGCAGCAGGATGATCAATAGCAAAGCCGCCTCCATCAGCACCTGAAGGTCCAGCAGGAACAGGCCCCGCACGTCGGCAAAGTGATCCCGGCCGCTGTCCGACCAGCGCAGCACCCCAGTGGAAAAGGTGTCGGACACGCCGGTGCAGTAGTCCATCACCTGGTCGAAGGCGTCGCGGATCTCCTGCTGGCTCAGATCCGTGCGTTCGGGCAGGTCCAGGGCATTGATCTGGAGGTAGTAGAAGGGCCGGTACAGGATGGGCACGGCGATGGCTCCGGCCAGTAGCACCGCGGCGGTGGTGAGGGCCAGTAGGACGCTCAGCAGCCGGGAGGGTTTGCGGGGGGAGACGGGTTTCATTGGGAGGACTCCTTTGTTTCGGGAAATGCGGATAGGGCGATCAAGACCTGGGAGGGCAGATAGAACAGCCACATGCCCACCCGGGCGAAGTCATGCAGGCTGGCGGGGATCAGCTGGGGGAGGTTGAACAGCCCCACGCACACATCACAGGCCACAAACAGGGTCAGGCCCAGGGCAAAGCGCCGCCAAGTAGAGCCCGGCAGGGACCAAGCCTGGGCAGTGTTGACCAGCAGCTGAGCAAAGTACAGCGCGCACAACAGCTCCAGCTCGGCGGGCAGCTCCAGCAGGATGACCACCTCGGCCAGGAAGGCCAGGGTGAGGGGCAAACGCAGCCAGAGCAGGATGGCTCCCACCGCCCGACGCAGCCGAAGCAGATAGAGGATCTGCACCACAAGAAAGAGGGCCACCCCCAGCAGGTATTGCTCGCCCAGCACCAGCAGGAACCAGTCCGCCAGAGCGGTGAGGGCCAGGGCAGGGGGGACCAGGCGGTCGCCGCCCCGGAGGGCGCCCAGGCAGGAGAACAGGAGACACAGCAGGATGCCGGCATATTTCAGCCAGAGGGACAGGCCGCTGGGGTCGGCCGTCCAATCCAGGTAGAGGAAGGCGGAGTAGAGGGCTCCTTCCACGGCGAGGAAGGGGACGAGGGTACTGCGGCGCATGGGACTACCTCCTTTCAACGAACGGCAACAGAATACCACGGATTTGGAAAAATGAAAAGAGAAAGAAGCAGCCCCGCCGGAAAGCATCCGACGGGGCTGAGCTTGCTGTTAGGATCAGGGATCAGCACACACCCTGCCACAGCATGGCGTCGGCCCTCCCGCCCGGCGCAGCCGTGCGGGAACCCTGTGGGATCAATCTGCTCGGGCGGAGTGGATCCGCCCTGCGCCAAGGTTTTGCCTGAGGCAAAACGCTTGTTGCGCCGCATTTGCGGCGGGGAAGGTGGCCGACGCAGCTGCGCCCGCCGGGAGTGCCCGGCGGCGCGGAGTAAAAGGGTGAGGGAAGTGTCAACACACACCCTGCCACAGCATGGCGTCGGCCACCTTTAGGAACCCGGCGATGTTGGCCCCAGCCTGGATATCTCCCTTCTTGCCATACTGCTGGGCGGCATCGGCGCAGGCCTGATAGATGCCCTCCATGATACCCTTGAGCTTGGCATCCACCTCTTCAAAACTCCAGCTGATACGCCCGGAGTTCTGGCTCATCTCCAGTCCCGAGGTGGCCACGCCGCCGGCATTGGACGCCTTGGCAGGGGCGAACATCAGCCCCGCACCCTTGATGGCGGCCACCGCTTCGGGGGTGCAGGGCATATTGGCTCCCTCAAACACACCAATGCAGCCGTTGGAGATCAGGGCCTTGGCCGCCGTCTCGTCCAGCTCGTTCTGGGTGGCGCAGGGCAGGGCGATGTCACAGGGCACACTCCAGATGCCGGCGCAGCCCTCCACATACCGGGCGGTGGGCACCTGGTCCAGGTAGGCCTTGATCCGCTCCCGGCGGACCTCCTTGATCTGCTGGATCACCTGGTAGTCGATGCCGTTTTCGTCCACGATGTAGCCGTTGGAGTCGCTCATGGCAATCACCTTGCCCCCCAGTTGGGTACACTTCTGGTTGGCATAGATGGCCACGTTGCCAGACCCGGAGATGACCACCCGCTTGCCCTGGAAGGACTGGCCGTTGTCCCGCAGCTGGGCGTCGGCAAAGTAGCACAGGCCAAAGCCGGTGGCCTCGGTGCGGGCCAGCGACCCGCCGTAGCTGAGCCCCTTTCCGGTAAGTACGCCGGCCCACTCGTTGCGGATCTTCTTGTACTGGCCGAACAGGAAGCCGATCTCCCGGGCGCCCACGCCGATGTCGCCGGCGGGCACGTCGGTGTCCGGCCCGATGTGGCGGTACAGCTCGCTCATGAAGGACTGGCAGAACCGCATGACCTCCCCGTCCGATTTGCCCTTGGGATCGAAATCAGCGCCCCCCTTGCCCCCGCCCATGGGGAGGGTGGTCAAGGCGTTTTTGAAGATCTGCTCAAAGCCCAGGAACTTGATGACGGACAGATTGACGGTGGGATGCAGGCGCAGGCCGCCCTTGTAGGGGCCGATGGCGGAGTTGAACTGCACCCGGTAGCCCCGGTTGACCTGCACCTTGCCGGCGTCGTCCACCCAGGGGACCCGGAAGATCACCACCCGCTCGGGCTCCACGATGCGGCCGATGATGTTCTGCCGTTCATAGCGGGGATCGGAGTCCACCACAGGCTCCAGGGACTCCAGCACCTCCTCCACGGCTTGGAGGAACTCAGGCTCATGGGCGTTGCGGGTTTTCAGCCCGTCCAAAACGGACTGTAGATAGGGATTTTTCATGGACATCGTTGTCAGACTTCCTTTCTCCGGTGGGCGTTGGCACTTTTACACACTACATCATTGTACACGATGGGGCGCGGGTTGGCAAGAGGCAATCACCGGTGCGGGCTCAGGCACAGGCGAAAATCTTGGCAGTTTCTTAATCTTTTCATCAGCCTTTCTTGACCCTCTTCTGCTATCCTGTGGTCAGTACAGGAAAGGCAGGTGTGTCAGATGCGCGGTTATATATATGCCATAGGCCAGGCCCTGGCCCTCTTTCCCCTGGCGGCGGGGCTGTTCACCCTGCCCTATTTGTTCCACCATCGGGTTCGATACGGGGCGTGGAGCAGCTGGCGGTTGCCGGTGGTCTACTCTCTGTTGGGCTACCTTTTGTGCGCCTATTGCCTGGTGATCTTTCCCCTGCCCACCGCTGCCCAAGCCGCAGCCCTGGAGGGTCATCCGGCCCAGCTGATCCCCCTGGCCTGCGTGGGGGATATGCTCCGGGATGGAGTGGCGGTGCGCACCACCTTGCTCAACTTGTTGTTGACCCTGCCCTTTGGAGTGTATCTGCGGGGGTACTTCCGCTGCGGCTGGGGACGGACGGCGGCGGCCTGCTTCCTGTTGTCCCTGTTCTTTGAGCTGACCCAGCTGACCGGGCTGTACTTTCTCTATCCGGGCAGCTACCGGATCTTTGACGTGGACGACCTGCTGGTCAACACCGCCGGCGGGCTGGCCGGCTACCTGCTGGCCAGTCTGGCCACCCGTCTGCGGCCTGGCCGGGCGGAGCTGGTAATCCACGGCCTGGCCCGAGGCATGGGATAACAGACGAAAAGGCCTGCCGGGGAAGGCGAAGCCCTTTCCGGTGGAGGACTTACGGCCGGCCCCAGCGCGCTGGCTGGGCTTGCAGGCTTGCGGGCCGAGTAGTGCGCCCGTCCATGCATGCTCTGTGGCTGGAAGCAGACTCCAATCTTTTCATCCCTGCCGGCGCGAACGCCGGGAGATATAGACAAGACCGGCGGCCCATGGGGCCGCCGGTCTTGTGCCGCGTGCAGGGTCAGGCCAGCGCGGCAGTGTCCAGGGCGATCATCAGTTCCTCGTTGGTGGGGATGAGCAGCGCTTTGACCTTGGAGTCGGGGGTGGAGATGACGGTCTCCTTGCCCCGGACGTTGTTGGCCGCCGGGTCCATCTTCAGGCCCATGAACTCCAAGTCGGAGGCGATGGCCAGCCGCTGCTCAGGGGAGTTCTCTCCCACGCCGGCGGTGAAGATGACGGCGTCCACCCCGCCCATGGCGGCGGCGTAGGCCCCAATGTACTTCTTTACCCCGTAGTTGAACAGATCCACCGCCAGGGCGGCCCGCCGGTTGCCCTGCTCCCCGGCCTGGCCCAGGTCCCGGAAGTCGGAGGACACGCCGGATACGCCCAGCACGCCTGACTTCTTGTTCAGGATGTCCAGCATCTCCCCGATGTCCAGGTTGTACCGGCCCATCAGGTACTCCAGGATGCCCGCGTCCAGGTCGCCGGAGCGGGTGCCCATGGGCAGGCCGGCCAGGGGGGTGAAGCCCATGGAGGTGTCCACGCTCTTGCCGCCGTCGATGGCGGTGACGGAGGAACCGTTGCCCAGGTGGCAGGAGATGAGCTTCAAGGACTCCAGGGGCTTGCCCAGCATGGCGGCAGCCCGCTGGGACACATACTTGTGGGAGGTGCCGTGGAAGCCGTAGCGGCGGACCTTGTCCTTCTCATAGTACTCGTAGGGCAGGGGATAGGTGTAGGCCACGGGGGGCATGGTCTGGTGGAAGGCGGTGTCAAACACGGCAACCTGGGGCACGCCGGGGCCCAGCACCGCCTGGCAGGCCCGGATGCCGGTGATGTTGGCGGGGTTGTGCAGGGGGGCCAGGGGGATGCACGCCTCCAGGGCGGCCATCACCCGGTCGTCGATGCGCACGGAGCCGGCAAAGGTCTCCCCGCCGTGCACCACCCGGTGGCCCACCGCGTCGATCTCTCCCATGGAGGCGATCACGCCGTTGGCCTTGTCCACCAGGGCGTCCAGCACAGCCTGGATGGCCTCGGAATGGGTGGGCATGGGGACGTCCACCGCGTCAACGGTGTCCTTGCCCGGGGCTTTGTAGGTGAACTTGCCGTCGATGCCGATGCGCTCGCACAGGCCCTTGGCCAGCACCTGCTGGTTGCCGGTGTCCAGAAGCTGATACTTTAGAGAGGAACTACCGGCGTTGATAACGAGTACTTTCATGGATGACACTCCTTCACACAAATTACAGATTGAGGATGGGAAAATGGGAATTGCGCCTGAGCCCGGTTTGTAATAGAATGTAGGAAGCTGGGCAAACTGGCCCACCGGGACAATACCTGGACTATTTTAGACCATTTTTTGCAAAAGGACAAGGGGGTTTCCCCATTTGTTTTGAACTTGCCCGGGGACGGGAGTAAGGGGGCGGACAGGGGATGGAGATTGTGGGGGTGGTGGCGGAGTACAACCCGTTTCACGCCGGACACCGCCGGCACATCGATCAGACCCGCCGCGCCCTGGGGCGGTGCGCAGTGGTGGCGGCCATGAGCGGCAACTTTGTCCAGCGGGGGGACTGCGCCGTCACCGACAAGTGGAGCCGGGCGGCGGCCGCTCTGGCGGGCGGGGTGGACCTGGTGCTGGAGCTGCCCACGGTGTGGGCGTGCGCCTCGGCGGAGGCCTTTGCCCAGGGGGCGGTGGACATCCTGAAGGCGGCGGGGGTACGGGCCATCAGCTTTGGCAGCGAGTCGGGAGACGCCGATGCCTTGGGCCAGGCCGCGCAGGCGCTGGACAGTCCGGACTACCGGCGGGCGCTGCGCCGCTTTCTGGACCAGGGGCTGCCCTTCGCCCGCTGCCGCCATCTGGCGGCCCAGGTCTTGTTGGGGGAGGAGGGGGCGGCGTGCCTGGCACGGCCCAATGACAACCTGGGGGTGGAATACCTGCGGGCGGCCCGGCGGCTGGGCTTTGCCCCTCGGGTGGTGGCGGTGCCCCGGCTGGGGGCCGGCCACGACGGGGGGGATGACCCGGACTATCCCTCCGCCTCCCACCTGCGGGAGCGCATCCACCGGGGGGAGCTGTCCATGGACAACCCGGCGGGGCTGGGGTACAATGAGCGGGGCGTCCTGACCCGTCTGCGGGCGCTGGGGCCGGAGGATTTCGCCGCCCTGCCCGACTGCGGGGAAGGACTGGCCCACCGGCTATACCGGGCGGCCCGGCAGGCGGTGGGCTTGGAGGAGCTGTACCGGTTGGCCAAGACCAAGCGCTATGCCCATGCCCGGATCCGCCGGGCGGTGCTGTGGGCCTGCCTGGGGCTGAGAGCTTCGGACCGGCCGGACGGGCCGCCCTATCTGCGGGTGCTGGGGGCCAACCGGACGGGCCTGGCGGTGCTGCGGCAGCTGGGAGGCGGGACGCCGGTGATCACCAAGCCTGCCCATGGTAAAGGCGTCCCCCTGTTTGAGCTGGAGGCCCGTTGCACCGACTTTTACAACCTGTGCAGGCGGCGGCCCCTGCCCTGTGGGACGGAGTGGACCACCAGCCCGGTCATCCAGAGGGAGGAGGGAGGATGGGCATGAGATACCGTCTGACCGCCTTGGACACCGAGCACATCCCCCAGGTGGCCGCGCTGGAGCGGGTTTGCTTTTCCCACCCCTGGAGCGAGGGGCAGCTGCGGGCTGAGATGGAGGGCGGTGGGGCCCTGTTCCTGGTGGCGCAGGGGGAGGACGGCACGGTGCTGGGCTATGCCGGGGCACGGGCGGTGCTGGACGAGGGCTATGTCAACAACGTGGCGGTGGCCCCGGCCTTCCGCCGCCAGGGGGTGGCCGACGCGCTGGTGGCCGGCCTGATTGGCCTGGGGCGGGGCAGACTGGCCTTCCTCACCCTGGAGGTGCGCGCCTCCAACCTGCCGGCCCTGCGGCTGTATGAGAAGCACGGCTTCCGGGCGGCGGGGAGACGCAAGGACTATTACGACGATCCCAAAGAGGACGCGATTTTGATGACATTGGAGTTGGACTATGAAAGTAAAGCTGCTCAACGAGAGGGAACTGACCAACCTGTATGAGACCGAGATGGTCTTTGACTTTCCCAAGGCGGAGCTCAAGCCTCTGCGGGCCATGCTGCGGTTAATGGGGATGGGGCAGTACGACCCGCTGCTGCTCACCGACGACGGGGGAGGGGCTCTGGGTTACGCCATGATGTGGCTGCCCCGGGAGCGAAACGGGGCGCTGCTGGAATATTTGGGCGTGCTGCGGGGCAAGCGCAACGGCGGGATTGGGGCCCAGGCGCTGCCCTTGCTGGCCCAGCGCTATGGCCAGCTCTTTGGGGAGGCGGAGGCGCCAGACTCAGATGACCCGTCGGAGAACGAGCTGCGCCGTCGGCGCATCGGCTTCTATGAACGCAACGGCTTCCGGGTGCTGGACTACGAATGTGCCCTGTTTGGCGTCCACTTCAAAAGCCTGTATTGTGGGCCGGAGACGGATGACCGGAAGGTGGAGGCCCTGCATCGCAGCGTATACGCCGATTACTTTTCCCCTACCCACATGGAGCGGTATATCCAGCTTCCCTTGCGCCCGGGGGAGGCCATCCGCCCCGCTCCGGCCTGGATGGAGGAGGATGAGGAGGAAATCTTCCCGTGACGGCGGGGGAGCGGGAGGAGAAGATCCGCCTGTGGTTTGGGATGTGGCGCAAGGGGACAGACGAGGGAATCGAAGCGCTGTTTGCGCCGGATGCCGTCTATATCGAGAGTTGGGGGCCAGAGTATCACGGGTCTGCGGCCATCCGGCATTGGTTTGCGGAGTGGAATACCCGGGGCAAGGTTCTGGTTTGGGACATCAAGCAGTTCTTCCATAAGGGGGACCAGACCTGTGTGGAGTGGCGATTCCGGAACGCCATGGACAACGGCAGAGTGGAGGCGTTTGAGGGGATCTCCCTCGTCGTGTGGGACAGCGCTGGGCGGATCGCCCGGCTTCAGGAGTTCGGCTGCAACCAGGACCGCTATGATCCCTATGCACACGGCCCAGAACCCCGGTTTCGGGGGACGGGAGCCGCGTGGTTTTAAGAGTGGGAAAGGGGACGGGATTACCATGAATATTCTTGCCTTTGAATCCTCCTGTGATGAGACGGCGGCGGCCGTGGTCAAGGACGGCCGGACGGTGCTATCCTCGGTGATCGCTTCCTCGGCGGACATGCACGCCACCTACGGAGGCGTGGTGCCCGAGATCGCATCCCGGCAGCATGTAGAGGCCATCGTGGGCCTGGCGGACGAGGCGCTGCGCCAGGCGGGACTGGCCAAGGGGGAGATTGACGCGGTGGCGGTGACCTATGCTCCCGGCCTCATCGGTGCGCTGCTGGTTGGGGTGTCCTTTGCTAAGTCGGTGGCCTATGGACTGGGTGTGCCCCTGATCCCTGTCCACCATGTCCGGGGCCACATCGCCGCCAACTACATCGCCCATCCCGACTTGGAGCCTCCCTTCCTATGCCTGTGCGTCTCCGGCGGTACCACCGCCTTGGTGGACGTGCAGGACTACACCCGCTTCCAGGTGATGGGGGGAACCCGGGACGATGCGGCAGGGGAGTGCTTTGACAAGACCGCCCGGGTGCTGGGCCTGGGCTATCCCGGCGGAGGGCCCATGGACAAAATGGCCCAGGGTGGGGACGACAAGGCTTTCGTATTCCCTCGGGCCCACGTGGCGGACCACCCGCTGGACATGTCCTTCTCGGGGCTGAAGACAGCGGTGCTCAACACCATTCACAATGCTCAGCAGAAGGGGCAGGAGCTAAACCTCCACGACCTGGCGGCCTCCTTTGCAGCCGCCGTTTCCGACTCCCTGGTCCCTCGGGTGATGGAGGCGGCGCGAGAGCTGGGTTATGATAAGATTGTCACTGCCGGCGGTGTGGCGGCCAACAGCCGGATCCGGGCGGACCTGACCCGGGCCTGCCAGGAGGCAGGGGCTCGGCTGTGGATGCCCCCCCTGTCTTTGTGTGGGGACAATGCGGCCATGATCGGCTGTCAGGGGTACTATGAGTACCAGGCGGGGCACACAGCCGGGTGGGATCTGAACGGGAAGGCCAGCTTGGACATCAGCCTGGGGTAGGGGGACTGGGAAAATACAATCTGTAATCGATCTGAGGGGCTGGCAGTGGAGCATGGTCCGTCAACCCGGGAAAAACCGGGCGAGCCCGGTGGGGGAAGGCTGTTTCCATAACATCGCTTGTAATTTTTCATACGGAGAGTTATCCACAACTTCCACAGAGTTTTCCACAGCAGGAAATCTACTGGAACAAGAGGGATTCATCGCAGGGATTCCTGAAAATGGGAAACCCTGTATCGCAGATTTTCCATTGGGAAAAAGAGCCGGTTTTGTAAACATAACGCCTGTTTAGATAGGTGATGGGAAGGTTGGGTATAGGGAGATTTAAAATCAAAAAAGAGTTCAGGTACATTTGGCTGCCGAAATCAAAAAGAAAGGCATGATCCCTGATCATGCCTTTCTTTTTGATCAGGGCGGATAGAATTGATATTTTTCGATGGAGAAAAGAGTCGTCCCCAGGACAGCCAACAAAATCTGAGCCGGGTGCATTGGGTCCGATTTTGAAAGAAGGAGCGGCAAAACCAGTGGGAGTGAAGTTTGATTTGGGAAAACGCCGTCATGAGCCATGTGACAGCTGCGACGACGTGGAAGGGACGGTTAAAACCGATGTTTTCCCGCATGTAAAAAGCCGTCCATAGGGCGGCAAACCAACTGCGAACCCAGCGCAGCGGGTCGCAGTTGGAAAGGAGGGGCAGTGGGCGTGAGCGCGCTTTGACTTGTGAAAAAAGTGTCGGAGCAAGCGATACAAAGCTTGCTCCGACGTGGTGCGGATGACGGGACTCGAACCCGTACGGCCATAAGCCACTAGCACCTCAAGCTAGCCAGTCTACCAGTTCCAGCACATCCGCGTTGCGCTTTGGAATCAGAAGCTCATCCATTATAAGCGCAAAAAAGTTTTTTGTCAAGCGGAGAAAGGTCTTGACAAAGGGAGAATCTCGTGCTACTATAACCCTTGCGCTGAATCAAGCCAAATCTGCCTAATTGGCGCGAGTGGTGGAATTGGTAGACTCGCTGGCTTCAGGTGCCAGTGCTCGCAAGGGCGTGCGGGTTCGACTCCCGCCTCGCGCACCACAAGAAAAGGCAACTGCTCTCGCAGTTGCCTTTTCTTGTGGATTTCAGCGGCCTTTGGCCGCTTCCACCACTTTGACTCAAAATGTTTAGCAGAAACGAATTTTGTCTGTGCCGAGGCTTTGCCTGTGGCAAAACGCTTGTACAGCACAAATGAACCACCGGCCAGAATGCCGGTTGAACCAATTCATAAAAATCAGTTTTAATCGCCCTGCAAAAAAGAAGGACATCCTATAGGATGTCCTTCTTTTTTGCTTCGACCGCTGTTAGCGCCTTTCTCTTGATTGCGTTTATGCCAAAACTTTAATCTCTGGGCGATGCCCTGCAAGGGCAAGGAGTGTGGGACCACCGTTACGGTTGGGGCGGCAGGCCTTTAGAGCTCGCACCACGGCAGCATCGTCAGGGTGTTCCTGCCCTTCTTGCTGTCGCAGGCGCTCATGAAATGGTGGCGGGGAGCTCCTGGCCGGCTCCGGAGGCGAAGGATTGGGCGATGGCCAGGAACTGCCGTAAGGCGGAGGTTTTTTTCCCAGGCAGATGGGCCGCGCCGTAGGACAGGGGGGCAAACTCCGGCAGAGGGATATACCGCAGGCCAGGCAGCCGGGCGGCGGGTAGGTCGATGGTGAGGGCAAAGGCATAGTTTGCCTGGACCAGGGCGAAGACCACGTCCAGGTTATCGCAAAATAGGATTCGTTCTGGATTGCGCCCAGTGACGACCTGGGTGTGGATGGAGAAGAGCGCGGGGGGATAGAAGGAGGGCGGACAAATCGCGATCTGGCCGCCCTCCCGCAGCTGCCGCATTGTGAGCTGGGCGCGGGGGGCAAAGGGGTGATCCTGGCCACAGACACACACAATGGGGCAGCGGACAAGCTCCTGATAGACCGCCTTGGCGGGGGCGGTATCCCGCAGGGTGAGCAAGACCTGGATGTCCCCCTCATGTAAGAGGTTGTCCAGCGAGGCGAATGGAATCATCCGGAGCATGGGTACAACTTGCGGCATCTCCAGACGCATTCGATCCATGGCCCCGCGCAGAAAGCGCAGCTCCAGGAAATTGCGGCAGCCGATGCCAAAGCGCTGGGGAAAGTCTGCCTGGCTCTTTTTGAGTCTGGCTTTTGAGACAGCCGTCAGCTTGAGGATGTCGTCGGCATACTGTAAAAACAGGTGCCCCGCCTGGGTCAGATGTACGCTCTTGCTGGTGCGGTGAAACAGTTTTGCTCCCAGCTCGTCCTCCAAAGCGTTGATCTGGTGGCTGACGGCAGGCTGGGTGATGCGCAGCTGCTCCGCCGCCCGGGAAAAGTTCAGGTGATTTGCCACCGCGAGGAAGCATTCCAGCTGTGTGGTATTCAAACAAACCGCCTCCTGAGGAATCCGTTTTGATTTGTAGAATGCAGATATATAATAAAAAACTTTTATTTATAATAACAGATTTGAATTTCACATTCAAGCGTGACTGTGCTATAAAAGTGAGGCTTGGAATTGTTCCGGACCTAACCATTGGCAGAGAGGTGAAATAACATTGGAGATGGACAGGACCAGCCTTGCCAATGCCAACCGCCAAATCAGCATTCAGCTGGAGCTGTTGGCAAACCGGGTGATGGCCCGCCGGGAGCTGACCGTGGCCCAGGCGCATATGCTTTTGTATATCCTGGATCATTCTGTATCTGGGACCTCCCTGACCCAGATCCATCATGACTTTGGCCACTCCAAGGCGGCCCTTTCCGCCATTCTCAAGCGTTTGAAGGAAAAGGGTTATGTTCGGGTGGAGCCCTGCGTCCAAGACGACCGGAGAAAGCTGCTGTTCGGGACGGAAAAGGGGAAACGGCTGAAAACATTTCTCGACCAAGCGTTTTCTGAGGCCTGCGATCAGCTTTACCAGGGGTTTTCAGGCTCAGAGCTGTTGGAGCTGGGCCGGCTGCAGAAAAAGATGCTGTGGAATCTGGCCAAGGCCGGAGGCGCGCGGCAAGGTGGAGAGGAAAACAAGGAGGTATCGACACCGTGAGACAAGTACTGCATCAACTGAAGGGTTACAAGCGGGACACATTCCTGTGCATCGGGCTGACCGCCCTCGAGGTGGTCATGGAGATCCTGCTGCCGCTGATTACCGCCCTCATCATCGACAAAGGGTTGGAGGGCAGCAATCTCCCCGCAGTCTATCGCTATGGCATCCTGATGGTGGCCATGGCCTTCCTCAGCCTGGTCTTTGGGGCGCTGGCCGGGAAATTTGCCGCCAGCGCGGCGTCTGGACTGTCCGCCAACCTGCGGGAGGCGATTTACGCCAACATTCAGACTTTTTCCTTCTCGAACCTTGACAAGTTCAGCGTCCCCGGCTTAGTTACCCGCATGACCACCGACATCACCAATGTGCAAAACGCCTTCATGATGATCATCCGGGTGGCGGTGCGTGCGCCGCTGAACCTGATCTTCAGCTTTGCCATGTGCCTGATGATCAGCGCCAGGCTGAGCATGATGTTTCTCATCGCTGTGGCCTTCCTGGTCATCGTACTGGGCGCCATTATGGCGGCCACCATGCGGATCTTTGACCGGGTGTTCAAAAAGTACGACGATCTGAACGCCAGCGTCCAGGAGAACGTGTCCGCCATCCGGGTGGTGAAAGCGTTTGTCCGTGAAGGCTATGAAAACAGCAAATTCGCCAGGGCTTCCGCCGGCCTTTATAAGATGTTCGTCAAGGCGGAGGGTCTGCTGGCCTTCAATAACCCGGCCATGATGATCGCCATCTATTTCTGCGTCATCTCCGTGTCCTGGTTCGGCGCACAGTTCATCGTGGGCGGCAGCCTGACCACCGGCAATCTCACCAGCCTGTTCAGCTATATCATGTCGCTGCTCATGAGCTTGATGATGCTGTCCATGGTGGTGGTGATGATTACCATGTCCCTGGCCAGCGTACGGCGGATCGGCGAGGTGCTCAGCGAGACCCCTGACCTGCAAAATCCCGCCCACCCGGTGGAGACGGTGGCCGACGGCAGCATTGATTTCAACCACGTGAACTTCTCCTACAAGCACGGCAGTGGGAAGAACGCTTTGTCCGACATTGACCTTCATATCGCATCCGGCCAGACCATCGGCGTCATCGGCGGCACCGGCTCGGGCAAGAGCAGCCTGGTGAACCTGATCTGCCGGCTGTACGACGTGGACAGCGGCTCGGTGTACGTGGGCGGCCGGGACGTGCGGGAGTACGATATGGAGGCGCTGCGCAACCAGGTTTCCGTGGTGCTTCAGAAAAACACCCTGTTCTCGGGCACCATCCTTGAGAACCTGCGTTGGGGCAACCCGGAGGCCACGGACCAGGAGTGCGTGGAGGCCTGCAAGGCCGCCTGCGCCGACGAATTCATCGACCGCCTGCCTGACGGCTACCACACCCGCATCGAGCGGGGGGGCGCCAACGTGTCCGGCGGGCAGAAGCAGCGGCTTTGCATTGCCCGGGCGCTTCTGAAAAAACCCAAGGTGCTGATCCTGGACGACTCCACCTCCGCGGTGGATACGGCTACCGACGCCAAGATCCGTTCGGCCTTCGCCCGGGAGATCCCTGGCACCACTAAGATCATCATCGCCCAGCGGATCTCCAGCGTGGAGCACGCCGACCGGATCCTGGTGCTGGACAACGGCCGGGTGGACGCCTTCGACACCCATGAAAACCTGCTCAAAACAAACGCCATCTACCAGGAGATCTACGAGTCCCAGGTCAAGGGCGGCGGCGACTTTGATCAGCCCGCGTGAAAGGAGGAAGACGCATCATGAATCAAAAAACATCCAGGCCCGCGGCCACCGGAGTGCTGGGCCGGGTCATCCGGTATATGCTGCGTTATTATAAATATCCCTTTGCCCTGGTCATTGTCTGCATCCTGGTCAGCGCCATTGCTACTGTGGTGGGGGCTGCCTTTCCCCAGACTCTGGTGGATGACTATATCGAGCCCATGCTGGCCAGCGGCTTCCATGATTTCAGCGGCCTGGCCCGTGACCTGATTCAGCTGGCCGATGTTATGGTGGTGGGCGTCATTGCCGCATTCTCCTATAACCGCATCATGGTCAGCGTCAGCCAGGGGACCATGCGCCGGCTGCGGGATGAGCTGTTTTCCAGGATGGAATCCCTTCCGATCAAGTACTTTGACACCCATGCCCACGGCGACATCATGTCGGTGTATACCAACGATGTGGACACCCTGCGCCAGCTGCTCAGCCAGAGCATTCCCCAGATCATCAACTCGGTGATTACCATGACGGCTACGCTGGTCACCATGATCATCCTGAATCCGGCCCTCACGGTGATCTCGGTGGCAACCGCTGTCATCATGCTGCTGGTGACCGGCAGCTTTTCCAGACTGTCCGGAAAATACTATGTGAGGCAGCAGCGGGATCTGGGGGTGGTGGACGGCTTCATCGAGGAGATGCTGGACGGGCAGAAGGTGGTCAAGGTGTTCTGCCATGAGGAAGCGGCCCAGGCGGAATTCCACCAGGTGAACGAGGCCCTCCGGGACAGCGCCGACAAGGCCAACCGCTACGCCAATTTGCTCATGCCCATCAATGCCAACATCGGCTGGCTCAGCTATGCTGTGGTGGCCATTGTGGGGGCCGTCCTGGCCATCAACGGGATGGCCGGCGCGACCATAGGCACGGTGGTCACCTTTGTGGGGCTGAACAAGAGCTTTACCAACCCCATCACCCAGGTGAGCCAGCAGGTGAACTTCGTGGTCACCGCCGCCGCCGGGGCCCAGCGGGTCTTTGACCTGATGGACCAGGCCCCGGAGACGGACGAGGGGGTTGTGGAACTGGTGGACGTCAAGGAGAACGCCCAGGGCCAGTATATCGAGACCTCCGAGCGCACCAATGTCTGGGCCTGGAAGAATCCCCGCGGGGCAGCGGGAGAGGCCTATACCAGGCTGCAGGGCGGCGTGGTTTTCGACCGCGTGGACTTTGGCTATGACGAGGGCAAGCTGGTGCTGCACGACATCAGCCTGTGGGCCAAGCCGGGGCAGAAGATCGCCTTCGTTGGGGCCACCGGCGCGGGCAAGACCACCATCACCAACCTGATCAACCGCTTTTATGACATTGCTGACGGTAAGATCCAATATGACGGCATCAGCATCAACGACATCAAGAAGCCAGACCTGCGCCGCTCTTTGGGCATTGTGCTCCAGGACACCCATCTGTTTACCGGTACCGTCATGGAGAACATCCGGTATGGCAACCTGAGCGCCAGCGACGAGGAGTGCATGGCCGCGGCCCAGCTGGCCAACGCAGACGGCTTTATCACCCGCCTACCCGACGGCTACAACACCATGCTCACCGGGGACGGGGCCAACCTGTCCCAGGGCCAGCGGCAGCTGCTGGCCATCGCCCGGGCGGCAGTGGCTGATCCCCCAGTGCTGATCCTGGACGAGGCCACCTCATCCATCGACACCCGCACGGAGAAGCTGGTGCAGGATGGCATGGACGCGCTGATGACTGGTCGCACCACCTTTGTCATCGCCCACCGCCTGTCCACCGTGCGCAACGCCGAC
The DNA here is from genome assembly GCA_018716385.1 of Candidatus Enterenecus merdae. GTDB lineage: Bacteria > Bacillota > Clostridia > Oscillospirales > Oscillospiraceae > Enterenecus > Enterenecus merdae. The sequence continues at coordinate 16,012 of DVJZ01000030.1, forward strand.
TGCATCATGGTCATGGAGCAGGGGCGCATCATCGAGCGGGGCACCCACGACGAACTGATGGAAAAGAGGGGGAAATACTATCAGCTCTATACCGGGAACTTCTCCCAGGAGCCCGCCTAAGTGAATTCCCTCTTATAAAAATAAGGAAGGACCTCCGGTACAGGCCGGAGGTCCTTCCCTATTTTGAAACTGGGGCGGCCAGCATCGCCTCAGCTACCCGGATGCCGTCCACCGCGGCGGAGGTGATGCCGCCGGCGTAGCCCGCCCCCTCTCCGCAGGGGTACAGCCCTCGCAGCCCGGGGGACTGGAAGCTCTCGTCCCGGAGGATGCGCACCGGGGAGGAGGAACGGGTTTCCACTCCGGTTAGCACCGCGTCTGGGTGGGCAAAGCCGTGGAGCTTCCGGTCAAAGATGGGCAGGGCCTGGCGCAGGGTGTCCAGCACATAGCCGGGCAGCGTGCCCTCCAGCGACCCCCAGGTTACGCCGGGGCGGTAGGTGGGCAGTACGGAGCCGGGGCCCTGGGAGGGGCGGCCGGCCAAGAAGTCCTCCACCCGTTGGGCGGGGGCGAAGAAACAGGGGGCGTTTTCCTGGAAGCGGGGAGGCAGCCCCCCTGAGCCCAGGTCCCAGGCGGCCTGTTCCCATCGCTGCTGGAAGCGCACCCCGGCCAGGGGGTCATCCCCACCGAAGTCGGCGGGCTCTACCCCCACCAGCAGGCCGCCGTTGATGTTGGCCCCCGCCCGGGCGCGCAGGCTCATGCCGTTGGTGACCACCTGGCCGTAATCACTGGCAGAGGCCACCACTTGGCCGCCGGGGGAGACGCAGAAGGTGAAGGCGGAGCGGCCGTTGGGCAGGTGGCAGGCCAGCTTGTAGTCGGCGGCGGGCAGCCGGTCCCAGCAGGGGCCGAACTGGGCCTGGCTGATGCGGGCCTGGCTGTGTTCGATGCGCACGCCGATGGCAAAGTTCTTGGGCTGCAGGGGGATCTCCGCCTCAAAAAGCATCTGAAAGGTGTCCCGGGCGGAGTGGCCGGGGGCGAGAATGAGCGCGTCACAGGGCAGCTCGTAGGGGCCGGCCTCGGTCATGATGGTGAGGGCGGCCAGCCGACCGCCGCTGGAGCGCAGTCCCCAGAGCTGGTGCTCAAAGCGCAGGTCGGCCCCCAGGGAGAGCAGCTCGCCCCGCAGGGACTTGACCACCTGCCGCAGCACGTCGGTGCCGATGTGGGGCCGGTGGGACCACTGGATATCCGCCGGCGCGCCGTGGGCAACCAAGGTGGAGAACACATGGGCGATGCGGGGGTCGCGGGTACCGGTGGTGAGCTTGCCGTCGGAGAAGGTGCCCGCCCCGCCCTCGCCAAACTGCACGTTGGAGCTGGTAGACAGCTGGCCGGTGTGCCAGAAGTGGGCCACGTCGGCCGCCCGCTCGTCTACGCTGCGACCCCGCTCCAGCACGATGGGGCGCAGGCCGGCCCGGGCCAGGGTGAGGGCGGCGAACAGGCCGGCCGGGCCCATGCCCACCACCACGGGGGGCAGGGGGAAGGCACGCCGGACGAGGGGAAGGGCATAGGGATGCTCCTCCAGCAAAGATACATGTTTGAAACCGCGGGCCAGGATGCGCCCCTCGTCCTTGAGGTGTGCTTTGACCGCGCACACCAGGTGCACATCCTGTTTCTTCCGGGCGTCGATGGACTGGCGGGTGAGAGTCAGTTCCAGGATCTCCTCCGGGGGAACGCCCAGGGCCTGGGCGGTTTTGTGGCGCAGTTGGTCCGGGCCGTCGCCGACCTCCAGGCGCAGATGGGTCACTTGCAGCATCTCAAAGCACCGCCGATCCGTTGATGGTCATGCGGAACTTTAGGCCGAAGAACTCCGCGGCCTTACGGCACAGCAGCATCCGGCCCATGAAGATCTCGAAGTAGTCCATGACCGAAGAGATGCCGATGTCAATGGTCAGCTCCAGGGTGAGGGTCTTGGCCTCGGTGTCCAGCTTGAGCTCGGAGCGCTCCACGGCGTAGTTGACTCGGTCGTGGATGTCAAAGCTGATGGTGGCCCGGTTGCGCACCCGGCTGCGGCGCACGTCGGACTTGTCGGCCAGGATGAGGGCGGCGGCCACCGCGTTGACAGGGCAGGCGGTGCCCTCGTCGTGATTGCCGATGGCGGTGACCACCACCGCCACGTCCTCCGGGGCCATGCCCATCTTATCCAGGATGCGGAAGGCCATCACCGCGCCACTCTGGGCGTGATCTACCCGGTTGACCACGTTGCCGATGTCGTGCATATAGCCGGCCACCCGGGCCAGCTCCACTTGCCGCTGGTCATACCCCAGGCGGGTGAGCAGGTCGGCGGCGGCGTGGGCGCAGCGCATCACATGGGGGAAGGAGTGCTCTGTATAGCCCAGGGCCAGCAGGGACGCGTCGGCCTGGGTGATGTAGGTGCGGATCTCCGCATTGTCGCGGATGGTTTCAAAGTCAGGCTTCATTGGAGATCTCCCTTGGGTCGTAAGGTGTGGTCTGGTAGACATAGTAGTTGAGCCAGTTGGTGTACAGCAGCTGGCCGGCGGAACGCCAGGTCACCATAGGGGGTTGACTGGGGTCGTCGTTTGGGAAGTAATGGGCGGGCACTGGGATGTCCAGCCCCCGCTCCACATCCCGGAAATACTCCAGGGCCAGGGTGTCCGGGTCGTATTCCGGGTGGGCAAAGACGAAGAAGCGGCGGTTGTCCGCGCTCTTCACCCCGAAGATGCCCGCCTCCCGGGAGAGGGCCAGCAGCTCCAGCTCAGGCACGGCCAGCACATCATCCAAGGCAACCTCGGCATAGCGGGAGTGGGGGGCGTAAAAGCGGTCGTCAAATCCCCGGAAGAGGGGAGAACGTTTGCGGATGATATCGTGCTCGTAGATGCCGAAGAGTTTTTTGGGCAGGGTACGCTTGGGGATCCCATAGTGGTAATACAGTCCTGCCTGGGCTCCCCAGCAGATATGCAGGGTGGAGTGGACGTGGGTGCGGGTCCAGTCCATGATCTGGCACAGCTCGTGCCAATAGTCCACGTTTTCAAAGTCCAGGTTTTCCACCGGCGCGCCGGTGATGATCATCCCGTCGAAGCGCTCGGACTGGATCTGGCGGAAGGTGGTGTAAAAGGCGTCCAGATGCTGGCTGTCGGTGTGCTGGGCGGTGTGGCTGATGGTCTGGAGCAGCTGCACGTTGATTTGAAGCGGGGTGTTGGACAGCTTGCGCAGGATCTGGGTCTCGGTGACGATCTTGGTGGGCATCAGGTTCAGGATCAGCAGGTTCAGGGGGCGGATATCCTGATGCAGGGCGCGATGCTCGGTCATCACGAAGATATTTTCGCTCTCCAGCACGCTGGTGGCAGGGAGAGAGTCGGGGATGCGGATGGGCATAGGATCACCTCCAGGAGAAGAGATGGGGCGGCATACCTTATATAATATGGGCCGCCGGGCCAGAATAAGCAAAGCATATCATAGCCTGCTGAAAAAAGCAACGCGAGGCGGCGGGAAAAAACTTTGAAAAAACACGTATTTTTGTGTTGACAAGCCCGTTTTGATTTGGTATACTAATCGAGCGTCAAACGGCGCGCTGGTAAGCCGGGCCTGCGGGAGCGGGCGAGGCAGGCGGCGGCGCCGGAGGCGGCAGAAGGGCCTGTGTAGGGCAGGCGGATTGCACCTTGTAAATTAAACAATGCAGACAAACACGAAGCACCAGAAGGAACGAAGAGTCCTTCGTG